>CAMMMX010000001.1 GCA_946498095.1 uncultured Clostridia bacterium
GCCATCCTGACCTCCGGCACCCTTATGGCCGGGGGCAGATTTGACAGGACCCGCCAGCTCATGGGGCTGTCCGTAAGCAAGCGACTGGATGATTTTATTGCCGTTTCTCCTTTCAATTATAAGGAAAACTGTCTTCTCTACATTCCAAATGATCTTCTAAAAACACAGATGGGCAGCGAACAGGAAGCCAAGTGTCTGGCAGAGCAGATCTGTCGCTTAGTGGAAACCACATATGGCCACACTCTGGTGCTTTTTACTTCCTATTCCCTCATGGGCGCTGTTTACAATCAAGTGAAAGATCGCCTGCCTTTTCCGCTTATGGAAGTATGGCGGCACTCGCAGGATGTCATCCACCAGTTCAAGCAAGCACAGAATGCCGTGCTGTTCGCAGCGGGCTCCTGCTGGGAAGGTGTAGACTTCCCCGGAGATATAGTATCATCGCTTATTATTGTGCGGCTGCCCTTTCCTGTTCCCGATCCATTGAGCGAAGCGGAACGGGAACAATATCCCACGCTACAGGATTATATCCGGGCTGTCATTATCCCGGATATGCAGGTGAAACTCAGGCAGGGATTCGGGCGGGCGATCCGCACCGAAACCGACACCTGCGTGGTCAGCATTCTGGATCACCGGGCAGCTCCCGGAAAGCGATATCACCGGGCTGTGCTGGAAACCCTGCCTCCACTTCGTATCACCAGAAAAATTGAAGATGTGGAAGCATTCATCCGGGCAAAGAAAAGCCCGGATTATTTTATGCCGTAAAGGAGATTGTTATAGATGAATAAAGAAACACCGCCAGTCATGGCTTACCCATACATGGATCGCCCCATGTGGCTATACAGTCGCAGCAGCTCGCAGCGCCCTGCTGTTCTTTTTGAGCAAATGCGAAATCTCTTAGAAAAAGCCGAACATCGGGAATACACCATTGTGGGGACTTCTCAGGATATGGGGACCGGCAGAAGCATGGCCCGTATGGGTCTAAAACAGATGATGCAGGCGGTGCAGGGTGGTTTTGTCCGCGCTGTTCTTGTGCGGGATCTTACTCGTCTGAGTCACGATCCCGCCATCCTGATTCAAATATTAGAGTTTCTGCAGGATCGCGATACGGTACTGATCACCACTGAAAGTGACCTACAGTATGAGCTCTACCTCAAAGGGCTGGAAAATCGCTTTTTTCAAAGAGCAGCCCAAAAGGGTCTCCCACTTCCGTGGTAAAGGGGGCAGATGTATGCAAGTTACATATAACCACGATGCACCCGCCCTTGCGGTGGTTAATGAAATCAAATATTATATGGCGCTTTCAGTCTTGAAAAAGATGCTGGCCGATGGCGTTATAACCTCAGAAAATTACAACAAAGCCACTGTTGCTGTTGCCGAAAGATACCGGGTTTTGAGGTACGATATTTAGTGGTTATCGTGATAGCTTTCTACCGTACATTGTGGTAGTGTTGTTGCTACAGGGCGGTCATAATAGATGCCACCCAAGAAAACAAAGAAAGGATGGTGCGGAGAATGCCACAGGTGCAAATCATCGAACCTACAATAAGACCACAAGAGCAAAAAATCCGGGTTTGTGCTTATGCACGTGTGAGCAGCGACTCCGATGATCAGCTTAATTCCTTTTCTGCGCAGGTCGAATATTTTACTCAACTGATACAAAAACATGAGAACTGGGAATTTATCGATATTTATGCTGATGAGGGCATAACCGGAACCAGAGCTGATAAACGTGATGAATTCCAAAGACTCATGCGTGATTGCCGGGCTGGTCGGATCGACCGCATACTGGTTAAATCCGTTTCCCGATTTGCACGAAATAGCACTGACTGCATTAAGGCTGTACGAGAATTACAGGCTCTCGGAATTTCCGTGATTTTTGAGAAAGAACAAATCAATACCGGTGTGTTAACCAATGAAATGATCCTGAGTATGACAAGTGCCTTTGCACAAGAAGAATCCATATCAATATCTCAAAATATGCGCAAAGGCGCAGTCATGCGAATGAAAAACGGAACATTTCGATTGTCGCAAATTCCGTATGGATATCGGTATAACGAGCAAGGCATATTGATTATCCAACCAGAAGAAGCTAAAATAGTCCGTTGGGTTTACAAGAGTTTTTTGTCAGGAAAAGGTGTTCAGGCTATATCCCGTGAATTAGAAGCAAAACAAATCCCAAAACTTAGGGGAGAACCTGTTTGGAGCAAACATGGCGTTCTTTATATTCTAACAAATGAGCGTTACACAGGAAATGAATTGTTCCGAAAAAGCTATCGTACAGAAAGCATCCCTTTCAAAAAAGTCGATAACCATGGAGAAAAAAGTCAGTTTTATGCTGAAAATACTCACGAAGCCATCGTCAGCAGAGAAACCTTTGAAAAGGTTCAGTCATTGCTGGAAGATAAGAAAAGAAAGCATGGAAAAAAACAGACTACTGAAGATTTTCCGCTAACAAAAATGGTTTTTTGCGAAGAATGCGGATCGATCTGTTATCGTAGGATTACCTCACAGGGAATTATGTGGACGTGTGCCGCACACTTAGCTGATCTCTCCCAGTGCAGCGCAAAGGGTGTTTTAGAGGATGTTATCTGCAAAACTTTTCTCTCACTAATAAATAAGTTAAAACAGAATCAAGATGAAATTTTGAAACCGTTTCTCCATCAGGTAGAAGAATTGAGAGATAGAGAATACATGGCCCATCCCACAGCCATAAAACTGAATCAAGAAATTGCTGAATTATTAGAGCAGAATCATGCGCTTACCGTTTTAAGGGCAAGGGAGTGCATTGATTCTGCTTTTTTTATATCCCAAACCAATGAGTTGGAGCAGAAGATTTCCGAGTTGAGAACTGAACTGCAAAGATACCGAGATATAAACGATTATCAGGAACTAATAAGCGGAACGCAGAACATATTGAATGTACTGAACAAAGCTGCATTGAACATTTTTCAACCGTCAATTCTTAAAAGAACCATTTCCCGAATAATTGCCGGGCCTGAAAGCTTAAGGTTTCAGTTAATCAATGGGTTGGAATTGACAGAGTTAATTGAGAGGTGAACCATATGAGCAAAAAACGCAATTTCCCATTTGGCTACCAGATGATCGACGGGAAAATAGATATCAACATGGAAGAAGCCATAGTAGCACATTTTATTTTTCAAAAGTATTCAGAGGGATTTTCCGTACCCAAATTAACAGAACGAATACCAACCTTTGGCGTATCCTACCGGGAAGGAAGCCGGTGGAACAAAAACATGGTCTGTCGTATTTTAGATAACACCACATACCTTGGAAATGATGAATATCCTCAAATTATAGAAGAAAGCCTTTTTGGGCAGGTTTCCTCTCGGCGCTCGATCATACAAAGCGGAAGATTGAATCCTACGATTAAAGCGGTAAGAGAGAAAATATGCTGCATAAAATGTGGGCAAAAATTATCCCGAAGCACTCATCACAACAAACAGAACATGGTCTGGATTTGCTCAAACTGCGGAATCGAAACAGGAAATATCTCAGATGACGAGTTACTGGAACGGATTATCGGCGTTTTGAATTTTGTAATCACTCACCCTGTTCAGGTAACACAATCTACCAAGGTAACTCAATGCCTTTCTCTGGAATCTATGCGCCTGACAAACGAAATTAACCGTAAAATGAGCGATCCGCATACTTCATCAGATTATCTGTTAGAACTCATTAAAAAGTGTGCTCAAGCAAAATACAGTGCCTTACAGAACCAACCTGCTAATTGGAAGAATGATTTGCTGAAGAGCACTTTAGAAAATCGTTTACCGTTAGAAGCGCTGGACATCCAGCTCTTTCAAGAAACTGTTACGAAAGTTTTCATCGCTTCTGATACAACAGTTACCTTACAGTTAATCAATCAAAAAGTTTTTTAATAGATAGGAAGGAGTACAAAATGCAATCTCAAGCACCACCCGCAAAACAAAAGATTATTCGGGAAATCAAGCCGTCACCGATACTGCAGGCTCGAACTCGAAACCACAAGCTGCGTGTAGCGGCATACTGCCGAGTCAGCACTGATCAAGAAGAACAACAGACCAGTATCGAAAATCAAATCGCTTACTATGACGATTTAATTCGCTCAAATCCCGAATGGGAGTACGCAGGAGTTTTTTCGGACGATGGCATTAGCGGAACCAGAGATGAGAACCGCCCCGGCTTTATGGAAATGATAAAGCAGTGTAAAAAAGGAAAAATTGACATGATACTGGCTAAGTCACTGTCCCGTTTTTCCAGAAATACACTCCAATGCATTTCATATATACGGATGCTCAAGGATCGAGGTATCATCATCCGATTCGAAAAAGAGGGGTTGGACACTTCCCGTGTAACCAGCGAAATATTCTTCACATGGACCAGCGCCTTCGCCCAAGGGGAAAGCGAATCCCTGAGCAACAACGTCAAATGGGGCAAGCGCAAAGGATACAGCCAAGGAAAGTTCGCCTTTCCTTATAAGAATATGCTGGGGTATAAAAAGGGAGAAGATGGTGAGCCAGAAATTGTACCGGAAGAAGCGGAACACATCAAAATGATATTCAATCTCTTCCTACTGGGACGGAGTATTCGACAGATCAAGGATGCATTGGAACGACGAAATATACTGACACCACGGGGAAATACAGAATGGGGATTGTCTACCATTGAGCATATTTTACGCAATGAAAAATACATGGGAGATGTGTTGCTGCAGAAAAGCTATACCGTAGACTTTCTGACTAAGAAAAAGAAGAAAAACAATGGAGAACTCACTCAATACTACATCACCGATAACCATCCAGCTATCATCCCCCGTGAGGATTTTCTGAATGCTCAACTTGAACTTACCAGAAGAAACAGCAAAAAGAAGGTTTCCCAAAAGAAAACCAAGAGCGCATTAGGAAAATACTGCAGTAAGTATGCACTATCAGAAAGACTGGTTTGTGGAGAATGCGGTTCCATGTATCGTCGGACCACATGGGCAAAAAAAGGTAAGAAAAAGGTAGTCTGGCGTTGTATCAGCCGATTAGAATTCGGAACGAAATACTGTCAGCACTCACCGACCCTTTTATAAGAAGCCTTGCATCAGGCGATCCTCCAATGCGTTCAGAAAGTGGTCGAGGACAAAGAAGATATCCTGAAGAATTTGCGTGATGTTCAAGAAAATATCATCCTGTTTTCCGGGAACCAAGTCACACCGCAATCACTGGAAAAACAGATAGACAAACTGCAGCAGGAAATGTCTGCCTTAGTCAAAATCGTTGCTCAAGGCGGTGACAGCGACTTCTATGCCACCAAGCTACGGCAGCTTTCAGAACAGAAAATGGACCTCACCAATCAGCTACAGGAAATCCAGAAAAAGAAGATGGCAGATCAGGCACAGGAATACCAATATCAACAGGCCCTACTTTATATCAACAACGAGGAAAATATGAATCTTACCGAGTTTAACGATGACTTTATCCGAAGAATCATCGAACAGGTGACAGTCCTATCCGCCACCCAAATCAGAATACGGTTTATCGGTGGGTACGAACAAGATGCAAACCTGCCACTGAAGAAATAGGTTGCCTGCAAAAAAATAGCACCGATGTTCTCAATCCGGGAGCATCGGTGTTATTTTTTTGTGGGTAACTTTTCGACCCATAATCCACTTACCACTCAATAACATCTCCTAAATGTTTTTGTCGAAAAGGCTGGACAAAACTTGGTATATATGTTATACTTCTAATATAAAAATTCTGTGGTGATGTGGGTCTATATTTTTGGTGCTCTGATCACAGAATTTTTGAGAAAAAATTTATTTTTCAAATTTTTTCGTTTAGCAACCGAATTTGAGGGGGGGCATCTAAAGTGACCACCCCTTCCACCAGACTGAGTCTGGACGCAATTCGCGTTCGGACTCTTTTCTTTTTGTCCGGGCAGGGTGCTCATGGCCTATCACGACGGCCAGCCCTCCAACAGCAATATGCTTCGTCCCTGCCCTATGCTAGAGAACCAGGAATGCCTGCGTTCCATGGTACAGCGTTCCGGCGCCCGTTCCACCGATATGCAGTCCCCGGAGGACGTGGAGAATCTATACGTCGAGTGTAAGCCCTACGCGGAGAACTGGGTGGCAACTGCCAATAAGCTGTGGAGCTGTTCCCATAGCTGTGCAGGCTGCAGCGGCTGTGGCGAGCAGGACAAATAAAGGGGAATCAGGCAAGAATATTCAGTGATCGAATGAAAGGACGATTACGCACTGGCGGTGTGATGTTCGTTATCAGCATTCAAGTGGACGCGCTGAGTGTCGCTTCATTGTTACAAGATACACAATCCAATGTTTTTTGTCAGAAAATGCTGGACAAAATCTAGCGTTTATGCTACACTATATTTGTAATTTTTCCTGCAAGAATTTTGTAGGTAGTCTGTTCTATTCTCTGTTGTTGTTAATCACAGAATGAAGAGCAAGTTTCGTCATTTGCCGCCGTACGAAGAGGATAGGGCGAGGGAAAAATCTTCGCCCTTTCTAAATGAGCCGGTCACTTTAAATGCAGTGGCCGGTTTTCCGTATCAAAGTATTTCCTTCCTCTTTTGTAGATGATACGTTCCTTCTGTAGACGTTCTTGACGACGGGCTGTAGTGTTGTTTTCCCGTAGTGTTCCGAAATATGCTCTGGATTATGTGGTTTCAATAAACAAACCATGAAAAAATCCGTAGTCGTCTAGACGCTTATCGGCACACGGCAAGATAAAGGTTGATAACCACAAGAACTGTATACCGAATGATCGGCAAAGTGCATGAATCTGGTATACAGGAATCTTGTTCGCGGATAAAGTCCAAGGGGTGCATGAAGTACATCAAACTGCTTGGATAAAACCTTCCGGAGCATTCATTATCCAACATACTCGTGCTTATGTGTTTTTCTTTCCAGCGTTTACTAAGGGATGTCAGCGATGGGTTGTTGCCTATCAGATGAGATGTCTACACCAGAGATCCGCAGCTGCTGAGCTGGAACTATATGCGGGTTCCGATCTCTTAAAAAGGGGAAATACTTCAAAAAGCTGAGAATATTTTTATTAGGTAGACTCTGTTTGTGTATTTTTATGAAAAAGGGGGAAACAGTTGGTTCGTATCATGGAATGAGGTTGTTTTTCACGCTGACATTGCAGCGTATTTCTTGTAAGGACAAGGAGCCCCAAGGAAAGCTGCGTATTGGCGATAAAATGAAAGAAGGTAGGTTAGCTGTATGGAGAGGTTTTTTAAACTCAAACAAAACGGAACCACAGTAGGCAAAGAAGTCGTCGCCGGCTTAACAACGTTTTTTGCAATGGCGTATATCATTGCTGTAAACCCAACTTTGTTAAGCCAGTCCGGTATGGAATGGGGGGCAGTTTTTTTAGCAACCATCATTTCCGCTATCATAGGAACATTAATTATGGGCTTAGTCGCCAACGTTCCTTATGCACAGGCGCCGGGCATGGGGTTGAATGCGTTTTTTGTCTACACAGTTTGCTTTACGCTCGGTTTTACCTGGCAGCAAGCTTTGTCCATGGTGTTTATTTGCGGGTTACTCAACATTATTGTAACAGTTACAAAAATTCGCAAATATATCATTAAGGCGATTCCCCGCAGCCTTCAGAATGCAATTGGAGGCGGTATCGGCATTTTTGTGGCCTATATTGGATTGCTGAATGTAGGTATCATCAGTTTTGAATCGGGTGTACCTGCCTTAGCCACATTGAACCAAACGTCATTTTGGCTTTTCCTGATTGGGTTGGCGCTGACTATTGTTCTGCTGGTATGCAAAGTGAAAGGCGCTATTTTAATCGGTATCGTCGCGACAGCGTTACTCGGTATCCCCATGGGGGTAACGACTACCGCAGATACCATTAGTTTTACCGAGGCTTGTCGACAGTTGCCCACAACATTCGGCGCTATTTTTACCAGTGAAGGCTTAGGCTCCCTGTTCTCCGACGTTTCAAAGCTTCCTCTTGTACTGGTTACGATTTTTTCTTTCAGTCTCTCTGATACATTTGACACGATCGGAACCTTTATCGGTACAGGGCGTCGTACCGGCATTTTCAGCGATGAAGACGAAAATGCCATGGAAACCCGCGCCGGCTTCAAATCGAAAATGGACAAAGCGCTCTTTGCGGATGCGACAGCTACATCCATCGGTGCAATTTTCGGAACTTCCAATACCACGACCTATGTTGAGAGCGCTGCCGGTATCGGTGCAGGCGGACGTACAGGGCTTACCAGTGTCGTTGTTGCTCTGTGCTTTGCAGTGAGCGCGTTCCTGGCCACTTTTGTGAGCGCTATTCCGTTCGCTGCTACTGCGCCTGCTTTAGTGGTTGTCGGTATTATGATGATGTCTGCTTTCAAAGAAATTCAATGGGATAATCTGGACGAAGCGATCCCTGCGTTCTTTGCCGGCGTGTTTATGGCTCTCTGCTACAGCATTTCGTACGGCATCGCGGCAGGATTCATCTTCTATTGCATCACCAAGATCTGCAAAAAGCAAGCGAAAGAAATCCATCCCATTCTTTGGATTGCAACTGCTTTGTTTATTTTGAATTTTGTGCTGCTGGCCATCATCTAAATTGGATACGAGAAGGTCCCGTTTTTGAAAGATGCAAAAGCGGGACCTTCTCTTTTATTGGTGATTTTCAAAAACTGGTGGCTCTGCTGGCAAAAAGAAGTGTCTCGCCTGTTCTTTATTCACTTGGACGCAGACGGGTCATCATTCCTTCCGGCTGTTTATCTCTTAAATTTGGAAAACATCCCTTTTTTTTCGTACGGCTCCTTGACAATAGACAGTACCGTATATCCCGTGCGATGAATAGCATCTTTTAGTTTTTGTTCATCCACTTCCTGTTGTGTAACAACGACAGTCTGATTTTTAATATGTGACGAACTCACCTTTTTAACGGGTAGCGCCTGTCTGACCGCATCGTTGACATGAGCTTCACACATACCGCACTGCATCCCATCCACCGAAATCGTATACTTTACCATAACAAACTCCTCCTGCTATCCCGTTACACAAACTCCAAACTTACACGGCAACTTGCCATTCGGACCGGGGTTATGGCCCCTGAAAAGAAACGTAGCCTGCATGTATGCGGATCTCCCACAGTTCTTCGTATGTATCGGGTTCTGTTCTTTGGTTAGTTATTGCTAACCCATATTATACCATATAACATTTCCTTTGTCACCCCATTTCTAGGAAATGAATGTGGGAAAAGGAAACATCCCCATGCCGCCATGATTGACATCTCTTTTCACCCCATCTGGGTTAAGCGTTCTTAAAATTTTTATAGTATTCATGCACAAATTTTCTTTTTTCTATTTACGAGTATTTCAGCAATATATAAAAAGCAGAGAAAATGAATTTGTTTTTCAAAAAAGCCCTTGACAAAAGAATGTAAATCGAGTACCATAATATTGGTTAGCTTGAGCTAACCAATTGTTTGAACCAAGTGTTAGCAAAAGCTAACTTGGCAATGTACGAGAGGAAACATCATGATGCCATTAACACTTGCAAATATTGGTGAGGAAAACATGATAAAAAAAGTTGGCGGGAAACCAGAGGTGAAAAAGCATCTGGAAAATCTGGGATTTGTTCCAGGCGGAAATGTAACCGTCATTACCACATTGGGAGGGAATGTCATTGTTAACGTGAAAGATGCCCGGGTTGCAATCAGCCGAGAAATGGCTCAAAAAATTATGATTTGACTGCCAATCTGGACTCATTTTTTAGGAGGATAAGGTATGAAAACACTTAGGCAGACGAAGGTCGGAGATACGGTCAAGGTCGTGAAACTTCATGGCGAAGGAGCGGTCAAGCGCAGAATTATGGATATGGGCCTCACCAAGGGTGTAGAGGTACAGATCCGAAAGGTTGCGCCTCTTGGCGATCCTGTAGAAGTTACTGTCCGCGGATACGAGCTTTCGATCCGGAAGGCGGACGCAGACATGATAGAGGTTGAAACAGTTGTCCATCCATAAGGGGAAAGCCCCTTATTTTTTAACGCACCTGATTAGCGATCGCTAACTGTGAAAGTGAGGAGCAGCACCATGAACGTAAAAATTGCCTTAGCAGGCAACCCGAACAGCGGTAAGACTACTCTGTTCAACGCGCTAACTGGTTCCAACCAGTTCGTCGGCAACTGGCCCGGAGTGACGGTGGAGAAAAAGGAAGGCAAACTGAAAAAGCATGACGGTGTGACTATTACCGACCTCCCTGGTATTTATTCCTTATCGCCGTACACGTTGGAAGAGGTGGTCGCTAGAAATTATTTGATAGACGAACGTCCCGACGTTATCCTCAATATTGTAGACGGTACGAACCTGGAAAGAAACCTGTACCTGACTACACAACTGACAGAGCTAGGGATTCCAGTCGTGATCGCTATCAATATGATGGACGTCGTAAAGAAAAACGGCGACCAGATCAACACAGCGGAGCTCTCTCGTGCACTTGGATGCACGGTCGTTGAAATCTCCGCGCTCAAGGGTAGCGGCGTGATGGAAGCGGCGCAAGCGGCCATTGAGGCAGCGCAAAAGGAGAAAACGGTTCCCACCCACACTTTTTCCGGCGAGGTGGAACATGCACTGGCACACATTGAAGAAGCCGCCGTGCACCAGATGCCGCAAGAACAACAACGCTGGTATGCAATTAAAATTTTTGAACGCGACGAAAAGGTGCTGGCTAAGCTTCATCTATCGCAGGATGTTCGCTCTCACATCGAGGAGGATATCCAGTCAGCCGAACAGGAACTGGACGATGATGCAGAAAGCATTATCACCAATGAACGGTACATATATATTGCGCAGCTGATGAAAGGCTGCTATAGAAGGAACCGCACCGGCAAGCTCTCCACATCGGATAAAATCGACAAGGTGGTTACAAACCGCTGGGCGGCACTTCCGATATTTGCTGTCATTATGTTCCTTGTATACTATATTTCCGTTTCCACAGTCGGCACCTTTGTGACCGACTGGACCAACGACGGCCTATTCGGGGACGGCTGGCATCTCTTCGGCATCGGTACTTCCGAATACGAGGCGGACATGAACGCCTACGCCTCGGAATACATCTGGACAGATGACCTAAAAGAAACCGTGGACGCTGCTGTCCAGGCAGACGTTATCGGCGCTGGAGAAATTCAGTCAGCTATAGCGGATGGAGACTTCGGCGCATTTGACGAAGCCTATGGTTCCTACACGGATGCTCTTGCAGAAGCCGGATGCGATATCTCGGAAACAGTCGACGCCGCGCTGGAGGGCGAAAATGTTCCTGACACCTCAACCTATGGCGTATGGGTACCTGGTATTCCCGTCTTGGTTGAACAAGGGCTTACGGCGTTAAATACCCCTGAATGGCTGAATGCGCTGATCCTTGACGGTATCGTCGGCGGCGTCGGCGCAGTGCTTGGCTTTGTCCCGCAGATGCTGATTTTATTTATCCTACTTGCCTTCCTCGAGTCCTGTGGTTATATGGCCAGAATTGCGTTTGTCCTGGACCGTGTATTCCGAAAATTCGGTCTTTCCGGTAAATCTTTTATCCCTATGCTAATCGGTACGGGCTGCGGCGTGCCTGGCGTTATGGCGTCGCGTACCATTGAAAATGAGCGTGACCGCCGTATGACAATTATGACCACGACCTTTATCCCCTGCGGCGCAAAGCTTCCGATTATCGCCCTGATTGCCTCCGCTCTGTTCCACGGCGCATGGTGGGTTGCTCCCAGTGCCTACTTCATCGGCATCGCAGCTATTGTTGTCTCTGGAATTATGCTGAAGAAAACCAAGATGTTCGCCGGTGACCCAGCCCCATTCGTGATGGAGCTACCAGCATACCATTGGCCAACTGTGGGAAATATTCTACGCAGCATGTGGGAACGTGCGAGTTCCTTTATCAAAAAGGCCGGTACAATCATTCTGCTTTCCTCTATTATTATCTGGGCTGGCTCCTGCTTTGGTTTTGTCGACGGACAGTTTATGTTCAGCACAGAAATGGAACTGGAAAGCAGCATTCTGGGGATGATCGGCGGCGCTATCTGCTGGATTTTCGCCCCTCTCGGGTTTGGCAGCATCAAAGCCACCATCGCCACTATTATGGGACTGGTTGCAAAAGAAGAGGTGGTTGGCGTCTTTGGTGTTCTTGATTTCGAGGGTATGACACAGTTGGCCGCTTACTCCTTCCTGATTTTCAACCTTCTGTGTGCTCCCTGCTTTGCGGCCATCGGAGCTATCAGAAGAGAAATGAACAGCGCCAAATGGACCTGTTTTGCCATTGGTTACCAGTGCGTTTTTGCTTACGCCGTCTCGCTAATGGTCTACCAAATTGGTTCCGTCTTTACCGGCGGCGTGAACGCTATCGGGCTGATTGCCGCTCTGATTATCCTGGCAGGAATTCTTTTCATGCTGTTTAAGCCATACCACGAGTCCACTAGGCTGACAGAAAAGGTCCGGGTGAGATAAACGAAAAACAATAGAAGGAGGATTTAACATGTTCACATGGTTATCCAATAACTTAGCGACCATCGTGATCTGTGCCATCTTAATCGTTATTGTGGCACTTATAATCGGATACCTCATCCGAAACAGAAAAAAAGGTCGCTCCTCCTGCGGCACCGGATGCGCAGGTTGCCCCATGGGCGGCAGCTGCCACCAGAAGAAGTAATCTCAAGAAAGCACAAGAGATTTTGTGCCTCCCTTATCCTTTGATTCGGAGGGAAACGATGACGAACTGCAAGCGCATTTTTACCGCCTCTATCATTAAATATCTGCTGGTCATGCAGGATTTGGAACAAGTTGGGGAGGGTATCCGCTGTGCGGATGTGGCCAAGAGGCTCAGCGTCACGCGGCCAAGCGTCCATGCCATGATGCGTACTCTTAAGGAAATACAGTTGGTTGACAAGGATCGGTATGGCTCTATCTATTTTACGGAGCTGGGCCGCGCGCTGTCGTGTAAATGCAAATCATATTATAACGCTATTATCTCTTTTTAAGTTCAAATAGCGCCTGTTAATGTTGATCTAAAACCGGCTGTTTACGCGCTGCTTGCCGAAATTCCTATAGACGGACTGGAGGAAATGTGTACAAAACTCAATCAGGCGCCATGCGCATGCCAAAACATGCCATGTTCATGACGATACATAAAGGCGTCCTGTATCATCCACGAAACACCTGCTCGTTTCTCCAAAGGCATAGATGCTTGGACAAGAAGACCTACGACAACAAATTCCCCGGTACCGGATGGTATCGGGGAATTACATTATGCAAAAGCATCCAGCCATTGCTGCAGCTCCTGAACAAACCGGGCGGCATGAAAGGCATCACAGGAAGCATGATGAACCTGTATGGCTAGCGGTAGAAGCTTTTTCGCGCCGACATCCTCATATTTGCCCATGGTAAAAATCGGTGTCAGGTCATCATAACCACTCTGTATACTCAAGTGGAACCCTGCAAACGACACCCATGGGATACAAGATACATAAAACAGGCTAACGCCATCAGCCGGCTTGTCTTCCCCGGCACACATTCCATATTGATGCATATCGTCCAGATAACGCTGATAAAAATCTTCAAAGCGTCCGCCAAATTCCGTCCAAAGATTGGTGAACGATTCTGTCTCCCTGTGGAATACTGTATAAGTCGGATGCGTCACGTCATAATACCCAGGATTCCCCTGCTCGTCCAGCGCCATGCGAAACTCTGCGTGCCGGTTGACCATGCAGGACAGCCCATACAGCAGCGCTGGAAAAAGCCTCACGCCCCTTTTCCGGACAACGGAAAGCAAACGGGTGATATCCATGTTCACTGTCATACTGTAAACGCAGGGGGTCTGAGACAGAAAATGTCGGTATGTCTCCGCCCTGGGCCAGTTATCCATGTCAATTGGATGAAACATCATAAAAGCCTCCTAACAGATGGTGTGTCCTTGATTAGGAGGCACTTTTGTGGGTCTTGACCATTTTCCTCTCCCCTTCACATATCCATATGTATCAAGCTCAACGAAAAAAACGCTCACACGGAACATCTTTACATACCCGACGCCATTGGATCCATTGGATGGACAGATCTACTCCACCAAGCCTACAAGAAGATGCGCTCATACACAAGCCAACTTAGATTTGCGATAGATCGTCGATACACATGTAGCTCCACTTCCCGCCCCCAAAGACCTTGATCCGTGCGCTACCCACCTCGCAACTAAGCAACGTGTCCTTCAGACGCTTGTTGGGATAATCACATCGCTCGACGCCTTCTCTGTAAACCGTCGTATACGCTGCCCGAGCATAGACCGCTGCCTGCGCGGATACGAACACCGCCTCCGGATTGATATAACGGATAAACTCGTCGCTCACCGAGCCATGGAAATGGTGATTCGCATAAAAGTAGTCACATTTCAAGAAGGTTTTGTCCCCTCTCGCTTCCCACAGCCCCATCATTCGCTCCTCTACGTTTGCGTAATTGTCTGCCGCATGATGGTACCGGAATCCCTCGTACTCCACTGCCAATGACGTCGAACTGTTGTTCTCATCAGTCATATCAATCGTCGAATGTCCCGACTCGTCCAGCCGGCTGTTCAGGACAGTGATTTCCACCCCACCCAGATCCCAAATTTGATCCAGACGATCAAATGGCCGCAGCATCCGGCTGTCCAGGTAGCCATACTGCGCCAGATACCGGTACCGTTCCGACGCCTTTCCCGTCAACGACGCCTCTACCTCTGCAACGTCCGGCTGCTTGATTCCATTCTGGGCAAGGATCTCCTCCAGCATCCCGTTATGATCGTCATGAAAATGGGTCAGCAGATAGTAGTCCACACCGATCCCTTTTCTTTCCAGATAAGGCAGCACGATATCCTTTGCACACTCCTCCTTTGCGGAGTCAATTAGAAGATGTTTGCCGTTAGGTAGTGAAAGCAACGTCGAATTTCCATGGTGGACATTGAAGTTCAGAATTTCGAAGGGTGCCTGCTCGTCCCGCTCTTCTACGGTCAACTGATACGGCAGCGCCCTTCCGTCGTCCAGAACAACCTCAAGCTGATGCTTTCCAACGGGCAGAACAGCCAAAGCTTCCGGACTTAGGCCAAGCTCACTGCGGATCATCGCGTCCCCTTGCAAAATTTCCTCCGCCTGTGACGGACGCGTCTCGAACGGCAGCCTCCCGCCTTCCCATCGGATCTCCCGTGGTTTGCGGTCGTAATGCAGCAGATGGATGCGCAATGTCCGGGGGCTGTCGTGGTAATAGATTTCGTATGTCGGCGACACCGCATAAGGAAGCGGCGCAGGCTCGTCGGACCAACAGATACGGTAAAAGGTACCATTACCGTAAACACCTTTCATTTCGATAGTATTCTTCCCTTGAAACAGATACAGATAGGCATGCGTCTCTCGCCTCGCCTTACAGAAACCTACTCTATTTTCTATAGATGTACCGTCTGGCCCCGTCACAGTCACATCATGCCACGCGTCCCCATAAACGAGGTCACATCCAAAGACGAACGAATAATAGCCTGCTGTGTCGGCATCGATCGATAAACGCGCCTGACTTTCCCCAGTAAAGTACACGCCGTCGCCGTTTCTTTCACATCCTAAGAGGCTATCCGCATCTCGGAACAGGATTTCCTTCATCTCAATCTCCCCTTATGCTTTCTTTTACCTTGCATTATAACAGAAACTCTGGAAAAGTCAACCGACGAAATTGTCACGTCTTCCTCAGGACACAGAACGTTTGGATACCCACTATAAGCGCGGAGGATGTGGGGAAATAAAAAACCTGATCGGCCCATATCCGTCAGGTTTTATCTCTTATTCCATCTTTTCCGCTATCGGCAGGTACCAGAATTGATCCGACCACTTTCCCATACTCTTCTCCGTCTCTGGATTGGGCGGATATTCCACACTGTACACCTCTCCGGTAACGAATTCCACCGGTCTGTGGAAGATAGGCCCATCAAATACAAACGAATGATACTCCCCGTTCTCCCCACAAACGTCTACACCGGAGGGCAGATCGTCAAGAAAGCTATCGTGTAACAGGCGACCAACAAAGCTTTTATCCAACACCGAGCCATCGACACAGGTAACGATAGCGCTGAAGCCTGCGCCGATAAAAGCACGGAGCACCTCGCGAGGAGGCATTCCCCACAATGGGAACCTTGCCTTGATCCCCGATCCGGACAGATGCTTTTCCCGCCTTTGCCTGACTCCTTCCAGGTAAATATCGCCGAACAAGGCTGTACCAATTTCCTGTTTTCTGAAAGAATCCATAGCTTTTTGCATGGCCGCTTGGTATCCGTCCAAGGAGGCGTTTACGTCAAACGAAACCACAGTGAGTGGGACGCCGATACATTCCGCCTGTCGGTACAAGAGTCCTACCGGTACCTCGTGCATGGGGATATGCTCTGTCTCACGATTGACGGTGGTCAATAAAGCTTTGACGTCAAAACGCCCGCTATCCAAAGCTAGATACAAAGCCAGCGCGGAATCCTTCCCACTGCTCCAGTTAAAATAAGCTTTCTCTTTCATAAAAAATCTCGCTCCTGTTGCGATAAACAGAAACAGAAGCAGGGAATAAACCTGCTTCTGCAACAATATGACTCAGTCTCAGTATACTTTTTCCGGATGGATAGCCGATGCCGGCCTTTCGCATTTCGTTTATATATGGCAGGATTCGCATTCGCCGATTTCACCGACTATAGGCGTCGGATCAATCCCCTGGCGCTTATAGTAATCAGCCAAAGCGGACTTGATCGCCTGTTCTGCCAGCACCGAGCAATGCAGTTTTGCCGGCGGCAATCCGTCCAGTGCTTCCACAACAGCCTGGTTGGTCAGTTTCAGCACCTCATCGATACTTTTGCCCTTAATCATTTCTGTCGCAATCGACGATGTCGCGATAGCCGCACCGCAGCCAAACGTTTTGAATTTCACATCGGTAACGATATTGTTCTCCACCTTGATATACATCTTCATAATATCGCCGCATTTGGCGTTGCCGACCTCGCCGACGCCGTCTGCGTCGGCAATCTCGCCCACATTCCGGGGATTGGCGAAATGATCCATCACTTTTTCGCTGTACAGCATCTCTATTCTCTCCTTACTGTTTGTTGATTCTTTCCCATAGCGGCGACATCGCCCGCAACCGGACGATAATCTCCCTGGTAGTCTGTATGATATAGTCCACGTCTTCCTCCGACATGTCCTCCCCAAGCGTAAAACGCACCGATCCGTGTGCAATTTCGTGCGGCAGCCCAATGGACAGAAGCACATGGGATGGGTCAAGCGATCCCGATGTACAAGCGGATCCGGACGAAGCGCAGATCCCCTTCATATCCAGCATAATCAGAATCGACTCTCCTTCGACACCTTCAAAGGAAATGTTAGCGTTGAAGCACAAGCGCGGCTCGCGTCCACCGTTCAGCCGCGTCCGCTCGATTTGCAGCAGCCCGTCGATCAAGCGGTCACGCAGCGCCGTCATGCGCGGGACACGACGATCAATGTTCGCTTCCGCCAGTTCCATTGCTTTGCCCAGCCCAACGATCGAAGCGACGTTTTCCGTCCCGCCACGGCGTCCGCGTTCCTGTGCACCGCCCTCGATGAAAGGCTTCAGGACAAGGCCGCGGCGCACATACAGCGCACCTACACCTTTCGGGGCGTGAATCTTATGTCCGGACAAAGACAACAGATCAATACACTGATCCTTCACATCAATGTGGATATTTCCCACAGCTTGTACGGCATCCGTATGGAAAAGAACGCCCTTTTCCTTGCACAGTCTTCCGATTTCTGGAATCGGCTGAATGGTACCGATTTCATTGTTGGCATACATAATCGTCACCAACGCGGTATCCGGCCGTATTGCCTGCGCAACGCTTTCCACCGTAATATAACCATCCGGCGTTACAGGCAGATAGGTAACCTGCCATCCCTGCTTCTCCAGCTTTTGAACGGTATGCAGCACCGCGTGATGCTCAAAGGAGGAAGTAACAATGTGTTTCTTCCCTTTTTTTGCCATTAACTCGCAGACACCGTTGATCGCCCAGTTATCCGCCTCCGTACCGGAACCGGTAAAAAATATTTCCGTGTGATCAGCATGCAGCGCCTGCGCAGTCTGTTTACGGGCTTCTTCTACTGCGGCACGGGCTCGTTGTCCAACGGAATGAATGCTCATCGGATTACCGTACTCACTGGTAAGGTATGGCATCATGGCATCCAGCACTGGAGCAGAAATCCCGGTTGTTGCAGCGTTATCGACATATATGACACGATCCATTGTGCATACTCCTTGCTTTACCTACTAAATTAGTATGCTTTCATTATACCCCTCTATTTGAAAAAAAACAAGTTTTCCTAGCAGAAAAAACCTTGGCGCTACAAAACTTTACGTTTTATTCATATATTCATTACGTCGAGCAACGGCAAGGCGATCACAGCGCTCGTTTTCCGGGTGCCCGTTGTGCCCCCTGACGTGTACAAAGGTAACGTCATGTGTCTGCAAGAGCGGCCACAAGCGCTGCCATAGATCGGCATTAAGCGCCGGTGACTTATCCCTTTTCCGCCAGCCGTTCCGACGCCAGGACGACAACCATCCTTTGGTCACACTGTCGACGACGTATTTAGAATCCGTCGTGAGGATCACTTTACAAGGTTCCTTCAGCGCCTCCAAAGCAACGATAACACCCGTCAGTTCCATCCGATTGTTGGTTGTGGTCGCCTCCCCGCCCGACAGCTCCTTCTCCTTGGTCCCAAAACGTAAAATGACGCCATAGCCGCCGGGACCGGGATTGCCGCTGCAAGCGCCGTCCGTATAGATCTCCACTGTCTTCATGATTTTTCCCTTTCCTCTCATACACGCTGAGGCTCCTCCCCGCGTTCTGGCACGGGATTTTGCCGCTTCATTCGGCGCTCAAGCAAAAAGGTCATCGCCATGGCACAGGCCTCGGCTACCGCTGTTGCTAACCAAACCCCGTTTTCACCCCAAAACGGAACGAGGACGGCTAAGGCCGCCAATACAAGAACCAGTCCTTTCATGACCGATACGAAGGTCGCCAACCCTGCGCGCTCCACCGACTGGAAATAGCTCACCGAAATCGTATTGACGCCCATAAACACAAGGCATAAATAATATAGCCGCAACGGTAGGACTCCCTGCGCAACAAGCTGGGGGCTATCCGGCATAAACGCATACATAATCTGTGATGGAAAGAGAAATATCACCAGCGTAAAAAAGACTGCGGCAGCCAACGCCGTCAGTGTCGCGCACCGACGAGCCTGTACGGCGCGCCGCGTTTGCCCTGCACCGTAATTCACCGATACTACCGGCTTGGACGCATTGGCAATACCATTGTAGATGCCTCTCACGACGAATAATACAATTGCGACAACGGAGTATATCGTTACCGCACTCTGTCCGGATACCCGCAGTAAAATTAGGTTCTGGACAAACACCAGCACCCCCGCCGACAATTCGATCAAAAAGGAGGAAAAGCCAATCGATACCATCCTTCCCAACATCCAGCGGTCGAAGAAGCCGCGACAGGGACGAAGCGAGCCTTTCCGACATAGAAAATGAACGCTGAGAATCAGCAGGGTCACCACCGGTGAAAAAGCAGTAGGGATGGCTGCGCCCTGCATCCCCATCTTCCAGACAAATACACATAAATAATCGAAAATAATATTGAGCACATTGCCCGTTATCACTGCGGCCATCACAAGGCGCGGATTTTCGTCAGCTTGGATCACCAGCTGCAGCATACCGGACAGTACAAACGCCACTGCCGCTCCATTGACCCACTTCAGGTAATCCATCGTCAACGGTAGCAGCTCGCCCCGCGCACCTAAGAGGCGTGCAAACGATTCTAGGAACAAGTTTCCCATAACCGAAATCGCCAACCCCACGACAAATGCCGTCCCCAGCGCTAATGTAAACGCTCGGCGAGCGCCCGCAGGGTCTCCGCTGCCTTTTCGGATCGAAACAAGAGTCGCACAACCGATGCCCAGCATGGTCGAAAAAGCTGTGTAGAGAAAGAATACCGGTGTTGCAATATTCAAAGCGGCCAGATTCTCCCCGCCCAGTCCGATACCGATACACATTACATCGACAATAAAATAGAAAGAGGAGGCAATCATCGCCAGAATCGAAGGCGCAAGATAAGAAAAAAAAGCTTTTCGGATATTTCCATTGAGTAAATATTGCGTACTATGGCGGTTTTCAGAAACTTTAGACACAAATTCACATCCTGTTTTCCGCCGCATAGCCTGCGCACGGTTTTTTTCTGTCTGCTTACAAACGTTTCTATTATATCAGATCCAGGTGTACGATGCAATCAGCAATCTATGGCGTTTTAACGTATCCCTGTTTGATCCACCCAAAATTGCGCCACCTACCATCAAGCCCGCTCTAAATGGCTGTCCCGCTGAGAAATCAGCGAAAACACAATAGCGTTTTCATTCTTTCTGACAAAAACACTTGATTTTACATCCACACGCTAGGATTTTTAATATGGAAATGGTATAATATCCTTAACAATAACATTTCTTTTGAAGGAGGCCGTACCATGCCGGAACACCAAAGCCTCTATATCAACCGTGAATTGAGCTGGCTGAAGTTCAACGAACGTGTGCTGGAAGAGGCGCAAAACCTTGCCACCCCTTTATTTGAACGTCTCCGTTTTGTTTCGATTTTCTGCTCAAACCTCGACGAATTCTATATGATCCGCGTTGGGTCGCTGACCGACCAGTCCCTTTTAAAAAAACCCGACAAGGACAACAAGTCCGGGATGACGCCTTCACAGCAGCTCGAAGCCATCTTCGCCCAGACAAAAATTCTCCTGCCGTATAAGGATATGGCCTACTTCAACATTATGAGCGAGCTGTCCCGCGCTGATGTCTCCCAGGTCGACCTGCAAAGCCTTTCGGAGGAGGACTACCGTTTTCTGGAGCTGTACTTCACCCGCGAGATCATGCCGATTATTTCGCCACAGATTATCGATAAGCGCCATCCCTTCCCGTTTCTGAAAAACCTTGAGATCTACGTCGGCGTACAGCTGGAAACCAAATCGGATTTTGTACGCCTGGGTTTCATCCCCGCAAGCGGCAATTTTCCCCGTCTGATTTTCCTGCCGGGGGATGATCTGCGCTTTATCCTGGCAGAGGATTTGATCTGGTTCTTCGCCGACAAGGTGTTCGGGAATTACCGCATCCTGGACAAAACGATCTTCCGCATTACGAGAAATGCCGATATCAACGTCGCCGAGGCGCTCTATGATGAGGAAGTCGACTATCGTGACGCCATGCAGGAGTTGCTGAATAAGCGGAAAAAGCTGGCGGCGGTGCGTCTGGAGCTGCAAAACTCCATCAGCATCACGCTACGGGAGTTCATCTGCGATAAGCTGGAGCTTGCGCCCGAACAGTCCTACATGCAGTCCTCCCCCTTAGATCTTTCCTTCGTTTCCGCGTTGGAGGGACGGGTTCGAAAACTGGGACGCAAAAAAACTGACGAATTGTTCTATCGGCCCCTTACCCCGCAGAAAAGCCCCTCCGTGCGTGAAGATCGCCCGTTGATCCCTCAGATCCTGCAAAAAGACATCCTGCTGCATTACCCCTTTGAATCCATTCAGCCCTTTATCCGCCTGTTGGATGAGTCTGCTACCGATCCGGATGTGATCAGCATTAAGATCACGCTGTACCGTGTCGCGCGTGACAGCCAGATCGTCGACGCGCTGATGCGCGCCGCTCAGCATGGCAAAGATGTGCTGGTCATGGTGGAACTTCGTGCCCGCTTCGATGAAGAAAATAACATCGACTGGTCTAAGCAGCTGGAAGAGGCTGGTTGTAACGTCATCTACGGCTTGGAAGAGTACAAGGTCCATTCTAAGCTGCTGCTCGTCACCCGTCGGAGCCAGGACGGGATTCAGTATATTACCCAGATAGGTACCGGCAACTATAACGAAAAAACGGCCCGCCTCTACACCGACCTGTGCCTGCTGACAGCCGACAAGGAAATTGGGCTGGACGCGTCGGTGGTATTCAACAACCTCGCCATCGGCAGCTTGGTGGAGTACTCCAAACGCCTTATGGTAGCGCCACTGTGCCTGAAAAATCGGGTCATCGAATTCATCGACCGGGAAATTGCGATGGCGGAGCAGGGAGAGGAAGCCTATATCGGCGTCAAGATTAACTCTCTCAGCGACAAAACGATCATCGACAAGCTCATCGAGGCCTCTCAGCACCATGTCAAGGTGGATCTCATCGTCCGAGGCATTTGCTGCCTGCGCTCCGGTGTCGATGGCTACACCGACAATATAACGGTGCGTAGTATCGTCGGACGGTTTTTGGAACATTCCCGTATCTATCTGTTCGGCCCGCCGCAGCGGCAGGACATCTATATTTCTTCCGCCGACTTTATGACCCGCAATACAGAACGGCGCGTGGAGGTTGCTGCTCCTATCTGTGACCCTGATCTGAAGGAAAGAATCCGTTCCATCTTCCAGATTTATCTCTCCGACAACGTCAAATGTCGTGTCCAGCAAAACGACGGCAGCTACCAGTCCGTGCAGACACCGGAAAATGAGGCGGCACTATACAGCCAGCAATATTTTTACGAACGCGCGTACGAGAACGCTGCTTTGCCTGCCGGGACAGACAAAGCACCAGCACAGAACGTGCCAGGCAGGAAACCTGCTAACGCACAGACGGCGCAGTCGCCGGAAGCCTCTGATACCTCCGTCACAAGTGACACGGAGAAACAGCCGGCCAGATCGAACGAGCGTCAGGACGGCGCAGCGCTGAAGGCAATCGACCGGGCAATTTCGTTGCTAACCCGTATTCGGAACCGTATGCTTCGGCGGCAAGACGGCAAGGACTGAACGGGGCCGCTCGGCGCCAGCTTGCAAATCCTGTAAAAACGCCCCGAAATTACTTGACTTCTCCCGAGGGATAAAATATAATATTGATATATGGTTTAGTGCTTTTTCGCGTTAAAGCGGACGGCGCGGCACCGCCGTGTCGTCTGGTTCGTCATAGCCGGCGGCGCATACCGCCGAACAAACCCGGATAAGCGCTGGCGATTATTAGAGAAAGGCTATGGTGGTACGATCATGAGCAGAGTGTACAATTTCAGCGCAGGACCTTCTACGCTTCCCGAACCGGTACTGAAAAAAGCGGCTGACGAAATGCTGGACTATAATGGCAGCGGTCAGTCGGTAATGGAAATGTCCCACCGCTCGAAGGTGTACGAGGAGATTATCCTTTCCTGTGAAGCGCTTTTGCGCAAGATAATGAATATCCCCGACAATTATAAGGTGCTCTTTTTACAGGGCGGTGCCTCTTCACAGTTTGCAATGGTCCCAATGAACCTGTTTGGAAAGACCAAAAAGGCGGATTTTGTCCTGACCGGACAATGGGCGAAGAAGGCCTATCAGGAAGCCCAGAAATTTGGCGAATGCCGTGCTGTCGCTTCCTCCGCTGACAAGACCTTTACATACATCCCCACGCTTGACCCGTCCACCTTTGACAAGGACGCGGCCTACTTCCATATCTGCATGAATAATACGATTTACGGCACCCGCTTTACCAAGCTGCCAGAAACCGGGAATGTCCCGCTCGTCGCAGATATGAGTTCCTGCATTCTTTCGGAACCGGTCGACGTATCGAAATTCGGTCTTATCTACGCAGGCGCGCAGAAGAATATGGGTCCGGCCGGCTTGACGGTCGTCATTGTTCGCGAGGACCTTATCGGCAATCCGATAGAAGGCACGCCGACGATGTTTGACTACAAGACCCACGCTGACAACGGTTCTATGTACAACACTCCTCCAACTTACGCCATTTACATCTGCAAAATGGTATTGGAATGGATCGAAAAAGAATTTGGGGATCTCAGCGGCATGAAGGCTTATAACGAAAAGAAGGCTGCCATCCTGTATGACTTCCTTGATGCTTCGTCTCTGTTTAAGGGTACCGTCGTCAAGGAGGATCGTTCCTTGATGAATATCCCGTTTGTGACCGGTAATGAAGAACTTGACAAGGCGTTCGTCAAGCAGGCGGAAAAGGCCGGATTTGTCAACCTCAAGGGTCACCGCACTGTCGGCGGTATGCGCGCCTCGATTTACAATGCTATGCCGATCGAAGGTGTGGAAAAACTGGTCGCATTTATGAAGCAGTTTGAAGCAGACAATAAATAGGAGGCAGACTATGTATCAGATTTTGACACTCAACAAGATTTCCCCTTCAGGTCTGGATCACTTCGACAAAACGAAATATCAATATGCGGACGATATTCAAAACCCGGACGCTGTCATGGTGCGCAGCGCTTCGATGCATGAGATGGAGCTGCCCGCGTCGTTGAAAGCCATCGCTCGTGCTGGCGCAGGCGTCAACAATATTCCCGTCGACGCTTGCAGCGAAAAAGGTATCGTCGTATTTAACACGCCGGGTGCAAACGCCAACGCTGTCAAGGAAATGGTAATTGCCGGGCTGCTACTCGCTTCCCGCCGTGTCGTCCCTGCCATCGAGTGGGCACAGACACTCAAGGGACAGGGCGATCAAGTTGGCAAGCTGGTTGAGAAGGGCAAGAGCCAGTTCGCCGGCCCGGAAATTCTCGGTAAAAAGCTAGGTGTGGTTGGTCTAGGCGCTATTGGCATCCTCGTTGCCAACGCTGCTGCCGCGCTGGGCATGGAGGTGTACGGTTATGATCCGTATCTCTCTGTCGATGCCGCATGGGGCTTGACCAGTTCCATCAAGCATGCGAAATCCCTCAGCGAAATCTTTGACGTATGCGACTACATTACGTTGCATGTGCCGCTGACACCGGAAACCAAGGGAACCATTAATTCTGAATCCCTTGCGACGATGAAATCCGGTGTTCGCATCCTCAATTTCGCGCGTGGCGACCTTATTGTTGATGCTGACATGATCGCAGCATTGGAAAGCGGCAAGGCAGCGGCTTATGTTACTGACTTCCCATCTGACGCGCTCATCGGCTGCAAGAATGTCATTGCCATTCCCCACTTGGGCGCCTCGACGCCGGAGTCGGAGGACAATTGTGCGAGCATGGCTGCACAGGAACTGATCGCCTATCTGGAACGCGGCGAAATTAAAAATTCTGTCAACTTCCCCAACGTAGAGATGAGCCGTAGCGGAGACCACCGTATCTGCGTCATCCATCGTAATATGAAGGCGATGCTGTCTCAGATTGCCAACGAATGTTCCCAGGCTGGTAACAACATTGAGAATATGCTCAACAAATCTAAAGGCGACTACGCGTATACCATTC
The DNA here is from genome assembly GCA_946498095.1 of uncultured Clostridia bacterium. Lineage (GTDB taxonomy): Bacteria > Bacillota > Clostridia > Oscillospirales > Ruminococcaceae > CAMMMX01. The sequence continues at coordinate 25,273 of CAMMMX010000001.1, forward strand.
TCGACGTGGTCGGTGATATGGACGCCCAGTTGGCGGATAAAATCGCCCAAATTGACGGTGTTATTAACGTCCGCGTCATCTAAAACGCCTCTATCCAGCGGCGCGAAACAAAAATGTTTCGCGCCGTTTTTGTTTGGAGCGCAGAAAGCAATTGCTCTGATTTTCCCATAAACTATAAACCCTATCTGCCGTGCGGTCAGACGTCTGTATCGTTTACCAGCTTTTATATTAAGAATTCTACGCTCTCCCCTCAACCTACTGATAACCAAATCCGTACATAGCCTCGGCTGCTGTTCATTACAGCGTTTCTGTGTTATAATGAAGGAAAGTAGTGATCGGAAATTGCAGTAAAGTTTCCGTATACGCATTGGAAAAAAGAAAGGACGTAACTATCATGCTGCAACAGATTCTTCCCTTCCCCATCCCTGAACAGGATCTTTGGGAATCTTTACAGGTCTGTGGCAAGCCGATTGTGCTCTATGGTATGGGGGATGGTGCGCTGAAAATCATGCGCGCTTGCGCTGCCTATGACATCCCCATCGCCGACGTCTTTGCCAGCGACGGCTACGTCCGTGGGCACTCCTTCGCAGGATACCGCGTCAAACGTCTATGTGAAATCGAAGCACAATGGGGGGATTTTGTCATCCTCATCGCTTTCGCCGTTTTCCGACCCGAGCTAATCGACATGCTGACCCGGCTTTCCTTACGGCATGAAACTTACGCACCGGATGTCCCTGTCTGCGGGGAAGAACTTTTCGACCGCTCCTACGCCCTCGCTCACGCCGATGAGCTATCACGCGCTTACGCCCTGATGGCAGACGACCAGTCCCGCCTTGTGTTCGCACATACCGTGCAGTTTAAGTTGTCCGGACGCCTCCCTCTCTTGGACGAAATGACCACGCTGAAAGACGAAGCCTACCAGAATATCCTCCGTTTGTCGCCACAGGAGCATTACGTCGACCTGGGCGCTTACGACGGCGACACCATCGCGGAATTTCTCACCCACACCGGCGGACGCTATTCCAGCATCTGTGCGCTAGAGCCAGATGGAAAAAACTTTCGTAAGCTATCCGCTTACGCCGCCTCCCTCCCACAGGATGGACGCGTCCAATTGTATAACGCTGCGGCCTGGGATCGCTGTACAACGCTCTCCTTCGACGGTCGGGCAGGGCGAAATTCATCCTTACAGCCGGACGGGAAACACCACGTGGCTGCATATGCCGTCGACGCCCTCCTGCAAGGTAACGCAGCAACGTATCTGAAAATGGATGTGGAAGGCGCGGAATATGAAGCGCTGTGCGGCTGCAAGCAGACAATCGCACAGCACCGCCCCTCCCTTGCGGTCTCCTGTTACCACCGGTCACAGGATCTGTTCCGTCTGCCGTTGCTGATAGCGTCACTGTATCCCGGTTGCCGCATTTATTTACGTCACCACCCCTATATTCCCGCCTGGGAAACCAATCTTTACGTCATGCCGGATGAAACAGATAGGAGGCTCTCTAAAACATGAACAGTACCGCATTGCTCTTTGTCGGAACCTATTCTCGGCACTCCTCCCGTGGGATCTACATTTATGCCGTCACTTCCTCTGGACTGCGGTTGTTGTCCACCGAGGGCAGTTTGGAAAACCCGTCCTACTTAGCACTGTCACCGGACAAGCGTTACCTTTATGCGGTTAGCGAGACTGCCGGCGGCAGCGTAGCTTCCTTCACCATTGACTGGGAAAGTGGAAAGCTGTCATTGTGCAGCCGCACATCCTCGTTTGGCGCAGATCCTTGCCATCTGAGTCTTTCCCCTGCACTGGACCGGCTCTATGTAACCAACTATACGTCAGGAACGATTAGCTCTTTCCCGCTCCGGGATGGCATAATCGGCAGTATGGACAAACAAAACGACAAGGCCGCGCTGCTTCCCTATCTATCAAATCCCGCCGGGATAACTCACGTCCATTGTTCTTTCCCTACAGACGGCGGGCTTTACTACACCGATCTCGGACTGGATTGCGTGGTTTCCTGTGGGCTGGATTTATCCATCCGTGCCGTTTGGCCCATCCCCTTTGGCAGTGGTCCCCGTCATCTCTTACGTGCAGGCAGCTTTCTATACCTTGTCAATGAATATGCCAACCGTCTCGACTGTATAAACCCTGTTTCAGGACAGATCACCGGTTCCTGTAGTATGCTGCCAAAAGGATTTCATGGGATCTCCTCTGCCGCCGCGCTCAAATTTGGATATGGAAAACTGCTTGCTTCCACACGCGGCGCGGATGTCGTCGCAGTATGTCAGCCCGGGGAGCACCCTTACGTCCACGGTTTTCTCCCCAGCGGCGGCAATGGTCTGCGGGACTTGGAGGCTTTTCCTCTTCTGGAGCTGCTGTTTACAGCAAACGAAGCGTCCGATTGCATCAGCGTCTTTCACGTACCGGATGGCGCCCCGGTACAGGCGCGTCTGATTTCGCAGGCAGACGTTCCCTCGCCGGTCTGCTTGATCTGCGCCACGTATCCAGGGACGTAAAAAGGAGGGTTCGCATGGGCAAGCCTTACCGCACGATGGAAATCGATATCCATGATCTTCCCGTCGCTGACGCGAAACGCCGCCTCGAACGGATCCTCGCGTCAGCGCCGCCTGATGTGGCTGAAATTACCGTTATCCACGGTTACCGCTCCGGGAACGGGTTACAGCAAATGGTGCGCATCACGCTCAAAAGCAAACGAATTGCGCGTCGCATCCTGACGCTTAATCCGGGAATGACCGTCCTGGTGCTTCGGCAACCGGGTGACATCAGGTCATAAATGGCCGACGTAGCGTCACTATCATTTATTGGAAAGGAGCTTTCATGATGGAGCAGAAATATATTATGGCATTCGATCAGGGAACCAGCAGCTCCCGCTGTATTCTCTTCAACGCATCAGGCGAAATCGTCAGCTTGGCACAGAAGGAGCTCACGCAACTGTACCACCGATCCGGCTGGGTGGAACACGACCCCATGGATATCTGGTCGACGCAGATCGGCGTCGCTAATGAGGCGCTGTACAAAATCAACGCTTCCTACTCGGATATCGCGGCGATCGGCATTACGAACCAGCGCGAAACCACGATCTTATGGGACAAAAAAACCGGTGAGCCTGTCTACAACGCAATTGTCTGGCAATGCCGCCGCACTGCCCCTTTTTGTGAGGAACTAATTGCGCAGGGGTGCGGTGCTATGGTTCGCGAAAAGACAGGGCTGCCGATTGACCCCTATTTCTCCGCGACCAAAATCAAATGGATCCTCGATAACGTCCCCGGCGCACGGGCTCGGGCCGAAAAAGGCGATCTGCTGTTCGGCACTGTTGACAGCTGGCTGATCTGGCGTCTGACACATGGCAAAGTCCATGTCACAGACTACACAAACGCCGCGCGAACGATGCTCTTTAATATTCATACTCTTTGCTGGGACGAGGAGCTGCTGAAATTGCTGCAAATTCCCCGTTCCCTGCTGCCGCAGGTACAGCCGTCCAGCTGCATCTACGGCGAGACGGACGCGCGCATTTTTGGCGGTGCTATCCCCATCGCCGGAGCGGCGGGTGATCAGCAGGCCGCTTTGTTCGGGCAGACCTGCTTCCACACCGGCAGTGCGAAAAATACTTATGGTACCGGCTGCTTTTTGTTGATGAACACCGGCGAAACGCCAGTGGCGTCCAAAAATGGACTGCTGACCACCATCGCTTGGGGTATCGATGGTAGAGTCACCTATGCGTTGGAAGGGTCGATTTTCGTCGGCGGCGCCGTGGTACAGTGGCTGCGGGACGAAATGAAACTCATCGAGACCGCCGCCGATAGCGAGTACTTTGCACAAAAAGTTGCTGATACCGGTGGTGTTTATCTGGTGCCCGCTTTCGTCGGCTTAGGGGCGCCGCATTGGGACTCCCGTGCCCGAGGAACCATTGTCGGCCTAACACGCGGCACCAATAAAAACCACATTATTCGTGCAGCACTCGAATCCATTGCCTATCAGGTCAACGATGTCTTGACCGCCATGCAGGAGGACAGCGGCATCCCTCTCACCACGTTGCGGGTGGACGGCGGAACGTCGGCCAATAATTTTCTGATGCAGTTCCAATCGGATATCATTGGCGTCCCGCTGACCCGTCCCGTCTGCATCGAAACGACCGCCCTCGGTGCCGCCTACCTCACAGGGTTGGCTGTCGGTTACTGGAATAGTCGCGACCAAATCATGAACAACTGGCGCGTCTCCCAAGCTTTTACGCCATCAATGGAATCACAGACGCGTGCACGCTTGCTGCACGGTTGGGAGAAGGCTGTCGGCCGTTCGCGTGACTGGGCGGAATAGGTAGGTTGTTTATTGCGCAGTTGTGTAGCCGTTAAATAACATGAGAAGCGGTGCGAGTTTCTCCGAGATCTCGGAGTGCCCGCACCGTTATTTCTGCATTCTAGCAAGACATTGATGTCCTGTACAAGCTTTTCTATCCTCCACGTTACATCAAATATCACCTGACAGGATGACCATATTGTTCTAAATATAATACATTTCGTATAATTTTATATAATTTCTACATTTGATCTTAATAATAAGCGCAATTCGACATACCGTTACGGTATGATCTGAACGCGAATGAGGTTCCAAGAAGAATGATTCAATCGTGTGGACAGCTTCCCATTCTCCAAACAAGTATCCTGTGGATGCGATGGAACGACCGCGTCAGGATGCGCATTGGTATTCGACCTTTGATAAGGATATCCTTCCAGGGCAACCCGTTCCAACAGCTTCTGCGCCCGAAAGGGACCCAAATCGATGCTGACATCAAGATCCTCGCTGGGACTTCGATTGAGCAGGAAGAGGGACAACGTGCTATCCTGCGAAAGATAAGTGCAGGCGCCATCCAGGCAGGGTGTCTCGTCGCTGACAGCACAAACATAGGATGGGCCCTCCAAGCGCAGACGCAAAGCCTCCCCTCTTCCATAACGAGATGTATAATAATACGGATAGTATATCGTCTGCTTCCACGCCTTACTGCCCGGACGGGTCATAATGGGAGCAATTGCATTAACCAGCTGGGCCAGACAGGCAACCCGGACGCGATCACTATTGTTCAGAAGCGTCATAAGCAGCGAACCAACCACCAGCGCATCCTCAAAGTTGTACACATCCTCCAGCAGAGGGCGTACCGTGTCCCAAGGCTTGCTTTTGGATTCCTCCCCAAAAGAATGATACCATACATTCCATTCGTCAAAGGAGAGGTAGATATCCTTCTTCGCGCCCTTTTCAGCTTTGACCCTATCACACACCCTGCCAACATCCTTAATAAACCGATCCATTTCAATGCCTTGCGCAAGGAAGGTAGGGGTATCTCCGTTTGGATTCCCGTAATAGGAATGCAATGACAGGTAATCCACATGATCATAAGTATATCGCAGCACAGTCTCCTCCCAGGTACGGAAGGATGGCATCCCGGCGTTCGAACTGCCGCAAACGACCAATTCGATAGACGGATCCACCCATTTCATCACCTTGGCGGCTTCGCAGGCGATGCGACCATACTCTTGTGCCGTCTTATGCCCGATCTGCCATTCACCGTCCATCTCATTCCCCAGGCACCATAACTTGAAACCGTAAGGCTCCTTACGCCCATGAGAGGCACGTAAATCGCTGTAGAACGTGCCGGAGGGGAAGTTGCAGTATTCCACTAGGTTTCGCGCGTCGCTGATACCACGGCTGCCCAGATTGACAGCCATCATCATCTCTGCACCAACCTTGTCCAGCCATTGGGAAAATTCCCCCAATCCAACTTGATTGGTTTCACGTGTAAACCACGCCAAATCAAGTCGCGTCGGGCGTTGCTCCCGTGGGCCGACGCCATCCTCCCATTCGTAACCTGAAACAAAATTCCCGCCCGGATACCGCACCAAGGGTACCCGCAAGTCCCGTACCAGCGACGCAACATCGTTGCGAAAGCCATCGTCGTCCGCTTCCGGATGCCCTGGTTCATAGATACCTGTATAAATCGCACGTCCCACGTGCTCTAGAAAGGAACCATATATCCGCTCGTCGACATCCGCGATCTTTTCCGGTAATACTTGAATGACTGCCTTTTGCATACCTTCCCTCCTGTTCTGGAGATAAATTCCCCATCTCCTTATAAGATTCCGTTATCCCGCAGCACCTGCGTCACAGTATACTCCTCCCGAACGGCATGACGTGTCAACGACCGTAGTTCAAAGGGCAGCGGTGCCTTACCATCCAAACGAATCTGCGCGTAATTGCGCAGTAAATGCTCTTTGGATGCGGAAAGGCTATCCCGAAGCCGGACCGGAACCTTATACACATTATTGAGCAAAACATGCAGAGAACCAAAGTCTGCAAGAAGCTTCGCCGCAGTTTTGTTTCCCACTCCCGGCATACCGGCCAATTTGTCACTACGGTCGCCGACAAGTGCCTTGAAATCTGCCATCTGCGACGGATGCACATGATACCGTTCCCACACCTCCTTTTCCCGGTACCAGATCGACCTCTTGCCGCGATGAACGTACACCGATACCTGTGGATTGACCAGCTGCAGCAGATCACTGTCTGATGAAACGATAACCATCTCCTGCTGTGCCTGCCCGGATATCTCCTGCGCCAACGCAGCAAGTAAATCGTCAGCTTCGTATTCCTGCGCTTCCACGTGCTGTACACCGAGATAGTCCAGGCAAACATATAAATCCGCCAGCTGGGAAAACGGATCTCCCTCTTCCTCGCATGCCACGGACTGATCAGCCTGGTTCTCCGGATTGACCTCCGTGCTATCTCCGGAGGAGTTTCTGCCAAAGATCACGACGATGCAGTCGGGCTGGAATGTCCGAACCAACTTGAGCAACATACCGATAAAGCCAAACGTTCCGTGCACATAGCGTCCGTCCCTACTGGTAACGCGTGACGGCATCCCGTAGTACATCTGAAGCAGAAGGTTCTGACCGTCAACGGCTAACAGACGCTGCATCCTTCTCCTCCTCCCCTGCTGCTATCGCAATCAAACGGTAAATTTCTGGACGATATTTGCTCAGGTTGACTGGACGAAAGTTCTGGTCGACGAAGACGTGTAGTGTTTTTCCTATACAAATTGGACTACTTTCGCCTTTTTTACACACCGTATATGAAAATTCGATTCTAACCCGCGTCAACTGACAGACTTCAACTCTCACCACAAGCTCATCTTCATAATGCGCAGGACGCTGATAGCGACAACTCAACTCCAGAAGCGGCAGCATCACACCGGCCTGCTCCATCTCACTATAGGACATGCCCACCTGTCGGATAAAAGCTGTCCGTGCCGCCTCAAACCAAATCGGATAGACACTGTGATGTACAATTCCCATCTGATCTGTCTCCGCATAACGTACCGTTACTTCAATTTCACCTGTCATCATTTTGACTCCGTTTCTTTGTTTTATCTTTATTGTAGCATACCGCGCATCTTTTCTCAATCCTGTTTGTCTACCGCATTCATGAAAACTACTTCGTTTTGAAATATTTATGCGGTATGATAAACTGGAAAGGTTATCTACTTAACAGACTTTTTGTCAATTTCCCGGTGATGCACGCCAAAAACGAACATACGGGAGGAATTTTCAGATGGAGAGAACCATCCTTCACTGTGATCTCAATGGTTTCTACGCCTCTGTCGAGTGCAGCCTGCGCCCAGAACTGGCCACTGTTCCCATGGCGGTCTGCGGGAATCCGGAAAACAGGCATGGAATTATTTTGGCTAAAAACGAGTTGGCTAAAGGATATGGTGTCCAGACGGCAGAAACTATCTTCCAAGCACGGCGCAAATGTCCTCAGCTCGTCCTGGTTGCCCCACACCGTGACGAGTACCGCCGTGTCTCCATTGCAGCGAACCATATTTTCCATCGATTTTCTGATCTTGTAGAGCCCTTCGGTATTGATGAGTCCTGGATAGATGTTACGCACAGTCCACATCGATTAGGAGACGGTAAAGCAATCGCCGATACATTACGGGAAACCATCAAACGAGAGCTTCATTTAACCGCTTCCGTTGGCGTATCTTATAACAAGGTGCTCGCCAAGCTGGGTAGTGATTACCGTAAACCCGACGCCACCACTGTGATACAACGAAACGATCTGACGACGATTGTGCACCCTTTGCCGGTAACGGACCTATTGTATGTTGGTAAAGCGGCTTATTCCGAGCTCGCTAAGCTTGGTATCCATACCATCGGCGACCTCGCGCACGCCGATCCATCGATACTTCGGGAACGATTAGGGAAACTTGGAGAAACCATTCACCAGTATGCCAATGGCATCGATTTCTCCCCTGTCGCTCCTTACCATGAGGAACGGGAGGCAAAATCGATTGGCAACGGCATAACATTCCGACGTAACCTGCACAGCAACGACGACATCCATGCGGCGCTTTCAACATTGGCGGACAGTGTCGCGTCCCGGTTGCGCAAAGGGGGCTATCAATGCCGTACCGTCCATATCGCAGTGAAAGATCCGGACTTTCGCACGATAACCAGGCAGGAGCCTTTGCCTTGCCCCAGCGATCTGTCTGTCGACCTGTGTAAAGCCTGCGTGAACATGATAGGATCGATCTGGGATGGTCAAGCCCCTATCCGTGCGATAACAGTTACTGCAACCAATCTGGTACGTGGTGGCATGGATGAACAGCTTTCACTATTGGAGGAGCCGCGGCCCCTGCATGCGAAACGGGAGAAACTTGCTAAGGCGATGGATGCTATCCGTAACAGATACGGCTACGGCGCTATCACGCCAGCATCATCGCTGGACAGCGATCTTCTGGAAGCGTCGGAGGAGGACTAGGTACTGCCGTAAAAAACGCTCCTGTACGGGCACAGGGCATACGAAAAGAACCGGAATCATATGCGAAAAATACGGATGGATTTAGGCACCCCATCCGTATTTTCGTAACTTTTATGATATCGTCATTATTAAATATTCCCATTCAACTGATTCGCTAACTTTTTGGAAGTCTAACGATTACATATGCAATTTCACAAACATTGCGATCCGTTTCAAGCTCTTTAGACGCTGACAATATACGTGGATCGCGCGCATATTCCATAATGGAAAATCCCGTTGTAGTTTTAAACTCCTTTGCAAGATGAAACATGGAATAGGCTACCTGTTCGGCGATTTGAGAAAGAGAAAATTCATCCTTAAAATGTCCGTTGATAAACTCCTGAACCTTTTCAATATGGATACGTCCATACTACGCTCCTCCCGTACGATAATGCCAGTATACCACATAAATGAAAAAACTTCTTATCTTGGATTGCTGAATTGATATCCGGCCACCATCCTCTTTTTTCAGGAAAGGAGGGACAATAGTGAGTTTATATGGTACAAACACAAAATTGAATCTCCGCTAAACATTTTTCCCCTTCAAAGTGATAAAATTAACCTATGAGGCATAAACATACTCCCCTTTCCGTAACAATGTTTTTTCACTGTCTACGGAAAGGGGAGTTATATTACATATGCTTCCTGCTCTTCAAATTGCAGTCCGAAACCGGATTAGACCAGTTCGATAATTGCCATCTCCGCGGCATCACCACGACGAGGCCCGATCTTGATGATACGGGTGTAGCCGCCGTTCCTGTCAGTATACTTCGACGCGATTTCGTCAAAAACCTTCTTCGCGACGCCTTCTTTGGTCACATAGGAATATACCTGACGCTTGGAGTGGAGGGTATTCTGCTTTCCGAGCGTTATCATTTTCTCAGCAACCGCACGAACCTCTTTTGCTCTTGTCACGGTCGTTTCAATCTTACCGTTTTCCAGTAAGTATGTCACCATTCCTCTGAGCATCGCTTTTCTGTGGTCGGTAGCTCTGCCGAGTTTTCTGGTACCTGGCATCGAAATTCACTCCTAACCTGGTTTGATTTATTGTTCTTCCTCAATGGTGAGATCAAAGCCTAAGGAATTCAGCTTTGCCTTGACTTCGTCAAACGACTTTTTGCCAAGGTTTCTCACCTTCATCATATCTTCCTCGGACTTATTGATCAAATCTTCAACGGTATTGATCCCTGCGCGTTTCAAACAGTTAAAGGAACGCACAGACAAGTCAAGTTCCTCAATGGTCATCTCCAGAACCTTTTCTTTGCCCTTATCGTCTTTCTCGACCAGGATCTCAGTTGTCGCAGTATCTTCCGACAGGTCGATAAACAAATTGAGGTGCTCGTTGAGGACTTTGGCTCCCAATGACAACGCCTCCTTAGGAGAGACTGTGCCGTCGGTCCATACCTCTATAGTAAGTTTGTCATAGTCCGTAATCTGCCCAACACGGGTATTCTCAACCGTATAGTTGACCTTAAGCACCGGTGTATAGATACTATCCACCGGAATCACGCCAATACCCATCTGAAGCATCTGTTTGTTCCGTTCAGCAGGAACGTAACCTCTTCCTTTATCAAGGGTGATTTCCATCGTCAGTTTTGCGTCCTTAGCAAGTGTAGCGATGTGCATATCCGGCTCCAGGATTTCCACCTCGGAATCGGTCTTAATGTCGCCAGCCTTAACCTCGCCTTCCTTGTCCGCTTCAATGTACACGGTTTTAGGACCGTCAGTGTACATCTTCGCGGTCAAACCCTTGATATTCAGAATAATTTCCGTGATATCTTCTTTTACACCCGGAATCGTCGAAAACTCATGTTGTACCCCGTCAATCTTGACAGACGTAACGGCAACGCCGGGAAGAGAGGAGAGCAGCACGCGTCTGAGGCTGTTGCCCAGGGTGGTGCCATAGCCGCGTTCGAGTGGCTCAAGGATAAATCTTCCGTAGGTACCGTCCGAATTTATTTCAGCCGTCTCTATTTCTGGCTTTTCCATTTTTTCAAGCATTCAAAACCCTCCTGGTATGCAGTCTAGCTGCGAATAGAATCGTCTTCCCTGCCAGTTCTGATCAGGCCTTATTTGGAATACAACTCGACGATCAGATGCTCTTCGACATCCAAATCAATATCCTCACGGTTAGGCAAACGAACAATCTTTGCCTCAAAATTCGCTTTATCGGACTCCATCCAGATTGGAGCAGGACGCCCGCTGTTGGCCTCAACCAGGGCCTTCATATCGTCGCTCGCACGGCTCTTCTCGGATACCGCGACCACATCGCCCTCTTTTACTAGATAGGAAGGAATGTTGACCTTCTTTCCGTTAACAGTAAAATGGTTATGCAACACAAGCTGACGGGCCTGAGCACGAGAGCTCGCAAAACCAGCCCTGTAAGCCACATTGTCCAAACGGGACTCCAAAATACGCAGCAAATTTTCGCCGGTCATTCCAGCTTTATGCTCTGCCATTTCATAATATTTAGAGAACTGGCTCTCCAGAACGCCGTAAAAGCGCTTTGTTTTCTGCTTGGCACGCAGCTGCAGACCATATTCAGAAACTTTTTTGCGGCCCTGACCATGATCGCCCGGAGCATAGTTTCTCTTCGCAACCGCGCATTTATCACCGTAGCATCTTTCGCCCTTGAGGAACAACTTCTGCCCTTCACGGCGGCACATTCTACATACCGCGCCGGTATATCTCGCCATCTTCAAACACCTCCTGTTTGTTTACACACGTCTTCTTTTCGGCGGACGGCAGCCATTATGCGGAATCGGCGTTACGTCTTTGATCAGCCGAACTTCGAGCCCGACCGTTTGCAGTGCCCTAATAGCAGCTTCACGTCCGGATCCTGGTCCTTTCACAAAAACCTCCACGCTTTTCAGCCCATGCTCCATTGCCGCTTTCGCAGCAGTCTCAGCCGCTGTCTGCGCAGCAAACGGGGTGGATTTTCTCGAGCCTCTGAAGCCCAAGCCGCCGGCGCTTGCCCAGGAGATCGCATTGCCCTGCACGTCGGTAATCGTCACAATCGTATTATTAAAGGTGGATTGAATATGAACAGCGCCACGCTCGATATTTTTCCGCTCACGGCGCCTACGGGTCGTAGCGGCCTTTTTCGTCGTTGTCTTTGCCATTGCAGACGCTCCCTCCTTACTTCTTCTTGTTCGCTATCGTCTTCTTGGGTCCTTTACGGGTACGAGCATTTGTTTTCGTCCTCTGCCCGCGAACGGGAAGTCCTTTTCTGTGACGGACACCACGATAGCAACCGATTTCGATCAGTCTTTTAATATTCAGGGCCGTATCCCTTCTCAGATCGCCCTCAACGCTGTAATTCTTTTCAATGTAATCACGCAGCTTGGAAGCCTCGTCCTCGGTCAAATCTTTGACGCGGGTGTCGGGGTTGATTCCGGTCGCCGCCAAAATATCGCACGCGGATTTATGACCGATACCGAAAATATAAGTCAGTCCAACTTCAATTCTCTTTTCCTTCGGCAGGTCGATACCAGCTATACGCGCCATTTACTGCACCTCCATATATAGGTCGACAATTAGCCCTGACGTTGTTTGTGTTTCGGGTTCTCGCAAATAATCATGACACGACCCTTGCGTTTAATCACCTTGCACTTTTCACACATAGGCTTTACTGAAGGTCTCACTTTCATTTTGAAATACCTCCCTTGCGGTGTTTCGCAATACTATACCAACTGCGCCGCTTACGGAAAAACGGCACGCCAATGAGCTGCCTGAAATGAACACAGGCGCAACTATTCCTGTGTTAAACAGCACAAATAAAACCGTCGCAAGACGCCCTTTTTGAGGGCGCCGGACCGTTACGCAACTCTAGCCCGGACATTTGTCTATTATAACATAAATGGCAGGGCTTGTAAACGATAATTCACAAAAAATTTACCTGTAAAAAGACTTTTCCGGCCTGTGGCGGCATAGCCACACACCAGCAAATCCAGTACAACGCTTATTTTGCGCGCCAGGTGATCCGTCCCTTCGTCAGATCGTACGGAGACATTTCAACCGTCACTTTGTCACCGGGCAAAATCCGGATAAAGTTCATTCTAAGTTTACCGGAAATATGCGCCATAATTTTGTGTCCGTTGGCAAGTTCCACCTCGAACATCGTATTGGGCAGAGCATCGGTTACAATGCCTTCAACTTCGATAACGTCTTCCTTCGACAAGCAAATACCTCCCATCAGTCGGCGAGCAGTGTTTCATTGAATTGTCGCAGCTGTTCCCGCAGGCTCCGATTGGTCCATTCCTGTGTAGCAAGGCGAAGCTTCGTGGGACGCAGATGCCTTTCATTTTTCCGTTTGGGCTTTTCCAGTCGCCGCACCTTACCGTCCGCGATATACGCATACCCGGCACCAGCCTCTACGACCAGATAAAACCGCCCGCTGTCATGACCTGCAGCGGATTTTACGACCATTCCTTTTTCCAGCATATGGCTCTCCCAGTCACGGCGCGGTCAAAATGACGGCTCCAGCAGACGTTATGGCCACAGTATGCTCAAAATGTGCGGACAAACCACCCGACATCGTCTTGACTGTCCAGCCGTCGGACAACGTTTTGACATCCGCCCCACCTTGATTGACCATCGGTTCTATCGCGATTGTCATTCCCGGAACCAGTCGCACGCCGTGTCCGGCTCGACCGAAATTAGGCACATCCGGTTCCTCATGCAGCTTCCGGCCTACACCGTGTCCAACATACTGCCTCACGACGCTCAGACCTTTGGCTTCGATATACTGCTGCACCGCAGCTGATACGTCGCCAATCCTCGCGCCCGGTTTCGCCGTCTCAATTGCGAGCATTAAGCTTTGACGGGTCGCTTCCATCAATTCGACCGCTTCCCGAGACACCTGGCCAACCGCGAAGGTATACGCCGTATCCCCATGGTAACCGTTGTAAAACGCGCCCACATCGACGCTGACGATATCTCCTTCATGAAGGATACGGTTTTTTGACGGAATTCCATGAATCACTTCGTCATTGACCGAGATACAGGCGCTGGCAGGAAAGCCGCCATACCCCAAAAAGGAAGGCTTAGCACCGCATCCGGTGATATACTTGTGAATAATACCGTCCAGCTCTTTGGTCGACATTCCCGCTTTGATAGACTCTCCTGCAAGACGCAAAGCCTGCGCCGCAATTTGGCACGCGGGACGCATCGCCTCAATATCCTTTGCAGTTTTTACAGCTATCATGTTTATGCCTCCAAAGCTTGAAGCGTCAACCGTGTCGTATCGGAAACTTCTTCCTGACCTTCCACTGTGACGAGTTTGCCCGTCTTGAGATAGTAATCCTTCAGCGGCTCGGTCTGCTCGTGGTAGACCCGCAGACGATCACGGATGGTATCCGGATGATCGTCCTTACGCTGAACGACTGCCGCGCCACACTTGTCGCAAACGCCTTCCGTTGCAGTCGGTTTATAATCAACGTGGTAGGAAGCGCCGCAATCAGGACAGACTCTACGTCCGGAGAGACGCTGTTCAATCTTCTCATCAGGGACATAAATCTCGATTACCTTGTCAATCCGCACGCCGATCTGATCCAACGCTTCGGCCTGGGGGACCGTGCGGGGAAAACCGTCAAGAATAAAGCCGCTAGCGCAATCAGGCTGGGCAAGCCTCTCCTGGATAATTTCAATCACAATCTGATCCGGAACCAGCTGTCCGGCGTCGACAAAGGATTTCGCTTTGACGCCTAACGCCGTGCCATTTTTCATCGCTTCCCGCAGGATATTACCCGTTGAAACCGCAGGAATATGAAGATGGTCACAAATGACCTCTGCCTGTGTGCCCTTACCAGCGCCGGGAGCACCCAATAGAATTAGATTCATAGCTTACCTCCTGTCATGAGCCAATCAAATGCGCTATCGCACCAACATAAAAAGCTATGCTGGCACGACAGGCAAGTGAGTATTTGTTTTTATTCCAAAAATCCCTTGTGATGGCGCATCATCATCTGCGACTCCAGCGAACGTACCGTCTCCAGCGCAACACCGACAACGATCAGGACGGAGGTACCGCCGAACGCCAGCGATGAAAGCTGCGGGTCGTTGAGAATCTTGGTGAAGAAAATCGGGAAAATCGCAATGATGCCAAGGAACACTGCGCCAAACAACGTAATTTTGGAGATGATCTTCGCAATGTAATCCGATGTAGGCTTTCCTGGACGAATACCAGGAATCGCACCGTTGTTCTTGCGGAGATTATTGGCAATTTCCAGAGGGTTATACTGAATCGCCGTGTAAAAATAGTTGAAGCCCAAAATCAGCAGGAAATACAAAATGGCATAGAACCAGTTGTTCGGGCTGAGGAACTTCACAACGTGATCCCAAGCGCTTCCTGATGTCGGCGGGAAAAACATTGCAAAGGTCGCCGGCAGCGAAAGAAATGCGCTGGCGAAGATGATCGGCATAACACCCGTCATACCAAGCTTAATCGGGATATGGGACGATTGGCCGCCGTACATTTTACGTCCAACCACCCGCTTTGCGTACTGCACTGGGATGCGACGCTCCGCATTTGTCATCAAAACGATAAAGCCAATGATGACGACAAAGATTGCGGCAATAATTGGCACGATAAGATAGTACTTTGCATCGCCTTTGACAATCTGCACAATCGTGGAAAGGATATTGGATCCACGGGCCACGATAGAAGCGAAAAGGATCATCGAAATACCGTTACCGATACCCTTTTCATTGATCCTTTCACCCAGCCAGATAATCAAAGACGCACCGGCCGTAAAGCAGAGTATAATCACGATCGCGGTCATCACGCCGGAGAAACCGTCGGTATAAGCGACAGCACCGCTGTTACGAAGCGTGAAATAGTAGGCGGTCGACTGAATCAGCGCGATAAACAAGGCTGCATAACGCGTAATCTTATTCAGACGGCGTTTGCCTTCCTCGCCTTCTTTTGCCATCCGCTCCAGCGGAGAAATTGCGATCGTCAACAGCTGCATGATAATCTGCGCGTTGATATAAGGCGTTATCGACATGGCGAAGAGGGTCGAGCGCGCGAACGCGCCGCCCGTCATCATATCAAGCCAACCTAGGAAGCTGCCACTGTTAGCAGCAAACAAATCCTTCATGACGCTCGGATCCAGGTAGGGTACCGGGATGGCCGAACCAATGCGGAAAATAAAGATGATCAATAAAGTGTAGAGGATTTTTTTCCTCAAATCTTGAACCTTCCAAGCATTTCTGAAAGTTTCAAACACCTTACATCACCTCAGCCTTCCCGCCTGCCTTTTCTATCTTTGCTTTAGCCGACTCCGAAAAAGCAGCTACCTTTACTGTCAGATTTTTGCTCAGTTCACCGTTTCCCAAAACCTTCACGCCGTCAAGCGTATTCTTCAGGAGCCCGGAATCAACCAGAGCTTGTGTATCGACAACTGCTCCGTCGTCAAACCTGTTAAGATCCGCAACGTTTACAATCGCATAGCGGGTTGCAAAACGGTTTTTGAATCCTCTCTGCGGCACACGCATGCTGTAAGGGTTCTGACCGCCTTCAAATCCTGGTCTTACCCCACCGCCGGAGCGTGCGTTCTGGCCCTTATGTCCCTTGCCAGCCGTCTTGCCGTTACCGGAACCATGGCCTCTCCCTTTGCGCTTGACGTCCTTTGTGGCGCCTTCCGCAGGGCTTAACTCATGTAATTTCATTGTACTCGCACCTCCTTGCTTTATGCCTGTGTTACCTCGACGAGGTGGGAAATCTTTCCTATCTTGCCCTTTGTCTGCTCATTGTCCGGCTGGACAACCTCCTGTCCAATCCTCTTCAGGCCAAGGGCATGAGCGTTGGCAATCTGGTCCTTTTTGCAACCATTGAGGCTCCGGACCAGCTTAATTTTCAACTGTGCCATGGCGCTGTCCTCCTTAACCTAAAATCTCGCTGACGGACTTTCCTCTGATTTCAGCAACCTGTTTCGCCGAACGCAGGGACGCCAGACCGTTAATTGTAGCACGAACGACGTTACAAGGATTATTGGAACGCAGCGCTTTGGTACGGATGTCCTTGATACCGGTTACTTCAATAACCGCACGGACCGGACCGCCCGCGATTACGCCAGTACCAGGCGCAGCCGGCTTGAGCAGAACTCTGCCCGCACCAAAAGCACCGAGAATCTCGTGGGGGATGGTGGTCCCCTTCAGGGAAATCTGCACCAGGTTCTTTTTCGCGTCCTCAATGCCCTTGCGGATCGCATCCGGAACCTCAAGGGACTTGCCCAGGCCGAAGCCTACGATATCGTGTCCGTTGCCGACGACCACGAGCGCCGCAAACTTGATCACGCGTCCGCCCTTGACAGTCTTGGATACACGGTTTATAGCTACGACCTTTTCCTGAAGGTCCAGGGTAGATGCATCTATAATAGCCAAACGTATTACCTCCTCATCAGAACTTGAGGCCGCTTTCGCGGGCTCCTTCAGCCAATTCGCGCACACGGCCGTGATAGATGTAACCGCCGCGGTCGAACACAACCTCGGAGATGCCCTTTTCCACCGCTCTCTGCGCGATCAGCTCGCCTACCTTGCGCGCGCCTTCCTTATTTCCACCGCTTACGTCAAAATTCTTCTCAACGGAAGAAGCGGAAACCAGGGTTACACCGTTGACGTCGTCAATAATTTGGGCATAGATATGCTTTGCGGAGCGGAATACGTTAAGGCGTGGACGCTCATTGGTGCCTGAAATTTTTGCACGCACTCTGCGGTGCCTTTTCAATCTTGCCTTATTGCTGTCAGGCTTTCTTACCATTTCTTGTCACTCCTTTACTACTTCTTACCGCCCTTGCCAGCCTTGCCCTCTTTGCGGATGATCACTTCATCCACATATTTGATACCCTTGCCCTTGTAAGGCTCCGGCGGACGCTTCTTACGTACTTCAGCGGCAAACTGGCCTACCTTCTGCTTATCCGGACCGGAAATGACAATTTTGTTCGGTGCGGGCACGTCGATGGTAATTCCGTCGATTTCGGGAATCACAACCGGATGTGAGTAACCGATCGTCAGATTCAGGTCCTTCCCCTGTTTCGCGGCACGGTAACCGACGCCGTTAACCTCAAGCTCCTTCTTGAAACCGTTGGTCACGCCCTCAACCATGTTCGCCACCAGCGAACGGGTCAGACCGTGCAGCGCCTTATCTTCAATCTCGTCGCTGGGACGGGTAACGATCACTTCATTGTTCTCAAGCGTAAGGGTCATTCTCGGGTGCACATCCTGCTCGAGGGTGCCCTTGGGGCCCTTCACGGTCACATGGCTGCCGTCAAGTTTTACCTCAACGCCGGAGGGAACAGTGATCGGTTTTCTACCTATACGTGACATTCACTCTTCCTCCTTACCATACGAATGCAAGCACTTCGCCGCCTACATTCTCTTTGCGCGCCTGCTTATCCGTCATAACGCCCTTCGAGGTGGAAAGGATGGCAATGCCAAGTCCCTTCATAACCTTCGGCATGTCCGCGCAGCTCGCGTAAATTCTCAGGCCGGGCTTGGACACTCTGCGCAACCCGGTGATCACCTGCGCCTTGTTTTCAGAGTACTTCAAGGTTACTCTGATGATTCCCTGCTTTCCGTCCTCAATGACCTGAAAGCCTTTGATATAACCTTCGTCGAGCAGAATCTGCGCAATCGCTTTCTTCATATTCGACGCAGGAATGTCCACCTTATCGTGCTTTGCAGAATTTGCATTACGAATTCTGGTGAGCATATCAGCTATCGTATCGGTGATTTGCATGGCGTCAACCTCCTATTTGCTCTGCTTACCAGCTCGACTTCTTCACGCCGGGAATCTGGCCCTTATGCGCCAGCTCCCTAAAGCAGATACGGCAGATGCCGTACTTGCTGAGATACGCGTGCGGTCTACCGCAGATTTTGCATCTATGATAGGCACGGGTGGAAAACTTAGGCGTCCTTTGCTGTTTGGCAATCATGCTTTTTTTAGCCATATTCGTTTCCTCCCTTATTTCTCGTACGGAGCGCCCATCAGCGTAAGCAGCTCACGAGCCTCTTCGTCAGTATTTGCGGTGGTGATAAAGTTGATGTCCATACCTCTTACTTTATCAATTTTGTCGTACTCGATCTCCGGGAAAATCAACTGCTCTTTCAGACCGAAGGAATAGTTACCGCGGCCATCGAAAGAGTTGGGGTTGATTCCACGGAAGTCCCTAACGCGGGGCAACGCCACGTTAAAGAGCCTGTCGACAAATTCGTACATTTTTTCGCTTCTCAGCGTAACCTTTACGCCGATGATCATGCCCTCACGGAGCTTGAAGTTTGCAACGGATTTCTTTGCACGGCAAACCACGGGTTTCTGCCCCGTAATAGCCGCCAGATCCGCCATAATCGCGTCTACTGCTTTCGGGTTTTCTTTTGCTTCACCGCAGCCAACGTTGATGACTATCTTCTCAAGCTTCGGAATTTGCATGACGCTCTTGTAACCGAACTTCTTCATCAAAGCCGGTGCGACATTATTGACATAATGTTCTTTCATCCTTGCCATGTTCTTTCCTCCTCTTTAGAATGTTGCCGCGCAGTCAGCATGCTTGCAAACCCGGACCTTTTTGCCGTCCTCATCGATCTTATGGCCGATTCTGGTCGGTTTTCCGCATTTGGGACAGATAAGCTGAACCTTGCAGGCGTAAAGCGGCGCTTCCGCTTTGACAATGCCGCCCTGCTCGCCCATCCGCTTCGGCTTCACGTGCTTGGTCACCATATTGCAGCCTTCCACGATAACTTTCTGCTCACGGGGGCTCACCTCAAGAACCTTGCCCTTCTTGCCACGGTCCTTTCCGGAAAGAATTACGACAGTGTCGTCCTTTTTCACATGTACATGATTCACTCTAAAGCACCCCCTACTAAAGCACTTCAGGTGCAAGGCTGAGAATCTTTGTGTACTCTTTGTCACGAAGCTCTCTCGCCACTGGCCCAAAAATACGTGTCCCTCTCGGGTTCTTGTCTTCTTTTATAATAACTGCAGCGTTCTCGTCGAACCGGATATAAGTTCCGTCCTCACGGCGGAGCCCTTTCGCGGAACGAACAATCACCGCTTTCACTACGTCGCCTTTTTTAACAACGCCGCCGGGTGTTGCCTTTTTGACCGAAGCAACCACCACGTCGCCGATATTCGCGTACCTTCTACGTGAACCGCCTAACACCCTAATGCACATAATTTCCTTTGCGCCGGTGTTGTCAGCCACTTTAAGGTAAGTCTGCATCTGTATCACAGTGCGTTCCTCCTTTCGGCCGTGTCACTATTTAGCCTTTTCAATTACTTCAACCAGTCTCCATCTTTTATCTTTCGATAACGGACGGGTTTCCATCACCATGACGCGGTCGCCGATATTGCACTCGTTGTTTTCATCGTGCGCTTTCAGCTTCATCGTACGCTTGATGATTTTCTTGTAAAGGGGATGTCTGACATTATCCTGAATGGAAACGACGATCGTCTTGTCCATCTTGTTGCTGACAACCTTGCCGACTCTGGTTTTTCTCAAGTTTCTTTCGCTCATCGCTGCTCCTCCTTCCCCTTACTTCTCCACGCTGCTTGTTTCACGCTCACGAATCACCGTTTTAATCCGAGCAATATCTTTTTTGACAGCCTTGATTCTCATCGGGTTTTCGAGCTGATTAATAGCGAGCTGGAAGCGAAGGTTGAAAAGCTCTTCCTTGAGGTCGCTGAGCTTCTTGTCAAGCTCGACTGCGGACATTTCTCTTATCTCAACAGCTTTCATTCTTGCTCACCACCCGTTTCTTCCTTTTTCACAAACTTGCACTTGATGGGAAGCTTGTGCGCAGCAAGACGCATTGCCTCTCTTGCCTGCTCCTCGGTAACACCGCTGATTTCGAACATTACGCGTCCCGGCTTAACGACTGCAACCCAGTACTCGGGAGAGCCTTTACCGGAACCCATTCGGGTTTCTGCCGGTTTTTCGGTGACCGGCTTATCCGGAAATATTTTAATCCATACCTGGCCGCCACGCTTGATGTAACGGGTCATCGCGATACGAGCCGCCTCAATCTGGTTGGAGGTAATCCACGCCGGTTCCAGAGCCTGCAGGCCGAATTCGCCGTTGGAGACGAAGTTACCGCGGGTTGCTTTACCGGTCAGGCGTCCTCTTTGTACTCTGCGGTACTTGACTCTCTTCGGTAACAGCATTACTGGTTGCCCCCTTCCCTTTTCTCCTGTCTGGCATCATTTCTACGAGACGATCTTCTCGGACGGTCCTGCTGAACCTCTCCCTTCAGGACCTCTCCCTTGTAGACCCAGACCTTGACACCGATACGTCCATAGGTCGTTTTTGCTTCGGCAAATCCGTAGTCAATGTCTGCACGGATTGTCTGCAGCGGAATCGTGCCCTCATGATAGGTCTCATTCCGCGCAATTTCCGCACCGCCTAAACGGCCGCCGCATCTAATCTTAATGCCCTTTGCACCGAGCTTCATTGCTCTGCCGATTGCCATCTTCATCGCCCGTCTGAAAGCGATACGGCGTTCCAGCTGAGATGCAATGCTCTCTGCAACAAGTTGAGCGTTCAAATCCGGCTGCTTCACTTCAACAATGTTCAGCAACACGGTTTTTCCCATCATTTTCTGAATGTTCGCGCGAAGCTTCTCGATCTCTGCGCCTCCGCGACCAATAACAAGCCCCGGTTTCGCGCAGTGGATATGGATTCGCACCTTATCCGCGTAACGTTCAATCTCAATACGCGGCACTCCGGCTGCATAAATGCTCTTCTTGATATAGTTTCTGACCTTAAAGTCCTCAACAAGCGTATCGCCGAAAGTGTTGTCATTGGCAAACCAGCGGGAATCCCAATCTTTGATAACGCCTACACGTAAACCGTGTGGATTTACTTTCTGGCCCATAGTTAACCTCCTCTTTCAGCTTATTCCTTCTCTTTGAGAACCAGCGTGATATGGGAGGTTCTCTTCAAGATACGGTTCGCGCTGCCTTGTGCTCTCGGCATAATTCTTTTAAGCGTAGGTCCGGGGCTAACGAAGCACTCTGCAACGTACAGGTTATTCCTGTCCATGCTGTAGTTATTCTCCGCGTTAGCAATGGCCGACTTAAGAAGCTTTTCCAGCGGTTCACTGGCTGCCTTCGGTGTATGCTTTAAAATTGCCATCGCAACGTCCGCCGGCTGGTTCCGGATCAGGTCCAGGACAATCTGCACCTTGCGGGGCGCGATACGGGCAAATCTCAGGATAGCCCTAGCTTCCATTTAAAATCCTCCTTCCGGCCTATTTCTTTCCGTTATTGGTAGTCTTAGAGCCAGCATGGCCCTTGTACGTTCTGGTCGGCGCAAACTCGCCGAGCTTATGGCCTACCATATCCTCGGTAACATACACCGGAACGTGCTTGCGTCCATCATGCACGGCGAATGTATGTCCAACGAAATCCGGAAAAATCGTGGAGGAGCGGCTCCAAGTCTTCAGAACCTTCTTCTCACCGGCTTCGTTCATTGCCATGACTCTTTTCAAAAGAACCGGTTGTACGTACGGTCCCTTTTTCACACTTCTACCCATTCCTCATCTGCCTCCTTTCAAGCATTACTTACCGTTTCTGCGTCTGACGATAAATTTATCGGAGCGATGATGCTTCTTACGGGTCTTATAGCCGAGGGTGGGCTTACCCCATGGGGTAACCGGTCCGGGACGGCCGATCGGGCTCTTGCCCTCACCACCGCCATGCGGATGGTCGCAAGGGTTCATAACGCTACCGCGAACCGTCGGTCTCCAACCCATGTTACGCTTTCTACCAGCCTTACCGATATTCACATTCTCGTGATCGATATTGCCTACCTGTCCAACTGTTGCGATGCAGCTGGCAGTCACATTACGAAGCTCACCGGAAGGAAGGCGAACCAGCGCATAGCCGTTCTCCTTTGCCATCAACTGCGCCATGTTGCCCGCGCTGCGGACCAGCTGCGCACCCTTGCCCGGATAAAGCTCGATGTTATGAATAAAGGTACCAACTGGGATATTCGCAAGCGGAAGGGCGTTGCCCGGCTTGATATCTGCATCGGCGCCGGAACGAACAACGTCGCCGACTTTCAGGCCGTTCGGAGCGATGATATAACGCTTCTCTCCGTCCTCATACTGTACCAGCGCAATGTGCGCGCTACGGTTCGGATCGTATTCCAGCGTCATAACAGTCGCGTTCATACCGACCTTGTCTCTCTTAAAATCGATAATTCTGTATTTTCTTCTTGCTCCGCCGCCTCTGTGACGAACAGTAATTCTTCCGTAGCTGTTGCGCCCCGAATTCTTTTTCAGGGATTCCAGCAGGCTTCTTTCAGGAGCAACCTTGGACAACTGTGAATAGTCCGTGACCGTCATCTGGCGACGGGACGGCGTTGTCGGTTTATAGGTTTTGATAGCCATTCCTGTTTTCACTCCTTAATCGGTTTTGCGGGACGGGAATCCGTCCCATACGACACCAGACCTTGGCAAGTCCGATTACATCATACTTTCAAAGAATTCGATGCTGTCTCCTTCTTTGACCGTAACGATAGCTTTTTTCCAATCAGACTTATAGCCGGCGTTCATCCCGACTCTCTTGGCTCTTCCCTTGCAGTTTATCGTGTTCACTTTGGTAACCGTAACATGGAACAGAGCTTCCACAGCCTGAGCTATCTCAATCTTATTCGCATCCGGCGCAACCTTGAAGGTGTATTTCCCGCCGGAAATTCCCATCATGCTGTTCTCGGTGATGATTGGTCGGAGAATGATGTCCTGTGGCGCTTTCATTACGCGTACACCTCCTCAATCTTGGCAACCGCTTCCTTCACGACGACGAACTTGTCGTAGTTGAGGATGTCATAAACGTTCAGTGTACCTACCTGGGTGGTCTTAACGCCAGGAATGTTCTGCGCACTCTTGATGGCCTTGTCGTCAACGCCATTGAGGACAATCAGCGTCTTCTTGTCGCAGCCCAGCGCATTGAGCATTTCAACCACTGTCTTGGTACGGTAGGTATCCAGTTTCAGCTCGTCGAGGACAACCAGATTGTTATCCAGAACCTTGCTGGACAAAGCGCTCTTCATAGCCAGCCGTCTGACCTTTTTGTTTAAAGCGATTGTATAGCTTCTCGGCTTCGGACCAAGAGCAATACCGCCGTGCGTCCACTGGGGAGCGCGAATGGAACCCTGTCTTGCATGACCGGTTCCCTTTTGTCTCCAGGGCTTTTTACCGCCGCCTCTGACCTCGCTGCGGGTCAGCGTGGACTGTGTACCCTGTCTCTGGTTCGCCAGATAATTGACGACCGCAGCGTGCATCACCTGCACATTAGGCTGGATGCCGAAAACCGCCTCGGAAAGTTCTGTCTCGGAAACCTGTTTCCCAGCCATATCGTATATTGAAACCTTAGGCATTTTGTTTCCTCCCTCCATTAAGCCTTCTTGACCGCATTGACAATGGTAACAATCGAACCCTTCGGTCCGGGAACTGCGCCTTTGATTGCGATCAAATTGTTTTCAGCGTCCACCTTGACAACCTCAAGGTTCTGGACGGTAACCGTTTCTGCACCCAGATGTCCTGGCAGCTTCTTCCCCTTGAAAATACGGGAAGGAGAAGAGTTAGCACCCATGGAACCCGCATGGCGATGCACCGGTCCAGTACCATGTGTCTCTTTCAGGCGGCTATGGTTGTAACGCTTAATCGTACCAGCGTAGCCCTTACCCTTGCTCGTGCCAGTTACGTCAATGATGTCTCCCGCGGCAAAAACGTCAGCCTTAATAATGTCGCCTACGTTCATGCTTTCCGCATCGTCAAACCGAAACTCCTTCAGCGTCTTTTTCAGCGCTACATCCGCTTTCGCGAAGTGTCCCTTCTGGGGTTTGTTGGCGCGCTCGACCTTCAGATCGCCGAAGCCAACCTGTACCGCGCTATAGCCATCGTTCTCTACCGTCTTCTTCTGGACGATGACACAAGGGCCTGCTTCCACAACGGTTACAGGGATCACTTTTCCCGTCTCATCGAAAATCTGGGTCATACCGACCTTTTTGCCGATGATACCTGTCTTCATCTTCATTTTCCTCCTCTTAAGGTTATTGGTTGACACCGTAAAAGCGCCAACATGACCTGCCAGCCCGTAGAACAGGAAAAACCCGCTCTCGGCAAAAGGACCGAAATCAGTTCTTCAGAAATTAAAGCTTAATTTCGATGTCCACACCGGCAGGGAGTTCCAGACCTTCCAGCGCCTCGATCGTCTTTTTGGACGGTCTGAGCACGTCGATCAGTCTCTTGTGGGTTCTCATCTCAAACTGTTCGCGGCTATCCTTGTACTTGTGCACCGCGCGAAGAATCGTCACAACTTCCTTCTCGGTCGGGAGCGGAATCGGTCCCGATACCCTGGCGCCGGTTCTCTTCGCCGTTTCGACGATCTTGGCCGCCGCAGCGTCCACGGTCGCATGCTCATAGCCCTTCAGTCTGATTCTGATTTTTTCCTTGACTGCCACTGGTTTCGCCTCCTTAAATTCACTGCTTGATTCATGGGGGACGGAAACTAAGTGTGCACACACTTCCGTGTGTTCCGCGTTCACACATATAAAAAACCGAAAAAACTGACGTTCTTTCGGGCATTTCGACGCGCTTGTCCCCTACTCTCGCAAGCAGCAGGGAGTCAAAAGCAGTCTACGAACGCATATTAGTCTCGCCCGGTTTTAAATCGGACATACTCCACGAAAATTACCTGCTCTAGGCAGCAACCTTTCGCTTCAACGCATATCTGGCACGCATTGCGCGCCTGTGCAGTCATACTTCATTATAGTACTATATTCCGGCCGGGATTGCAAGTTTTTTTGATTTTTGTTGATGTAGAATTTTTCTCCTAGAAATCCATGCACATTGTACAATCTATACAACTCTATACAAGAAACCGATCACAAATACGATCGGCAACGCGGTAAGGCGTATCGTTTCCATCTACGACAACACGGGCGGCCTGCAAATAGACGTCTCGCCGCTTCTCATACAGGAGTTTCAATTCCTCCCGAGTCCGCGCAGCGGCAAGCGGACGATCCTCTACCCGTCCTGTATAAATCCGGGACCAGCAAACGTCGAAAGGAACGTCAAGAAAAACCACGACGCCCGACTCTTGGGCAAAAGCGGCGTTTTCTTCCCTAAGCAGCGTACCACCTCCGGTCGAAACAACGGCACCACCGCAGACAGGCATCTCACGCAGGTAACGAGCTTCTTGCGTACGAAAGTACGCCTCTCCATCCTGTGCGAAGATGTCCGGTATGCTTCGCCCTTCAGCCTGTTCGATATACACGTCCAGATCGACGAATGGATACCCGATTTTTTTGGCCAGCACTTCTCCCACGGTGGTTTTCCCGCTACCCATAAAGCCGCACAGGTAAATTCGTTTTTCCATTTTCCCCTGCCCTCTCATTCCAATGACGTCCGATCCAGCAGTACCTGCATTTCGTCCACCACAGCGGCAATGTCACCTGGTTCATAAGACGCACCGTCCCAGATTTCATGCGCGGCAACCGCCTGCCATACCAGCATCGACATCCCACCCAGCACCGTCAGGCCATTTTTTTCCGCCATCTGCATCAGACGCGTCTGCGACGGGTTGTACACTGCGTCAAACAGGTACTTTCCCCGCCTGACTGTTTCCTCACCGATAGGCGCATCGCTCGTATGTGGATACATCCCCGCCGGCGTCGCGTTCAGGATCAAATCATACGAGCCCTCCACAGCGTCCAGCAATACTGTATCCACCTGCGCGCCCGGGGATAGACGCCGGATATCCTCCAGACATGCCTGAACCCGCGGGGCGTCCTTTTCCCGGGTGGCAATGGTAAGCGCCCCGCCACGCAACGCCGTCTCGATGGCCATCATCCGACCTGCGCCACCGCATCCAAGCAGCAGCACCCTGGACGACAGCGACGCGCCCATTGACTCGACCGCGCGAGTAAAACCCACCACATCTGTGTTATACCCTGTCCAGACCCCGTCGCACCAGGAGGCACAGTTGACCGCTCCGTAACGCTGTGCTGTTTCATCCAGTACATCCATCTGCGCCATCACCCGCAGCTTATGCGGAATCGTAATATTAAATCCGTCCAGTTCTTTCTTCAGCTGTGTCAACCGGACATCGAAGACGTCCGGTTGAATCTCCTCTACAGTATAGCTTGCTTCCCGTCCGGACATCTCGAACAGGCGGCGATGGATTGGCGGCGACATCGTATGTCCCAACGGATAGCCGATAACTGCAAATTGACGATTGTTCATGTCTGACACCCTATCATCGGTCCACGCGACGGCGGAACCCTTCCTTACTGCGTCTGCACAAAAAGCAGCGTCCTTTGTATTATTATAGGAAACATATCTTACGCCCGTAGAAGCGCAAGAGCTTTTTCCAACGTCTTTTGGTTCTCAACGTTGGCATATTCGACCCCTTTGAGTGTCTTGCGCACCAATCCAGTCAATACCTTGTTCGGCCCAAGTTCTATAAAGGTGTCGTAGCCATCCGACTGAGCGTGCTGCAGCTCCTCAACAAAACGTACCGGCGATACAAGATGACGCGCCAGATAGGCAGGCATATCGGAGAAGTCTGTGAGTTCCCCGCCTGTCAGGTTGGAATAAAACGCCGTCTGCGGCGCGTGGAAGTCAACCTGTTTCATCGCCTGATAAAATTCCTTTGCGGCACCTTCCATTAACTTAGAATGGAACGCCGCCTGCACAGCCAGCGGGATACAACGAATTCCCTGCTTCTCAAACGCTGTGACTGCCTGCCGCAGCGCAAGCCGCTCACCGGCAATCACCGTCTGCGCAGGCGAGTTGTAATTGACTGGGACGACATAACCGTCCGTATCCGCGCAGATACGATCGATTACATCCACATCGCATCCCATGACAGCGCACATCGCTCCATCGGACTGTTCAGCTGCCTTTTGCATTGCAGCAGCACGAGCACGGATAACCCGGAATCCGTCCTCTAAACTAAGCATCCCGCTCGCAACCATCGCAGCATACTCGCCCAGCGAATGCCCCGCGACACCCTGCATTGTCATCCCCTGTTCCTGCATGCAGACAAAAGCCGCCAACGAAGCAGCAAAAATCACCGGTTGAGAAACCAAGGTAGCGGACAAATCTGTCCCCTCCTCTTCAAAAGAAGCCTTCGCCAGATCAAAACCGACAATTTGGGAACCGACTTCATAGATATTTCGCGCCGAGGGCGAAATATGACAAAGCTCGCCGCCCATCCCGAAATATTGACTCCCTTGCCCTGAAAACAGGTACATCACCTTGCGCATTACGACGTCCTCCTGAAAAAAGTTTATAGAAAAAGATTGACAACCGTTGCCCTTCCATAATATGATAATAATTAAGGTTTTTTGAATTAGGCAGAAAAACCGCACAAATTGCGCGGTGCTTAATTTTATTATAGCATACCCTCCACGACGAAAGCAAGCAGTCTGCGCCGCTTTGCTTTCACGTGCGTTTATGGGCAATGTCTTGGGAGGAATCAGATTGAATTCAGTACGCATCGCAGGCACAGGCATGTACGTCCCGCCGTTTATTGTCAGCAACGACGAATTTACCAAGATTGTAGAGACATCCGACGAGTGGATTACCACCCGTACCGGCATTCGGCAGCGCCATTTTTCGGACGGGATCCTCACTTGGCAGATGGGCGTTCATGCGGCACGCGACGCTGTTTCCGACGCCGGAATCGACGCGGCCGACATCGACATGATTATCTTCACCAGCGTCACGCCCGACTACTTCTCGCCGTCGGCATCCTGTCTGGTACAGCGTGAGCTCGGCGCGGTCCGCGCATGCTGTTTCGATATCAACTGTGCCTGCGCTGGCTTCGTCCATGCGCTGGACATGGCGCACCGCTACCTCTCGACTTCTGACATGAAGAACGTACTCATTGTCAGCGGTGAGAGCCTTTCCAAAATTACGAATTTTGAGGACCGTAGCACCTGCGTTCTGTTCGGAGACGCAGCGGCAGCCTGCGTTGTCCAGCGCTGCGAAGGCGTTTACGCTTGTCATCTCGGTGCAGACGGTGCCGGGGCGGATAAAATTTTCGCTCGCGCACTGCAAACGCACAATCCCTTCTGTAATGATGTAGACGCGCAAAGTCTCGACGGCTGGTCCGGCGCCACAGGGCACGGCCTCCACATGGATGGGCGTGAGGTGTACAAGTTCGCCACCCGCGTCATGCCGGAAGCGGTGGAGAAATGCGCAGAGATGCTGGGTATTTCTGTCGACGACATCGATGTTTTTGTGCCGCATCAGGCTAATATTCGTATTGTAGAAACTGCTGCCGCACGTCTGAAGGTGCCGATGGACAAATTTTTTGTCAATATTGACAAGTACGGCAATACCTCCTCAGCAAGCATCCCCATTTGCCTGCATGAGATGTCCCAATCCGGCCGCGTCAAGCGCGGCGACAAGGTAGCGATTGTTGGTTTCGGCGCGGGGCTGATTTACGGCGCGGCTATCTTTGAATGGTAACCCTGATAGGAAAAACCAAAGCGCCGCTGTACTTCAGTGATTTATCATAACGCAAGACTCTCTGCGAAAGGATATTCTGCTCGAATGAAAACAAATTTGACTCAGCTGCTTGGGATACGTCATCCCATAATCCAAGGCGGCATGGCTTGGATTGCTGAATCGACGCTCGCAGCGGCTGTCTCCAATGCGGGAGGCCTCGGCCTGATTGCCGGCGCTACCGCACCGATAGACTACCTACGGGAACAGATCCGCCGTACAAAGGAATTGACGGACAAGCCTTTCGGCGTCAACATCATGCTGATGAGCGACAATGCCGCTGATCTGGCGCAGCTTGTCATAGACGAAGGTGTTCCGGTCGTGACGACGGGCGCAGGCAATCCTGGTAAATATATTCCCGCTTGGAAGGAAGCAGGTATCAAGGTGATTCCTGTGATTCCCTCTGTCGCGCTGGCCAGGCGTATGGAACACGCTGGGGCGGATGCTGTCGTTGCGGAAGGATGCGAGGCCGGCGGACACATCGGTGAAATCACAACGATGTGCCTCGTGCCGCAGGTAGCGGACGCTGTGTCCATTCCCGTCATTGCCGCGGGCGGTATTGCCGACGGACGTGGCTTCGCCGCGTCGCTGATGCTGGGCGCTCAAGGCATCCAGGTAGGGACACGGTTCCTTGCCGCGGAGGAATGCCGGATCCATCCCAATTATAAAGACATGGTGTTACAAGCAAAGGATACCGACTCTGCCGTTACCGGCCGCTCGACCGGGCATCCGGTTAGGCAGATCAAAAACCGCTTTACAAGGGCTATCCTGGATATGGAGCTTGCGAACGCTGACCCTGCGGCTTTTGAGCAGTTGACGGTCGGATCACTGCGAAAAGCCGTCATTGACGGCAACTTGTCCGACGGCAGCTTTATGGCAGGGCAAATCGCCGGTCTCATTCAGAATATCTGCCCCGTTAAGGAAATCATCGAAGAGATTGTCGGCGACGCCGAACGTCTGCTTCGCAATTTTGAAGAAATCAGAGGTGTTCAAATTGGCTAAAACAGCATTGATCACAGGCGCATCTCAAGGAATCGGCGCCTGCATCGCACGCCGTCTGGCGAAGGACGGTTTTCAAATCGCTATCAACTATCTGGGTGAGGCACAGCTGGAACAGGCGCAGTCCGTCGCGGAGGAATGTCGCGCTTTCGGTGTCGACGTTGACTGCTTTCCCTGCGACGTTTCCGATTTTGCCGCTTGTGAGACGCTGTGCAAGGTGGTCAAGGATCGCTTTGGTTCCATTGACGTGCTGGTCAACAACGCCGGTATCAACCGCGACGGCCTATTGGCTCGCATGAGCGAGGCGCAGTATGACGCGGTGATAAACGTCAACCAGAAAAGCGTCTTCAACATGCTGCGGCACGTCACACCAATTATGATGCGCCAGCGTAGCGGACGCATCGTCAACATCTCCTCTGTCGCCGGGCTGTATGGCAACGCCGGACAGTTCAACTATTCCGCCTCTAAGGCGGCCATCGTCGGCATGACGCTGACTGCCGCAAAGGAGCTTGGCGGGCGCGGTATCGCCGTCAATGCCGTCGCACCTGGTTTTATCGAAACCCCGATGACACAGGCGCTCGACGACAAGGTTAAAGAGGCCGCAGAGGGGCAGATTACGCTCAAACGCTTTGGTAAGCCGGAGGAAATCGCGGCGGCCGTCGCGTTCCTCGCTTCGGAGGATGCTTCCTATATCACCGGCCAGGTACTTGTCGTAGACGGTGGAATGCTGTTATAATAAGGGCAGCTACGATTTCGCCGCCCCATACGGGCGTATATGGAAAGGCATGGTAACTAAAATGTCAAAATCACAGACGAAAAGAGTTGTCATCACCGGCGTGGGGATGGTAACGCCAATCGGAAATGATAAAAATACGGTTTGGAACAACCTTCTGGAAGGCCGCCACGGCTTTGAAATTTGTACGCAGTTCGATGTTTCGGATATCGAAACTAAGGTGGTCGGACCGGTGAGGGATTTCGATCCCGGTAAATATATCGACCGCAAGGAAGCAAAGCGCACCGACCTTTATGCACAATACGCCATTTACGCAGCTCTTGACGCTTTGTCCGACTGCGGCTCTCAATTGAAGGATCTCGATCCTTACCGTGTCGGTGTCATCATTGGTACGGGTAAAGGCGGGTTAGGCACCTTTGAAATCGAATATGAAAAGTTCCTTCAAAAAGGTGCCTCGCGGGTATCGGTCTTTCTTATCCCAATGATGATCTCCAATATGGCGGCTGGTTTGGTCGCTATGAAAACTGGCTTTAAAGGCGCAAATTTTGCTCCTGTTTCCGCTTGCGCATCGGGGACTCATGCCATCGGGGAAGCGTTTCATAAAATTAAGAACGGTTACCTTGACGCCTGCCTCGCGGGTGGTGCGGAAGCCTCGCTGACAAAATTTTCTATGGCCGGCTTCAATAACATGACGGCACTGGCGCGTACGGACGATCCTGACCGCGCCTCCATCCCCTTCGACGCTGAACGCAAGGGCTTTATCATGTCGGACGGAAGCGGTATGCTTGTCCTGGAGGAGCTGGAGCATGCTCAGAAACGTGGGGCGCATATCTACGCTGAAATTGTCGGTTACGGCGCTACTGCCGACGCCTACCATATCACCAGCCCTTCGCCGGATGGGGACGGCGATGCCAAAGCGATGGAATTCGCTGTCGCCGAAAGTGGACTTGCCATGGAGGATATCGACTACATCAACGCGCACGGTACCTCCACTCCCCTCAACGATCATTACGAGACCGTCGCCATCAAAAAGGCGTTCGGCGACCATGCCTACAAGCTGGCTATCAACTCCACCAAGTCGATGATAGGGCATTTGCTCGGCGCTGCCGGCGCTGTTGAGGCCATTGTAACAGCGCTTTCACTGGAAAATGGCGTCATGCACCGCACACTGGGGTACCAAACTCCCGATCCGGAATGTGACCTCGACTATATCGTCGAGGGGACGCGTCAAGCGCCCATCCGGGCTGCGCTGTCCAACAACTTGGGCTTCGGCGGACAGAACGCCGCCATCTGCCTGAAAAAATACGAGGGATAAACCCAGCAAAACAAATCAGAAAGGCGATGGACGTTATGAACGAAACTACCTTAGACATACAAGCGATATACGATTTGATCGATAAGGTATCCTCTTCCGGGCTTGGAGAGCTTGAACTGAGCAAGGGCGACTTTAAGCTGGTGATCAGAGCCAAGAAACCACTCCCCCCTGCTCCACCCGTTATCTTGCCCGCCTCCGGCACATCTGCGCCGATACAGGCAGCATCTCAAACGGATGCGCCTGCTTCTGCCGTACCGGAAGCAGCGCCAGAAGGGAATGTAATGAAGTCCCCCATTGTAGGAACCTTTTACCTCTCCCCCGCACCCGGTAAGCCTCCGTTCGTCACCGTCGGACAATCGGTCAAAAAGGGCGATGTGCTGTTTATTATCGAGTCGATGAAGCTGATGAACGAAATCCAGAGCGAATTTGACGGCGTAATCGACCGTATCCTCGTCGAAAATGGAACCGGCGTGGAATTTGGGCAGCCGATCATGGTGATCAAATAACGAGCCGCTTGTCTGTGCAGAAAACTATTCAATCTGGTTTGGTTCAGCTGTGCAGCACCTGACGAAACGAAAGGATGGATCCTTCCTATGCCTCTTTTAAACAAAGAACAAATTAAGGAAATTATCCCGCACCGCGATCCTTTCCTGCTCATCGACGAAGTCGAGGAGCTGGAGCCTGGCGTGCGGTGTGTTGCAAAGAAGTATCTCCGCCCAGAAGAAACCTGGTTTCAGGGACATTTTCCCGGCGCGCCGGTCCAGCCCGGTGTGCTGACAATTGAGATGCTAGCGCAGGCCGGCGCCGTCTGTTCCCTGTCCCTCCCCGAAAACAAAGGAAAAATCGCTTTCTTCACCGGGATCGACAAAGCGCGTTTCCGCAGAAAAGTGCTCCCCGGCGAGACCTTGACGCTTGAAATTGAGATGATCAAGGTCAAGAGACCGATCGGCATTGGTAAGGCGACCGCTTATGTGGATGGAGAAAAAGCGGTCACCTGCGAGCTTTCCTTTGCCATTGGTTAATTCTTCAGAAGGGTGCAAACTGAGTAATGTTTAACAAGGTTTTGATTGCCAACCGCGGCGAAATCGCGGTACGTATCATCCGCGCCTGCCGTGAACTTGGCGTGCGCTGCGTTGCAGTGTTCTCCGAAGCGGATCGCGGTGCGCTTCACGCGCAAATTGCCGATGAGGCGATCTGTATCGGCCCTGCCGCTTCCAAGGACAGTTATCTCAACGTCAAGGCAATTTTGGCTGCCTGTGAATTGACAGGTGCCGAGGCCGTACATCCCGGCTTTGGCTTTTTATCTGAAAACGCCTCCTTTGCCCGGATGTGCCAGCGTTGTGGTGTCACCTTCATCGGCCCGGATCCGGCTTCCATCGATTTGATGGGGGATAAAGCGCACGCCAAGCAAACGATGCGAGCTGCAGGCGTCCCGGTCATTCCCGGATCGGACGGCGTTGTCCGTACTTTCGAAGAGGCCAAGGCGATCGCCGACGAGATTGGTTATCCGATCATGGTGAAAGCCAGTGCGGGAGGCGGAGGTCGCGGCATCCGGATGGTGGAAAGCCTTGACGCTCTGGAAAACGCTATGACAGCGGCCAAACAGGAGGCGCTGTCCTTCTTTGGCGACGACGGCGTTTATATCGAAAAATTCATCAAAAACCCCCGCCATATCGAAATCCAAATCCTTGCGGACAAATACGGCAATGTCGTTCACTTAGGTGAACGCGATTGTTCTCTGCAAAGGCGTAACCAGAAGGTGCTGGAAGAGTCCCCCAGCCCTATCATGACGCCGGAGCTTCGGGCACAGATGGGCGAAGCGGCCATCAAGGCTGCGAATGCCTGCGATTATTGTAACGCGGGTACTGTCGAATTTCTAGTGGATGCTGACCATCATTTTTACTTCATGGAGATGAACACCCGTATACAGGTCGAGCATCCGGTGACAGAATACGTAACCGGGATCGACTTGGTTGCCGCACAGCTGAAAATAGCCAGCGGTGAGCGCTTATGGCTGCGCCAGGAGGACATCCACTTGACAGGGCATGCCATTGAGTGTAGAATTAATGCGGAAAACCCCAAACTTGGATTCCGTCCCTCACCGGGGCAGATTACGGGGCTTCATATGCCCGGCGGACCCGGTGTCCGTATCGACAGCGCTGTCTACCAAGGATACGTCATCTCTCCTTACTATGATTCGATGATCGCTAAGCTTATCGTCCATGCAGACACGCGTGTCCAGGCCATTCGAAAAATGCGCTGGGCGCTGGCGGAGTTTCTCGTTGACGGTGTGGATACCAACATCGACTATCAGTTCAATCTGCTCAAGGACGAAGATTTCGAAAACGGAAACTTCGATATCGGATTCCTCGGACGAAAAGATTTTACAAACTGATCTTGATTTCTGACACGAAAGGAGGACGATATGTTTGTTGGAGGATCTGTTAAAGGCTGTCAAAACACGATTTAACGACGAGGACAAGGGCAATGGCAAATCGAAAGTTTCGATCCCGTCCGATCTGCTTTTCAAGTGTCCTCGCTGTTCGAGCGTCATTTTCATGGAGGACTTTGAGAATAACCAGAAAATCTGTCCTTCCTGCGGTTACCACGCACGGATTTCGGCACAAGAACGTCTGAAACTGACGATTGATAAAGGGTCGTTTGTTGAGATGGATGCCGAGATGGACAGTGTGAACCCTATCAGTTTTCCTGGCTATAGTGAAAAGCTCTCATCTCTGCGCGCTCAGACCGGCTTGCGGGACGCTATCCTTACTGGCGAGTGTACGATACGCGGGACACGCTGCGTTATTGGCGTGATGGACTCCCGTTTTATGATGGCGTCGATGGGCAGCGTTGTGGGCGAAAAAATTACCCGTGCTTTTGAATATGCCACCGAAAAACAGCTGCCTGTTGTGATGTTCACCGCGTCTGGTGGCGCACGGATGCAGGAAGGGATCCTTTCTCTGATGCAGATGGCCAAGACGTCTGCCGCCGTAGCACGGCACTCCCAGGCGGGCCTTTTGTACATCGCTGTCATGACCGACCCGACAACGGGTGGCGTGATGGCTTCCTTTGCTTCTCTGGGGGATGTTATCATTGCCGAGCCCAAAGTACTGATCGGTTTTGCTGGACGCCGTGTCATCGAGGACACCATCCGTCAGAGGCTGCCGGATGATTTCCAGTCAGCCGAATTTATGCTGGAGCACGGCTTCGTCGATATGATTGTAGAACGCTCCCGGATGCGCAGAACGCTGTCACGTATCCTTAAGCTGCACCAGCAATCATGAGCCGGTACATAGAGAGAAAAGGAAGGTTTGTTGATGAATCGATATACGCCCTATGAACGGCTGGAGATTATCCGGAACAAGAACCGCCCCACCATCAGTGACTACCTGCCGATGATCTTTGAAAACTTTATCGAAATGCATGGCGATCGACTGTTTGGAGACGACTTGGCAATCCTGGGCGGAATTGCGACATTTGAAGACATGCCGGTAACGATTATCGCACAGGTAAAAGGGCATAATCTGGAGGAGAACAAGCGTTCGAATTTTTCTATGCCCCATCCGGAAGGTTACCGGAAGGCTCTCCGTCTTGCCCACCAGGCGGAAAAATTCCATCGTCCTGTCATCTGTTTTATCGATACCCCGGGCGCTTTTTGCGGCATTGATGCGGAAAAACGCGGACAGGGCGAGGCCATTGCACGTAACCTGATGGAATTTTCCTTACTGCGCACGCCTGTGATTTCCATTGTGTTGGGAGAAGGTGGCAGCGGTGGAGCGCTGGCGCTTGGCGTCTGTGATAACCTTGCTATGTTAGAAAATGCTTTGTACTCTGTCATTTCCCCCCGTGGATGTGCGAGTATCCTTTGGAAGGACGCCTCACGTGAAAAAGAGGCGACCAATATTATGAAAATTACCGCTGAGGATTTGCTTTCGCTTGGTGTCTGTGACGGTATCATTGCCGAACCTCCGGGTGGCGCACATATCAGCCCCCAGTTGACGGCAGAAAATATTACGAATTATATCCATGACACATTAAAAAATTTGCATGAGATAGATATTGACAGTTTGCTGAAAACACGCTATGATAAGTTCAGGAAAATCGGGGAGTTCTTGGAACCCGGTCGTTAATCCGATGTCTTTAAAGCGACGTATGACGCTTTATATAAAATTTTTAGGAGGTATCCCTATGGTATTTGAAAAGGTAAAGAAGATCTTAGTTGATCAACTTGATGTTGATGAGGATAAAGTAACAAGCGAGGCTTCTTTGACGGATGATCTTGGCGCGGATTCCTTGGATCTGGTCGACTTGGTCATGTCTCTGGAAGAGGAGTTTGACGTTGAAATCCCGGACGATCAGGTTGAGGGGATTAAGACGGTTGGCGATATCGTCAAGTACATCGAAGACAACGCATAAGGTGCGGAGTTTCGTCCGGCCGCGTCCCTCGCTTGGACGCGGCCGATTTTTTTCCTTCTACTCACGCCATACGGGCGATTCTTTTTCCTGTAGTCTGTCTAATAAAATAAGCTGTTATGCGAAATACAATACTGTAAGAAAGTGTGGTTTGAATGAAAATCTATGATTCCCTCCCCCAGCTCATTGGCAATACCCCCCTTCTGCGCCTGAATCTTATGATGAAAGCTTACGGCGCACAGGCACAGGTGCTAGCTAAACTTGAATACTTGAATCCACTCGGCTCTATCAAAGACCGTGCGGCACTATACATGATTGAGGATGCGGAAAAACGCGGCATTCTTTCACCCGGTGCGACGGTCATTGAACCGACCAGCGGCAATACCGGAATTGGGCTTGCTTACATTTGCGCGCTCAAGGGTTACCGCCTGATCCTCACGATGCCGGAAACAATGAGCGTGGAGCGTCGACAATTGCTCGCGGCCCTAGGTGCCGAGATTGTTTTGACGGCTGGATCCCGCGGTATGAGCGGCTCGATTGAAAAGGCTCAGGAAATCGCCGCCGCCACACCGGGCTCTTTCATCCCGCAACAATTTGAGAATCCTGCCAACGCCCAAGCGCACAGCGAAACAACGGCTCAAGAGCTCCTACGCGACACAGACGGGCAAATTGACGTCCTGGTTAGCGCCGTCGGTACGGGGGGTACGCTGACCGGAACAGGGCGTGTTCTAAAAGCGCATCGACCCTCAACAGAAATTATCGCTGTGGAGCCCGCCTCTTCTGCCGTATTGTCCGGCAAAGCCCCCGGAAAACATAAGATACAGGGAATCGGCGCGGGTTTCGTCCCCAAACTTCTGGATGTATCACTGATCGATCGTGTCGTTACCGTTACTGACGAAGATGCCTACGCCTGCGCGCAGGCACTAGCTAAAAAGGAAGGTGTGCTCGCTGGCATCTCCTCCGGTGCTGCCGTCCGGGCGGCGCTTGAAGTGGCCGCACAGGACAACTACGCGGGAAAGACCATTGCTGTGATTCTCCCTGACACGGGACAACGTTATTTATCCGCCGGGTTATTCGATGCAAAGGAGTCAAACGTTTGACCATGGGAAAAAAAGTATTGCTCGCGATGAGCGGAGGCGTTGATAGCTCCGTTGCGGCTTTGCTACTGCAGCAGCAAGGCTATGACGTTCATGGCGCGACTTTTTGTCTATGGCCGCCCAGCGACCTGCATCATACTTTGGATGACGCTGTCCAAGATGCAAAGAAAGTTTGTGTCCAGCTGGGAATCCCTCATAACGTCTTTTATTTTGAGCGTCCCTTCCAGGAGATTGTTGTGGAGGATTTCGTTCGCTGCTATCAAAATGGGCTGACACCCAATCCATGCGTGGTCTGTAACCGCCAGATAAAATTCGGTATCTTTTTCGGCAAAGCGATGGAAATGGGCTTTGACTATATCGCAACAGGACACTATGCCCAAATACGGCTGGAAGATGGTATACATCGTCTTGTCCGCGCCGTTGATGTCCAGAAGGACCAGTCCTATTTTCTATACGCCATCCGCTATGATGCGCTAGCCCGCACCCTCTTCCCGCTGGGCGGCTACACCAAGCCGCAGGTTCGGGAAATCGCACAGCAGAACGCTCTGCCCGTCCACAGCAAACGGGATAGTCAAGATATCTGCTTCATCGACCGTAACGGCTACGGGGCTTTCCTCCACTCCTATACGGGTCTGAGTGCGCCGCCCGGAAATTTTGTGGACGTACACGGAAATATCCTTGGTACACATCAAGGAATTTGGCATTATACGGTGGGCCAGCGAAAAGGACTGGGCATCAGCTTGGGGGAACCTGCTTACGTTCTGGCGGTCCGCCCACAGGATAACACAGTCGTACTAGGCAAAGAAACACAGCTATATATATCAGACGCACTGGTACGAAATTTCAACATTCTCCTACCGGCCGATCAGATTTCCTTCCCCTTAGAGGGTATTTCTGTGAAAACCCGTTCTCGTTCGCAGTATTCCGACGCGCGAATCGAACGAATTTCAGACGACTGTTTAAAAATTATTTTTCATCAGCCTCAGAAAGCAGTGGCGCCTGGACAGTCGGCAGTTTTTTATCAGGAGGACCGTGTCTTAGGCGGTGGAATTTTTGCACTGCAGTAAAGTCATCGTGTGGAAAAGTGGAAATATAAAAGGTATCACGGCAAAAATCGTGATACCTTTTTTGATAGAATTCGACATCTTTCGCTTATAACGCCAAAATCTGACGATTTTATCTGTATTTCTATCTAGCTTTATAGAAAAAAAGGTAGTTTTTGGTGGAAAATTTGGGACATTAAGAATGGTGTCGACACAGGTTTTTCATTGACTATTTTTCCCATATAATGTATAATTACAGTACTTTATGAAATAGAAGGTGATTTTAATGTTGGACTTTGAGAAAACATTCAGCAGTTTTTTGGAGAATAAGGTCTATGACAATGCCGACAACGCTATTTTTCTGCTGGTGCGAGCCGCATATTTGGCCGGCTGGAAGGCCGCTGGGGGTGAAGAACCGCAGGAAGACAAAATCATCAACATTTTTCACCAAGTCGCACAGTCCAAAGGGATGTAATGTTGAAAAAAGGCTTTTCTGTCTTTGATTGCACGTTCAACTTTACAAATATAAAACCGCGGAATACCAAATGGTGTTCCGCGGTTTTGTTTATTCATCGTCGGACGGTTCATTTTCCGCTGTGTCCGGACAGATAAGCTCAAACCAGAATTCCACTCCATCCTCCACGTTCCGCACGCCATATGCGGTCTTATGAAGCTCAATGATGCTTTTTACAATCGCTAACCCTAAACCGTAGCTTTTACTTTCTAAGCCGCGTGATTTGTCACGTTTATAAAAACTGTCGAACAAATGCTCCAAAACCTCATTTTCGATGGGGGGACACCGGTTGAAAACCCGAACTCGCACATGACTGGGAGACGACGGATCTTCTGACGGCCGGGTATCAATCGTAATACGCATTTGAGAATGATCCTCGGAATATTTGATCGCATTCTCGACAAGATTCGTAATGACCTGCAAAATCCGATTGTAATCCCCTTGCACGATAAACTCGTCATCATACTGAAAGTCACAGGTAATTCCGCGATTTTCCATCAGAATCCGACACTGATGCAACACCTGAAAGACAGCTTCATTGATACAGAAAATCGTCTCATCCAGCTCTATCATGCCGCTCTCCAGCTGCGAAAGGTTCAGCAGCTGGGTGATGAGCATACTCATCTTGCCCGCCTGCTCGGTGATAATTTCACATTGTTCCCGAATAGACTCACCGGCTTTCTGATTTTCCTCTTCTTGTGCAGCAGTATCCTGCACGGCCTCGGCGTACGCCGTAATCAAAGCCAGCGGCGTTTTAAAATCATGCGAGACATTGGCGATAAACTCTCTTCGCAGCCGGTTGGTTTCCTCTTCACGTTTCAAATCCCGCATTAAAAGTTCGTTGCGCTGCTGTAAATATTCAATGCTCTCCTGCAAACGCTGCGCCATTGTATTGATATTATGCGCCAGCTTACCTAGTTCGTCCTTACTGGTCACTTCACATCGCTTGGAAAAATCCAAATCTGCGATATTCTGTGCTACGACATCAATTTGCCGGATCGGACGAGTAATCCGTGTCGACATAAAATAGGCTGCTATCATGGCCAAAATCAATGTAACCGCCGACGCATACAGCATAAAATTGACCGCCAGCTGCGAAGACTCATAAATATTCGCCGTTGGCGTTGACATAAACAGGTAGGTATCGTCCCCCATCAAGGCATACAATTCCAGTGCGTGGCTGTTTGTGTCACGGATGACCCCTTTTCCGGGGTTCTGGTTTAGGACGCTAAGGATGCCTGTCCGCAGCGCTTCCCGATACCATTCCTCGACGGAAAGCTGCCCCACCTGCCGCGTCGTCTCATATAACACCTCCGGATCCAGCCCGTCCCAGTGGACCAAGTTAATCGCAATATTGCGGCTTTCCGCTTCCGCAGCAGCGGAACGGAAAGCTGTGATATCCTGCTGGGACAACAATATTTTCGCGTAATCGAGTAGATCCTCCTTTTTGCTGCTAACATAATAGGAGCGCATAAAAATGTTGCCGAACAGCAGAATAAACAACATATTAAAAACTAGAACCGCTGCAATGAGAAAAAACAGCTTGTTCTTGATGCTCATTGCACTCAGCCGATTCTCCGCACGTTCGACTAGGCCCGGACCTTTCATCAGTCGTTATCTCCCGCTTCCAGCTTATAGCCATACTTACGCACAGTCATGATCATGCTGCCAAAGCTGCCAAGCTTGGCGCGCAAGCACTTGATATGCGTATCCACGGTACGATCGTCCCCGTAGTAGTCCTGTCCCCACACCATATCAAGAATTTGCTCCCGCGACAAAGTAATGCCCTTGTTGGCAGCCAGATAGCTGAGCAGATCAAACTCCTTTGGCGTCAGGGTAATTTTTTTACTACCTACGTACACCTCATGCTCCCGCGATAGGATCCGCATTTCGCCGATGGTGATGTCCCGTGCACGCATTTGCCCGGAACGCTTGAGCAGGTTCTTCACCCGTGTGAGCAAAATTGCTGTGCTGAACGGCTTAGAGATGTACTCATCCGCGCCGTACCGGAACCCAGACAATTCGTCAAACTCCGTATTCCGGGCTGTCAACATAATGATGGGCACATCGCTTTGCTCACGTACACGCCGACAGACCTCTAATCCATCCATTTTCGGCATCATGATGTCGAGAATAAGCAGCGAAAAATCTTGCAACTGAAAGGCTTCGTACGCCATTTCTCCATCGCTTGCTTCCACGACCTCGTAGCCATCCTTTTTCAGGTAATCGGTAACCAGGGAACGCAGCCGCTGCTCGTCCTCTGCAAAAAGAATTCTTTCCATATCTAAGACCCCTTTTCCTATAGCGGTTCTATTTTACTTTGGTATGATTGAATGATAACATAATTTTGTGTTGTTTTTGTGAAATACCATTCCAATTTTCCACATGGGCAGCAGGATTTCAATCGATATTACGGGTTTCTTGTGAGAAAATCCGTCGAACGCAGTTGAAATCTACCGTTATATAAATGGATCGGACAAGTATAGTGCGAAAACGTTCACACTGATTGCCATATGGAATATACACAGTAACCGCCCGTGCAATCCGACCAGCGTGCCACAACTGCTTGTGAAGCCGAGGACTCCCTTTTCTAGAAAAGAGCGATATGGTATAATAATATAAAAGCCTATCGGTAGAACACCGGCCTTGGTATATCCCCCTACCTGTCATCTCATGATTGAGGATATTTGGTCTCCCCCCAGGTCCGGTTGACAAAAGCACAGGAAATCCTTCTCAACAAAATCAGCTTGCTTCCACTCCAGGTACTCCGCTTCACATTAGTTGATCACGTTGTTGTCAAGGTATTTTCCTGGGCATGTCAATCTCTTTTGGAAAAGACACTCTGATGTGGAAATTGAGGAAAGGAATGGATATGGTTACATTTGAAAACGACTGGGATACGCTGTTACAGGACGAATTCCATCAGGAATACTACCTCGCTCTGCGCCGGTTTCTTAAGGAGGAATACCGTTCCCGTACCGTTTACCCCAACATGTTCGACATTTTTAACGCACTAAAGCTGACGGCTTACCGGGACACACGGGTACTCCTGCTCGGTCAGGATCCGTATCACGGTCCGGGACAGGCGCACGGTCTTGCTTTTTCGGTCCGGGACGGTATTGCGCCGCCGCCTTCGCTGGTCAATATTTTTCAGGAGTTGCAAAACGAACTAGGCGTCCCTATCCCGCAAAACGGCAACCTGACGCCATGGGCGCGGCAGGGCATACTTCTGCTCAACACCGTACTGACCGTCCGGGCGGGACAAGCCAATTCCCACCGCGGCAAGGGTTGGGAAACCTTTACCGACCGGGTGATTGAGCTGCTCAACACACGGGAGACGCCGGTTATTTTTGTCCTCTGGGGCGGCAACGCCAAGCAAAAACGCACCCTGATCACCAATCCTATCCACCACGTTTTGACCGCGCCGCACCCTAGCCCTCTTTCCGCTCACTACGGCTTCTTCGGCTGCGGTCACTTTGCCAAAATAAACGAGATTCTACGGCGTGAAGGGCAGTCGCCCATTAACTGGGATTTGACCTGTCAGGAGGGAATATCATGATATCCTTCCCGCTTGCCTGTCCGGTCTGTGGACGCGCTCTCACACAGGAGGTACAGGCTCTACGCTGCAAGAAGGGGCACAGCTTCG
The DNA here is from genome assembly GCA_946498095.1 of uncultured Clostridia bacterium. Taxonomy (GTDB): domain Bacteria; phylum Bacillota; class Clostridia; order Oscillospirales; family Ruminococcaceae; genus CAMMMX01. Next base: position 68,416 of record CAMMMX010000001.1, read on the forward strand.
ACATCGCTGCACAGGGATACGTCAACCTGCTTCTGTCCAGTGGAAAAAAGTCGGCCCATCCTGGCGACGACGACGGGATGGTCGCCGCGCGCCGGCTGTTTTTGGAAAAGGACTACTACCTCACCCTGAGCGACTGTATCAACCGATTAGTCATGGAGACGCTGTCTGCCGGCGGCGCCGATGCGCCCCTGCGTGTTATCGATGCGGGCTGCTGCGAGGGCTACTACACCTCCCGGCTGGCGAAGCACCTTGCCGCACAGGGACGCCCCCATGCGGTACTCGGCGTTGACCTGGCCAAGCGCGCGCTTCGATACGCCGCCCGGCACAGTCCTGACGTGGGCTACGCCGTCGCCAGCATTTTCGATCTGCCTGTCCCGGACGGCGGCGCGGACGCTATCGTCAGCATCTGTTCCCCCATTGCCGAAAAGGAGTTCGCCCGTGTCCTGCACCCCGGCGGACGCCTCATCCTTGCCGTCCCGTCGGTGCGACACCTGTTCGGACTCAAGCAGATCGTATATGATCACCCGTACGAAAACGACGTCAAGGACTTTGCCTTCGATGGGTTCCGCACACTACGCAAAGAGACGGTATACGACACCGTCACGGTACAGCCGGGCGATGACATCCGAGCGCTGTTCCAGATGACACCCTACTACTGGAAAAGCCCAGCCGACGGAGCGGCGCGTCTTGCTGCGCTGGATAGCCTGGATACCGAAATCCACTTTGATGTCTTTGTGCTGGAAAGAATAACGGCTTAACCGATACCGTAGAAAACAGCAGCCCGTCGGCAAGCGACGGGCTGCTGTGTGTTAATGCTACTGCAGTATCATGGTCGTCAAAGACTTCTTCTGCGCCTCTTCAACTGGCTTAAGTTTTTCGCAGGCCGTCAGTTCCTTGGCACAATTGAGCAGAAACCAACCGTCCGTATGGAACAAAAAAAGCGTCTATTTGATCGATTTTCCGATCCGCCAACAAGGCGCGGTAGAAGCGCAGCGCGATCTCCTGCGTCAAATCCTCCGCATCCTGTAAAGAGGTCGTCCGTTTCAAAGCAAATCCATAAAATGACTTCAGATAATGGCTGACCTTTTTTCCCGCGTCTTCACAGTTCAATAGGAATCCCCCCTTGCCCCCGTTCGTTTCTTTCGTCGTAAAGCGCTTGACATCTATTCAGACACCGGGATGAAGAAAAGGTTGGACTTTCTGCCATCTTTTTACCCAGAAAAAGCGGCTACACTCGTCCCGGGTATCTCGCATTCACGATTTACCCAAGACGAGCAGCAGCCGTCTGTTATTTTTATGATGACTGTTTCCGCGACGTTCCTGCCTGCTGTTGAGACTCCTCTGACAGCGCTGCCGCATCAAGGAATTCCCGCATCGCGTCGATCGCGTCCTGACGGGGCCCCATCTTCAAGCTCAGGTAAGGCTTATCCGTGGCCGACAAAAGCACTCGCCCGCCCAGCGCAGCAGACACCCGTGCCACCAGCTGCATGTCGATATGCTCGACGTAGAACAGCAAAAACTCCTGCCGCTGGATGATTTCGCTCACTCCGAGCTGCGCCGCCTTGTTCCGCAGCAGCGCGACGTCAATCAAGCCTCCTACCGCCTTCGGAGGCTCACCGAATCGGTCAATCAGCTCGTCAACGACGTCATAGCTATCCTCGTCGGTTTTGATGCTGGCGATTTTCTTATACACCTCGATACGCTGTGCTAGATTCTCGATATAGTTTTCAGGGATATGCGCCTCGATCTGCACGTCGACCAGACATTCGCGTGATGCCGCCTCGGGCGCTTCGCCTTTCTGTTCCGCGATCGCGTCGGATAAAAGCCGCAGATACATCTCGTACCCTACCGCCTCCATATGCCCATGCTGGCGGGCGCCCAGGATGTTGCCCGCACCCCGGATTTCCAGGTCCCGCAACGCAATCCGGAAACCGGAACCGAACTGAGTAAACTCCCGGATCGCGTTAAGCCGCTTGGAGGCGACCTCACTCATCGCTTTGCCCCGTTGGAAGGTAAAATAGGCAAACGCACGGCGGCTGGAACGCCCAACCCGTCCACGCAGCTGGTATAGCTGGGACAATCCCATATTGTCCGCGTTTTCGATAATCAACGTGTTGCAGTTGGGCACGTCGACGCCGGTTTCAATCAGGGTCGTACAGACCAGGATGTCGATCTCATGCTCGATCAGTTGCTTCCAGACGCGGGAGACCTCCGCCTCGTCCATCCGTCCGTGGGCGATGCCCACCCGCAGATCCGGCACCGCTTCCCGCAGCTTGGCGGCGCACAGATCGATGGTATCGATGCGGTTGTGGACGTAATAGACCTGCCCGCCGCGCCGCAGTTCCTTCCGGATCGCCTCCGCGAGGACACCTAGGTCGTATTCGATGACGTAAGTCTGCACCGGATGGCGATCCTGCGGTGCTTCCTCGATGGTAGACATGTCGCGGATGCCGCTCATTGCCATGTTGAGCGTCCGCGGGATGGGCGTCGCCGACAGCGTCAGCACATCAACGCCAGGGTACAGTTCCTTGAGTTTCTCCTTATGCGCGACGCCGAAGCGCTGCTCCTCGTCGATGATGACGAGTCCCAGATCCCTGAACGAGATGTCCTTTTGCACCAGCCTGTGCGTCCCGACGACGATGTCCACCTCGCCGCGCCTCAGCTGCTTGACGATCTCGCCCTGCTGCTTTTGGCTGCGGAAACGGGACAGAAGCTCCGCCTTAACGGGAAAGGGCTCCATCCGCTTGAGGATGGTCTGGTAATGCTGCCAGGCCAGCACTGTCGTCGGCACAAGGATCGCTACCTGCTTTCCGTCCAGGATTGCTTTGAAAGCCGCACGCAGCGCAACCTCCGTCTTACCGAAGCCGACGTCGCCGCAGAGCAGGCGATCCATCGGCGCGGTACGCTGCATGTCGGCCTTGATCTCATCGATGCATCTAAGCTGATCGTCGGTCTCCTGATAGGGAAAATGCTCCTCGAACTGCTGCTGCCAGTCGTTGTCGGGGGGGAAAGCGTGCCCTTTGACCTGCATCCGCTTGGCGTACAGCGCAATCAGCTCCTTGGCCATCTCCTTGACGGCGCTCTTGACGCGGGAACGGGTTTTGTTCCACTCGGTAGAGTTGAGCTTATTGAGTTTAACGCCGCTGTCTTCCTTGGGGCCGATGTACTTCGACACCAGGTCAAGCTGTGTCACCGGGACGTACAGCACGTCGGTGCCTGCGTAGCGGATCTGAAGGTAGTCCTTCAGCACGCCACCGACCTCCATCTTGCGAATGCCACTGAAAACGCCGATGCCATGGGAGACATGAACCACATAGTCCCCTACGCTGAGGTCGGACAGGCTGCGGATTTCCTCCTTCTTTTTCTTCTTCGGGACCCGCCGCGCCGCCGTATGCATCCCCACATGCGAAATCACCGCCAGTTTCTCCGTGGGATACTCCATCCCGCCGCTGATACACGACTGCGTGACCTGTACCTTTTTCAAGATGACGTTCTTCGGATCGTTTGTATAATCCGCCGGAATACCCGCCTTCCGCAAATCGGCAGCAAGCGCGGCACCGGCCTTTTCCGTCCCCGCCATGACAAGACAGGCGTAACCTCGCTGTATGAGGGAAGAAAGATCCTCGCTCAGCATTTTCAGCTCGCCACCCCAGGGAGACAGCTGAAAGGCGGTAATATTGATCAGTGTCTTTAAGCGCAGATCGCCGCTGGTGCGGGCGAAGGTATCGAAGTACAAACAGCAGCCTCGCTGGGCCTGTGCCTGGATGGCGGGCAGCGCGGCGGTGAAGGTGTCCAGCCCGGCACACAGTTCATGATCCTCAAACAGGATGCGAATATCCTCTGCATGCTGCGCCAAAAACTCCTTGCTGCGTTCCCGGATGGTTACATATTCGCTGAATACGATAATCGGGTCATCGAGATAATCTAGGATCGTTTCCGGCTTTTCGTAAACCAGCTGCAGGTATTTGTCTGCACTGGGCAGCGCCACCCCATCCCGCAGCTTCTCTACGTCGCCGGACAGCTGCGCGCGGACGGCCTGCGCCGACTTCCCCTTCAACGCTCCGAGGAACTCCTCAAGCTTCTGTGCAAATGCCTGCGGCTCCCCGGTGACGACCTCGCTAGCCGCCGTCACCCGGATCTCCTGCAGCAACTGCGTCCGCCGCTGCGATTCTAGGTCAAAAAGGCTAATGGTATCAATCTCGTCGCCCCACAGCTCGACACGTACCGGCTGCGTGCTCTGCACCGGAAAGACGTCGAGAATGGCGCCGCGGATCGAGAACTGCGAGACACCATCCACCTGTACACAGCGAGTATACCCCGCGTCCACCAGCCGCCTGGCTAGTTCCTCCAGGGTATGCGACTCCCCCGTCCGCAGGGTAAAGGCGCTTTCCTCTAGCGCCTGGCGTGGCAACGTCAGCTGCTGTACCGCCTCGATACTGGCGGCGACGACGCGGCATTCCCCGGTACAAAGGCGGCTAAGTACAGCCAACCGTTTGTACTCATATTCCTTTGACGCACCCTCAACCGAGTAAAAATTGAAATCCTTCGCCGGGAACAGCATACAGGTATCCGGCGACGTCATCGCGTTCACATCCTCGCACAGCCGCGTCGCCACCGCCTCATCCTCGGTGATGATAAGGATCGGCCGGCCGGTATCTGCAACAAGCCCGCTGATGAAATGCGCTTTATGTACAGCAGACAGTCCGACAACTGCCGCCGGTGTCTGCCCTGTATCGACCGCCTGCTTCAGCGCGGCGTACTCCGCTACGTTACGTACCATAGCAGGGAATATCTTCACGTGATTTGCCACCTTTCTGCGGGCTGTGCCCGCCTTAACCTCTCACGTCACTTATAGCAGCTACGTCCTACCGCATGTGGGGGCGCCACCTTCATGATGACATATCGTACATGAAGTGCCAGCAGGCTCAGCCTGCCTTGACCTCTCACGTCACTTACAGCAGTCACGTCCCACCCGCGTGCGGAAACGCCATCCTCACGGTGACATATCGTACGCGAACTGCCAGCAGGCTCAGCCCACCTTGGCCTCTCACGTCACTTACAGCAGCTACGTCCCACCGCGTGCGGAAACGCCATCCTCACGGTGACATATCGTACGCGAACTGCCAGCAGGCTCAGCCTGCCCCGTCAGGAATTGAAACGGTTCATCGCCTCTTCGATTTGTCCGGATACAATCAGCCGCACGGCCTCGGTGCAGTGCGCAGCTGCTTCGTCAAGCTGCTTACGCTGCTCGGGCGAAAAGGCGCCTAACACCCAGTCCGCTAAATCGTACTGGGGATGCGGCTTTTTCCCCACTCCAATTTTAACACGCGGAAAGGTATCGGAACCAGTCAGGTAAATAATACTTTTGATGCCGTTATGCCCGCCGTCCGAGCCTTTGCGCCGGATACGCAGACGCCCTGGCTCCAGGGAGATGTCGTCAAACAGGACGAGTACCCGCTCCGGCGGTAACTGATAGAAGCGCATCGCTTCAGTTATGGCCTCTCCACTGTTATTCATGAACGTCTGTGGCTTGAGCAGCAGGCATTTTTGCTCCGCTACCATCGCTTCCCCACACAGGGATTTAAACTTCAGTCGTTCCACACGGCAGCCGCAGGACGCGGCAAGGGCGTCCAGACAGATAAACCCAGCGTTATGACGGGTCCCTTCGTACTGTTTACCCGGGTTACCCAGTCCGGCGATAATATACTCAACCGGCCCGGCAGATATCGTGGGCGTTTTCTTTTTTAACTTTTCAAAAATATCAAATATCACGGTATTCTGGGCGTCCTTTCTCTTGGCTATGGACTTACGTATATAATGTAGAAACCGGCTGATCGGTGTGGATACGCTCGATAGCCGCAGCAAACAGCGGCGCGCAAGACAGAAAACGGATCTTGTCGTACAGGCGGTGATCCGGCGCTGAGATGGTGTCGAGCAACACAAGTTCCCGAATCGGGCTGAGATGAATCCGTTCCAGCGCCGGGCCGGACAGTACGCCATGCGTGGCACAGGCATAAACCTGGGCTGCTCCCGCGTCCATGACTGCCTGCGCCGCGCTGCACAGCGTCCCTGCAGTGTCGACCATATCGTCCACCAGGATGACGCTGCGCCCTTTTACGTCGCCGATGATGTTCATCACCTCACAGACGTTGGCGCGTGGACGGCGTTTGTCCACAATGGCGAGCGGTACGTCGAGCCGCGCCGCGAATCCGCGCGCCCGGGTCACGGAGCCGAGGTCCGGCGAAACGACGGTCAGCGTGTCGCCCGCGGCGGCAAACTTCTCGGCAAAATAGGGCGCGAGCACCGGCACCCCGAGCAGGTGGTCCACCGGGATGTTGAAGAAGCCCTGGATCTGCGCGGCATGCAAATCCATCGTCAGCACGCGATCTGCCCCGGCAACGGTGATAAGGTCTGCAACAAGCTTGGCGGAAATCGGATCCCGCGCCTTGGATTTGCGGTCCTGCCGCGCGTATCCGAAATAAGGGATGACAGCGGTAATCCGCGCCGCCGACGCCCGTTTACAAGCGTCAATCATGATCAGCAGCTCCATTAGATGGTCGTTGATAGGATAACTGGTCGGCTGCACAAGGTACACGTCGCAGCCGCGCACTGTCTCGTTGATGGATACGCTGATTTCGCCATCGCTGAAGGTCGACACCGCGGCGTCACCGAGCGTCACCCCGAGCTGCTGCGCGATTTGCGCCGCCACCCCAGGGTTTGCGTTGGCGGAAAATATCTTTAGATGTTTTTGGTTCAAAACGGCCTTCCTTTCCGGCGGGCTGAGCCCGCTTTCAATCCGCAGCAGGCTAAACCTGCACGAAGTTCGCGTACGATAGGGTGTTAGGAAGGCGACGCAGCTGCATGTTCTGAGCAACACTTCACCTGCGGCGAAGTGCGAATATCTGTCGGAGGCATGTATGCCTCTACACAGCTCCTCTTGCCACTATGGTGGCAACGATATTCTTGGTGCTTACCATAAGGTTTCAGGAGAACAAAAACGCGCAAGAATTTTGTTGCCGCAATGCGGCGCGAGGCGTTTCACGCCGAGAGGAATTCTTGTAATGGTTCGCCACAGGCGAACCTATAAGCGTTTTCTACCGTTTGAGCTTGCGCAGCGCGTAGCCTTCCTTGATCCGCATTTCACCTCGCTCGATGGCCAGTGCATGGTCGGGTACGTTTTTGGTGATGGTGGAGCCGGCTGCGGTGTAGGCGCCGTCCCCCACCTTAACCGGAGCCACAAGGTTGGTATTACATCCGATAAAGGCCTCGTCGCCGATGACTGTGCGGGACTTCTTGGCCCCGTCGTAGTTGACGGTCACGACGCCACATCCAAAGTTGACATGCTTGCCCACATCGCTGTCTCCGACGTAAGTGAGATGCGCGATGGCTGTCCGCTCCCCGACGACGGAATTCTTGACCTCGACAAAGTCCCCTATCTTGACGTTGTCGCACAGCTCACTGTTCGGGCGGATATGGACAAACGGCCCCATTTTGACGTCGTTGTGCAGCTTGGACTGGTAAATCTGCGAGGCGTTGACGATGCAGCCGTCGCCGATTTCGGCGTCCTCGACAAGGCTATTGGGCCCCAGCACGCAGTCCTTTCCGACGACGGTTTTCCCCCGCAGAATGGTGCCGGGCAGGATAGTCGTCCCTGCACCAATTTCGACATCGCGACCGATGATGACGCCGTCGGTTCCCAAAAACTCCACGCCGTTATTCAGATGGCGCTCAATGACGCGGCGACGGGCGATTTCATTCAGTTCCAAAAGTCCCTTGCGGTCGTTCGCCCCCAGGATGACGTCACTGCCCGCCGCACGGAAGACCCCGGCGCGCAGCCCCATCCCCTTCAGGATAGCGATGGTGTCGGTGAGGTAGTACTCTCCCTGCGCGTTGTCACAGCGTAGACAGTCCAACGCCCGTAGCAGGTCCGCGGTGCGGAACCAGTACACGCCCGAGTTGACCTCATGCACGGCGCGCTCCTCCTCCGAGGCATCTTTCTGCTCGACAATGCGATCGATTTCCGCCCCTGTACGGATAATCCGCCCGTAACCGTACGGGTCATCCAGCTCGGCGGAAATCACCGTCACCGCATTGCCACACTCGACATGCTGTGCCAGCGCGTCCCGGATAGTTTGCGCGTCGATGAGCGGCGCGTCGCCGTAAAGCACGATGGTATGCTCGGCACCGCCCTGCTGCAAAAAGTCTCGCGCCATCATCGCAGCATGACCCGTACCGAGGCGCTGTGTCTGGAGACAAACGGGGTAATCCGCACCGAAACGCTCCTGTATCATTTCCGCGTGGTAGCCTGCTACAATACAAGTCTTGTCGATTCCCGCACCTTCGCAGGCGGAAAGCACCCAGGACAACATCGGCTTAAATAAAACCTCGCACAGCGCCTTCGGTTTATCGCTTTTCATTCTTTTCCCTTCGCCTGCGGCGAGGATGACTGCGTTTGTTTTCATCACGTCTCCCTGCTTCCTCTCAAGTTATCGTTCGCCTGACGGGAATCGCCGGGCAGCAAAAATGGCAGGACAATGCACCGCCATCTGTCAACAGATGTTGCTTAGCAAGGCGCTCTAAAAAAGCGATCAAAACTCCTGCAACTGCGCCAACATCCGTAAGACATTCGCGGAACCGATCCCTTACATGTCCTTATTCATGGATATATTCTTATTATCTACCATTTCAGCGGATTTTTCAAGTGTTGTCGGAGGCCCATATAAATTTTTTCATATGGATCCCGTTTTTCAGACAAAAACTGACGACTCAAAAAAGTTCACCTTAAATTTGAAAAAAGTCTTGCACCTTTCAGACAAACATGCTATACTGGGACGCATAAAAAAACTGCCGTTTCACTGGCGTATTGAGGGGGAATTTCCATGTATGGAGAACTGGTATCCAAAAATGCGAATGAAAAGACAAAGGCGCTCTATGCGTTTTTGAAAGAAAACTATGGCAAACATATTCTCAGCGGACAGCAGATGTTTGGTCCCGAGGAAAACGAAGAAATTGGCATCTACAGCGCGACGGGAAAGTGCCCTGCTGTCAAGGGCTACGACTTTCTGCATCTGGAAGAGAATCCGTACATCGACGAACCGCTTAGCGAGCACGGGGTGGACAATGCCATCCACTGGCACCGCGACTGCGGAGGCATCGTTACCTTCTGCTGGCACTGGTTCGTCCCTGTCGACGTGGACGACCCGTCCAAGGGGCGCGCCTTCTACACCGAGCAGACACCGTTTGACGTAACGAAAGCCGTCACCGAAGGAACGAAGGAACATGCCGTGATCCTGCGCCATATCGATGTCATCGCAGGCTATCTCAAGCGTTTGCAGGACGCCGGCGTCCCCGTGCTCTGGCGTCCGCTGCATGAGGCAAGCGGCGGCTGGTTCTGGTGGGGCGCAAAAGGTCCGGAAGCATATAAAAAACTGTGGAATATCCTTTTCGATCGATTGGAAAATGTCCATAAGCTGGAAAACCTCATCTGGGTCTGGAACGGCCAGCACAAGGACTGGATCGTCGACGCAGATAAGTTCGACATCGGCGGTGAGGACATCTATCCCGAAAAGCCCGATTATTCCTCCCAGCTGGACCGTTACAACCTCTGCAATAGCTATGTCGGCGGCCAAAAGATGCTCACCCTGAGTGAAAACGCCTACCTCTGCGACCCGGACGCCCTCATCGCCGACGGCGTCAAGTGGCTGTGGTGGTGCGTCTGGTGGGGCGGTTTCGCCTATAAGGAGGAAGATGGTGTCATCTCCTACAATGACAGCTATACCAGCCTTGAGATGCTGCAAAAAACATATCACCATCCTTATGTACTCAATCTATTCGACTTACCTGTCTGGGAAGGGACCACTCGCGATTACAGTGACGCTGTCAAGCGTTACCGCGCCGCCCAAAGCGAATGACAAATCCACACTGTATGGAGCAATAACGAATAGCAGCCGTCTGAAACATTTCGGACGGCTGCTATTTTTCAATCCGGAGATTTGCTCTGATCCCTATACGCCCAGAGATTGACCCGGTGCTAAAAACTTTTCCTCCCGTAAAATCGACGTCGAAAGGTAGGCTACGTATTCCATGCGATCATCTTCATGATACCCAAAGACAAATGATAGAACACCAACGATAAAAACTTTCCCCCTGTGGCATTATGCGCGATATATGGAGCGGTTATTTTAGGAATCCACTCGCTCCTCCAGCAGTTCTTCCTGCGTCAAAGCACGACAGAACTCCATTTTTGCTGCCGTGTAATAAGGAACAACATAAAATAATGGGAAAATAAGCAGGCACAGCACCCACCACAATGCAAACGACCAGACAAAACGAAAGGTCCGACCGATATAGCGGCGCATCATCCGCCTGGACCGACCAAAGCTCTTCCAGACCGGATGTTCCGCCGGCATTAAAAAGAAATAGTCAGCCAGATAATAATATAGACGCAATACCGTCCCGACAAACAACCCAAGCAATGTAAGCAAAAACTGCAACAGCAAAAGCAGAGACAATGTTTGTGCCGATGCATCTCGATCGCTTAAATATAGTCGGACCCCCCACAATACCGCTGCGGGCAGCAACGGTAACAGCAACAAAAAAATACACCGAACCGTTTTGTTACATGTAAAACACATGGACTTTACATACAGGACCGGGGAAACAAAAAAGCGAAACATCGAAGAACTGCGCAACTCTTTTCCCTGTGCAGCACGTCCGCACGCCCGAGCAAAACCGGCGCACAGCTGCGGCAAAACAAGCAGCATCAGCAGGGATGTCCCCAGCAACAGGAAAAGTGTCAGCGGCGTGCTTTGCAAACGATTGTCCAGATAGATATCCGGTGTCAGTGTGACATCTACGGTTCCTTTCAGACCCAGCAAATAGAAAAATACCGCCGACACAAATTCCGTCAGAATATATGCCGCCATCAGTACGGCGAACATCCCCGCAAGGCGCAACCTTTGCCCTCGCAGGCTCTCGCGTGTGTGACATTTCAGTTCCCAATTGGTAAGCACAGACTGTAACCTCCTGATCCTTGATATGTAACAGTCTGCAACATTTGCATCACATTATGTATCAATCGGTATAATAATAATCGTCGAGGCATCTCTCCTCTTCGCGCGGGTATGGCAGCTCACCCATAATTTCAAAGGCACCCGAACGCTGCCACAGGTAAGGAGTGAGCTGAACCGTATAGCCACGCCCTGGCTCGCAGCTCCACGAAAAAGGATTCTTTTTCGGCAACCCATAACCGGCAAGTAGCTGCATGATAACGCCCGCGTGCGTCACCACCGCGACATCGCTGAGCTGATCGTCCATCATATCCTGGAAGACACGCCGCAGGCCCGTTTCCAGACGAGCTTGGAATGCTGGAAAGCTTTCTCCCCCGGGTGGTGCGTCCTGCATATCTCCCTTGAGCCATCTTTTATAGGTGTCCAAACCAATCAGCTCGTCAGCAGACTTCCCTTCAAATGCACCAAAGTCGTATTCGCTAAATTCCGGTACTGGAATGAGCTGGCGGTCAGGATAAAGAATTTGCGCTGATTCCACAGCGCGTTCCAGCGGGGAGGCGTAAACGCGCTGTGCATTCGGATATAAGCAGCGGATCGCCAGCTCTTCCAGTTCTTCAATTCCCTGCTCACAAAGCGGTAAATCTGTCCTGCCTATGTATTTGCCCTCTACGTTTCCCTCCGTCAGCCCATGCCGGATGAAATGAATCTTATAAGCTCTCATGTCAAACGCTCCCTTCCCCCCGCTTGTCCCACGCGGGCTTTGTGTGTAAATATTGGTAGCTTTACCGATCTGGATGGCTCCCACTCCGTTCCATCCGACAAAGCATACACAAGTCGAGCAACGTTCATAAAACTTTCCATTTCCAGTATAATACATCTGGCTGAAAACTTCAACCTTGAAAAAAATTGTATCTTTGTACAAAAATAAAGTCGGGTTTTTAGTGAGTTTGCCATACGATAATCCCTTTACAAAAAGTAACTCGTGTTATATAATATACTATATGTTAATGGGAAAGCCTGTCGAGTTTCCGCTGATTTTTCAAGTCTTTGTAAAATTAGCGGTATTACTTTTCTGTTTTTTCCCTTGTCTTTTTCTTTTTCGACACAAAGCGATTCCGGTAAAGCTGATTATATGGGCGGACTGCAGGCGCCGCCGAAAGGAATGTCTCTGTATGAATGCCGATTTTCCACGAATACTGACTTTGCTGCGAAAGGAACGCGGCATCAGCCAGAAACAGGCTGCCCAACAGCTCGAGATTTCCCAGGCCCTGCTTTCCCACTATGAGAAAGGCATCCGGGAATGCGGCTTAGATTTTTTACTCAAGGCCGCAAATTTTTACCACGTCTCCTGTGATTACCTGCTGGGGCGTTCCCCCGTACGTTCCGGTGAGACCATCTCTGTCGAGGAACTGCCCGACGCGGACGCCGGCGCGCGTGAAAATGTGGGACGCAACGGAATTATGCTTTCCCTGAACAAGAAGTTAATCATCAACTCGTTGAACGTCATTTTTTCCATGTTGGGCAAATCCGGCAGCAAAACTCTCATTACGGAAGCATCGTCTTACCTGATGCTTGCCGTTTACCGGGTATTCCGGGTACTTTATTCAGCTAGCCCAAGCAATGACGAAAATATGTTCCATATCCCAAAGGCCGTTTCCGACCAGCTTTCTAACGCCGCGATGGCGGTTTGCGACGCACAGATGACATCGGCTACCTGCAAAACTCCTCTGCCTGGTACGCAGCCGGTAGAGGCTCCTTCCGCGTTGGCCTTGACAACGGAACGGATTGCCCAGGAATACCCTTTGCTTTCCACTTCATTGTTTAATCTTATTCAGAACAGTGAAAACAAAATCAACGCGGTTCACAATACGACCCCTCGGCAAAAATAGCTCTTAATCTCATTGCCGCATTCCGGGAGAAATTCTCCCTTTTATTTTGCCCGAAGTTCTCCATAAATAAACAGCCCGGCGGACAAAATTATCCGCCGGGCTGTTTTCCTATTTTTTGACGATCCGGGTCCCCTGGCGCGTCTCTTCGACTGTATATCCCAGCTCCGCGATCTGATCCCGCAATGCGTCAGCACGGGCAAAATTTTTCTCTTTACGTGCCTGCTTACGCTGCTCGACAAGATCTAGCACTTCCTGCGGGATCTGTTCCTCCTTGTCCGCGTAAAGAATGCCCAACACGCCGCAGAGGGTGTCGAACAATGCCTGCACCGCCTGCAAATCTACTCTGCTGTAAGCACCGGACACGATACCTGGATTGACGTCCCGCACCAGTTCAAACAGGACAGTAATGGCGTCGGCGGTGTTGAGGTCATCGTCCATCACCTCTTCAAAGCGCGCACATCCAGTGGCGAGACGCTGACTCAATGCACTATCCTGCGGTTTATCCCCGGCCTTCTCCAACGCGAACCGCAGGTTGCCGCGGAAGGTGTACAGGCGCTCCAACGACGCCTTGCACTGTTCGATGATCTCCACACTGTAATTGATAGGGCTACGATAATGTGCTTGTAACATCAGGTAACGGATCGGCTCATATCCGAATTGCTGCGCAACCTCCCGAACCGTAAAGAAATTACCCAGCGATTTGGACATCTTGCGGTTGTCGACGTTAATATAGCCATTGTGCATCCAATAGTTCGCCAGCGGGCTGCCCGTCGCGCTCTCGCTCTGCGCAATCTCGTTTTCATGATGCGGGAAAATAAGATCCTGCCCGCCACAGTGGATATCCAGCGTACGACCCACGTAATGGCGCGACATGGCGGAACATTCGATATGCCAGCCCGGACGCCCTTTGCCCCAGGGCGAATCCCACGCCGGCTCGCCAGGTTTAGCGGCCTTCCAAAGCGCGAAGTCCATCGGATCCTCTTTCTGATCATTGACGTCAATTCGCGCACCTGCCTGCAAATCCTCTAAAGGCATATGAGAAAGCTTTCCGTAGTCCGCGAAGCGGGAGGTACGGAAATACACGTCGCCATTTGACACATACGCACTACCATTGCCTATCAGCACCTGAATGATGTCCAGGATAATGTCCATGTTCTCGGTCACCTTCGGATGGATATCAGCATCACGGACGTTCAGGCCGTGCGCGTCGACGACATATTCACGGATGAAACGCTCCGATATCTCATGCGCATCGACATTTTCCTCATTGGCCTTGCGGATGATCTTATCGTCCACATCGGTGAAATTCTGCACGTAGGTCACTTCGTAGCCACGGTAGGCCAAGTAGCGCCGCAGTACGTCAAAAACACAGATGGGCCGTGCGTTGCCAATATGGATATAATTGTAGACTGTCGGACCGCAGGCGTAAATGCTCACCTTACCCGGTACCTGCGGAACAAATTCTTCCTTCTGCCTGCTGAGGGTATTGTAGATTTTCATCCGTTCTCTCTCCTTCTTATTTTGTAGAGGTCTCCAGACCGCTGTCCGTCTCCAGAACATGCAGCCGTTCCTCCAAGTGTTCCAGTTTCAGATTCAGCTTGCACAATTCCTGTGCCACTGGGTCGGGAATGTGGATCTGATCCATCTCCCCGCACTGGTTGACGCGCTTCCCATTCAAGCGGACGATTCGCGCCGGCACGCCGACCGCTGTTGCATTAGCAGGTACCTCCTCCAGTACAACCGCGTTGGCGGCAATTTTGGCGTTATCCCCTACCTTAAACGGCCCGAGGATTTTCGCCCCTGCCCCCACCAGCACATTGTCCCCCAGGGTAGGATGACGCTTACCGTGATCCTTGCCGGTGCCGCCCAGCGTCACGCCTTGATAGAGCACACAGTTGTCGCCGATCTCAGTCGTCTCGCCGATGACCACGCCCATACCGTGGTCAATGAAGAGTCCCCGACCAATCGTCGCGCCGGGATGGATTTCAATCCCGGTACGATGTCGCGCGAACTGAGACACCATCCGCGCCAGAAAATACCTCTTATGCAAAAACAGCCAGTGTGACAGCCGGTAATACAGCACCGCATGCAGCCCGCTGTACAAGAAAAACACCTGCGCGGAACTGCGCGCAGCGGGATCGCGTTCCTTGATAACCTTAATATCTCCGCGCAGCCTGTCAAACATACCATTTTCCCCTTTCTAATGTCAGACCTAAGTCCCATTCCATCTTCCTATCAATGTTGTGGAGGCTGCATAAAAAACCGCCTTCAACGGAAAGCATTTCCTTCCGCGAAGGCGGCACATGCCGCGGTTCCACTTCGTTTTCTCACTCTAACTGCGTTAACGTCGCCAACGTCTCCTGATACTAGCTTCACAGGAGCTGCTCCCGGGCGCACATACACCGTATCCAGGCAATAGACGCTCACAGCCAAATGCGTCCACTCTCTGCTGCCCTTACCGCGGCTTTTTCCCGTTCCCAGCATTTATCATCAAATACAAGCAGGTATTCCCACCCCGGACGTCATGTTTTCATGATAGCACAGCGCGACAGAAAATGCAATCCCTCTCCCAGAAGGCGGAACAGCCACATACATTTCTGCCACACCAGACAATCACCGGTATGCACGCCATCGAAGAAGAGGGCGATATCACTTGCGCACGTCGATGAAGGAGCGGTAGCTCCACATATACTGGATACCGGACACTACCGTCAGCACAGTGGCAATCCACAAGAAAACATTTCCAATCAGATCTGCATAAATGACCGAAGGGGAGATGCCGAACGGTTCCAGACCATTCAGCAACAATAGAATGATAATACCCGTCATCTGCGAAACAGTCTTCAGCTTGCCAAGCGTACCCGCAGCAATCACGACACCGCCGCTTCCTGAGGCAACTAGCCGCAGCGACGTCACCAAGAACTCGCGGGCAACAATGATCACAGCAATTACGCTGCTGATATGGCCCAGCTCGACAAGGCAAATCAGCGCCGAACAAACCAGCACCTTGTCGGCCAGCGGATCAAGGAATTTGCCGAAGTCGGTAATCAATCCGTGCTTTCGCGCCAGATGGCCGTCCACCGCATCGGTTACCGAAGCGAGGACGAACACAGCTAGCGCCCACAGGTAGTGGTACGGCATCTGCGGAATCAGCATAAAAGCCACGAATAAAGGTACCATACAGATACGCAGCAGCGTCAGCTTGTTTGGCGTATTCATCCGATATCCTCCTTTATTCTATGCCGCTGTCGCAGCTTGTGTTCCTACCAGGTACAGCGCCGACATAGGTGCCGATCAAATCATAATCGAGCACGTCGTCAATGCGCACCTGCACAAATTCTCCCAGCGCCCGCTTTTGTTCACTCTTGAAAAAGATTTTTCCGTCAATCTCCGGCGCGTCAGCCGCACTGCGACCGAAGAAGCTTTCGGCGTAACGGTCGTAGCCTTCCACAACCACTTCCAGCGTCTGCCCGATTTTCTTCTCGTTCTCGGTAAACATAATCGACGCCTGTTCCTCCATGATGAGCTCAGCACGGCGCGCCTTGATGTCCTCGTCAATCTGATTGGGCATCTGCGCCGCCCGGGTACCCTCCTCTGCCGAATAAGCGAAGCAGCCCAGACGGTCGAAACGTACTTGCTTCACAAATGCATGCAACTGCTCAAACTGTGCGTCCGTTTCCCCTGGGAAGCCGGTTATCAATGTCGTGCGCAGCACCACACCAGGGATACGCTCCCGCAGTTTAGCAATGAGCGAAAGCAGAGACGCTTCATCTGATCTGCGGTTCATCGCACGCAGCACATCGGTATTGACATGTTGGATTGGCATATCAATATATTTCACTACCTTTGGCTGACGGGCGATCGTATCAATCAGCTCATCGGTGATACGTTCTGGATAACAGTATAGCATACGGATCCAGCGAAAACCGTCGATTTCGCACAGTGCGTCGAGAAGCTGTGGCAGACGGCTCTCGCCGTACAAGTCCTCTCCATAACGGGTAGTATCCTGCGCGACCAGCACCAGCTCTTTGACACCTCTTTCCGCCAGCCACCTGGCCTCGGCTAGCACATCCTCGATTTTACGGCTGCGCATCGGCCCCCGGATAGACGGAATCGCACAGTAGGAGCAGCAATTGGAGCAACCCTCGGAGATTTTCAGGTAAGCGTAAAACGGTAGCGTCGTCAGAACACGTTCGCCGCACAGCGGCAGCTTTTCCTTCACATCTGAACGTACGACCTTCTCTCCCTCCAGCGCCCGACGTATGGCATCGGCAATTTCCGTGTTGCTGCCGATTCCCAGGATGACGTCTGCTTCAGGGATCTCCTGCGCGATTTCATCCCGATAACGCTCCGCCAGACAGCCGGTCACCGCTACGCATTTGATGCGCCCTTCCTGTTTCAGCTGGCAAAACTCCAGTATATTCTCGATCGCCTCTTGTTTTGCCGACTCGATAAAGCCGCAGGTATTGATGACCACCGCGTCCGCCAATGCCGCGTCTCCGACAAGCTCAAAACCCGCATTTTTCAGGAAACCCAGTAGGATTTCCGCGTCCACCTGGTTTTTGGGGCATCCCAGTGAAACCATACCTACCCTGATTTTATCCGCCATCACTCAGTAATCTTCCTCTTCTTCCATATAGTCACGGATAACCGCTTTGATATCGTCATAACGGTATCCCATACGCGCCAGCGCGCCGATCACCTTTTGATTTCCCTTCAGGTCGCCAAGATAACGCACATATTTGCGCTGCACTATCTCACGGATTGCATCCCGCGGGTCCTGTTCCTCATATGGAGCCAGCAGTTCCTCAATCAGCTCTCTGTCCAACCCCTTGTTCCGCATTTCATACGAAGCCCTCTGCAAGCCGAATTTTTTGTGCTCAATGAGCGACTTCGCCAGTGTACGACCATAACGCATATCGTCGAGCAGACCGATTTCCTCCATCTTGTCCACGACCTGCTGTGCAATGTCCGCATCATAACCGCGCAGCAGCTTGTCGGTCAGCTCCTTACTCGAATGTTCCCGGTAGGACAACAGATACAGCGCACGCTCCCGGCACCTATGCAGGTTGGACTGGTACAAAATCTGTTCCAGCATTTCGTCGTTAAGAGACATCCCAGCCCGCAACGCATGGAGATAGACAATCTCTTCATCCAGATACAGCTTCTCCCCGCTATCCAGCTGTACGCACCAGGTCTTGCCTTTGTACTTGGACAAGTCACATATTGTGCCTCCCACCGGATTATTCATTCTTCTCCTTCACCGCTTCCAGCTTGTCGTCCTCGAACTCTCGAGACACCTCTACATTAAGGTTGACCGGCTTGGTCGGCTTGACCATCTTCTTGTCGCGCCGGGACACCATCTGCACCTGGTCCGCGTTTTCAATGACTTGCTGCGCGATCTCCTCTGCAAGCTCCGGATTCGCCCGTAAAAGCTCCTTGATATTGTCCCGTCCTTGCCCCAGACGGTTGTCCTTATAGCTGAACCATGCGCCGCTTTTGTGAATGATATCCAAATCGACCGCCATATCGAGAATCTCGCCGACACGCGAAATGCCCTGGCCGTACATAATGTCGAACTCACACTCTTTAAAAGGCGGCGCTACCTTGTTTTTGACGATTTTAACGCGTGTACGGTTCCCAATGATCTCGGCACCATTTTTGATGGGCTCCCCTTTACGCACCTCCATACGGACGGAGGCATAAAATTTCAGCGCGCGTCCACCCGGCGTTGTCTCGGGGTTTCCGTAAACAATACCGACTTTCTCACGGATTTGGTTGATGAAAATCGCCACACAATTGGACTTAGCAATCACGCTCGTCAGCTTACGCAACGCCTGTGACATCAGACGCGCCTGCAATCCGACGTGGGTATCGCCCATCTCTCCCTCGATTTCCGCCCGAGTCACCATCGCAGCAACCGAGTCGATAACGACGACATCAATTGCGCCGGAACGCACCAGTGCCTCGGTAATTTCCAGCGCCTGCTCGCCGGTGTCTGGCTGGGAAACCAGCAAAGAATCCGTGTCGACACCCAGAGCCTTTGCATAAGCCGGATCCAGCGCATGTTCAACGTCGATAAAAGCCGCTTCACCGCCCGCCTTCTGCGCTTCCGCAACGACGTGCAGGGCCACTGTTGTCTTACCGGAGGATTCTGGCCCATAAATCTCAATGATTCGGCCGCGTGGAACGCCTCCGATCCCCAGCGCCATATCCAGCGTCAAGGAGCCGCTGGATATTGTCTCGATATTCATTTCCGCGCGCTGCCCCAGCTTCATGACCGCGCCCTTTCCGAACTGCTTTTCAATATGTGCTAAGGCAGTTTCCAGCGCCTTTTTCTTTTCCTCCGGAGACAAATTCATACTCTCCGAAACCGGACCCAGATTCGATTTTTTCTTGATATTATTGTCCATGAAATGGCCCTTCCTTTCCGCTCACGCCCGGGAAGCCTCCCGGTTTCCTTTCATCGATCATCTAAGGGCCGTATACCCGAAACCACGCGGCAGATACCGCCACAATCCCGGTATACGGCAATGTTTTCCAAACCACAGCCCCGCATCAGCATCATGACATCGTCATGTTGACCGGCACCTACCTCCACCGCAAGCATTCCACCCGGCGACAGCAAAGGAATCCATAACCCTGTCAGAGCACGATAGAACAGCAAACCATCGTCCCCGCCATCCAAGGCCCTCTGCGGTTCAAAGGCTACCTCTCTTTGCAGCAGTTCCATATCCTTTCGCGTCAGGTAAGGTGGATTGGAGACGATTACGTCAAAGTGCCCGCCGATTTGTTTAGGCAAACCCGGCGACAGCACGTCGCCCTGTACCATCCTCACGCCACTGCCATACCGGCGTACATTTTCCAAAAGGTACGGCATCGCTGCATCGGACAGCTCGACTGCGCAAACAGACGTCCCATCCAGCTCCTGTTGCAACGTTACTGCTATGCAGCCTGTCCCACTGCAAAGATCCAGAATTTGCAGACCCGCTCGACCTTTCGCATAAGGCAACACCACGTCGATCAGTGTTTCGGTATCGCCACGCGGGATGAGCACGCCCTCCCCTACCCGAAAGGTACGTCCGTAAAACTCCCACTCTCCTAATATGTACTGCAACGGACGTCCGTTCACACGCTCCTGCGCCGCTGACAGCATTTTCGCGACCGCTTCCTCATCCGCCACCCTCTCCGGATGTACGACAGCCTCATACCTTCCACAACCGAGGAAGTGCTCCATCAGCAAAGACGCTTCCAAACGATACGCTTCCACGCCGCCTTGCCGCAACAGCACCGTCAATGTACGGCTGATATCCTCCAGGCACGCCATTTACCACCTGTCCTCGCTTCTGTCGGCTGGAATAACCGGTTTGAGCGCCTCGATAGCCACTTCAATCTGGCTGTCGTCCGGCTCCCGTGTCGTCAGTCGCTGCAGCCACAACCCCGGTGCTGAAACAATCCGGGTTACCAGATTGTCGTACCGTCCAGCCAGTTTGATAATTTCATATGAGACGCCCACAATAACCGGCAAAAGAAGTATTTTCAATACCATCCGCCATGCAATATCCCACGTCACCAGTGAAAAAACCAGAATGCTGATAACGACGACAATTAGCAGAAAACTCGTACCACAGCGCGGATGAAAGCGGCTTTGCTTACGGATATTCTCCACTGTCAGCTCCTCCCCCGCCTCATAACAGAAGATCGACTTATGCTCTGCCCCATGGTACATAAAGACTCGCTGGATATCCTTCATACGGGAGACCAGCGCAAGGTAACCGACAAAAATAGCGATTTTCAAAATGCCTTCTATGACAACTTTCCAATACCCAAGTTCGACCAATGAGTCCAGTCCCTTGACTAGGAACATCGGTACGAACATGAACAGCAAAATTGCTAGCGGGATTGCGATAACCATTGCGATTGTGCCGATCACGGCAAACATTTTATCCCCCAGCACCCTGGTCAGCCATTGATCGAACTTGCTCTGCGGCTCTTCCTCCTCTTCGTCCGCCATACCGGACTTCTCCGCCGACTTCATCAGGCATTTGTATCCGTCGACAAGGGAGATCACCATATTCACAACCCCGCGAACAAACGGTACCTTCTTGTACCATGGACGGTTTTTTCCTTCCTGAATCGGCCACGTCTCCACATCAATCCCGCCCTCTGGGGTACGTACCGCCATGGCAGCACGATCGATGCCACGCATCATCACGCCTTCTATCAACGCCTGTCCGCCCACCCTGGATTTAATCGGACAGATCTGCTCCTTATTTTCCAACGATTTCATCCCTTTCTTCAGCCGGCTTCACAGACAGCGGCCTCACATCGTTTTTCTTTAAATTGATAGGCAGACGAATCGTTACCGTCGTTCCTTCCCCGAACGTACTATCGATATCCAATGTGCCGTTATGTAGCGTAATAATTTCTTCCGCGACCGCTAACCCAATCCCGGAACCGCGGCGTGTCAAATTCGCCTTATAAAACTTGGTCTTAACCTTCGGCAAATCCTCCTCCTTAATCCCGCACCCGGTATCAGAAACAGAAATGATAATATCCTGCTCGTCCGCCTGAGCCTGGACCGTTACCGTCCCCCCCGGCTCCGAGTACTTGATCGCATTGTCGATGATATTGATAAACGTCTGCCTCAGGCGGTTCTTGTCACCAAATATAAAGGGCAACAACTGCGGCTCATGATAGACAATCGAAATACCTTCCCGTGCCGCCTTTTCGCGGTAGACCAGCACAGCCTCTCCAATCTCGGCCAAAACATCCATACTCGTCTTTACCAGCGTAAACCGCCCGCTTTGGATACGGGAAAAGTCCAGCAGTTCCTCCACCATATCGGACAAACGCTCCGTCTCACCGATGATAACCTTCATGCCACGCTTGAGCGTATCGGTTTCACTCGGATCCAAGGTCAGCAACGTCTCGCCCCAGCCCTTGATCGCGGTTAAAGGCGTACGCAACTCATGCGACACTGACGAGATAAATTCATTTTTAATTTTTTCTGAATTAGCCAGTTCGTCCGCCATGTTGTTAATCACGTCGCACAACTCGCCCAGCTCATCCTCCGATTTCTTATCCACCCGAACACTAAAATCCCCTACAGCGATTTTCCGGGCCGTCGCACCGATTTGCCGCACAGGAATCACGATGGACTTGATGAAATAAACGCCAGACGCCAGCATGAACATGACAATCAGGAAAAAGATTACCAGCACGCCACCAACCAACATATAGATTTGCCGATCGATCGCCTCCATAGAGATAACCAGTCGAAGTGCGGCATATTCATTTCCAGATACCGGCAGCAACCGGGTAATCGCCATCACTTTCTCCCCGTTTGCCTGCTTCCCGATAAACTCCCCTTGCGTCGAATTATCCGGATCCAGCGCGCTAATATAGTCCGGAAAATCGTCTTTATTGCTGACGTAAAAGCCGCTGGAGGTCAATTTGACGCGGCCGTTGCCGTCCAGTACCATCAATTCCATTTTGTCCTTGTCCGCGAAATTTTCCACCATGCTTTTGATTTCATTCGAAATGTTTGCCGTCGTACTGCTTTCTGATGAAACCAGCATGTTGATCAGCGTCTCCATTTTCGAATTCAGTACCTGCCTGGCGCTGGAATAGTAAAAATTCTGGACAGCATATGCGATACAAATTTCCAAAATCAGCAGGATGGTGACCATGACGCCCAGGCTGTTGACCAGCCACCGGTGTGTTATACTTCTTTTCGCCACTGCAAGGCCTCCAGTTATCGCTTAATTTTGCTCCGTATCTGGGGACTGCCATTTATACCCGTAGCCCCAAACAGTCAGAATATACTTCGGATTGGAGGGTTCCTCCTCTATCTTCATTCGCAGACGGCGAATATTCACGTCGACAATCTTGTCGTCCCCATAGTAGTTTTCTCCCCAGATCTGATAAAGGATAGCATTGCGATCCAAGGCGGTATTCTGATTTTTTAGAAACATCTCCATGATCTGATATTCAACCTGTGTTAAATAGATAAGCTCGCCGTTTTTATAGATGGTACGGCTTTTCATATTCAGCAAAAACGGGCCGGATCCTATCTCAGTCGGCGCATCCTTTTTGGAATAAGTCATACTGACGCGCCGGTAGATAGCGTCCACCCGCGCAACTAATTCGGACGGGCTGAAGGGTTTCGTAATATAGTCGTCGGCGCCCAGCATCAGGCCAGACACTTTATCCATTTCCTGCGTTTTCGCCGATAACATAATAATCCCCAGCGTACTGCTTTTGGCACGTAAGGTTTTGCAAACGGCAAATCCATCGATTCCCGGCATCATAATATCCAGCAGAGCGACATCAAAATCGCCGCCCTGTTCGTCATAAATAGCCAGCGCCTTTTCTCCGCAATCGGCGTCCCAGACCTCGTAGCCAGCCCTCTTAAGATTGATAACGACAAAATCGCGAATGACGTCCTCGTCCTCCACAACCAGAATTTTCTTCATAATGAAAACGCTCCTTTCGCCCCCGCAAAAAGCCAAGAACTTATCCTGCATTCAATATCTGCAAATTGTTCGATACCATTTCCAGTGTAATGGCAAGCGCACTGGACGTCTGTGCCAACTTAACCAGATAAGTCGTTTTTCCCCGGCTGGTCAAGGCCAAATACCCAGACTCCTGATCCACCGTTGCACTCGCCTGGCTTTGTGTCTTCAGCCGCAAAAGCTCTCTGTCATCCATCGACAGGTTCCCCTGATATTCAAAAAAAGTCACTTCGTTCGTATCCAGTTCTCTGGTCACGGTTACCTTTTCTTCCCATTTCTGAGGAAAAATAAAATTATACCCATCCTTACTATTGTAATAGCTGATGAACTGCTGCTGGTAATCATCTTCATTTTCATTGACGGTCACCCATACGTTCTGCATCTCTTTTTCAGTATCAGACACGTTTGCATAACCCGGCATCGGCTGTTCCTGCGGAATCTCCACCACACCGTCCCCGTCGACGTCCTGCGAAGGCAGGCCCGCTCTGCGCGGAAGAATCGGCAACCTGTTACCGGTACTGCCTGTCAAATTCACAAGCCCCCTGCCGGAAATCTTCAATATTTCGGTTCCAATTTGATCGGTGCCCCTTCTCCCGTCGACATAAATATAAACACCGCCATTCTGGACACTGCGCGTAATGGAGGTGTACTCCGTTACACTCGTATCCATACCCGTTTCATACTGTGAAACAAAGGAACCCGTCATGTATTTGATCACTTTTGCTGTATGATCCGATGTACAGTTCAGCAGAAGCAATTCATCCTCTCCACCGCCATCGATATCCATCAGTGCGAGTGCAGAATAAGGCTCCTGCATCATCTCCTGCAAGCCGTATTCGCTAAACTCATAGACACATACTTTTTTCTCGTTCTGGTTCATCTGGAACCCCACAACGACATAATCTTCCTGCCCGTCGTCATAGGAAGGAAAAAGCACTTGATCGACATCCATGCCGTAGGCAGCCTTGTCATATACGGAATCCCATCTTTCCTCCCGTACATCCAAAACATTGATGCGCAGGCGCGACAGGTTTTCTGTTGTTTTCGACACCGTCTCATAAAAAACAATCGCTTCATCCTGGCCATCGTTGTCGATATCCCGCAAGACAAACGGGGAACGCTCTTCGCCATTTTTAGGGTATTTCAGCTTAATATCCTTTCCAACCGAATCAATCAGGGCATGATAAATCTGCGTCTGCTCCTCGTTGAGCTTCGGCGCCATGATAAGGCCGTCGATGCTAAGAAATGTTGAGGTACAGCCGCTCGATACCAATGCAAAACAAAGTATCAAAAAAACCGAAAGGTATTTTTTCATCATGATTTCTGCTCTCCATGCAGCAGTTGATTCGACGCCAACCCGCGTCTTTTGATCAAACATATACATGATCAGTATACCATACTTTCCTCGGGATGAAAAGCATTTTACAGAATATTCTGCGGCCTCCCCACCAACGCCACGAAAATCACAACGCCAGACTGCTTCGCAGTCGTTCACTCCTCGCCGTACATCTGTGCAATTTCCCGTGCCCAGAGGCCAGCTTGACGCGCGACCTTTTCGGGTGATATCACCCGCACCTGTGTGCCGAACTGCATCAGCCAGCCTAGAAAGGTCGGGCTGACCGCCACCTGCACAGCTATACGAAAACGGCCTTCCTCTTGAGGCACCACCGTGATATCCCGTCCAAAACGATCGAATACAACGCCAATGAGATGCCCGGCAAACTCCAACGTAACGTTCATCTCTTCTCCCGAGAACATATCGAATATCTTGTTCGTATACGCAGCAACGTCGCATTTTGCAAAACATTCCTGCCCCTGGCGCGGTTCGCCGGTTGAGGTAATCCTGTTCATCCGGTCGACACGGTAATGTTTGAGAAAGCCGACTGATGCGTCGTAAGCGATGAGATAGTAGAAATCGTTGTCCCAAGTCAGCGCATAAGGGCTCACCCGATATATTTTTCCATCGTGACGGTATTTTTTCTTTTTTCCAATTGTCCAATCAAAGTAGCGGAAGGATATCTGGTAATTTGCGCTGATTGCCGTATGGATCTGATCAATGTTGTAGTAAATGCTCTCATTCATATTCTTGATCCGTCCCCCGACATAAACTTGTCTCTGCAGGGAACGCGCTTCATACACACTGGACAAGCTTTCCAGCTTCTTTATCAGTTCCTCACTTTTTTTGAGCGTAATAAAACGCGATGCCTGGACAGCGTCTACTAGCAGCTTAAGCTCCGGCAGTTCAAACGTCCGGCTGGCGACGAAATAATCGTGCGTTTTGGATCGACGGCAAACCAAATCCAATCCATAGATCCGTAGTGCCTCCAAATCGTCATAAATGCTTTTACGCTCAGCGCTGATGCCATAGTGGGACAACGCCTCTATCATCTGCGCTACCGTCATCGTATGGTTTTGATCCGTCCGCTCCAACAGAATCTTCATCAGGTAAAGCAGCTTTAGTTTTTGATTGCTTGATCTGGACATCCAAATAAACTCCTTTTCCGTTATTTTCCTCCCTGTGAATATTTTAGCATACTGACTATCCGATAAAAAGGACTTTACCCCTTTTTCCTGTTAAAATCGACCTATTGTGTAAAATATACTAAAAATATTACAATAAGTATTAAAGCAAAAAACTATCCTTTCCATATGAAGCCCTTTACTACAATCATAAATAAACACAAATAAAGGCAATTGATCGATACAACATACACAGGAATGCACGACACCCTCCTTCAAAGCTCCTTATTTTTCTTCCAAACAAGCAATTTTTCTACACAATTCGTATATTATGATACGTTTATACAAATAGTATCTATTTTTATCATCACGACCGGCTCAACCGTCGGTTAAGAATGCCCCCGTTGAGGCTCATGATCCATAAGCGTCTCCGACGTATTGAATGGAATCGTATCACCTCCCCCTTAGTCTATTTATAGACTTTCTCCGTTCGAACGGTAATGTTTTATCATGGAAAGACGACTGTTCGCAGCTCATTTCGCTTGATGCTGGAAGTGAAAGCTTTTGATCCGAAGCACTACCGACAACGTCGGCGGTACCCTACGAACAAAAAGCGGCGGAAATTTCCGCCGCTTCAACAAGCATGGATCAATTGTCAGAGTACCTTGGACAGAAAGTCTTTCAGCCGCTGGTTCTGTGGATTGCTGAAGAACTCCTGTGGCGGCGCCTGCTCCACGATATTGCCATCGTCCATGAACATCACACGTGTGGCAACCTCACGGGCAAAACCCATCTCATGGGTGACAACCACCATCGTCATCCCCTCTTGCGCCAGCTCCTTCATCAGTTCCAGCACCTCACCGACCATCTCCGGATCCAGCGCCGACGTAGGCTCATCGAAGAGCATCACATCAGGGTTCATCGCGAGCGCACGGACAATCGCAATCCGCTGTTTCTGGCCGCCAGACAGCATATTCGGGTAGGTATCCGCCTTATCCGCAAGGCCGATCCGCTCCAGCAAGCGCATGGCGTTCTCTTTGGCCTGTTCCTTGGTCTGCAGTTTCAGCTTTACAGGCGCCAGCGTAATATTTTTCAGCACAGTCAAATGCGGAAAAAGGTTAAAATGCTGGAACACCATCCCCATCTTCTGCCGTAGCCGGTCCACCTCATGCTTTTTTTCCGTCAACAGCTGTCCCTCAAACCAGATTTCCCCTCCGGAGGGCATCTCCATCAGGTTAAGGCAACGCAGAAAAGTACTTTTACCGGAGCCAGAAGGCCCCACAATAACCACCTTTTCACCTTTTTCGATGGTTTCGCTGATCCCCTTCAGCACGACGTTGTCGCCGAAGCTTTTGGTCAATCCTTTAACCTCGATCACTGCGCGCCAACCTCCTTTCGAGCAATCTGAACATTTTTGCGAAGAACAAAGTTACGACCAAATAGATTGCCGCTGCTGTGAACAACGGGAAAAACGCGTCAAAAGTACGGCTACGGATAATGTCAGCAACTTTGGTTAAATCTTCTACAGCAATATATCCGACAATTGCCGTCTCCTTGATCAGGACAACAAACTCGTTTGTATAGGCAGGGAGGACATTCTTAACCGCCTGCGGAAGAACGATAGAAAACATGGACTGCCAGTAGTTGAGGCCGAGCGACCGTCCCGCTTCGAGCTGCCCACGGTCGACTGCCTGGATGCCGCTGCGGAGAATCTCGCACATGTAACCGCCGCTGTTGATACCGAACGCGATAATAGCAACCCAAACGCCGTCAATACTGATTTTGGCAAACACAATAAAATAAATAATAAGCAGCTGTGTCACCAGCGGAATGCCACGAACCACCGTGACATAAAAGCCCGCGATCCCTTGTAGCAGCCGTGATTGGGAGGTGCGCATCAATGCCAATATAACACCAATTACCGTACCAATGATAAGGGCAAACAGGGCAATCTCAAGTGTAACCCCCAACCCCTTCAGCAGTTCCAGCCATCTGTCCTCTCGGATTAAATTTCGGTAGAAGGAATCTCCGATCGATGTTCCTACATCGACAAACCACTGTCCTATATTTTGGAAAAAAGCTTCCATTTTCTACAATCAACCTTTCCGGCCGATGCAGTCCGTCAGCAGCGCTTCCCGCTGGCCGGACGGGAATGACGGCAAAAAGACAGGAAAAGCGGCCCGCTTTGCAGCCGCTTTTTCTGTCCATATGATTTTTGATGTGTACACTTATTCTGATACTTCAGATGACGTGCTGGAGCCATCTATGTAGCTGGTCTTCCGGATAATAACCACTTGAGAAGCGTTGAAATAGGGATCAGAGAAATCAACACTCTCCAAACGCTCCGGATCCACTGTCATGCCAGCGATAACCATATCCACCTTGCCAGACGACAGCGCACCCAGCAGGCTGTCGAAGTTCATGTCCTCGACCTTCAGCTTTTTCTGCATGTCGTTTGCGATTTCCTTCGCAATTTCGATATCAAATCCGACAATCTCGCCGTTTTCACGGTACTCGAACGGCTCAAACTCCGCATTGGTTCCCATGATCAGTTCCTCGGTGTATTCGCTTTCCTTGCTCTGCGGTAATGTAATCTCTCCGCCGTTCATCCCGAAAGCATTGGCAATCGAATCAAATGTACCGTCCTCTTTGATCCGCTTTAAAGTTGCATTAATCTGATCCAGCAGCTCTTTGTTGCCTTTTTTGACAGCGATCGCATACTCTTCCTTGGTCAGCTCTTCACCAAGAATCATCAGTTCCCTGTTCTTCTCTACGATTCTCTGCGCCGGCAACGCGTCGAGAACGACAGCGTCGACCTTGCCATTTTTCAAATCGACAGCAGCGTCTACTGCTTTTTTGAAACGCTTGACTGTGGAATCTTTGATCTCCTCCGTCGCCAGTTTGTCGCCTGTTGTTCCTTCCTGAACGGCGATCGTCTTTCCTTCCAAGTCCGCTGCGCCTCCGATAAAAACTGTTTCCTCAAATTTGCCGCATCCAGACAACACAGATAATGACATCAGCGCAGCAAGCGCTAGAATTCCTGCCTTTTTCATAGTTCGTACCCCTTTACGCGCGGCGAAACCGCTTACAAATTCATTCTCCGTATCACAATATAGCACATCCTGGTGCAGAATGCAAGAGCAACATGCATATTATTTCGAATATTTGTATATTTTGTCGCATATATACAGTTTACTCCGCTGTTTTCCTAATGTGTTTTACATGTAAACTGCATAAAATTTGATAATAAAAAGCATATATCCATATTTGTTCAAAAAGAATCAATCTAGATACATCATAAATCGTTTCGATGCCAAACAAAATCATAAAAAGTCCTTGCTTTTTTTACTTTCTTTCGGTATAACTGATGGTAATAGATACATGCGCTTGTAAATGGAGTTTGTTATAGGAAAGGAGCTTACCTGCTATGACTTTCAGCACACGTGACAATTTTCTCTCCCTTGTCCGCCGGCAAGGGTACCAGACCGTTCCGCACAGCTTTGTTCTGTGCCCTTCCTTGGAGGAAACGTACCGCCGCCGTACTGGGTCGGACCTGTGGTATCCGGACTATTTCAGAATGCCCCTGCGTGATGCACCTTCTGTCCCTGTTCTTCCCACACCTCGGGATACTGCCGAAACATATTATCCAGACGGCCTTCGCAGCGGAACTTACGTGGATTGGTTTGGCGTCGCACACGAGCCAGGCAGCGCTGCAGCCATGCATATGACACGGATGCGCCACCCTCTCGAGCGAGTAGGAACACTACACGAGCTTACGGAATATCCTTTTCCGATTGTCCAGGAGTCAAAGGAAGCCATAGAAGAGCACACCCGTATGAATGCAAAGATCCGCGCGGAGGATAAAATCGTCTGCGGCAATATGCAATGCTCGGTCTGGGAATCGGCCTGGTACCTGCGTGGGATGGAAAACCTTATGGTCGACATGATGAACGCCTCCCCTCTTGCTCAATACCTGCTGGACCGTATCACTGACTTTTCCGTCAAGCGAGCCGAACACTTCGCAAAAACTGGGGTGGACGTTATCTACCTCGGCGACGACATCGGCATGCAGCACAGCGTTATGATGAGCGAGACGCTCTACTGCGACTGGCTCAAGCCCCGCTTGAAAAAAATCATTGACGCCATCCGTGCAATCAATCCCGGCATCGTCGTCTTCTACCATTCCTGCGGCTACGTTACCCCTTTTATTCCCCACCTCATCGAGGCGGGTATCGATGTGCTCAATCCCGTCCAGCCTGAATGCATGGACTTCGCCGAGATCCACAAAGCATTTGGCGACCGGCTTTCCTTCTGCGGTGCCATCGGAACACAGACGACCATGCCGTTTGGCACACCGGACGACGTACGCAGGGCGGTGTTTCAGTGTCTCGACACGGCGGGGAACAAAGGGGGCCTACTGGTGGAACCGACACATATGCTGGAGCCTGAAGTCCCTTGGGAAAATATCGAAGCCTACGTCAAAGCCTGCGAGGACTATACCAGATAAGTTTCGACGAACAGCGCCCGCTCAGGGAATCGATACATCATGAAAGAAGGCTCCATAATGATGAACATCTATAGCCTTACCTCCCCCATTCTGCTGCGGGGAGACGCCACACACGCTTTCCGCGATCCGACGGCGGTATACCACGCCGGAAGCTTCTACCTGTACTACACCTACGTTCTTACTGAAGCGGACAGCGTTTACATGTACACTGCTATGAGCAAAAGTTCCGATCTTCTGCATTGGACACCGCCGCGTATCCTTACGCCGAAAGACCGCAGCCTAAACTTTTCCAGCCCCGGCAACATCGTATCTACAGCGGACGGCTGGCTGATGTGCTTACAGACCTACCCTCGCCAAAACGGTGAAAAATACGCAAATGACGGCGCACGCATCTACTCGATGTTCAGCAGGGATCTTGTACATTGGAATACGCCACAGCTGTTGCGTGTCAAAGGAGAGAATGTCCCAGAGGAGGAAATGGGTCGCATGATCGATCCTTTCCTGATCCGGGATAAGGACGATCCTTCGTTGTGGCGCTGTCTGTACAAGCAAAACGGCGTCAGCTTTTCCAGCTCACGCGATCTACAGCACTGGACCTATGGCGGCAGTACCGCATCGGGAGAAAATGTCTGCGTCATCGTCCACGACGACGTCTACTACATCTTCCACTCCCCGCAAAACGGCATCGGCCTAATGAAAACGGAGGACTTCGTCCATTTTGAGCCAGTCGGCGGGCTCATCACGCTCGGCCAGCAGGACTGGGAGTGGGCGCTGGGCCGTCTCACCGCCGGATTCGTGTTGGAAACGCCGCCGACGCTCGGGCTGCCCCGTTACCTGATGTTCTTCCACGCCACCGGCCCGGAAGACGAAAGCGTCATCTTTGACACGCACGCCTGCATCGGTATTGCCTGGAGTGAAAACCTGACTGACTGGGAATACCCTTGCCGGTGATGGCTGACGAAACAGCTTCTTTTTCACAACATTCCCGCCCAAGGTAGCGCCACACCGCTCTCCTTCTTCAAGGAGGCAATCAGCTTTGTTTTTCCATCTATTTTAATTATTCTTGACATTCTCTAGTCGGAATGGTATAATTTGAATAATTCAGAATGGAAATATTTTTGGCAATCAGAGATACGATTGATAAAGAATTCATGTCCTAATCGAAGGAAACGGGACACGTTTTCTCCCCATTGGATTTTTGACAATCGAGTTATCAGGAAAAACAAGAGCATAAAAGTTCTTGAAAGCCATATACTAACAATATGATTGAGGAAAGGTAATGGTGATGGAAATGAATCTCAAAGGATCAAAAACAGAAGCGAATCTGATGACGGCATTCGCCGGCGAATCCCAGGCACGCAACAAATATACCTATTATGCCTCCAAAGCGAAAAAAGAAGGGCTGGAACAAATCGCTGCTCTATTTGAAGAGACTGCGAACAATGAAAAAGAGCATGCTAAAATTTGGTTTAAGCTGCTGCACGACGGTATTGCTGATACCACAGAAAATCTGAAGGATGCCGCTGCCGGCGAAAACTATGAATGGACCGAAATGTATGCTGAGTTTGCCAAAACCGCTAAGGAAGAGGGCTTCGATAAAATTGCCTTTCTGTTTGAATCGGTAGGCAAAATTGAAAAAGAACATGAAGAAAGATACCGTACTTTGCTGAGCAACCTCGAAAATGGAAAGGTCTTCACCCGCGACGGTAAACAGGTTTGGATTTGTCGCAACTGCGGACATATCCACATCGGTGAATCTGCTCCGGAGGTTTGCCCCGTCTGTGCGCATCCTAAGGCCTATTTTGAACTCAGAGCAACCAATTATTAAAATTAACAAGACCGCTGCGGCGGTCTTGTTTTCTGACAAGCCTAAATGATAAAGCCGGAAGGTAACTTCGTTTCCTTCCGGCTTATCTTTTGCCTAAAACATATGATTTCGATCTACGAATCCATTAAGCCATATTTCACCTGGACACGTTCCAGTTTTTCCTGCATCGGACGGGCAAGCAGTAGCATAAATACCGCTGTAGATGCAGCATGCATCAAATCAAACGGAATCCCGGCCGCATAGGTTGCCACGATAACGGGCCAGGAGAGCTTACCATTCATCAGCAGCACGGAAGAAAAGTTCATGATACCGCCAAATAAAAGCAATGTGGATAACCCGCCGTAAACACAAAGCGCAATCCTGCTTTTCCTCAACCGGGAATGATGAAAAATAATCCCTGCCAAAAAGCCGATGAGCCCCCAGCAGAACATCTGCCAAGGTGTCCATGCCCCCTGCCCGAAAAAGAAATTTGACACCAGCGCCGAAACAGCACCGGTTAAAAACCCCGTCTCAGCTCCGAAACAGACCCCAGCAATGATAACAATTGCCGTAATCGGCTTGACCTGCGGAAGCATAAAAAACGCCATCCTGCCTACCACCGCCAATGAGGAAAGCACGGCAATCATCACCAGTTCCCGTGCTTTCGGACGGCGCTTTTCGAAATGCAGGAAAAAAGGAACCATCGCATATACAATGACCAGGAAACTGCTCAGATACGCACGTCGGTCCTGCACCACCACAGCGCCGAATATAAGTGTTCCTGGCACCAGCACCGCGACAACCAGAATACCCAGCCACTTACGCCAACTCATATCGCTTCCTCCCCCTGCAGGTTTCGCCTACACAGACTCTCCACATCCCCGCAGGTCACTGCATCATCAAAAATATGGCGGGAGAGGCGGTTCGCCGCGGTGGTGTAGAAGCTATTCCCACCGAAAAAAGCGCGCGGTTCGCCGCTGGAAACAATACTGCCGTCGAAAAACATGGCGCAGCGGTCGGCAAACTGCGCGCTGAATTCAATATCATGTGTGACCATCACAATAGTCAGTCCGGTTGACTGCAATTGCTGAAGCAACTGCCCCAGCATCTGCTTATAATCGCCGTCCAACCCCTTGGTGGGCTCGTCCATCAGCAGAACCCGCGGACGCAACAGGAGCACTTTCGCCAGCGCCGCCTTCTGCTGCTCTCCACCGCTGAGATCATACGGATGCGCATCGAGCAGCTCTGCGATCCCCACCTGCTGCGCAATCTCCTCGATACGTTGCGCCGCATCATCCTCTCCGCGCACCATTTCCATCAAATCCGCGTGGACCGTCTTATGGACAAAAAGCGCCTGTGGGGACTGCGGTAGCACAGCAAGATTTTGCTTATATAATTCACCGTGGTATTTCGACACTTCTTTGCCACGATACAAAACCTTACCGCGTGTCGGACGCAAAACGCCCCCCAGCAGAGACAGTGTCGTTGTCTTTCCAGCGCCGTTGCCGCCCACGATACAAAAAAACTCTCCCTGTCTTACTGTAAAGGACAGATCCCGCACAATATCGCGCCCGTTCTTTTCATAACGGAACCAAACCTCTTTCACGCGGAACAACTCCTCCCGCTTCGGCGGCTGCTTCACAGGAAGACGACGATAGGCAATCGGACGCCCTTCCATGAGCCTGGACAGCCACTTACGCCCATCCCGTACGGTGAGCGGAAATTCCTGTCCAGCATCAATGTCGTCCAGCGCCACACGCAAGCGCAGCGGTGCAGGCAAAGCCGGCTGCAGACCGCAGCTATGCTGCGTCAAAAACGCCCCAGCTTGTGCCGGCGGTTCATACGCCATCAGCCGACCTTGCTGCATCACAGCGATCCTGTCCGCCAGAGGGAAAACCTCTTCCAGCCGGTGTTCAGTCAGGATGACAGTGGTGCCTATGTCACGGTTGAGCTTTTTTACCGTCTGCAAAAACTCCGACGCGGCGATCGGGTCAAGCTGGGATGTAGGCTCGTCCAGCACCAGCACCCGCGGCTGCATCGCCATAACCGACGCAAGGTTGAGCAGCTGCTTCTGTCCGCCGGAAAGCTGAGAAACATCAGCAGAAAACCAGTCCTGTATCCCAAAAAAACTCGCCATCTCCGCCACACGCCGCCGGATTTCCTGCTGGCTACGGCCCAAGCTTTCCAATCCAAAAGCCAGCTCATGCCACACCTTATCGGTAACCAACTGATTGTCGGGATTCTGAAAGACAAATCCGATTTCCTGCGCCTGCCTACGCGGATCAATCCTCTCCAAAGGCGCGCCGTCATAACGGATAATACCCGTACGCGTACCATGCGGCGTAAGAACCGGCTTCAGATGACGCAACAGCGTACTTTTGCCACAGCCGGATTCCCCGCAGACAACGACAAAATCCCCCTCCTCGACATGAAACGAAACGTCATCCAGCGCCGGGGCTTGTCGCAGCGGATAACAAAATGTCAATTTTTCCAGTTCAATCAGCGCCATCGTTTTCCATCCTGTTCTTTCCATCTGAAATATCTTTCTTCCGTAACATCCGCCAACGCAGCGCATCGGCGACGTCAATCGCGATAGGGGTCAGGCACAGAGCAAGAAAGGACGTAAACGCCAGCGCGCTGAAAGCTGTAAACGCCTTACCCTCTATGACAGGGAAGTACTGCATTGACAGCTCCCCACCGAAAAAGCCTGCGAATACAACTGCTGACAAGGCAAACAGTACCACCAATGTCACTTTGTCCCGTGCACCGAAATGGTACAGCGCGTAATGTGTCCGTCCCGACAGCCCGTACCCACGTGCACGCATAGAGTCTGCTGTTTCGATGGCGTTCTCCAGCGTCCAGGATACCAAGACCGACAAGATGCGGATGCCGTGGCGCATCCGCTGCCGCACGTTACCGGTACCGACGTCCTGTCCGATGCACTTTTGCGCGGTAGCAATTGTCCGTACCTGTGCTTTGAAACGCGGCACAAACCGCATGCACATCGACAGAATCAAACTCAACGAAGGGACCGTCCGTCCAAACAGGTAAATGAACTTATCCGATGTCATAACCACATTATAACAACTGAACCAGACGATCACCGTGACAAACATCACCGCCGTAACAACCCCGTAGACACAGGATTCCACCGTCACAGGATTCTCCCACAAGTAAAACAGCACACTCTTTCCCTGATGGCTGAATAACGGATTTACCAGTGTCACCACAAGGATCATGGGCAAGACAAACACCAAACTAAACCGCAACGCCCGCCAGCCGCTAAGCATTACGGAATAAACAATCGCCGACACAAGGCCGATGCACAACGGTACCGGATGCATAAAGAGCATGGAAGCCAGCAATACCATCAGAAAATATAGAAAATTGACCGCCGGGTGATAGCCAGAAAAGGCATCCTGCACCACCTTCACCTCATTCCATACGGAATCTTTCCAAATCCTTTTTCATTTTACAGGATATCAGCGTGCAATGCAAGCAGATGATACAAAATTCGAGCTTTTTATTCCACCGCACATGTGGTATAATAACATCCAACAGATTATTTGAATCGGCGGCCGAATCGTTATTGAACCGTATCCATATCGACAGTCGGGCGCAACCAGAGCCACCGTCCGCGTAAAGGCGTAGCAAATATCTCGTTGAAAATGGAGGCAATCAAAAATTGGAGCAGATTTATCAAATAACAGAAACTAGTGCGGAGCCTATTTCCGTACAGGAAATTGACGTAAATTCCTCAGCATGCCTCCTGGGCGTCTTTTCTCGTCAGGACATGGAAAAGGCTGAAATGCTTTTTCATGTTCCTCATACGCTTTTGACCAGTGCTTTTTCAACGCGTAGCGCTAAATTTGAAAGCCACGAAGAAATGGATTTCTTCGCATTAAACTTATTCGACGAAGGGCGGCCTGGCGGTAAAGTATGCATCTGTCTGCGCAGGGACGCTCTCCTTTTCGTTTGCAGCGACGTATCCGAAATTGCGCCGGAAATCGATAAGCTGGTCAGCAACGCTCAGAAACATGTCTCTTTGGATCTCATCCTCTGCGGTGCCATCGACCGCCTGACTTTTGACGGCGCGGAATGCCTCATGGAGATGGAACAGGAAATCGAGGCCCTAGAAGACGCTCTGCTGACCTCGGACAAGCAGGATTGTGTACGCGAAATCGTCTCACTGCGCAAACGGCTGATGGCTGTCAAACGGTATTACGAGCAGCTGCTGGACCTTTTGGATGCCGTACAGGAAAACGAAAACGGTCTGATTGGGAAAAGGGCTCTGCGTGCGCTGAAAATTCTCAACGGACGCGCCGATCGCCTGTACCACAATGTCTTAAACCTGCGCGATTACGTCACCCAGGTGCGAGAAGCTTACCAGGCGCAAGTAGACATCAGCCTGAATAAAACGATGAAGCTGTTCACCGTGATCACGGCTATTTTCCTGCCACTGTCCCTCATTGTCGGTTGGTACGGGATGAACCTGCAAATGCCGGAATACGGCTGGATGTTCGGTTACCCCGCCGTCATAGGGCTGAGCGCTGTGGTGGTGTTGCTGACGGTGCTGCTGTTTAAGAAGCATAAGTGGTTCTGATACCGGAACATCCGAAGCGAATGTTTCCCGCAGCTGTACGGCAGGAGCTTCCCTCAATCACAAACAAGGCCCCGTCCAGATATACGGGGCCTTGTTCGCTTCCTGCGCCGCTGCGCTTATCAGACGTAGTACTTGGCCTGCGCCTGCCACATCTCGCGATACTGCCCCTCCTGAGCGGCAAGGGCGTCATGCGTCCCATACTGGACAAGCTCCCCGCCAGAAAAGACCGCGATCCGGTCGCAAAAGCGGCAGGAGGACAGGCGGTGGGAGATGTACAGCGTCGTCTTGTGCCCGATGAGGCTGTCGAATCGGTTGTAGATGTCATATTCGGCGACGGGGTCCAGCGCCGCGGTCGGCTCGTCGAGTATGGCAATCGGGCCGTCCTTGTAAATTGCGCGAGCGATCGCCAATTTCTGGCTCTCACCGCCGGAGAACTCAACCCCGTTTTCGTCAAAGGACTTGTATACCGAAGTGTCCGCGCCCTTCTCAAGCGACGCCATTTTGTCCGCTAGCCCCGCCTTGCTGAGCGCGTCGGACAGCCGCGCCCGGTCGCAGTCCTCACCTACCGCGACGTTCTCCGCAACGGTGAAGGCGAGCAGGCGGTAGTCCTGGAATACGACGGAGAACAATTGGCGGTACTGCTCCAAATCGTACTCCCGGATGTCCACCCCGTCCACGAGGATCTGCCCCCGGTCGGGTCGTACAGACGCATCAGCAGTTTGATGAAGGTCGTCTTGCCCGCGCCGTTGAGCCCGACGATCGACAGCTTCTGTCCCGCCGGGATGTCCAGCGTGACGTGCTTGAGCGACAGCGCCTCGGATTGCGGATAGGAGAACGATACGTCGCGGAAAGAAAAGGTGTGAGGAGCTGTCATATCGATGCTGCGCGTGCCCTCCCGCTGCTCGGACGGGTATTGCATGAACAGGCGGTAATCGTTCATAAAGTCGCAGATTCTGGCGAGGGAAACGACCTGTCCCAACAGGCCGCTGAGGCTGCCTGTGAAGCTGACGGCGGAGCTTATCAGCATCTGGAAGTCACCGATACCGATCGCCCCCGACAGGACACGCAGCCCGAGATACCCGTACAACAGTACCTGCTGTACGGCGTTGATGCCGGTACGGATGAGCGTATACTTCTGCCGCAGCCGTATCAGCCCCTGCTCCTGCGTCCAGTCCTCCCGGATGTAGCGGTCGGTCCGATCCAGTACCAGTGCGTCCGCGCCGTACAGCCGGATGTCCTTACCGTACTGGAAACCCTTGACCAGGCCAAAGTAATAACCGAACTTGCGGTTGACGCCGACGAGCTCCTTCATAAACTTGGCTTGCTGCTTCTCCGACAGATAGGTGATCCACACGCTTCCCGCGATGATCACAAACAAAAGCGCAATCAGCAGGGGGGACAGCATCCCCAGGATGAACACCGTGCCTAGCATCGTAATGGTACCCGATACAACCGACGTCAGCGCCCCGCTCAGGCCGCCGACTCCGCCGGAATACCAGCTGATACCGGTCTTAGCCTTTTCCAGCTGGGTCAGCACCGCGGCGTTCTCGGTGCAGGCAAAATCTAGGTTCATCGCTTTTTCCGCCAGCATGGCGGTGATTTGATTGTCTATCGGCGTACGGAAACGGTTTTGAAAATAAGAGAGGAAATTGTTCAGGACATAGACTGCCGCATTCGCCAGCACAATAGCCGCGACGAGCCAGACGAGCACGTCCA
The DNA here is from genome assembly GCA_946498095.1 of uncultured Clostridia bacterium. Classification (GTDB taxonomy): domain Bacteria; phylum Bacillota; class Clostridia; order Oscillospirales; family Ruminococcaceae; genus CAMMMX01. The sequence continues at coordinate 106,924 of CAMMMX010000001.1, forward strand.
CCCTGCGCAGGCCGATCAGCTCGTCGATGAGGAATTTCGGCAGGATGATGTTGATGAACGGCGACACGCCTTTCATCAGCATATCCGCCAGGACGGTCAAAAAGTAAGGCTTGCTGGTACGCCAGGCAACGGCGTAAAAGTAGCGCATCACCGGCAGGATATTGGCGAAACGGTTGTTTTTCGCCTCTTTCGGTTGTTCCATTCTCATACCGCCGCCTCCTCTTTGTAGTACCGCGCCTGCATACGGAAGATTTCCGCATAGCGCCCCTCCTTCTCCATCAGCTCCTGGTGGCTACCGATCGCGCAGATCCGGCCGTCCTCAAACAGGGCGATCCGGTCGCAGAACTGCGTACTGGCCAACCGGTGAGAGATATACACGGCAGACTTCCCCCGGGTCAGGCTGTCGAACTGCCTGTAAAGACGTTCCTCTGCCAACGCGTCCAGCGCAGCGGTCGGCTCGTCCAGCACGATGACCGGCGCGTTCTTGTACAGCGCCCGGGCCAGCGCCAACTTCTGGCTTTCGCCGCCGGAGAACTCCACGCCGCCCTCGTCGATCACCTTCAGGACAGTCTGGTCGATTCCCTGCGGCAACGCCGCGATCTTGTCCGCCAGACCGGCTTTGTCCAATGACGCATGCACCCTGTCCATATCGGTGGCGGCGTAGGCCTGCATCGACACGTTCTCCGCCACGGTGAAGGCGAACATCTGGATGTCCTGGAACACAGCGGAAAACAGGCGGTAATACGACGCCTTATCGTAAGACGCGACGTCGACGCCGTTGAGCAGGATGCGTCCCTGCGTCGGCTCGTACAGACGCATCAGCAGCTTGATGAAGGTCGTCTTGCCTGCGCCGTTGAGGCCAACTACCGCCAACCGCTCACCCGGACGTATGGTAAAGCTCACGTCACGCAGCGCATACGCCTCCTGACCGGGATAACGGAAGGAAACGTGCTCGAAGGTAAAACACAGTCCGTCCGACATGGCACTGTCCGGGACGGGAAGCGACCCCTGCGTGCGGTCTGGGTAAGCGAGGAATTCCCGGAAGTCACAGACCACCTCGTTTTGCTGCCGGACAGCCGAGATGTCGTCCAGTAGGCCACCCATCGCGCTGGAAAAGGTACGGATTGCCGCCGCGTACATGGTAAAGTCGCCGATACCGATTGCGCCGTCAAGCATCTTCCAGCAAAGCCAGGCATACAGCAGAACCTCCTGCAGCAGGCTGGTCGCCGCCATCAGGTTGCCGTTATGGAGCCATAGTTTCCACAGCCGCACAAAGCTCATGAATTGCCTGCGCTGCTCCCCTTCGAGACGTCCGTGCAGGAATTCCCGCATGGCAAACAGGCGCACGTCCTTGCCGTAGGAAAAGTCCTTCGCCGTTTGCTCCAGATACCACAGTTTCCGGTTCACCGGCGCAAGCTCGTCCCAGACCTTTTTGTCCTTTTTGCGGGTATAGGTAGAAGCGGCGAAATTGACAAGCAAAAGTGCGCCGAAAGCCAGAAGCAGCAGCGGATTGAGCGTCGCGATGACCGCCGCCACCGATAGCAGGGTGACGAGACGTCCTGCTCCCCACTGGACGCGGTGCATGATCCCCTCTAGGCCTTCGTTATTGTTGTTTGTCGCCCGGTCCGCTTTCTGCGACAGATCCAGCACCTTGGGGTCCTCGAGATTCTGGAAGTCCATCCCCATAAACTTTGCGCCGGACTGCGCGATCAGCCGCAGCCGAACGGCGATGAAGCGCCCGCTAATACTGATGTCCGCGCATTGCGACACGCCGTTTGCGATAAGCAGGAGCAGTCCGAACGCTACCGACAGACCGATGACATAGACCGGCGACCCGGCGCCGGTCAGCTCGTCGATGATGAGCTTGGGCATCACTACCGGGACAAAGCTGCCCATCGTGGTAAAGAGAATGTTGACGATCAGCAGGAAAACAAGAGCCTTGTCGTAGCGCCGGATCGCCTGCAGCACGAAGCCGACATTGCTAAAATTTGAATAGCGGGGCTTCTCTTTTTTCTTTTCCCGCTTTGCCGTGTGTCTGTTCCCATGTAAACTACCCCATCCTTTCAACTAGCTAGATCTTGTATAAAACATTGTGACAAGCTGCTGCCTGACATGCGTAGAACATATGTCCGAATTTGGCAAGTAACTCGCTGTATCCGCCCTATCCAATATAGTCCCGGCAAACTGCAAAAGGTTTGCCGGTCTGAAAAATTTTCTCACCGTACGGCGCTATATTCCGCCGGCGACTGCAGCCATCGGACGATCTCCCCCAGGACGTCCACGGTGTCCAGCCAAAAGTCAGGCGCATAGCCCTCGCCCTCCCGCGCGCCGCCCAGGAACAGCTTTTGCGGCACCACCATCACCATACGGGAATGCGGCAGCTCGTAGGGCCGCGTCTCACCGAACACACCGCGACCGCCGGTATTCTGCCCCACCAACACGCAGCCGGGGACGTTCTTCGCCATCGACACGGCAGCCTCGCCCGACGAACCGACCTTGTCGCTGACAAGCACATACAGTCTGCCCCGATATAGCGCACGGCTGAGATCCCGCTCCTGCGCCGGATAAAACGTCCAGCTGCGTTCACCCTGCCCGACGGGCTCCCGCCGGATGGCCGGTGAGCTGAGGACGCCGCAGTCCAGCGGCCAGCTCGCGTCGCCGTTTAAGCCGCGCACGAACGCTTGCGGGTAGTGCGAGTTTCCTCCCTCATTGGACAAAAGGTCCCAGATCACCGCCGGACGTTCCCGCAGCGACGCCCCAATTTGCTCCAGCCATTCCTGCTCCCGTGGCAGGAAATCTCCGTCGGCCGTCCAGAAACGGGAGCTGTGCAAAACCGGATAGCCCTCCAGCTCCTCCAAGCTGCCCAGCCCGAAATCGGGACGGTCTGCATGGACACGGCAGGGATGTAACGCAAGGACGACCGGCTGCCCATCCAGCTCGAGGGACAAAGCACTCTCCTCCTCCCAGCTTCGCATCCCGACAAGGTACTGCTTTGTCCCCGGTGCAGACAGCGTAGGAAAGAGATATGCCTCCAGCCCCTGTCCTGTCAGGCGCTGGCCTACACGTACGTCGGGCTGACGGCTCGCCGCAACGGTAAATCCGTCCGGCCCCTCCTGCACGAGAACGTCGCTGAAATACGCGCTATAGCTTCTGTCGAAGCAAAGACATCCGATCAGCGCGCCGCTCAGGGCCAGGTGCCCGTCATGGATGCCCCTGAGCGCATCGTGAAACATATATCCCAGCTCCGCCACCGGCACCTGATCCCCCTGCGCTTCGATATAGGCGCTGATTTCCCCGTACGCCGCAGCAAAGTCCACGCCGTTTTGCTGCCAGTACTCCCGTCCGCTGTAGGAGGTATCGAGAATATAGCGCAGCACTTCAAAATCCTCCTGTGCCTCCTGCGCCGTCAGGATAAAACGCGGGGGCGCTACCGGCGCGGCAGGACATGTCCGCACCGTCTGCGATACCGGACCGGTGACATAGTCTGCAAATACTTTCGGAATCACTTTGGATCACTCACTTTCTGAATATCTTGCCGTATGATTTTCCTTCTGCCCTATCCTATCCGGACTTCAGCTCCCCCCTTGCTGTGTCTGCTAAAATCTTTTCCATCCCTGCTATAAAAAGGAATATCCCGGACAGGCAATGCCTGTCCGGGATGCTTTACGGCGCAATATGCTTCAAAATGCGAGCGGGATTTCCACCCACCACAACGTTGTCCGGTACGTCCTTGACGACGACCGCCCCGGATGCGACGACCACGTTGCTGCCGATCGTCACGCCGGGATTGATCACCGCGTTGCCGCCGATCCAGACGTTGTCACCGATCGTCACTGCTTTGGCGTACTCGATGCCCTCGTTACGCGTGTGCACGTCAAGCGGATGCCCCGACGTGTAGATGCAGACGCGCGGGGCCAGAAGGCAGTTTGCGCCGATGCGGATCGGCGCAGCGTCCAGCATCACGCAGTCAAAATTGGCGTAAAAATTTTCCCCTACATGGATGTTGTAGCCGTAGTCGCACAGGAAACGCGACTCGACATGCAAATGAGATCCCGTGCTGCCGAACAGGCGTTTGAGCTGATCCATCCGGCTTTCGACATCCTCTTCAGGCGTTGCGTTGTAAGTCCGGACCGCCTGTCGGCAACGTAGACGATCCTGCGCAAGCTGCGCGTCGCCTGGATCATAAAGCTGTCCTGTGATCATCTTTTCCTTCTCTGTCATTTTTCCACTATCCTTCCTCTGCGCCGCTCCAGTCTTCAGCTTCATTCAGATTTTTTCTCTGCTGACTCCTTCCTGTTACCGGATACATCCCTGTCCAGCGAAAACGATGAGACATATGGCAGTGCATCCCAAAACAATGGGGGCAAATCAATTACATTGTCGCCGCAAGGTACCGTAGGCATATTCCTATCTTTTTGAATTGGTGGAGAAAAAGCCGTAAAAAGCAACTATAGGATATCATCAGAACGGGGAAGCATTCCTATTTTCCCTTGAGGCAATCCAATCAACTGACCAGCAGATCCCTCTTAACTCGCGCTGTTTCCGTCATGAAACATCTACACTGAAGACGGGGAAATCCATTCAGTCGAGCCCTGTTGACAGCAGCGTGTCGTCCAGCAGCTTCGCGATGATACTGCCCGGCTTTAACGCGCGGCGCGCTCCCTGCGGGGAAAACCATCTTGCCTCCTCCACCTCTCCGGACAACCGAAAAGCATCTTTTTGCACACGGCAGGCAAAGCCAAGCATCAACTGCCCCTGCGCTGAATGGCAATAGCTTTTCAGATAATGTGCCTGCAACACCGTCAGCCCTATCTCCTCCAACACCTCCCGGCAGACGCATTCCTCAGGTGTTTCCCCTTCACGGACGCAGCCGGCTACCGAAACGTAATAGCTTGGTGACACATAACTTTGCCGAATAAGCGCTATCTCTCCCGTAGAACAGGTCAATATCGTCAGAACGCATACTTGAGGCATATCCAGATAAGGACGGGTGCAACTTTCACAATAAGGGACGAGACCTTCATCCCCAATTTCGCGAAATACGAGCCGCCGGCCGCAAGCTGGACAAAACGTAAAAGTCATAGACGCCTGCGCTCCTCCCTTCCCGCCAGACCTGACGGAAAATAAGCGAGTTCCAAACGCACCTCGTCCCTGCCTACATCCTCATTCGTATAGCAGCACAGATCCAGCCCGTCAAATACGAAACCCTGCGCAGTATAAAAAGCGATGGCGTTCGTGTTGCAGCTTTGCGTTTCAAGAAGGATTGCACGGCGGCCGTCGTGGACGGCGATTTTCTTCGCGTGCTCCATCAACAAGGTGCCATACCCTTTGCGTCGGTATTTTTCAAACACCAACAGTTCCGTTACACGCAGACGATTACTCCAATCCTCCGCCGCGACTTCAATCACACCGCAAAGCTCTCCAGCCTCGAATACGCCGAATGCAGACGCATTTTCCCAATAAGGCTGGTACAACCGGTCGACGAAAGATTTTCTCATGCTTCGTCCAAGCGCGACTTTGCGCAGTCGCAGGGTCATCCCATCAACTTCGGATCGTGTTTCCACCTGATAACAGGCATCGGTTTCATAGGAAAAAGGAAGCGGATAATCCTGATACCGCTCTCTTTCTAATTGGACAATTTCAGCCACTTTTCTACCCCTTTCGCCGCGTACCAGCAAACCATGCCCAGGAAAAACGCTGTCCGGTTTTTCCGTGCCGGACAGCGTACCTATCTACTTATTTTTTTGCTGCGCCGTATGCCCGCCATCAACTCCGTCTGTTTTCCTACCTTCAATCGTGCTGATTATCATATCAAACAGCTTACCGACATATTCCTTATTTTTCTGGATATTGCCTTTTACGCCGCACAATGTCTTGTCAATCATTTCTTTTTTCTCTGACGCATCATGCAAAATGGTCTCCGATCGCTTTGTTGCGTCAGCGACCATCTGATCCGCCTTCGCCTTGGATTCCGTCAGCAGACGTTCCGCCTTCGCCTTGGCATCCACAAGGATATTACCCGCCTTCTCAACCGACTGACTGAGCATCCCCTCCGCTTTCGCCGTCGATTCCTTCACAATCTCCTCGCCCTTGGACTGCGCTTCAATCAACGCTTTGGATATCTGCTCATAGGTCTCCGTATATTTCCGGTGCTTGTCCGCAATCTCGCGGTAAGCGTCTTCCAGCTTCTTTTTGTCCGCCGAGAGCGCCTCACAGCTTTCTTGCTGCTGTACCAGCTGCTGCTTCACCTCATCCACTTCCGCCTGCGTCGACTCCAACTTTCCTCTTAGCGACGCGTTTTCTTCCCGCAGCTGTGCCAACTCGTCCTCAAGGGACTGCTTGGCCATTGCGTGCTCATCCATTAATTGCTGTATATATGCTAAAACATCCTCTTTTTGATATCCGCCTATTTTCGCGGTCTTAAAAACCTTTTTTTGCTCTTCCACCATATCCATCCCTTTCATGCCCGTCGTTTCCAGGCCATGTACTCCCGGCTTCCAGATACTCTCTTTTATTTTCGCACCGAATCTATATTTTGTCAAGTATACTGCATGAAATAACGATACCATCCACCAGGCGGAGCAAGACCCCCAAACGCTGAACACGATGAAATGATCCAGATAAAAACTTGCATATTGAAAGAGAAAAAATTCATTTTATAGATTTATCATTCAGCAAAATGAATATTTACAAAAAAAAATTGCATATGCCTCTTGCAAAACTCGTTATCCTGATCTATAATGGTAACAGAATAAAAAAGGAGGCAACCGAAATGTCATTTAAGAGCGAATACCTGCAAAGCGTATATGACAAAGTCTGTGCAAGAAATGCCGGAGAACCGGAATTTCAGCAGGCTGTAAAAGAGGTCCTGGAGTCGTTCGAACCTGTCGTCGCGGCGCGCCCTGATATTGTGAAAGCCAGCGTGATCGATCGGATAGTAGAGCCTGAGCGTTTTATTCAGTTCCGGGTTTCCTGGGTGGACGACAGCGGCAAAGTCCAGGTTAATCGTGGTTTCCGCGTTCAGTTCAACTCTGCGATCGGCCCCTATAAAGGCGGACTCCGCTTCCATCCTTCGGTTTGCGCCTCTGTCATCAAATTTCTTGGATTTGAACAGTGTTTTAAAAACAGCCTGACCGGATTGCCGATGGGCGGCGGCAAGGGCGGCTCCGACTTTGATCCCAAGGGTAAGTCGGATGGGGAAATTATGCGTTTCTGCCAAAGCTTTATGACGGAATTGTCCAAGCACATCGGCGCAGATACTGACGTACCCGCCGGCGACATTGGCGTGGGTGCGCGTGAGATTGGTTTCATGTATGGACAATACAAACGTCTGCGCAACGAATTTACAGGCGTCTTAACCGGTAAGGGCCTGACCTACGGTGGTTCTCTCGTTCGTAAGGAAGCAACCGGCTATGGTCTGTGTTACTTTACGCAAGAGATGCTCCGCTGTATGAAAAACGACAGCTTTAGCGGCAAAACCGTTGTTATTTCAGGTTCTGGCAACGTGGCAATTTACGCTGCTGAGAAAGCCATGCAGTACGGTGCCAAAGTAGTGGCCATGTCCGATTCCTCCGGATATGTCTATGATCCCAACGGTATCCAGCTGGATGTCATCAAACAAATTAAGGAAGTCGAGCGTGGGCGTATCCATGCGTATGCCGAACGCGTTTCTGGCGCAACCTTTACCGAGGGCTGCAAAGGCATTTGGAACATCAAATGCGATATTGCTCTTCCCTGCGCAACCCAGAATGAGTTGGACGGCGACGCTGCCAAAACGCTGATCGCAAACGGTGTACAAGCTGTTGCGGAAGGTGCCAACATGCCCTCCACGCCGGAAGCAATCGAAGCTTTCCTCTCCGCAGGCGTCATGTTCGGCCCAGCCAAGGCTGCCAATGCGGGCGGCGTGGCTACATCCGGCCTGGAAATGTGTCAGAACTCCGCGCGTTACAGCTGGACTGCTGAAGAGGTAGACGCCAAGCTGCTGGACATTATGAAAAACATCTTCCACAATGCCTACAACGCGTCCAAGGAGTACGGCATGGAAGGCAATCTCGTCGCAGGCGCGAATATTGCCGGTTTTGTCAAGATCGCTGATGCGATGATCGCGCAAGGTGTCGCATATTAAGTTTTGTGCTGAAAGACAAATTTGAACGGTAAAAGACGCTTCCCATCGGGGAAGCGTCTTTTGTTTTAGGATTCCAAAACTGGTTGTTCCTTGACCTGAGACAGGATTTCGATATGGGCGCACTGCTTCGAGAGACACCGATGTGCACAGATATCATAATCGTCTAGAAAGATTTGATGGAAAGCACATTTGGCGACCGGGAAAAGGATTTCCCGGTTATGACGGCCTATCTGTTTCATCCCGCAATCCCCGTCTACTAAAAACACCTTATGCTTCGCCATCTCCTTTGCATTGGCGGCAATTTTTCGATTGAGATCGTCCAGACGGAACTGCAGATTCTCCAGTTCCTGCTCCCTTTCCTCCTTGGCTTGGCGCTCCATCCGGATCCGGCTCCTACATTCATTTTCTATCTGTTCAATCCGTGTATCTGTTTGTTGGTTCAAGCCCTGCAAAAACTCTATCCTTTCCTTTAAACGAATCTTACGCCTTGCGAGTTTTTGATAATTCATATCTCTCCCCTCCGATTCATTTTTGATTCATTATACCAAACCGTATCTTGTGAATCAAGCTTCACATCTTGATTCATATACGGAAACGACACGTTTGTATAGTGATTGATCTGCCTTTATCAAAAGGTCTCTTCGCATACAACGCCACAAGATTATCTGCAATCATGTCATAACAAGAAAGGAACCCTCTGCGTCAAAGACACAGAGGGTTCCTTTTTTGATCATTCAGATTACTAATTTTGGCGGAATTCTGCAATAGCATCCCTCATGGCAATGACGTTCTCCGGTTTACAGTACCGTGTAATTGTGTTAGCGCTGGCGATGATATATCCACCATTATATCCAATTTTTTCGATTCTCTGGCGGACCTCTTCCCGAACCTCCTCCACCGTCCCGGTGACAAGGGTATGCCGCAGATCGATGTTACCCATCAAACAAACCCGGCCGCCAAATTCCCGCTTGATCTCCTCAATGTCCAGCGCGCATGGATCCATTGGATGCAACGCGTTGACGCCGAGATCGATAAAATCATCAATGACCGGCTTGATATAACCGTCCGTATGGTAAATGATGGGACACTTGATTTGATCCATGACTTTTTTCATCCGCGGTTTGCAGACCTCACGGAAAAAGTCGGGCGAAAACATCAGCGAAGTGTTAAAGGCAATGTCATCGGTATACCAAATCATATCGACACCACACTGCTGCAACCGTACCGCAACCTCTGCTGACCAGTCCGTGTAGATATCCAGTATTTTTTCAATAACGCCAGTTTCGTCTGCAAGATTGTAAGCCAGATTGGTCAGCCCCATCCCAAGCAGCAAAGGGCTAAGCCCAATGTCGCTCGAACCGAAAACGGCGTACTCCCCACCGTACTGCTCCACAAAGCGTTTCACCGGATCATACAACGCGTCGTCGGTCGGATCGGGGAGCTGAATCATCGACAGGTCTTCCTCCCCGGCGAGTAGCCCCTCGCCAACATAGGAACGTCCATCTTCCGCGACATGATGCTCCGCGTAAATCGGAGGGTAAACGCCGATACCGATACCATCCATCCCCATAAAAGCGGCAAGTTCTCCCGGCGTAAAGTCCTGTTTACCCAGCAGAGCCTCTCCCATTTCATGGTCAATGGAAAGTTCCATAAACGGCACCATATCTGGCTTTTGTAGTGAAAGCGCATCTAAAATTCGCTTTTTTTTCGGCGGCATCGGCATATCATTTCTTCCTTTCAGTCTTCATTTCAGATTCATTATAGCGGAATTTATTCAAAAAGAAAACAGGGACAGGAAACGAAGATAAAAAACTACAAAAAATCACTTGATATTGCTACATATACAACACAAAAAAGCCAGGCCGTCCGGATCATGTTACGTACTGGAACGGACAGAGACATCGCACGGCCGCTTCTCGGACTCCTTACTGCAGGATACCAAACAATTCACATGCGTTACGGCGCGTCGCACCAATCATTTCGGATAAAGAAATCCCCTTAACCTGCGCCATCTTCCCAATTGTCTCGACAAGCATGGAAGAGTCGCACCGCTTTCCACGGTACGGAACTGGCGCCATGTACGGGCAGTCCGTCTCAACGAGCAGGCGATCCAGCGGAACTGCTTCTAAGGCCTGAACTGCGCGTTTGGCATTCTTAAAGGTTACAACGCCGGTAAAGCCCAGATACATTCCCAGTGCTAGGACTTCCCGCGCTGTCTCCGCACTGCCACTGAAGCAGTGCACGACACCGCGGGGACGATACTTCTGCAGCAGCCGCATGGTGTCTTCCGTCGCCTCCCGGCAATGAATAATCACCGGCATATCTAGTTCGACCGCCAGCAAAAGCTGCCTTTCGAAGGCTCTCTGCTGGATAAAACGGGGCGGATCGTCATAGTGGTAGTCCAAACCTATCTCTCCGATCGCCACCGCTTCCGGGTGCGCTGCCAATGCCCGCAATTCGTCCATTGCAGCATCATCCGCCTCCATTGCGTTTTGCGGATGTATACCGACGCTGCAGGAAATGAACGGATAACGTTCCGCCAGCAGCACCCCTGTCCGGGAAGACTCCATTCCACTAGCCGCGTTCAGGATCCGCCCAACTCCCCTTTCGTACAAGGACGGAAGCAAAATGTCGCGATCCACGTCAAAGCTAGGATCATCGTAATGGGCATGGGAATCAAAAATGAAATTTGTCTGCGTCTGTATCACCTGATTCTGCTCCCGCTCTCTATTTCATCATCGACAAAAATAACACGGACATCACCGTTCGGACGATCTGCAGCAAGAATCATACCCTGGCTTTCAACGCCGCGGAGCTTCGCAGGCTTAAGGTTGGCCACCACAATGACGTTTTTTCCGATTAACTGTTCCGGCGTATACCACGCTGCGATTCCGGATACGACTTGCCGGCCGCCATCGCCATCGTCGAGCTGCAATTTAAGGAGCTTATCGGATTTTTCTACCTTACAGCACTCCCGAATCCGCGCGACGCGCAACTCTACCTTGTCAAAATCGTCAATACCGATGACAACACCCTCCGGCGCTTCCTTTTCCACCTGAGGCTTCTGATTCGCGTTTTTCTTCTCTTCCGCCTTCTGCTGGGCCGCGATTTCCGCCTCAATTTCCTTCAACATTTTTGGGGCGTCGATGCGGTTAAACAGCACCTTCGCTTCACCCATTGATTGACCGTCCGATGTCGCGCCAAAACTTTCCAAAGACGCATAGCTGCGTGCCGACACGTCCGCGCCAATCTGATCGAGGAAACTCTCCGCCGTGTCGGGCAGAAACGCCTGCAGCAGTACCGCAATGAAGCGGATGCTTTCGATAAGGTTGTACATCACGGCATTCAGCCGCTGGGCATCCTCGGGATTCTTGGCTAGCACCCACGGAGCCGTCTCGTCAATGTACTTGTTGCTGCGTTTGGCCAGCGTAAGCACGCTTTCCAGAGCGTCGGCGACACGGAAATCCTCCATCCGCTGTGTACAAGTCCGCACCGTCTCCAACGCGACTTTTTTCAGATCCTCATCCACCTCGCAGCTCTGAGACGGCTTACGTACTGTCCCGCCGAAATACTTGTTCACCATAGCTACCGTACGGTTGACCAGGTTTCCCAGCGTATTAGCCAAATCAGAATTATACCGCTCGATGATCGTCTCATAGGTAATGGTTCCATCCTGCGCGAAGGGCATTTCGCTGAGGACATAATAGCGCACAGCGTCGACACCAAAACGGCGGACAAGATCGTCTGCATACATAACGTTTCCGGTGGACTTGCTCATCTTCTGGTTCGCAAACAGGAGCCACGGATGGCCAAAAATCTTCTTTGGCAACTCGATCCCCAGCGCCATGAGGATAATGGGCCAGTAGATGGTATGGAAACGTAAAATATCCTTGCCGATGATATGCGCATCGCACGGCCAGTAATTCTCAAACAACTCTCCACTACCATCAGGATCGTAGCCAAGCGCGGTAATGTAGTTGGACAACGCATCCACCCAGACGTAAATGACGTGCTTATCATCGAAGGTCACCGGGATGCCCCACTGAAACGACGTACGGGAAACACAGAGATCCTGCAGACCGGGTTTTAAAAAATTGTTGACCATCTCGCGCTTGCGCGACTCCGGCTGAATAAAGTCCGGGTGCTCGTCCAGATACTGCATCAAGCGATCCTGGTACTTGCTCATCCGCAGGAAATAGGCCTCCTCCTTGGTCGGCTGGACTTCCCGCCCACAATCAGGGCACTTTCCGTCCTTCAACTGGGAAGGGGTAAAGAACGACTCACAAGGGACACAATACATTCCCTCGTACTCCGACTTGTAGATGTCCCCCTGATCGTACAGCTTTTTAAAAATCTTCTGTACTGTCTTGACATGGTATTCATCAGTGGTGCGGATGAACTTGTCATAGGATGTGTTCATCAGGTCGAGGATCTCCCGGATCTCGCCCGCCACCTTATCGACGTAAGCTTTGGGCGTCACGCCCGCCGCCTTAGCGTACTCCTCGATCTTTTGTCCATGCTCATCCGTACCAGTAAGGAAAAACACATCCTTACCCAATAGGCGGTTATAGCGTGCGATTACGTCGGTAAGTATCGCCTCGTATGTGTTGCCGATATGAGGCTTTCTTGAGGTATATGCAATCGCTGTAGTAATATAGAATTTATCCAATTCAATTCCTCCAAATTGCAGCCCGTAATCGCCGCGCATGTTCCTTTCGAAGTTTTCACAAGCCTGGGACAGTCACGCATCGCCTACCGGCATCAGCACTTCCGACAAAGCACGGGCGCAGTATCTTTTCTTATTATACCACAATCCGTACCAAATTCAAGAAAAAGCGCGGATTTTCACCATCTGCCCTCCTTCGCTTTGGAAAAAAGCAGACGCGCTCCGTTCGTATGTGTTCTGCATATATAATGTTCGTATCTATTCTCCACAGGGCGGCCTAACTTTTTATCGTACAGTGCATGGGCCTCTCACAAAAGCTTTTTCTTGTAACAACGGATACGCCATCACTGGATGGCACGACGCCTCCCACCGTAATCCTCAGTCCTACTAGACAAAAAAAGGGCAGAACATGACGTTCCGCCCATAAAATCACAACAAACACATAATTCACAACAAAAAGAAAGGAGATGACAAAATGTCAATCAACATAAGTTATGGATTACCACCACTAATGTTACGGTTTAATTATATCCGATAAAAGCTTACATGTCAATAGCAAATATATTTTTTCTAGCGTAACGTTTTATCTTTGTGTGATATGACAAAAATCGACAGTCAAAATTAGACACAATCACGAAAAGGGACGCAAATACATTTTGCGTCCCTTTTCATAAACCATTTAGTCGATCTTATCATCTGTGATACAATCGTTTTTTTTAAACAGGAGAGAAATACACCAAATCGCGCAGATGGCAATGATAATGTAAATCGCCCTGCTGATGATGCTTCCGGCTCCACCAAACGCCCATGCGACCAAATCGAATCCGAAGATACCGACCAGTCCCCAGTTCAGGCCTCCGATGATGAGAAGAACCAGAGCTATTTTATCAATCATGCTTCCTACTTCCTTTCCATCAGACTTCATTTGACAAAGTGCATTCATAATTTTATATTGGACGCTCTTTGCAAATTTATGCATTTATGCTATAATATTTAGAGCTTTGAAAATCTTCGCCAGTTTTCTATCTATCGAATCCGGGAAGGCTTTCAGCGTTATTATATGCCGAAGGGGTCAATTTATGAGTGCTTGGATTTACTATATTGTGGGTGGGTTAATGATCCTGGTTGCCGCCGCAGTCGGCATCGTGCTGCTGGTAAACAGACGCAGCCGCCAAGGATACGCTAAGGGAATATCCGGCAAAGTGAAAAAGTCGCTTCTGTCATTCGGCCTCATCCGAAAATATAAAATTTTAGAAGATGTTACATTATCCGTAGGCAAAAAGAAAGCCCACATTGACTATATTCTGATCGGTTTCTTCGGCTTGATTGTGCTGCAGGTGCAGGGACGTAAAGGCGAAATCTTTGGTGAGGCACGTGATAAAGAATGGCTTCATACGCGGGGAGAAAAATTCCGCGAGCACTTTGCCAATCCCATTCAAACGACAGCGCAAACGCTGGATACCGTGCGAACGGTTTTCCAACAGGAAAAAATGTATAACATCCCGCTGGACGGTTTCTGTGTTTTTGGCAATGGGTGCACGCTGCATACCGTCAATAATCCCAGTATTGTCACATATAAACAGTTTAAAAAGATATTGCACAGTTACAAATACGAAGTTGATAACCAGATTGATATTGAAAAGATCAAACAGGCGCTGGGCGCATATACTGTAGGTTCCTGACTCCAAAAAGCGCTTCATTCGTACCGAATATGCAAAAGAAGCTGCAGCCGTATGTGAGCGATCGGATAAACACAGGAAAGACATCGCTTATGACCTGGAATCTCATAAGCTTCCTTGCGTATAGGGTGTAGAATAACTTGTGTCCAATGAACGAAGAAAAAATAAGGCTTACATGTGGTCACGATTTAAAATGGATTGACGTGATGGCATTGTTGCTGTAAATATGGATAATCATATTGGGAAATCCGTTGAAAAAATGGAGTATGCCAGAAAAACTGGCAAAGAAATACTATATCACTGCAACTATAGATTCTCAACTTATTATCTACAACTGACCAGGTGGAAATCAATCATAGATACCAAAACAAGCATCCGTATGTACATCATACAGATGCTTGTTTGACATCCCTTTGTTCAAACCGCCGGTTCTTTTTCTATCCGATCATTACATCTTTTGGCTGCTAAATTTCTGCTTGGTCTGATCGATTTTTTGTTGTTCGGCAGGCGGTACCTGGTACCATCCACGTTTTTGGGCTTCATCAAAAATTTCCTGCTGTATTTTGTGCTCTTCGTTCAAAATACTCATAAAATCATTTCTGACATTGGGCGCAACACATTCCCGGGCAAACACATTGTAATCATCTGTCAGGAGCTTTTGGGAAATCAATGCATCGCTCATCATTTCCTTATCGCAGAACTGGTTGAGGTCAATTTTTATCTCCATACTACATACACTCCCTTCGTGTCTTTTCTCTTCATCAACCAAGCATTCCCATTAACGTACAAAAGTGATTCTGGTGTTTCGCCGCAACTTCTTCACACTTTTGTTTGAGAGCGGGATCCGTACATGCCTGCGCGTAAAGCTTAAATTTCTTCACCATGGTTTCCTCCATAGTCAGCATGTCCTCTATCGCTGTCAGCTCTTTTGCAGATAAATTTGCCATATCCATTCCTCCTGTCTTCTGTATATCCGTTAGGCATATGTGAAAAACTATACGCATCAGCGAAACCGGGACCATATAGCAACCAAATGATGACTCTATCATTTCGCAAGAGCCCTTTCTTGGTCCCAACCCTTATTTTCTCCAACAAAACCGCATGCATTCCAAGAAGTATTGACCAATCGATTCGACAAACCGCTGACAAATGAAGCCTTTCATGAGGAATTATAGGATTGGAACCATCGATTTGAGCAAATCAAACTATTATCCTGCGGAATCGAGACAACGCAGGCTTTTACTTTTCTGCGTGATGAAGGCGGACGCGCTAATTTGGCATCTGCCCATGTATCCACCCACCACAGTGCACAGAGCAAGAAGAATGTGGTCTCGCGGCCTGATCCGTCTGCCAAACGAAGGGAATTGCGCAATCCCATCCTCATTCACGGAAGCATTCGGGATATGGAATTGTTTACGACAAGCTTGCCCGCTTCAACGCACGATTCCTGCACGCCATCCAGTGCTGACACAGAGAAAGGGCGGAAAAAATTTCCGCCCTTTCTCTGTGTCATGGCTCTCACAAACGATCCAAAATCCAGTCAGCTCACATCTCTATCCTAAGTAAGTTAAAACAGAGGAATGGCCATCCCTTAAAAAAGCGCCCGCAATGGTGCGGGCGACATCCTTTTACTCGGTCACGATCCTCATGGAAATATCGAAACAGCGTACGGAATGTGTCAACGCACCGAGGGAAATGATATCCACCCCGGTCAACGCGACGTCGCGAATGTTCTCCAACGTTACATTACCGGACGCCTCCAGCTTGGCGCGGCCTGCTGTGATACGTACCGCTTCCCGCATGGTATCGTAATCCATATTATCAAGCATGATTACATTGGCGCCGGCGTCCAGCGCTTCCCGCAGCTCGTCTAGGTTTCGTGTCTCGACCTCGATCTGCAGCATATGGCCCGCTTTCTCCCGCAACGCTTGGACAGCTTTCGTCAGGGATCCATAAGCATCGATATGGTTATCTTTGAGCATTGCCGCGTCGGAAAGGTTGAAACGATGGTTACGCCCGCCGCCCATCACAACGGCGTATTTCTGAAGCGCCCGCAGCCCGGGCAGGGTCTTGCGAGTTTCCGCGATCGACGCCCCGGTACCGGCAACAAGTTCGACACAACGGCGCGTCGCCGTCGCGATACCGGAAAGGTGCTGCAACAAGTTCAGCGCTGTACGTTCGCCTTTCAGTAACGGCGCTGTCGGCCCTTCCATCTCAGCAATGGTTTCACCTCGGACAACCGTATCTCCGTCTTCTTTATACTTCTTCGTTACAATCGACGCATCAAGCAACTCGAACACCCGCAGCGCAATATCCATCCCGGCCAGAACGCCATCGTCTTTGGAAACGAATTTTGCCTTGGAGCGGCTCCCGTCCGGAATGAGGTAATCGGTGGTTACGTCAATATAATTGATGTCCTCCGTAATCGCTCGTTTAATCACATCATCAATATAAAACTGTGGAAGCTTCATCTATTACGCATCCTTTCTAATGTCATTGGGAAGTTTGCAGAAGGTTGACTTCCTTATGGTACAAAACTTCTTCCAGTATTAAATAGGCGACTGTGGCGAGCGATCGGGCCTCAATAAAGTCTCTGTCTATCTCAAAGCCGCCGCGGTCAAGCATATCCTTGATTTTCCGGATCTCTGCAAAACCTTCCGGCAGAGCCTCCTCATTTGGGATAACGAAATACGAATGCTGCATAATCCGGCGGATCTCGGTACGGATCCCTTTGGGAATTTTCAGCGTAGAATCATTCTGTTCCATTGGAAGGTTTTTCAGAGGCGCACGGCTTTCCTCCTCCATTCGGCGGTTGATATCCAGCGCCGCCTGATGTGAAAAGACCAGCGCCTCCAGAAGCGAGTTGCTCGCCAAACGGTTGTTTCCATGCACACCGGTATGGGAACACTCGCCTACTGCGTACAAGCCATCCAGCGTTGTACGTGCATGGCCATCGACGTCAATCCCCCCCATCAGGTAATGTTGGCAGGGAAAGACCGGAATCCGGTCGCGTGTCAAATCAAAGCCTTCCTCCAGCAAATTCTGGTATATCATCGGGAAACGTTGCTTTAAAAACGCCGGATCTTTTCGGGTGATGTCCAGGTAAAACTGATCCGATCCCGTACGCTGGCTTTCCAGAATGGTCGAACGGGAAACCACGTCGCGGGGGGCAAGCTCCAGACGGTCATCATAACGTCCCATGTAACGTTCGCCGTGGCAGTTGAGCAGATATGCGCCCTCACCCCGAACTGCTTCCGAAATAAGGAAACACTCACGGGTGTGCGCATTAGCAAAGGCTGTTGGATGGAACTGCACCAAACGAAGGTTTCGAATCGCCGCCCCCATACGGTAGGCAAAGGTAATCCCGTCCCCAGTAGCAATCGCGGAATTCGTTGTATATTCGTAAACCCGTCCGATACCCCCGGTTGCAAATATGGTAAAGTATGTGTTATAGTAAGAATGAACGCCGTTTTCCAGCACGGACAGCGTAAACTGGCCATCCCCCCTTTGGATATCACACAAAAGGGCATTTTCATGAATGTCGACATTGGGTAGCATACGTACCGCTTCCATCAGACGATCAACAATTTCTTTTCCGGTCGCATCACGGTGATGGAGAATGCGGTGGCGGGAATGCCCGCCTTCCAGCGTCAAATGGTAAGTGCCGTCGGCGTTACGATCGAAATCAACGCCATAATCCATCAACTTGCGGACTTCATCCGGGCCGTAGTGGACTAAAAATTCCACCGCTTTGGGATTGTTCTTCTGCCCTCCAGCCACCATTGTGTCGTCAAAATGAATCTGTTCGTTATCGTTCTCCAAATCGAAAACCGCAGCTACACCGCCCTGCGCCAGAGAGGAATTGCATAGCTGCAATTGACGTTTGGTAAGCAGCAGTACCCGCTTGTCCGCTTTTAAGTTGAGCGCAGCATACAGGCCGGACACCCCGCTACCCACGATCACAACGTCATAATTATTCGCTTTCTGCTCCAACACCGCCACCGCCCTATCTACTGTTTTACGGCTTTTTACAAGCCGCTGAAACGAAGGAGACTGAAATGATGATTTTTAGCGACGCATACATTTGAACCGCATCGCGATATACGTATCATCTGATTTGACACAGAATCAAACGGACATATACGCACGACACGTTTTGTTCGGCTTCACTCTGCGCAATGCGTCTTCAGGAAATCGAAAACGGCTTTACATCTCTGCCGCACTAGGCGCTGTACGTCGGTCAGACGTTTTTTTAAGTCTCTGGTTCCCGTAGGACGCAACAATGTATACTTATTTTATTATAACATAACCGGCATCTATTTACAAACAATAAAGATCCATAAGAATAGCTGTCGTATTCTGTCTTTTTTTGGAGGAATGGATATGAACGAAATACCTATAACGCGCGCCGTCCTCATCAGTGTGGATACCGGTGCATTTGACGCCGAAGTATCCATTGACGAGCTGGAAGAGCTTGCCGCAACGGCACACGCTCAGACCGTCGCGAAGGTGATACAGAAAAGGCCGGCACTGGACAACGCAACCTGTGTCGGTACAGGAAAGCTGCAGGAAATCCGCCAGCTGTGTGAAGCCGAAGATGCAGATCTTCTCATTTTTGACTTTGAACTGAGTGCAACACAGGTTCGCAACATCGAGGATATTGTCAAGGTACGCGCCATCGACCGTACCACCTTGATTCTCGACATTTTCGCCTCCCGTGCCCGCTCCAGCGAAGGTCGTTTGCAGGTTGAGCTTGCGCAGCAAAAATACCGCCTTCCCCGTCTGGCCGGCATGGGCGTTTCGATGTCCCGGCTCGGCGCAGGCATCGGTACCCGCGGACCAGGTGAAAGCAAGCTTGAGACAGACAAACGTCACATCCGCCGCCGGATTGCCGTGCTGGAGCGTGAACTTGCACAACTGAAAAAGCGGCGCGAGCTGACACGCTGCCGCCGAAAAAAAGACGACGTCCTCACCGCGGCGATCATCGGTTACACCAACGTAGGCAAATCAACGCTGCTCAACGCCCTTACCGGCGCTGGCGTACTGGCGGAAAACATGCTTTTCGCCACGTTGGATCCGACCGCGCGCAGCATCGAACTGCCCGACGGCCGCAGCGTCTTGCTTATCGACACTGTAGGGCTTATCCGCCGCCTCCCGCACAACCTCGTTGAAGCTTTCCTGTCCACTTTGGAGGAAGCCGCCAACGCGGACCTTATCCTGCAGGTCTGCGACGCTTCCAGCGACGAAGCCGACGAGCAAATCGCTGTCACACGACAGCTGTTATCCGAGCTGCACTGTGAGGACGTTCCCGTATTGACCGTACTGAACAAATGCGACCGTCTGGACATGATCCCGCATGTGGATGAACAGCCCGACGTCGCCGCTGTCAGCGCCCTCACCGGCTACGGCTTCGACAAGCTGCTGGTCAAAATGTCCCGCCTGCTTACCCCCACTGCCGTACGATTGCAGCTGCATCTTCCCTTTGACAAAGCCTCCCTGTTAAGCGTTATCCGGCAGGATGGCAAGGTGTTCTCCGAAACCTATACGGAATCCGGTATCGACGCCGATGTTCTGGTGGATCAGAAAGCACTCCACCTGATACAGCCCTACCGGCAGGCGGCGCAGTCATGAACTTCGACCGACTTCGTAATCCTTTCCCATACAGCGACTCCAACAAACGCTACCACACCTTCGACTATTGGTTGCGACAGCGTTTTGGCGGCAAGGTGTTCAAAGTCCCGCTCAATATCGGACTGAGCTGTCCCAACCGGGACGGTGCCAAAGGCGTCGGTGGTTGCACCTACTGTCTGGGGGGCAGCGGTGCGTTCGCGGGGGATCCCACATTGTCCGTGACAGAGCAGTTTGCTCAAATGAGCGCGCAGATGCGCCAAAAATGGCCGGGCGGCAAATGCATCGCCTACTACCAGGCGGGGACGAACACCTATGCCCCAGTGGAGTATCTGCGTCATTGCTTCGAGCCTATCCTTGCGATGCCGGATGTCGCCGGGATCGCCGTCGCCACCCGGGCCGACTGCCTTCCCCCCGACGTAGTAGAATATCTGGTTCAGCTTTCCCGTCGTACCTTTCTTATGGTGGAGCTCGGACTGCAAACCGTCTGGGACGATACCGCGGAGCGGATTAACCGCTGCCACACCTACGACGACTTTCTGGAAGGTTATCATGCGCTATCGCAACGCGGCGTTTCGGTCTGCGTCCATCTGATTAACGGACTGCCCGGTGAAGACGCATCCCACATGCGGGAGAGCGCTCGCCGCATCGCTGCGCTACGCCCCTTCGGCGTCAAGCTGCATCTGCTACATGTCCTGCGCGGCACCAAACTTGCATCGGAATATGAAAGCGGAGCCTTTGAGGCACTGCCTATGGAACAATACGTACAAATCGTCTGTGACCAACTGGAGCTTTTTCCGTCGGAAACGGTAATCCAGCGGGTGACCGGTGACGGCGCACGGGACAGTCTGATTGCGCCTTTGTGGAGCCTGCGTAAGCTTGTGGTGATGAACGAAATCGATAAGGAGCTAAAACGCCGGAACAGCTGGCAGGGTAAGAATTTTACCCCATAGACAAAGAAAACGCCCAGAAGGAAATCCTTCTGGGCATTCTGAACTGCCAAAACAATCCCGCCTGCCGACTATTCATCAGATATCGTCGGCTGATAATCCTGGAAATCGAGATCCGACTGGTCGATGTAATACAGCCTGGGGGGAGTTCTTCTCCTGTGTTGGGATCTTGATAATCCATCCCGATCAGCAGTGTATTATTGGTATCTCTGGAAAAGCTAATTGGATTATATCTTTCATCGTCCGCATGAAAGACGGCTTTTTTTATAGTTCCGTTTTCATGATTGAGCAGATAAAAAGCATTCTCTGCATCATAACTGAATGTTCGATAAAACAAACTTGTATTTTCATTTTTTATGAGTTCTGCCGCTGTTACAAATGCCACGTCTGTTTCCATGATCGGGTTGACCGTGTCGCCCTCAATTTTGCCTAAAAACCTTGTGCTACTGAAATTCTCGTAGTAAACATCTTCATTGAACACAAAAAAACGTCCCACCAATTGGCACAGTTCATTGTCATTCGGTGCAATGGATGACAGATCCACCGATCGCAGTAAGTTCATATCATGATCGTAAGTGTCTAAACGCAGCCAAACTTCCTCATTATTTGTTGTTGATTCCAACATTAAAAGTGAAACGGTGTTTTGATCCGTCGCAAGCTGTCGAATCACCGCACCTTCATGGGTATCATTGTCATAATCAAAATGCATCAGTGTTTTCTTTTTTCCCGTTTCTGTGTCGTATTCCTCCAGATCACATCCAGTGACTGTAAAATCTGTCATAAGTAATTTGTTTTCTACAGCTTCCATAGCCACATATGGGTATCCACCTTTTACTGAAAATAGTTTTGACATTTTATCCTGATTCAAATCAATAGTGTAAAGTTCTCGCATTCTTCCGCTATCGTCATAAATATTACCGGTTGTGATCAGCATATATAGATGGTTATTCACCAGACAGTTACTATAATTTGCTTCGTATGCCCAATCTTCTACCGTTCCCAGTTTTATGTTTTCCTTGGTGGAAAACACATAACGGTAATAATCCATCTCGGTAATTCGGTTTGCTGTACCGGTAGGGATTTTCGCATAGATGATGCTGTCGTCCGTCTGCGTAATGGGCCCGTAATGTTCAATCTGACCGATCACTTCATGATGAATATCATAAATCGAGATGAGCTCGTTGGATTGCGGCTCGAAAAACATTGCATCGTTCATTGAGCTGCCACTAGAAATGCTGCTGGAAGTAGCACCGCCGGAACAGCCACTCAGAAACACCAGCAGGAACAAAAGAAACATCGAGACCCATTGTTTCTGTTTCAAATTCATACACCTCATTTATAGAATCAGGCCGTGTCCAACGCATCACATCGAACACAGCCTCTCTTCTTAATAGTTCATCGCTTGACAGTATTTAGTGACTGTAGCTGCCGACTTTTCATAATAATAAGGTGTGTTTCCTACCTTTCCCCCCAACGGATCCGCAACTTGAATTATAGATTTGTCACTGTATATGGCGTTGACAACCAAATGATGCCCACCTGTTGTATAATACCAATCGGATGTCGTGGTGCCTGCTATGGATATCGAAGCGGGAGCTTTTTTTGTGACGATAATATGGTATAAATTATCACGTATCGCCGTTGGGGTGGGCTCTGACACATAAACATAGTATTCTTTACTTTGTTGGCTATTCAAATATGGCGCTATTTTTGAACGGGCGGTACCGTTGGTTGTTGTCCCCATCGCCTTTGCAATCGTATCTTGGGAATCCGATGAGCCTTTCAGATACTGAACCATGCTTTTCGCACATGCCGGAACACAATACATATCCTTTTCTTGCTGATACATGGTAAAGGATCCCGGTATTGAAATCTTATACCTTATCCTTGGCTGCGGCCGATTTGCCAGCTCCTCCACCGCCGCTTCTTTCTCACGGATTTTCTGCCAGTCTTCTTCCGTCAGGCTGTCCAAATAGGCTTCATATTCCTCCTGAGTGGGTGAAATAGCGCCGCTGGGAACCTCTGTATAGCTGTCATCATCGTTTGCCGCCACTGGGAGGCCATACGTCGTCACCGTGCACACGCATACCGCAGCAACGAGTATCAACGAGAGGATTCGCCTACGCCTTTCATGGGACGCGGTACTTTGCTTTCTATGGATAAACCACCTTTAAAAATACAGTAAGCGATTAACCGTTCTCGCTCCTTCTTCCTTGATCATAGATTACCATAAAAGTATTATATCGCCAATATGTGAAACAAAAATAATGATAATTAAGTTTAATTCTTGTGCGAATTGTTGGTTAATGCGCCACATGGGTATATACACCAAGCACATGCCCTACTTATGGTAACGCGTCCCGCTTTGGATGGAAAACGCACGGTACAGCTGCTCGAGCAACATGACGCGGAACAGTTGGTGGGGGAACGTCATGTCCGAAACCGACAAACGATACGTACAGCGCGCTTTGACCTCTTCGGACAGCCCAAAGGAACCGCCAACGATGAGATCCACTGTGGAGCACCCTCGAGTAGCAACGTCGGACAAAAGCTGCGCGAAGCCCTCGCTGGACATCTTTTTCCCCTCGACGCACAGCGCGATCAGCGTATCACCCTTTCCCGTCCGGGACAGGATATCCGCCCCTTCTGTCTGCATTCCTTTGCGAATCTGTGCGTCAGATGGCTGGGACGGCAGTCGGCATTCTGGAACCTCTATGAGACGAAGCGTACAAAAAGGACGCAGCCGCTTTGCATATTCCGCACAGGCCTGCGTCCAATAGGTTTCCTTCAGTTTTCCCACACAAATTACATTGACGTTCAGCATCAGACAATATACACCTTTCCCGTCGTACTGCGTTCCGCAACATTCAGCGTAAAATCTCTGTTTTGTTTGAAATTGTGCTGGGAAAGCATATGTAAGGCATTCTGCACAGCAAGCTCAGGGGTGTTGTTTTCCTCGCTTAGGTGGCCCAAAATAAAATGCGCCGTACCGTATTCCCCCAGCTCACACAGATACAACGCGCTGTCATCGTTGGACAAGTGCCCATGCGGGGAGGCAATTCGACGCTTGAGCTGCCAGGGATACCGCCCTGCATACAGCATGTTTTCATCGTAATTGGATTCCAGCAGCACCATGTCCGAACCTTTAAGGTTTGCATCTACTACTTCCGTGATATGCCCAACGTCCGTACAAACGCACACCATGCGATCATCCGCCGTCTGTATCCGGTAACCCACGGAATGAGCCGCGTCATGCGGCGTATCGAAGCTGCGAACCTGCATTCCCGCCACCTGCACAGGATCGTCGCCCATCTCAAACAGCCGTGCCGACGCGCTAACACAATCCTTGGCAATCAGGTATTCCAGCGTTTCCCTCGTCGCCAGAATCGGCACATCGTGATATTTTGTAAAAAGTTTCAGCCCTTTGATATGGTCGCAATGTTCGTGTGTGATGAATATGCCCTGTATCGACTCAAGAGCCTGTCCACAGAGGGAAAGCGCCTGACAAAGCGCCCGGTAGGACACTCCCATGTCCACCAGAATACCCGTAGACGCAGAACCAATATACGTACTGTTGCCCTTACTGGAGCTAAACAAGGGGCAAATTCTAGCCATGATTCCGACCCTTTCTTTTGTGCCGCTACGGTCAAACTGCGGAAGACACCATGGAAACCGCGGACCGCTTCAACGCAATTCGTGCACCTAAGCCGCGAAGCTTTCCCTCCATGTCTTCATAACCACGTTGAATATGATAAATATCCTCTATTTCGGTACAGCCTCTGGCGGCAAGGCCGGCCAAAACAAGCGCGGCCCCTGCACGCAGATCGGTAGCCCGTACCGGCGCACCGGTCAGCGCTTCCACGCCCTGGATCACAGCAACCTTTCCGTCAACGGAAATATCCGCGCCCATGCGCATAAGTTCATCCGCATATTTGAACCGGTTGTCGAAAATTCCCTCGGTGATGATACTTGTGCCTTCCGCCAGACACAATAGCGCCGCAATTTGGGGCTGCATGTCCGTCGGAAAACCCGGGTGAGCCATTGTTTTGATACTGGTACATTCAAATTTCCGTCTGTCTGGAACCCAAACACGCACGCTCTCATCAAACTGATCCACGCATACGCCGATACGCTCAAGCTTGGTGATAATCGGCTCAAGATGTTTAGGAATCACGTTCCGAATCAACACATCCCCACGTGTGATCGCCGCAGCCACCATATAGGTTCCCGCCTCGATCTGGTCTGGAATGACAGAATAACAGGCGCCACGCAGGCGTCCTACGCCGCGTATTTTAATCACGTCCGTGCCTGCACCCATAATGTCGGCGCCCATTGAGTTGAGAAAGTTGGCCATATCAACAACATGAGGTTCTTTGGCGGCATTCTCAATCACAGTCAGTCCCGACGCTTTGACTGCGGCCATCATCACATTGATGGTCGCGCCAACGCTGTTACAGTCAAAATACACTTGGCTTCCGGTCAGATTCCGTGCTTCAATGTTGACCATACCATGCTCAATGGTACAGTCTGCTCCCAGACAGCTAAATCCTTTCAGATGCTGGTCTATGGGGCGGGCACCTAAATCGCAGCCACCCGGCAGGGAAACTTTCGCTTTTCCAAAACGCCCAAGCATTGCCCCCATAAAATAACTAGAAGCACGCAGTTGCTTGGTCATTTCATAGGGGACAATGTGGCTCGCCACTCCGGCTGTATTAATTTCAATTGTCGTTTTATCTAAATAGCGAATCTCCGCGCCCATATCGCTAAGGATACGCGTTATAACCGCGATATCGCTGATATTCGGTACATTTTCAATCACACACGGACCGTCAGCCAGAAGGGTAGCCGGTAAAATCGCAACCGCCGCGTTTTTAGCGCCGCTGATTGTCACTTCCCCCTTCAATTTGACGCCTCCGGTTATTAAAAATTTTTCCAAGGCGACACTCTCCTTTTTTGGTACTTCAATATTATAGCACAAGCGATGCATTTTTCAAAGCCTTTTTGAGATATTTGTTGCATTTTCCTGTCAAAACGTACCGTATGCGTCATCTTTCCCTGTCGTTATTATTTCAAGACAAGCATCATTTATGGGTGGAAAAATCAGTGGCTCTTGCAAAAATCAGATTTCATCGATGCTGGTATTTTTTTCATTTTTTATTAATTTATACATGTCCGGTGCAGTAGTTGCCTTTAAAGTTTCATGAGCTTTTTTAGCCCGGACAGTTTCCCTCCATAGGGCGGGTAACGGAAAGCTATATCCGGCCATGCGCCCCGATACATCACGCTTTTTTCATGAGAGAAAGCATCAAAGCCTTTTTTCCCGTGATAAGAGCCCATACCGCTTTCCCCTAC
Source organism: uncultured Clostridia bacterium (assembly GCA_946498095.1). Lineage (GTDB taxonomy): Bacteria > Bacillota > Clostridia > Oscillospirales > Ruminococcaceae > CAMMMX01. Next base: position 133,324 of record CAMMMX010000001.1, read on the forward strand.
ACCGCCGAAGGGCAACGACGAATTGGCCAGATGCACTACTGTATCTCCAACGCAAACTCCGCCCGATGGAATCGTGCACAAGACCCTGCGGCGCAGCGCATGATGATCGGTGAACAGGTATAGCGCCAGCGGCTTGGGAAGCGCGCGAATTATCTCTTCCGCATCTGCAAAGCTGTCGACTGGTATCACCGGCAGAATAGGCCCAAAAATTTCCTCCTGCATGACAGCGTCCTCCAAACTGTACGCGCGCACCAAGGTCGGCTCAATTTTGAGCAGGGTAGAATCCGTGCCCCCGCCGGAAAGAATCTCTGAGGCTTTCAGAAGACGGGTCAACCGATCGTAATGCTTCTGATTAATGATTTTCGGATACTCGGGGTTTTGCAGCGGACAATCACCGTAAAACGATCGAATGGCGCGACGCATCTGCGTAATTAACGGATGAAACGCCTCACGCTTGACCAGCACATAATCAGGCGCGACGCAGGTCTGCCCCGCATTCAGCAGCTTTCCCCAGATGATACGCCGCGCGGCAACCTCCAAATCGGTACACGCCCCCACAATGCAGGGACTTTTCCCTCCGAGTTCCAGCGTAACAGGCGTCAAATGCGCTGACGCAGCGCGTAGCACCTCACGTCCGACATGCGTGCTGCCAGTAAAAAATATGGTGTCGAACTGCTCGGCTAAAAGCGCCTTGTTCATCTCGCTGCCTCCACGGAATACCTTCACATAATAAGGAGGATATATCGATGTCAGCAAAAACGCCAGTACGTCGGCGGTATGCGCACAATAACGCGACGGCTTGACGGCCGCGCAGTTACCAGCCGCAATAGCCGCAATCAACGGTACGAGCGTCAGCTGGACAGGATAATTCCAGGGAGCCATAATCAAAGCTACCCCCATCGGCCTGGGCAGAACCATACTCCGTGCGGGGAAATGCATTGGCGGTGTCGGAACAGATCGGGGACGCGCCCATTTTTCCAGATGGCGCAAGGTATGGTCGAGTTCCCGATAAACGATCCCGATTTCAGTCTCGTAGGCTTCAAACGCCGCCTTTCCCAAATCCCGTGCAAGCGCTTTCATCAATAGCGTTTCGTGTGTTTGGACCGCGCTTCTCAGCTGCAGGAGCTGACGCCGCCGAAACGAAAGCGGCAGCGTCCGCCCCGAAGCAAAAAAGTGATGCATCCGATCGATGTCCCGCATCATACATTCCTCTTTTCCAGTCATTCCTCCGCCATGGCAAAGCAACATGGCGGCGCCTATTTTTTTCTATGATAATATTTACTTTCAGAAAACTACTGTCATTATCTGAACAATTGCGAGATTATTATATCACAGTATGAACTGGGGAACAATGAAAACCCGTTTACAAAAGCAATAAACCTATTGCAAAAAATTCTTTTTTACGGTCTAATATTTGGATAAAAGCTTCCTTCTTGACGGATGCGCAGGTAAATGATATAATGGTGAGTGCGTAAGTGAAGATACCGTTCAAAAGTACCATAAATACCTTATCAAGAGTGGCTGAGGGACAGGTCCTGTGAAGCCCGGCAACCTATCCGGAACGGATAAGGTGCCACATCCTGCGGAATATCCGAAAGATGAGGGTGAAAAATTGTTTAAATTTGCACCCAGAGGTATGAGACTGGGTGCTTTTGTTATGGTTGACCGCGGCAGATACCCGCATACAAAGAAAGGATGACAAACTAAATGGCAAAATTTCTCTTTACGTCGGAATCGGTAACTGAGGGGCACCCGGATAAAATTTGCGATCAGATTTCTGACGCTGTGCTTGACGCGATTCTCGCACAGGATCCGCTGGGGCGTGTCGCTTGCGAGACCGCCGTTACGACGGGGATGATTTTCGTCATGGGTGAAATCTCTACCAGCTGCTATGTCGATATCCCGAAGATTGCCCGGCAAGTAGTCAAGGAGATTGGCTATGACCGCGCTAAATACGGCTTCGACAGCGAAACCTGTTCGGTACTGACTTCGATCGACGAGCAGTCGGGCGACATTGCGATGGGCGTCGACAAAGCTTTGGAAGCCAAAAGCGGCGAATTGACGGACGATCTGGATACGGGAGCCGGGGACCAGGGCATGATGTTCGGTTACGCCTGCGACGAAACCCCGGAATTGATGCCTCTTCCGATCTCGATGGCACACAAGCTGGCGCTGCGCCTGAGCACAGTGCGTAAGGACGGCACGCTGCCTTACCTGCGCCCCGACGGAAAAACGCAGGTCACCGTCGAGTATGATGACGGCAGGCCGGTACGCATCGACGCAATCGTCGTTTCCTCTCAACACGGAGAGGATGTGTCCCTGGAGCAGATCCGGCAGGACGTCATCCAGCAGGTGATTACCCCTGTCGTCCCAGCAGATTTGATTGATGCAAATACCAAAATTTTTGTCAACCCCACCGGACGTTTTGTCATCGGCGGACCCCAGGGTGACAGTGGTCTGACCGGACGTAAGATCATTGTCGACACCTACGGCGGCTACGCCCGCCACGGTGGAGGTGCCTTCTCCGGCAAGGATCCGACCAAGGTAGACCGCTCCGCCGCTTACGCTGCACGCTATGTGGCAAAGAACATCGTCGCAGCAGGCCTGGCGAAGCAATGTGAGATCGAACTTGCATACGCTATAGGCGTTGCGCATCCGGTCTCCGTCATGGTCGACACCTTCGGCACAGGTACCGTGTCCGATGAGATACTTTCCCAGGCGGTACAGCAGGTGTTCGATTTGCGGCCCGCTGCCATCATCCGTGATCTGGATCTGCGTAAGCCGCAATATAAACAGCTCGCCGCCTATGGCCATATGGGACGTGAGGACTTAGGCGTCTCCTGGGAAAAGACCGATCGTACCGACGCGCTCCGCAAAGCTGTCGACGCATTGCAATAATTTCGGAATTTCACATACCTATGCCCCCGTCGTATCTGATACGGCGGGGGCATATTTGTACTTCAGGAGCAAAACCAGGCAGACATAATAGAGCCATAAAAGCGAATTGGTTAAAATACCCGACGAAGTGTTTCATATTTTGTGTAAAAATGCCTATAGAGAGAAGAGAAAAAAAGTGCTATAATGAATGTACGCGACAAATATACAAATGTTTTTAGGAGGTGGACTATTGGACCGCCAAGAAAAACCGCAATATTACGTCGTGGACGCTTCGGTCTTGCCGGATATCATGGGAAAAGTTCTGATGGTCAAACGCCTGCTGGCGCGTGGCCAGGGCAGCTCCTCCGAGGCATGCAAGCAGGTCGGCATTTCCCGCAGCGCGTATTATAAGTATAAGGACGCTGTTTTTGCTTACGAGGAAAAAATCACACAGCATATCGTGTCGTTTTACTTTATTCTGCAGGATGAGAAAGGGGTTCTTTCCCATCTGCTGACACAGCTATACGAACTGGGGGCAAACGTGCTGACCGTGAACCAGAATATTCCTATCGATTCCGTTGCGGCGGTAACGGTTTCGGTCAAGCTTGAGGACGCCGATCCCGGCGAAATGCTTACGAGTCTATCCAAGCTTCCAGGCGTCGTCAGTGTCAAGATGATCTCCGGCGAATAAAAAAGACGTACCCGCGTCCGACCGGCGCGGAAGCAAGTGAAAGGAGACGGTTGCATGGTCAGAATCGCAGTCATGGGTTATGGCGTAGTTGGTTCAGGCACAGTAGAGGTTTTTTATAAAAACAAAAAAAACATTGAGAAAAAGACGGGAAAGGATATCGATATCAAGTATATCCTGGATATCCGCGATTTTCCGGACAGCCCCTACGGCGACAAGCATATCAAGGATTTTGACATGATTCTCAACGATCCGGAGATTAATATCGTCGTTGAGGTGATGGGCGGACTGAACCCTGCCTACCGTTTCGTCAAATCCTGTCTGGAAAATGGGAAAAGCGTGGTTTCTTCCAACAAGGAGCTCGTCGCCGAAAAAGGTGCGGAACTTTTGCGGATTGCCAAGGAGCACAATGTCAATTTCTTCTTTGAAGCAAGCGTAGGCGGCGGTATTCCGATTATCCGGCCGATGCACCAATGTCTGGCAGCGAACGAGATCAATGAAATTGCCGGTATCCTCAATGGCACCACAAACTTTATCCTGACCAAAATGATCCGCGACCGCATGGATTTTTCCAACGCTCTGGCTCTGGCACAGCAGCTTGGGTATGCTGAAAAGGACCCCACCGCCGATATCGAAGGGCACGACGCCTGCCGCAAGATTTGTATCCTGGCTTCTTTAGCATATGGCAAGCACGTTTATCCAAAGGATGTGCACTGTGAGGGAATCTCCCGTGTCACCTTGGAGGATGTGGCTTACGCTGAAAGCGCCAATTGCGTGATTAAGCTGATCGGCAGCGCTCGACGGACTGAAAACGGCAAAATCAGCGCGATTGTCAGCCCGATGTTGGTCAGCTATGAAAGCCAGCTGGCTAGCGTTGATGATGTGTTCAACGCCATTCTCGTCAAGGGTGACGCCACCGGCGAGGTAGTCTTTTACGGTAAGGGCGCAGGCAAATTGCCCACTGCCAGCGCTGTTGTCGCCGACGTGATTGATGTCGCACGGTACACCAAAACCAATATGACGTTGACCTGGGTGGACAGTGACGGCGATGTGGTGGACGATTACCGTACCCGCGTCCGCAGCTTTTACGTGCGCGCAACATATGACGCACCTCTTTCCCGAGAAACGGCATATAATAAGATAGCAGCAGCCGCGGCCGACGCGGGCGTCCATGTGGACTGGCTCAGCCGTCAAAATCAGCCTGAAGGGGAAATAGCTTTCACAATCGGCAGGCTGAGCGAGAATCTCCTGATGCAGCTGATGAACGGCATGCCGGGTATTACCCTGACGTTCCGGATGCCGGTGATGGATCTTTGATACCGATCGGAATCTCAATGGAGGCGACGGTATGATACATATTCGAGTTCCCGCTACCAGCGCCAACCTAGGCGCCGGCTTCGACGCGCTAGGGCTTGCGCTGACATTGTATAATGAGATCGAAATGGAAGAGGACGACCGTGTCCGTATCCTCACGGACACGCCAAACATCCCCTGTGGGGAAACGAACCTCGTATACCAGTCGGCGAAACGTCTGTATGACCTTTGCGGAAAGCGGCTGACAGGACTATTCATCCGCCAGAAGGACGCCATCCCTATGACGAGGGGCCTCGGTAGCAGTTCCGCCTGCATCATCGCGGGGCTGACGGGCGCCAATCTGTTGCTAGGCGAAGCGTTTACCTTAGATGATTTGGTGGATTTGTCGGCGCAAATAGAAGGACATCCGGACAATACCGCACCGGCGTTGCTAGGCGGTATCGTTACATCGGTGTTTGACGGAAAGAAAGTACACTGGGTGCGCCAGTTCATCTATTCGCACCTGCACTTTGTCGCCATTATTCCTGACTTTCCCATGAGCACGCAGGCGGCACGCGAAGCTCTCCCTCAGACAATCGCCTACCGAGATGCCGTGCATAACCTTTCCCGCGCGGCGCTGTTCTCCGCTTCTCTGCTGTCCGGCAAATTTGAAAACCTGCGTACCGCGGTCGACGACCGCCTACACCAGCCTTACCGGCTGCCCCAGATCCCTTACGGCGAGGATGTCATCGCCTGCGCCTACCGTCATGGCGCCTATGCGTCCTATCTCAGCGGGGCAGGGCCAACGCTGATGGCTATTGTATCAGAGGATACGTCGGGTGCGTTTGAGCATGGTATGCGCGGCGAGCTGGATGTACGAGGTCTGAACGCATGGCGTATCATCCGTCTCGCTGTCGACAACACCGGTGCGGTCTGGGAGTCACGCGGCTGACAGCCCTTCACTGGCTGCGAAATGCCAGTTATGATAAAGTTTACTTATAAGCAAATGGAGGTAACCAAATTGGGACTTATCGTTCAAAAGTTCGGCGGCTCCTCCGTGGCCAACACGGAACGCATTTTTAACGTTGCGCATATTGTCACCGAAACCTATCAGCGAGGCAACAACGTCGTGGTTGTGGTATCGGCGCAAGGTGACACCACCGACGATCTAATCGACAAGGCAGCGGAAATCAACAAAAGCCCATCCAAGCGGGAAATGGATGTTCTACTGTCAACCGGTGAACAGATTTCTATTGCTCTGCTGGCAATGGCTATCGAAAAGCTAGGCTTCCCCGTCGTCTCCCTGACGGGCTGGCAGGCCGGCTTCCTCACCGACTCCAATCACGGCAACTCCCGTATCCGCTCTATCAACAGCGAGCGTCTGCAAAAAGAGCTGGACAAACGCAACATCGTCATTGTCGCCGGCTTCCAAGGGCTGAACCGCTATGACGACATTACCACGCTCGGTCGCGGCGGATCCGATACCAGCGCGGTCGCAATTGCAGCGGAGCTGAAGGCTGACCTATGCCAGATCTATACCGACGTCGACGGTATCTATTCTGCTGATCCGCGTTTGGTCAAAACGGCTCAGAAAATGGACGAGATCTCCTACGACGAAATGCTTGAATTGGCAACCCTCGGCGCACAGGTGTTGCACAACCGTTCTGTGGAGATGGCGAAGAAATACAATGTCAATCTTGAAGTTCTGTCCAGTCTGGAGCGCAAACCAGGCACAAAGGTCAAGGAGGTAGTAAACGTGGAAAAATTACTGGTTAGAGGCGTGGCAAAAGATAGAGACGTAGCTAGAATCGCAGTGATCGGGGTGCCCGACCAACCTGGTATCGCGTTTAAGATTTTTTCTTTGCTGGCTCAGCGAAAAGTCAATGTGGATATCATCCTGCAATCGATTGGGCGTAACAATACGAAAGATATCAGCTTTACGGTCGCCAAAGGGCAGGAAGAGCAAGCCCTGACCGCTATCAACGAGATCAAGGACAGTATCAAGGCGCAGGAAATCGTCGTTGACGAGCATGTCTGTAAGGTATCGATCGTCGGTGCCGGCATGCAGTCCAACCCGGGCGTCGCCGCCAAGATGTTCGAAGCGCTGTTTGAAGCGGGTGTCAACATCCAGATGATTTCCACCAGTGAAATCAAGATTTCCGTTCTGATCCATGAGGACGATGACATCAAAGCACTCAACGCGGTACACGATGCTTTTACTTTTAACTAAGCCTGATAAAAGTCCGCACTCCAACGTAATCGGCATGGCGGGAATGCCGTCTATGTCGCAAGTGGAGTCTGCTTCGTTTGCACGCGGACATCGGTGACTCAGCGGCAGGATGGCCTGCAGTGAAACACAGTTGCAGTATCATCAGTCAAAAACGGGATTTCAGTGAGGAATCGCCCCACTGAAATCCCGTTTCTGTTTTGCATCCGTAGGTATCAACGCCTGCGGACAGGCCCCTACACGCCGCTCCCTCTTGACGCCAGCCACTGTACGATTAAACTTATCTGCTCGACCGCTGTCTAATCCGCTTCTTTCACAAACGCGTAGTAGTCGGTGTCAAAGCCGCCCCAGCGATAGTCCCCGCTCTTCCATTCCATCAGCAGATAGACCCCGTCCGCCTCATGACGAATTTCATATCCGCAGGCGTTTTCGTTGTATTTGCGCAGGACATAGCCCTTCGTCCACACTTGCATATCCGTCCCTTGAATCACATCATCCGCGTAGACGCTGATACATGCGCCGTTTTCCAGAAACTCGATGCTTTTGAAATACAACCTGTCGTCGTCTTCCCGTTTTGCCGGATCGAAATCCTCTTTACTCCGGCAAAAGGAGACGGCCTTCCACCTGCCCAGCACCTCCCTGTCGTCGATGAAGGGCATGTCAATGTCATCCTTGCGTGCTAGGTCCCGACTGCTGTAAGCGTGATGGTCGAGCTGCCGCAGTACGAGGACAGTCGGCCTGCCGCCGCGACGGTAGTAGTAGGACTTGTTCTCCACAAACATATACCTCTCACCGTCGATTTCCTCCACCTCGTAGCGGTTCGCCGACGTACCGTCACCGGTGTCACAGAGCAGATAGCCCTTGGTCCACCCATAGCACCAGTACCGTTCGCCTCCCGGCAGGAAATAGATCTCTTTGACCTCACCGGCGTCGGTGACTTTCGTCTGCCGGGTAAAGAAGTCCTCCTTGACGGCGAAATCGCCGATGACCTCCCATTTGCCGACGACGTCGGCATCATCGACAAACGGCATGTCGATGTCCTCACGCAGAGGGTCAACGTCGGAACGCAGCCGGACAACGTCGATTCGCACCTCGATGTCGTCACGACCCTTTTCACCGTAGGTCTGAAACAGCGAAACACGCTGACAGTCCTGCCTGGCCGCCGCTTCCTCAAGTTGCCAGCAAGCGCTTTTGAAGTCCTCCGGACGGATGGGCGGTGTGGCGAGAATAAGTCCCTCCTCTGTTTGTATGAGGTTTGTCTGTATCATCTCTTCCACCCCAATCAATATTTTCTTTGCTTCCTCCAGATGCGCAAGCTGCGCTTCCAGCTCGGACTTTTTCCGTTCGATGCCGTCGAGGATGCATTGTGTGTTGTCCGGGCAGGCCAGCACCGCCTTGATTTCCTTCAGCGAAAAACCGGCCTTCTTCAGCGCCGAAATCCGCTGGAATGCGGCAATCTGGTCGGCGGCGTAATACCGGTACCCGGTAAAACGATCGGTAAAGTCGGGGGCGAGCAGTCCCTCCTTATCGTAATGGCGCAGCACCGATATCCTTGTGCCGCAAACTTCGGCAAATTCACCGATTCGCATGATAATCACACATCCTTCCATAAACGTCGCCGACGTTTTTGCCCGGCTCATGCCGCGCCGTTCCCGGCAGCGACCTGCACTGCAGGGGACGGCTTTCCCGTCAGCCGCATCCCATCCCGGCCGGTAGGACGTACACCGTCTCTGTGTTGGTGTCCAAGCGCCACAGGGGCTGTCAAGCGGACGTCTCCGACGACAGCATGAAAAGTACCTTTCGTCCTTATTATAAATCTCATGTGCGGTTGAGAGTCAATAGGATATTTCAAATATTTTTGTAGGAGGGGATGTCCGATGCAAAACAGCCCCGATCCGGTCATGATGAGCAACCCGGGGGCTGTACCCGACTGCGCTTTCCGTCGTATGGAAATCCATTTTGACGAAGCGGATTTCGTGGCGAGTTGAGCCCGCTTTCCATTCACGCTGAAGCAAATAGCAACCGTCCGACACTGTTACACGCTCTGATAAGCGTCCCCGAGCGTGCAGAAGCACTGCCACCCTCACGACCTGTCGTACACGAATTGCATACGGGGCTCCCCGCCGCACCGGACCTGTGCCCTGCTCGACGAAATCGGGCGCGTTATACGGATAAAAATCTCCTTTTGGTCTGCCACGGCGGCGTATGCCGGGTTAGACGCACCTATTTGATTGACATAACCAACGACGCATTTTTCCATTACAGCCCCAACAATTGCGCGCTGGAGGCATATGAATGCGGCAGGTTGGATGGAATGTGACCTGCCTGATGCGGGACAGGCAAGGCGTTTACCAGCAGGCGTCCAGGCGCGCGAAACAACGCCTGCAAAGCTTCCATCTGACGTTTGCCCCACTGTACCAAAAAGCCACAATCAAACTGTCCGACGCATGTCTGCGTGGGACGGATTCCCTGCGGCTTTTTACATTTTACGCACTCCGGTACGGATTGGCTCAATGGAGCAGAAGCGCCCAGGTTACACAACAAATTTTATGAAAGCAGCACGCTTTGCGACGCATTTTCCACCCGCAGCGTGCGAGACGCGCCGTCGGCCCAAAGATGTACCAGACCACCACGCCCGGGGAAGATACATTCCATCTTCCCAAAGAGGTCATACGCCGGCTTGACACAGAAGGTACGGAATCCGTCGTCGGTTTTGATCCCCATGAAGTAGCGGAAGGCAATCGTCGCCGGCGCGCCGCTCCAAGCGTGGTTTTTCGTCCCCAGCAGGTAAAAGTCCTCCCACAGGGTGGAATTGTCGTTCTGCGCCAAATTGTAATATCGGGAAACCATCCGCTTGTAGGCCAAATCCGTACGCCCCATCTCGCACAGCGCGGTCAGGACGAAATTCTCCATGTAAACACCGGCGTTCGAGACGCTGATCAGCACATCGGCCAGGACACCGTACCGCTCCAGCGGGCACAGTCCGGACAAGACGGCCATCGCGTTGGCGCGGTCATCGACGAAGGGGCCCGACGCGTAAAACGCTCCCTTCCAGAAAGCTTTATCGAATGCTGCTGCAATCCCGTCCATCCGCTCACGCAGGAAGGCGTCGAAGCGATGGTCGCCGGTCGACTGCGCCATGCGTGACGCGAACCGCAGCGCCGAGTAGTACCAGGCGTTCTCCAGCACCGCACCGTCGACATTGTACAGGTGGTCGAACCATCGCCAGTCCCCGTCGCGCGGCTGGACAAGCCCCCTCTCGTCCACCTCCCACAATGCAAGATAACGTATCGCCGGTTCAAGACAAAGCGCGTATACCGAGGTATCGCCGCTGTAACGGGCATATTGCGCCACCAGTCCCCATTCACTGATGGCACAAAGGCTCTGCGACGGCAGCTCGCTGCTATGCACGCCCGGCACATTGCCAACCAGCACATCCCCTTTGCGCAGATGGATAAAGTCATCGATCGCTTTGCGGACGAGAGCGCGTGTGTTTTGGTCCAAAAGGAAAAACGTCTGCGGCGCCTGGACAGAGATGTCGCCGATCCACTGTCCCCGCTCCCGATCGGGACAGTCCATGAAGTTGTCGCGCATGCAGACGTAAAGCGTCCGCGCCGCCTTCTCCACCAGCCGGTCGGTCACCGGGCAGCCGCAGCGGAAGCGCCCGACAATATCGGCGTCGTAGCCGCTTTCCCGCCAGCCGACGCTGTCTACCCGCACCGTATTAGGACATTGTAGGATCAATTCCTCGCCATATAGATAGAACAAGCCCTCAAAATTGTTGCGTCCTGGCTTGCAGACATATTCTAGGCGGTGACCGTTGTATGAACCGGGATCGCCTGGCCCGCCCGGGACGCAGAAACGATCCGTACGAATGTCGACCACCTCCCCGCCCTCCGCTTCAATGGTAAAGCGGACACAGGCCGCCATGGCGTACGGCAAACGGACGTGGTAGCTCTCCCCTTTCCGAACCGGATCCAGAACTTCAGTAGGAGCGGAAAGGCGGAACAGAGGTATGGGCCGACGGTACAGTTTCCCCCATTTCTCGCGGCTACAAACCTGTGCCGGGACAAAAATGGAATCGTCAAACCCCATCAACGCAAACCCCTCCAAGGGTCCACCGGCACGGTAACCAATACTGTACCCCGCATACAGATACGCCGGCGACGGTTCCCCCGGCGTATAGAAGCCGTCATGCCGGGCGCAAAGAAACCGTTCGTCCGTCGCAATGCCGATGGATGGACAGTCGAAAAGGAATCCCGCCTGTCCGCTGTCGGTACTGTTTCGCCCACTGTTTCCATAATACCAGCACAGCACGGCAATAACGTTTTCTCCCTCCCGCAGATAGGGTGCCAGATCGATCTCGTCAGCATAGCCGCTTCCAGGGACGCTCTCCCGGAACAGCCCTCCCTCGAAAACGACAAGTTCTTCATTGACATAAAGCCAATAGCGCGTATCCACAGCAATCAAGGTTTTCGCATGCTTCGGAACTGCGTCCAAATGAAAGCGGCGTCGGAATACGACCTTGTCGTCCGGTTTTGTGCCAGACGGATGCCAGATAATCGCCGCATCGGTCAGAACAGGTGTCGTCTCTCTCATGAAAAAGTCCCCTTCCTCCGTCCGGAGATTCCTCCGGAATGTTACCATTTTTCCGCCCCTATTGTATCACAAAACGCTTACCTTGGCTACCTGGGATCCAAAAAGTTCTCTGTCTTGGCAAGTGGCTACCCATTTTTTCGTATTTGCAAACATTCCTGCGACAAAAAACGGAATCCATTAAAACGTTTTAATAGCAACTCGAAAAAGTTTTTCCCTTTTTCTCCTGTCCGGCGCATGTTTGCTGCAAAACCAGTTATCCTAACAATTGAGGTACGCTGTATGGATTGACTTGACGAAACTGCCTTCGTAGGCGTATGATGTTACATATAGGGATGTCATTCGACAGAGAACCTGTTTTTCGCTGCCCAAAATGGATGGGACAGAAGCGTGTTTCTGCATTTTCATGCTCTATATCTGATTTTTACAACACTGTCGCGGGAGGGACCAGCTAATATGAAACCACACAAACCCAAAGCAAGCCGCTCAAGCGCCAAACAACCGGAAAAAGGGAATGGATTCGAGAAACGTCTGCGGATGTTTCTGTCCAAGGCCGGTAAAAACGGCCTGACGATGCGAGAGGCCATGACACGCTGCCGTGCGACCAAAGCACAATCCTCCGCCTTTCGTGAAGTCATCCGCAAAATGAAAGAGGAAGGAGAACTCTGCGAGCAGCGTGGACGACTGGTATCCACTCGCGCATTAGGATACCTCGCCGCCCGAATCATTCGCCTCGGGCACGGCTACGGTATCGCGCAGACCCTGTCCAATCAGACTGACATCTATATCGGGCGTGGTAACCTGTCCGGCGCACTGCAGGGCGATACCGTACTTATCAAGCTTTACCGGGATTCATCCGGCGCCCTCCCGGAAGCCAAAATCGTAAATATTTTAAAGAAAGGGGAAGGTACCTTCAGCGGTGTCGTCCAGTATCAAGGAAAGCACCCCGGCGTTGTCCCCGATTTTCTCTCCTCGGCATGGATCCCATTGGATGATGGCGGAGCAGACGTCCATGAAGGTGAAAAAATATTGGCACAAGTTGTGTCAAGAGGAACTGATTACAGCGGCCACACCGCCCGACCTGTTACCGTATACGGCGACGCACAGCGCGCGTCTTCGTCAGCGCTGGCGCTGCTTGAGCAAAACGGTATCCGGAGCAAATTTCCGGAAGAGGTATTGCATGATGCCGATTACCTCAATCAACAAGGGATCCCGCCGGACGAGATTCAGCGACGCACCGATCTGCGTGGGGAGACGATTTTCACCATTGATTCCGCTGACTCAAAGGATCTCGACGACGCTATTTCCCTCCGCCGTACAGAAACCGGCTATGAATTAGCCGTCCATATTGCCGACGTGTCCCATTATGTCCGGCACGGATCAGCGATTGATAAGGAAGCGTTTGCACGCGGCACGAGCGTGTATTACGCGGATCAAGTCATCCCGATGCTGCCTCCTTCTCTCTCCAACGGTATCTGTTCTCTCAACCCGGGAGAAGACCGTCTGGCATTCTCTGCCATCCTGCAAGTCGGACGGGACGGGCAGCTTCAGGACTACCGCTTTGAAAAGACCGTCATCCGTTCGGCGGTCAAGGGCGTATACCGTGAGATCAATGAAATCCTGGCCGGTACTGCATCCCCGGAGATTGCCCAGAAGTACGAACGTGTCAAGGACAGTATTCCCCTGATGAAAGAACTGGCTGACATTTTGACGTCGAACAAGCTCCGCCGTGGCGCACCACAAATCGATACGACGGAAAGCAAAATCATCACCGATGCAAACGGCGTCTGTACCGATGTCAGGCCGCGGGATCGAGGTCAAAGCGAGATCATCATTGAAGAGTTCATGCTGATGGCCAACGAAGCCGCCGCCAAACTGGGACAAGAAGGCCAGCTTCCCTTCGTTTACCGCGTCCACGAGGAACCGTCCCGCGAAAAGCTGGATGCCCTTGCTGAAATCTTAGGCCGCGTCGGGCTGGACGCGTCACCGCTGCGCAAAAATGTCACACCCGGTACGCTGGCAAGCATTCTCGAAAAGGTAAAAGATTCTCCCAGAAAAGCTATCATTAACAAAATGGTGCTGCGTTCCATGGCTAAGGCGCGTTACGATGAATCTCCATTGGGTCACTTCGGCCTTGTTTTGTCCAATTACTGCCATTTCACCTCACCGATCCGGCGTTACCCTGATTTGACCATTCACCGTATTCTCAGCGATTATCTGTCCGATAGTAGCAAGAAACAGCTTTACAGCAAGTACGGCGATTTCGTTACGGATTCCGCCAAGCATTCCTCTGCTGCCGAACTTTCAGCGATGAAAACGGAACGGATGTGTGAGGATTGTTATAAGGCCGAATACATGGCGCAGCATATCGGAGAAGAATTTGATGCTGTCATCGACGGCGTAAGCGAGTTTAACCTTTTTGTCGAGCTGCCGAACACCGTCAGCGGCGCAATCCGGGTAGAAAACCTCCCCGGCGGCTATTACGAGTCGGACGGCGTATTCGAATTTAGGGAACAGGCCACGGGACGCGCTTTCCGTGTAGGCGATCCCATCCGCGTACGCTGTACCGCAGCCAACATCTCTGACGGACGGATCGATTTCGAACCGGTAGAAATATAGACGTTGTACCGATGCCAGGTGCCGCCTGATGCAGTTTGATGCATACAGGCGGTGCCTTCTTCGTACCCAGTAGTTTTCAGATATAATTTCTTTCAAAAAATTTTTAGCAATCCTTAACCGTACCTGCCAACCATTCACTATATAGATAGAAGCACAAATGTCGGAGCTCCACAAATTGAGAAAGGCAATGCCCAATGGAAAAAAACGCACTTTATCAAAAAATTCGAGAGGTATCCCAAACAATCTTCTCCTACTGCGTTGCAAGAACTTCCTCTCAGCAGGACGCGGAGGATCTTTCGCAGGACATTCTCGCGGAAATCATCCGCAGCGCACCGAATCTCCGCGATGACCATGCCTTCTATGCGTTTATGTGGTCGGTTGCCGGGAACGTATGGAAACAGTGGTGCCGGAAAAAACATCAGAGGAAGGAATGTAGCCTACCAGAAGAGTTCCCTTGCGCAGATGCGGATCCCCTTGGTGCGTTGGAAGCGGACGAAGATATCTTCTTGCTTCGGCGTGAGATGTCATTTTTGTCCCACAAATACCGCTGTGCTGCTGTCCTGTACTATCTGGAAGGAAAACCCTGTACGGAAATAGCAAACGTCCTTTCTCTATCCGAAAGCATGGTAAAGTACCTGCTGTTCAAAGCCAGAAAGATACTGAAAGAAGGTATGGAAATGGTACGTAATTACGGTGAACAAAGTTACCATCCGAAGCAGCTCACCCTCATGTATATGGGGGAAGGCCCTAACCATTTCAGCGATCAAATCAATTCCAGTCAAATCCGCCAAAATATCGTCTGGTCCTGTTATAACGACAGTCTGACTGAGGAACAGATTGCGTTACAGATCGGCATCTCTCTGCCCTATATCGAAAGTGATATTCAGAAGCTGACAGAGATGGAGCTGTTACAGAAAAACGGGAACCGCTACAGCACTAACATCATCCTTGTGTCCGACACCTGCAAGGAAGAAATCAGCAAGGAGATTTCCCCTCTTCAGGAGGCGCTGGCTCAGTCATTATACGAAAATCTGCTGGAACGGGAAGATGCTGTCCGCAGTATTGGCTTCTATGGCAGCGAAATGTCCCGAAACACCTATCTGTGGCAGATGGCCTGCATCGTTCTTGCGACCGCTTTTGAACGCTTCCAGGAACGAACCGTAGCTTCTCCCCAAAAACTTCCCCTGACCGCGTTTGAGGAGCACGCCCTCATTTGGGGCGAGGAATCCTACACAGGAGGATTCAACATTTGCAGCATTGACTCACATGATGGACTGGATGGCGCCCACATCCAGTTCATGGACTGGGTTTCCAAAAGCAAAGGCCATCATATGGACTTTTACGGGAAAATCTGGATTTCTCGGCTCTATACCCGTCTGGCACGCGGCCTGCTTCCGCAACAAAATGAGTACGAACAGGAACTCATCGCAGATCTCGTCCGCAAGGGATATGTCATACAGGACGGCACAAAGCTCCGCGTAACCGTACCGGTCTATACGTCCAAGGAGTTTGAGAAGCTACTAGATGTGTTACGGCCTGTCATCGACAATGTAGGCGGTTACTTCAAGCCGATTGTGGCTGTCCTGGAACGCGTCCTCAGAGAACACGCTCCTATACATCTCAAAAAACAGATCCGTCCCATTGCCTGCATGCAGTTGTTCGAGAGCGCCGTTTATGCTCCGGTTTCCCTTCTGTGCTATAACGGATGGCTGTCAACCGATTGGGATGCAGCCGGGACAAACGAAATGCCCACCACCTACATCGTCCTTGCAGACTGACTCATTGCTCCCTGACACAAGAAAGCGCCTGCCGTTACATCGCGGCAGGCGCTTTCTTTTAATTAGTCAAACAATTATTCACGATTCGCCGCCAACAGCGCAGCGACATAAAAACGCTTTCCCTTATTTTCCGGTATATCGTCCATTGTCAATTCGACGGTGTGTGTCCGCGCCTCATGATCATGAAGCAAATCGGCAATGTCAAGGTAATCCCCCCAGCCACCGGTAAAATCCCCGTCCAATCTGACAGCCCGCGCGTGATCCCCATCAACGACTACTTTGGCAACGCCGCTCTTTCCATCGATCGTTTTGCGGTACTGGATCGACAGATAGCCTGCCCGGACGGTAAAACGTAACGGTGCGCCCGTCTCTTTGGCTTCCCAGCCGCATTTGAAGATGTCACGGATATCTTCTTTCGGCGTCGTATCCTCCTGCCATCCACCCAGATAATCCGGCTGGATCTCTGTATTATCGAGCAATACAGCATCTTCGTAGCGGTCAGTCGTATATGGCGCAGGCAACTCTAAAACCGGTTGCGGCTGCTTGTCATAGACGGCGTATATCTTTTCCAGCAGATGAATCAGCAGATCAGCCTGCAGGCGCTGTCCGTCGTCGTTTGGGTGAAGCAAATCCGGCGCAATTGTTTTCGCATCCAGTGCCCCGCTCTTCACCAACGGATAGACCGCGTCGCGTACGCTGA
Organism: uncultured Clostridia bacterium; assembly: GCA_946498095.1. GTDB lineage: Bacteria > Bacillota > Clostridia > Oscillospirales > Ruminococcaceae > CAMMMX01. The sequence goes on from CAMMMX010000001.1 coordinate 150,102, forward strand.
CAATTGGGAGCTGGTAGTGTCTGCCCACGACGTTGTGCATCTCCTGTGCATTATCCCCTGAGTCGTAGCAAAAAGTATTCATCATCATCACACCCGGACAGGTCGGGTGGGAAAGGATACGCCGTAATAACCCTTCATAGGTTTCCTGAAGAGGGGCGCGGACACTATCGTTGACCGAAAATTCGACGATGACGAAATCCGGATCATAGCATAACAAATGCTGCTGTACCCGGTGGACGCCATACTGCGAATCCGTTGCGCCAATCCCGGCGTTGACCAGGGCAACATCAGCATGCGGAAATTTCTCCCGCCACCAATGTGCCACCAAATTGATGTACGGCTTTTCCTGCTCGTTCGACGTCCCGCACCCCTGCGTGATAGAACCGCCGATCGCACCCAGCACGATATGACCACCTGCTGCGGCTTTCCGCATCACAGCAGCAATTCTGCTAAAATCCCCGACGTTAGCGATACTTTGTTCTTGGTTGACCATGAAAAATCCCTTCCTTTCATTATTATTTCTCCATATTGATCCTATCACATATCCAGGAAAGATGCAACTTCGTTTATCACTGTATATCGTGCTAAATAAAAAGGACGATATATATCGTCCTTTTTCTAAAAAGCCTACATAACTGATTAATCTTGGCTACAAATATGTTTCCATTTGGCGTTGGTCATCCATTACAACGAAAAGTGTTGAGCAGGATACAGCAGTATTCCTTTACATTCCACTCCGGAATTTATATTATTCTGCTAGGCTTTTATCCTGTAAAAACTTGTTATAGATGTCCTGTACTATTTAGCAACAATCGTGGTTGTACCGCTCCAGGAACCGCTACTTGACGAGCTATAAGTGTGTCTCGCTTCATAAACTTTTCCCGCCTTGCCTGACACATTGTATGTCACACGAGCTCCGGTTCCGTATACGTTTTTATTTGCTACTTGCAACCCACTGGCCCGATCCGTCAGTGTAACCGACACTGAACCCGATTTTTTTGCATAGGTGGCAGCCTCCACATTAGCCCCGTTCTGATCAATCACACCAACATAATCAGTCGCGCTGTCCATAGTTAGGTTGGATACAGTACCATATAACGGCATGCTAAAGCCAACGGTAAAAGAACCATATTCTGGAGAAGATGCTTTTGCTGAGACTCGTACTATTTCTGATCTAATATATTCTACCGGAACACTAATACGAGCATAATTGGAATAATACCCTACCGCCGTACTCTTTGTAGTAGTTCCATCTATAGATATCTCTGTAGTCAACTCATCAAATGCAGCATAAGAGCCACCAGCTTCGACCTGTAACCCATTATCAGTAATATAGCTTCGTAGCATAACGCTGCCTTCCTTTGTGCCCTGAGTTCCTCCTGTCGATGTAGCGGTCATTTTTGAGGATGAATATCCCATCGCTGGGACTGTCATAGCGCTAACAAGCACTGCTGCACACAAAACGGAAAGGATTCTTTTCTTCAATGTCATTTTTTCTTCCTCCTAAAATTCACAATGTGTCTTATAATCCCTTTGTTATTTTGCAAGCAACCCGTTACATCCTTTGACACCTCCTCCCAATCCGACTCTTTTAGCATACAAAAAGCCGGCCATTCCATTGTCTCAAAAGGCGAACGTATGCATCCGTCCGCCCCTATGAGGCACGGTTCGCATATGACAATGTTTTCATTCTCCGGATAGAGAAAACATCAAAAGCGAATTAATAATAATGAATATGATAGGACTCTATCATCGTTTTGTCCGGCACCGCTTCATTGTAATCAGGAATCATGATCAGTTGGAAATACCCTTCGTCCTGCTCCAGCTCCAAATCCAGTTGTGTAAAGTACGCATGCTTTTCATCAAGCTGGAACCGTTTCATCTTGGAACCATCGGGGAAGGCGGCTACCTCCCCATCCTGAATGATAAAGAGACTGTATGCCTTCTCTTTTCCTACCGCCGTCACATTTACCCGAAGCGGATTTTGTTTCTCCACCTGAGCCTTTTCCGGATTGCCTTTAAAGAAGGTTTCACATGCCGGATCAAAATTGACAAAAACGGACGAGGCCTCATCCTCCTCCAATAGCTCATCCATTTCCACACATTCCGACTGATCCACTGGAGGCAGGGACCCCACCACGTCTGTCCGATTGTCCAGCCAGCATTGCAAAGCAACGCCGTTAAACATCATATGCTCCTGAGAAGGAGAGTCGAAATTGTGTAAAACTGAGAAATTCAGTTGATTCTTTCCCGCAAGAAGCAAATTCGAATCAATGTGCAGCTGAACGGACAAACTATTGTGCTGCTCGTCCAGATTGTTCAGCTGGATAGCGCCATCCTTCGTGTCAACGCCATCCACTGTACAATCGACAGGATAACCGTTGAGCGTAACCAATAAGACGGAATAAAAGTCCGTCACCTGGGCACAAAGAAGATCCAGCCTCATGGAAACGTCTTCGCCTTGGTACGGCACAATCCAGTCCTCATACAAACTGCCGTCCGGTTGATAAATCTGCATCCCATAGCTGAAACCGCCCTGTTCCATATACGCAAGCATTTCATCCTCCGGCTGCGACGATGAGGTTTCCCCTCCACACCCAGTCAAGGATAGTAAGAACAGCACAGCCAAAAAAAGACTTCCTCGTTTTTTCATTTTGATCTCCTTTTTCTTGTTATGGAATTTTTATAGCAAATTTCTGTATAAATACAATATATTCTAAAATATTCCTGATACAATATATAAACTACCATATTCACCAACAATTGTCAACGTCTTTGTAGCTGCCACATCTTTTCAAATTACTCTCATTTGTGGAGTTCTCCTCATTTTCAAATAGTGCAGCAAAAGCCGGAACATCCCTCTAGAGACATTCCGGCCCGATCATATCTATCTAATACTACTTTCCTTCTTGCATACCAAATACTGTCAAACGTGACGTTGTAATCACCTTACCGGACTCCCCGGCGTTTTGTCTGGATCTATTCAGCGTCACTGCATACATCACACATTGACCTTCCCGTGGAATCACCGACGGATCGATCTCAGCTATGATCTGCATACTGTCCGCACGGCCAGGGCAGGTCCAGTCCAAGTAGGTTTTGCCGCCAAAGGCCGGTACCGGCTGGTCGTTAACAAAAATCACCGTCGTATACTCACCCGCACTGTCCGGCACACCGTAGAAAAACAACTCCTCCATATCCACCGGATACCGATACTCATCCGCCTTTGCATCTACCCCCGGCTGACTACCGCCGTCCGGGAGGGTTTTATCGCATCTGACGCACCCTCCGACTCCTTCGTCCGGTTCAGTGTCACCGCAAACATCACGTGATCTTGACCATCGTCTGGTATTACGCCCAGATCAAACTCCGCGACGATCTGCTGATTCTTGCTCACTTGATTGCTGCGCCAGTCCAGATGCGTCTTGCCATCGAACGCCTGCACCACCCTGCCGTCGACGAAAACCACCGTTGTATATTCCCCGGGACTGTCCGGCACGAGGAACAGCCGCAGCGGATCCATCTCGTCAAGCTCCGTCCACTCATATGCAGCCGATCCAGACCCCGGCAGGCCAATCCATGACTCGCTCTCCACCTGTGTCCTCTGCTGCCACGTCTGCGTCGTGTACTGTGTCGATACGTCGTCTTCATACGTGTCCGCCGCCTCGATTCCCGACTCCAGCGGCGTTAGCGGAATCGTAATCGTGTTGCTGTAATCCACTGTCGCGTTTCCCGAAGACGCCGGGAGCTCCGCTGTCCGTGCCAAAATTGCTGTCGAGAGATGCGTGATCTCCCCGCTCGTCAGCGGATAATTTTCAATTTCATTGATCATAACTTGCGTTTTATTGGTTCCAGCCGAAACTATCTTGCCAGCAAGCTCGGACTCCGCACAAACCGGAAGAACTTCATTCAATGGCAGCCACGCAGCTTCAGGAAGAATTCTTCCGTTCGCAAAGATCACCTGTCCGCCGGTACAATTGCCTTGCGGAAATTCCATTCCATCTCGGCAGTAACTGTTATATCCCAATATGATATTGGGCCACTTTCCGCCGACCGGGTTCTCACAGGTCACGGCATAACAGCCATCCTGCGGCTGGATTTTCCCATTATCTCCTCCGCCAGCATTGATGCAAATGAACTCCTGTTCGATAATGACATTGTATTCCAGCCCTGTTTCCTGTACCGCCGCTTCACTCGACGTCGACACATCACTGCTGGTCGGCGTCACTGACGGGTTATCGCAGGCCGACAACAGCAATCCCACGCACACCAATAGGACACACATTCTCTTTTTCATCCTGCTCCCTCCTTTGCATCTACCTCCGGCTGACTACCGCCGTCCGGGAAGTCTGCACAGCGTTAGATGAGTCCTCTTTCTCCGATTTGGTACGGTTGATGGTCAGAGCAAACACAACATGTTCCTTCCCGTCGTCAGGGATAACGCTTTCGTCGATCGGCGCAAACACTCTCTGCGACTGATAACGGTTCCCCATTTCCCAATCCAAATATGTCTTTCCCCCAAACACTGGAGACGCCTTGCCATCGACAAAAATCATTGTCGTATACGCGCCAGGCTCGTCCGCAACACCGAAAAAATACAGCTTTTCTTGGAGGCTATCGTATCGGTACTCCTCCAAGGATGACCCGTCGGTACCAATCCAGGACCGTGTCGCGCCTTCTCGCGGCTGTAGCACAAAGTCCGTGGACACGTCTCCTGCTTCCTCCGGCGTTGGCTCCAACTCACCTTCTTCTACTCCTTCGCGCAACTTGACCGAAAAAGAAACCGTATTAGAGTAATCCACCGACGCATACGCCGACGCTGCTGGAATCTCTCTTCCTCCTGCCAGTGTCACAATAGAAATCCGGCTGGCTTCGTCACTGCGTAAGCGCCAATCATTCGCATGATAAAATTCAAAATTAAAAGATTCTGCATCTTCCAGTTCAAACAGTTCTGCTTCACGCAACATCTTTTTTCTATCCCGGGATGGTATCACATTCTCTTCGGGACCTCCTGGCAACCTGCCGTCCACCAAAACAATAGAAAGGTAGGACAACAAATCCTGTGGATATAGTTCGCTTTCCGGCACGTAAGGCCTATTCACTACACAGAACCGGCACGCGTTCCCCATATTCTCCCAATCAAAAGGTGTAATATGGTAACATTGATCCCATTCTGGCTCTAAAGTCTTTCCCTGTTCATCATTCCCCCAATAGAATGCTTGCTCTATGCGTACATTGCAGCTCTTATATCCGTCTCCTGTTTGGATTTCCTCACTCTGTAACGTGCTAGACGTCTCGGTAACCACCGACGGGTTATCGCAAGCCGACAACAACAATCCCACACACGCCAATAGGACACACATTCTCTTTTTCATCCTGCTCCCTCCCAGATTTCTTTTTTCTATTCTCATATTGTAAAGACTGTGTGGCACACCTATTTGACATTTATAACGTGTAATCATTACAATCTCGCTAAAGTTTAATTGATCTATTTCATTGATTTTATACTTCTATTTTCTTTCATCATACTTCATTTTGTACAAAAAATCTACTGGCATTTTTCATACTTTTTATTCCTCGTTTTGTGCAAACTTAACAAATATCAACAAAAGAACAATGGTTAAATATAGAATACAAGAGAAAAATAATGGATTGACATTAAATTTGAAATAAATACCATCTATATCCAGTTTTCTATAACGCAATCAATCCGTCACAAGTTTCACAAAACCTGTGACGGATTGATTGTCAACCTTATCCAATTACTTGCATCTGCAACCCTGGAGCCGTATGTGTAGCACTCCTTCCGTTTACGGGAGCACCCCGTCGAGGATGCCGCACAGCAAACGTACACGGATTTGACCGCTTACAGTTGCCCGCATCAGGTAAGGGGGCTTACATCTTTTTCCTTACGAGATCAATATGCTCCGCACTCTTTCACCTTATCAATAATTGCGCGGAAGTTTTCCAGCGTCACAGTGTTGGGGATGGAATGGTCGGACGAGAAGATGTACCCCCCGTTCTCCTTCAATTTCGGCACGGTACGCTCGATTTCCGCGATAATCGCATCCTTGTCGTCCCAGAGGACGGCGTTCATACCGCCGTGCAGGACCAGTTTGTCGCCATATTGCTCCTTGACCTTCAGCGGATCGACACCCGCCTTGACCTCCAGCGGATTCAGCGCGTCGATACCGATTTCGATAAGCTCCGGGATCAGTGGGCGAATATCTCCGCAGGAATGCAGGTGCACCTTCATCCCGTGGGCGTGCGCCCAATCGGCCGCTCTTTTATGTACAGGCTTCAGCAGATTCCGGTACAGATCCAACGAAAAGAACTGCGTCCCTTTGTACCCCATATCGTCCGGCCAGGTAATGGCATCGAAAGTGTACCCCTTTTCCAGCACCTTTTCATAATGCATGATGCACATGTCCAGATAATGGTTAAACATATCGACAACCCATTCCGGTTCCTCCAGCATGGCAACCAAAAGCGTCTCGGTACCGACCATCCAGGAATGGGTAACGTCGAAGCCGAACCAAAATCCAAGCTGCAGCCAGCGCCCCTCCTCACGGAAACGGCGGTAATTCTTCTCCAGATGCGCCCAATCAAAGCGGTCCTCGGAGAAAGTCATACGTGCTTTCGCTTCTTTCCATTTTTCAGCTGTGGTAACAGTAAAGTCGAGGAACTCCGGCGTCGAATCCGCATGCTTGAACTGCTTCATCGTCACGCCCCAGGAGCTCTTGGAGATGATATAGTCCTCCGTTTCCTCTAGTACCTGATAAGGATAACGCGGGGAATTGTCCACACCAAACTGCTCTATCAAATCAATACCGAAGAATTCCCTCCAGTCCGCCCCCTCGGGCATCCCCTCCTGCGTCCAGCGCATGATGGTTCCTGCCCACGGTGAATCGGTAATCGGGACACGGTCAGCCTCTTTGTGATCAAACATCCGCGTCATGCGTTCATAGGTTGTCATCTCTTTTTTCAACACAAACTCCCTCTTCTCCAAACTCCGAATCGTCTCATGGTGATTTAATAGGCACCGAGCTCTTTAACGCGGTGAATGATGGCGCGGAAATTTTCCAACGACACCGTATTGGGAATGGAATGGTCGGACGCGAAGATATACCCGCCGCCTTTCTTCATACCCGGCAAGACCTTCTCTATTTCCGCCAAAATCGCATCTTTATCGTCCCATAGAACAGCGTTCGTACCGCCATGCAGAACAAGTTTATCGCCGTACTGTTCCTTGACTTTCAGCGGATCGACGCCAGCCTTGACCTCCAGGGGATTGAGTGCGTCTACACCGATTTCAATCAGTTCAGGGATAAACGGCCGGATGTCTCCGCAGGAATGCAGATGCGCCTTCATTCCGTGGGCATGTGCCCAGTCGACCGCCCGCTTGTGCACCGGTTTGAGCAGTTCCCGATACAAATCCAGAGAGAAAAACTGCGTCCCCTTATACCCCATATCGTCGGCCCAAGAGATCGCGTCGAAGGTATACCCCTTTTCCAGCACCTTCTCAAAATGCATGATGCACATATCAAGGAAGTAGTTGAACATATCGGACATCCATTCCGGCTCTTCCAGCAACGCAACCAGGACGGTTTCTGTACCTGTCACCCAAGAATGCGTGGCGTCGAAGCCAAACCAGAATCCGAGCTGCAGCCAGCGCCCCTCCTCGCGAAAGCGGCGGTAATTTTTCTCCAGATAGCTCCAGTCAATCCGCTGCAAATCGAACGCCATCCGCTCCTTGGCCTTTTTCCAGCTATCCGGATCGACGATGGTGTAGTTCAAAAACTCCGGGGTGGAATCCTCATGCTTAAATTGTTTGGTCGTCACACCCCATGGACTCGTACAAATGATATAGTCCTCTGTCTCTTCGATCACTTTACCAGGATAACGGGGCGAAATATCAATCCCGATCCCTTCCAGCTTGTCGACGCCGAAATAGTCGCGCCAGTCCATTCCCTGCGGCATGCCTTCCCGCACCCAGCGGGACTGTGTCCCCGCCCACGGCCAATCCGCAATTGGCACGCGGTCGGCCTCGCGATGCTCATACATCCGCGTCATCCGTTCCCAGGTCGTCATTTCCTTCATATCGACACTTTCCTTCCACCGGCGCCCGATGACGCCGTCCCCACTGCGGGGCAAAACGTTTTATAAAAAGAGTATAAAGCATACCGCGGCAAAAGGCAAGAAAATTTTACTCCAGTCATATCCGTAATATCGTATAGTCTCTCTCCGCAGCCGCGGTCAACACGGACATTGGAGAATGCCATCCCCACCTGATTGTACAAAAGCGCTTCCCATTTACCGGAACATCTGAGAGGCTGACAATACGTCAGCCTTTTTGGATCCCGCCGATAATTTCAACCTGTGGTTGGACGTGTCCGCAGGATTCAAAAAAGATCCGATTGCAAACGCTTTCGCAATCGTCTACAATAGAAACAGAAAAGCTTTTCAGTCGGCCACGACGATATCACCGGCGCACAAATTGACGACAGAAAGTAGTGATAGAAATGTTGGAAGCAGCGATACTTGGCGAAAAGCTCAGGAACCACCGCAAAGTTCTCGGCCTGACACAGGAGGAAGCCGCACAGCGACTCGGTGTAACGGGACAAGCCGTGTAATGGAGAATGCCTGCCTGACTGTTACAACCTCAAGCTGCTTAGCGAGCTATACGAAGTCTCTCTTGACATCCTACTGGAAACCGCTCCCCCAACGCCGACGCTGCCGGGAAAAGGATCAAGCAGATCGCCGAAGAATACGTCTGGCATAAAATGTCCTACGACAAACGAACGCAGGCGCATACGGAACTGGGCGACGACTTATGGGAGATGTGGGAACGGATTTACTTCGTTGTAATTGGCAATCGTGAGCTGCAACGCAGGGAATTTGAGCATGGCAACAACCGGATTACCGGTCCCTACGGGGCGAAGCCCTGGGACGATGTCGGCGTCGCCTGTGTCGTCCGATCTTCCTTGAAGGGAACCCTTGCGCAGCAGGATTGGCAGCGTGCCCGCACCGTTCTGAAGCGTCTAACGCAGGCGGAGGTATTTCCTTTGCTTATACAGCTCGATTGCTATCACCCCACCGACAAGGAGACGCTGCTGACTGCAACTGGTATGGATCTCGACGAGCTTCTCCTGTTCCTGGTGGAGAACCACATCGTTGAATACTTTTCTTCCACCGATCAGGCAATTTACGGCTACAAGCGGACAGCTTGCCGCAGCATTATTGTCTATCTCCTGATGGCCGCAGCACATCTACTGACACAAACGCACTACTCGACCAGCGCTTACCTGCCGGCCTAGCTACCAGGTCTCTTTATCTTTTAGTACGTCAAAAAGCCCGTCCATGGAGGACGGGCTTTTCTTACGAAATGTCTACTTCGCGACAACCGTGTTATAGTACTTGGCCATATACTTGGCCAGTTCCTGACTGTACTCCTCAGTATCTCCCGTATGCAGACGCTGCAAGTACTCATGACGGTTTACCGTTCCCTGATCCTGGTTCCGTCCGATCATATACACCGCGATATTGGAGCATTGATCCGAAATGCGTTCCAAATTCGTCAGCAAATCGAGAAAGACCACGCCCGTATCGATCGTGCAGTCCCCTGCTTTGAGACGTTCAATATGCTTGTATTTCAGCGTGTCCTCAACGGTGTCAATGGTTTCCTCCAGCGGTTCAATCCGTACCGCTGTATGCATATCGTTCTCATGATAGGCGACGATTGCCATATCGATAATCTCACCCACGGCCCGAAACAGCGTATGCAGTTCTGCCATCGCTGCATCGGACAGCGATGTACCACTGTCATAAAGGATCTGTGCCTGCTCCACAATATTGATAGAGTAGTCCCCTATCCGTTCAAACTCAGAAATTAAATGCAACAGGTAGGTGACATCCTTGCTCTCTTCCTCCGTTATATCGATATCCGCCAATTTGACCAGGTAATTGCCCAGACGGTCCTCCATCCGGTCAAGACTGTTCTCGAATTCCATAATCTGCTCGACTTTGCGACGATCAAACTTATCATACAAAGACGCCGCATCCTGGAAGTTTTGCCGGCTGTACTGTGCCATACGCAGCACCAGATTATGACATTGATTGAGCGCAACAGCCGGCGATTGCAACAGCCGTTCGTCCAACACCTTTTCCTCCGCACCGGGTCCGGCAGCATCTCCTGCCCCTTTATCTCGAACGGTCTTTTCCGCCAGTTTCGCCAGCAGGCCGCTGAAAGGCAGGCAAATAGCCGTTACCACAACGTTAAAAAAGGTGTGAAAGTTCGCGATGCCGCCCTTATCAATAGCCGTATTCCAAAAGGCAAAGCCGTCGGGCAAAATGAGATATTGCAAGCTATAAATACCGATTAGGAAAATAACGGTACCAATCAAGTTGAAATAGAGATGTACCATTGCAGCACGCTTCGCATTACGGTTTGCACCGATACTGGAGAGAATCGGCGTCACACAGGTGCCGATATTCTGTCCCAGAATGATAGGAAGCGCTGACGAATAGGTAATCGCCCCTGTGGAGGACAGCGCCTGCAGAATCCCAATCGAGGCCGACGAACTCTGGATAATGCCCGTCACGACCGCACCGACCAACACCCCCAGCAAGGGATTGGTAAACATGGCAAACAACTGCTGGAACTGCGGGACATCCCTTAAACCGCTGACGGCGGCTTCCATCGCGAACATCCCGTTGAACAAAATCCCGAACCCAATCAGGATGGTGCCGATGTCCTTAAATTTGCTACGCTTCGCTCCCATGAAAATGAGTATGCCAACAATAGAAGCCAAGGGTGCCAGCGTGGTCGGCTTCAATATCTGAAGGAAAAGAGACATGCTACCACTTTGCTCCAGATCGCCCAAGCGAATAATCTGGGCTGTAACCGTCGTACCAATGTTGGCACCAAGAATGACGCCCACTGCCGAGCGCAGTTTCAGGATTCCTGCGTTGACCAGCCCGACAACAATTACCGTCGTCGCGGAAGAACTCTGGATGGCCGCTGTAACCACCGCGCCCAGTAAGACGCCTTTAAACGCGTTGCTGGTCAGCTTCTGCAGTGTTTTTTCCACCCTGCCGCCCGCAACTTTTTCCAGCGAAGACCCAAGTACGCTCATACCAAACAGGAAAAGCGCCAGCCCGCCCAGCAGGCTGATAACATTGAAGACGTCAAACATATTGAACGAAACCTCCGACCCAATATTCCATCTGATTGTCGCTCGGAAATTAGACACATACATTTTTATTATATCACGATATTTTACAAATGTACAGCAGATTCTTTTTTCCAGCACATTTTTTAAAGGCTTGGGTGACGGTTCCTTCCTTTTATCTGGACTGTTACATATAGAAAGGAAAGGGCATAAAAAATCCGGCGAGGACGATATGCCCTCGCCGGATAAAACTTTCCGGGCCTTAATATGTTGTAGTTTGCGGATAGACGATTTTTTTCGGGCTGTAGCGTTTGTACGAGTCGCTGTTCAACTCGACTCGATAATCCTTGCACCATCCGTCTACCAGCTCTACGAACTCATCGCCTTTGATCTCCATGAGAATCGATCTGCGGTTATCGTCATACAACTCCTTACGCTCCATAATTGGCAAACGCAGGATGATGTAATAATAATCGTCCTCTTCATAGAAGATCGGCTCGTTTTCCTTTGCCGAAGAGAAGATAAAAGAGATTACCTTTTCATAGGAACCGGTTGTCCCTTTTTTGAATATCTTCTCGTTTACATAAGGATCCTCTTCTTCCTCTTCCCCACTGGCAGTATCCGAACTGGAAGTCGACGAAGTGGAGGCATCCGACGATGTGGACGTTTCGGAAGAAGTCGTACTGCTAGAGGATGTGGAAGCATCAGATGATGTCGACGTTTCGGAAGACGACGACGCATTCGCCTCTGCCTCCAACTCGTCACGATACGCGGTGAACTCGTCTATCAGCTGATCGAAATCCTCTCCTTGCTGCGCACGTGCAAACAGTTTATCGGCTACCTCTTCTTTAAACTGTTTTTTCCCTTCCGACTTCAGCTTGTTCCCTTCGCCATCGGTCAGCGGCATCTGGATGTATTTCACACGTGCGTAATTGTCCGTATAATACTTCTGGATATCCGCTTCTGCAACAGCATCCAGGCCGTTGGTTTCATAGTACTTATCAAAAACCAAGGAGCGCTTAATCTGGTTCTCGTACACCAGCCTCAGTGACGAACGCGCTACACCGTTCTTTTCATAAAACGACTCCCCGTATTGTTCCCACGCGACCTGAAGCTGATATTCCAGCTGTTCCGTATCATCCTCGGAAAATTGCAGGCCTAGTTCGTCGAACTTCTTCTCCACTGCGACGTACTGCTTGCACATTTCCATTGCCTGATCCTTGATCCACTGCTCCGCATTCTTGTCCTCAAAGGTCTTGGACCATAGATCGGTATCCTCTTCCGTCATTTGCTCCTCTGCGTCAGCGCGGGCCTGCATCAGGAACTGAATGTAAACGCCCGCCGGTATACGGGTACCCTCAATATCTGCCGCCCAAGACGTATCGCCGCAGGATGTCAGTGACAGCGCCATTGCCACCGTCATAATCATAACAAGGGTAAAGCTCAGCAGCGGCTTAAGCAGCTTGCCGCATCTGCGCTGTCCGGCCATTGGCCTGCCGTTCGGGAGCGACGCAGGGGTCGGTTGCTTTTTGTCCTTCATATTCACGCTTTCCTCCTGTGCTGAACATCATCTTACATGTTTCTTTATTATACTACCAAAACGCCGCCTTGTCCAGTGGATGTTTTTCGCGGCGACAGGCAGGATACCTCTTTGCGGATTCCCCCAAACAGGATAGTCATATGGAAAATCACGTCTGGCAATACCTGATAGGAAATATTTCCACAAAGGGGTACATATACATAAATAGCGAATCGGTAAACGGCCGCAAAGCACCGGTAAAGCGGCCAAGAAGGAAGGAGCATTCCGCATGTTTGTCGTTTCCATGAAGATGTCTAAAATGAAAGCTGTTGCAGGAGTGGCGGGGATCTTGCTGTTATGCCTAGTCGTTTTTTTTGCTGTAAAAACAGGAAGCGGGTTGCGCGCGTCGGCGAAACCAAAGGGCAGTGAAACCGCTGCTGTTACAAGCGAACAGCGCCTAGCCTATCTGCGCGGATTTGGCTGGGAAATAGAAGAGGAGCCGCTTGAAATCATCGAAATCGCTATCCCACAGCAGTTCGATGACGTCTATCAAAGCTACAACGATATCCAGCTGAAACAAAATTTTGACCTGTCACGTTACAAGGGCAAACGGGTCAAGCGTTATACCTACCGTGTGACGAATTACCCCGACACCGCTGACGAAATCCACGCCGACCTGCTTATCTATGATGGGCGTATCATCGGCGGCGACATTTGTTCGACCGCGCTGGACGGCTTTATGCACGGCTTCACCAAACCGTAAAAGGTCCTGCACAATGCCAAAAGGAACGCTTCTGCAAACAATCTTGCCTTGTTTTCAGAGACGTTTTGTGCTATCCTGTCCGTACCGAATACGCCCATAGGAAAAGGTAATCAACGGACGTACAAAACACCGGGGCGGTCCGTATCATGATGGACCGCCCCGGTTATTTCGTTCCTATTCTTCCAGTGATAGGTTGATACCTCCGTACCGGAATCCCCTTATTTGTACTTGTATACCGACACATGTGTAAACCCGTCCTGCAGCGCTTCCAGGTGTTTGAACGCCAACCCGACACCTTTGGCCACACAACGGTCCGGCTCTTCTGCCACGTTGACGCGCACACCGGTATTTTCGGCGATCATCCGATCCAGCCCTGACAGTTGGGCGCCGCCGCCAGTCAGCATAATCCCATTGGTATAAATGTCGCCAATCAGCTCCGGTGGCGTTACTTCCAGCACGCTGCGCACGGTCGAGACTATCTCAAGTGCCAGATCCCGGACCGCCCGCTGAATTTCCAAGTCGCTCACTTCCAGCGACTGCGGCAGTCCGGAAAGCAAATTACGCCCCTTAACCACGATCGTCCTGCCCGTCGGCTCATAAACATCGCAGCATTCTATCTTGACCCGTTCCGCACTCCGCTCACCAATCAGGATTTTGTATGTATGGTTGATGTATTTGACGATTTCACGGTTAAAACTGTTCCCTGCCAACTTGATCGATTTGGAGCATACAATCCCGTTGAGAGAGATAACAGCACAGTCGGTGGTACCCCCGCCAATATCGACAATCATGCTTCCCAACGGCTTATTGATGTCGATACCAGCGCCAAGCGCGGCGGCAATCGGCTCTTCTATCAAAAACACCTTGCGTGCGCCCGCAGCCACCGCCGTCTCAATAACAGCGCGCGATTCCACATCGGTGGTCATAGAAGGGACACAGAGAATCACACGCGGTTTCACCATCATATTGCCGCATGCCTTCTTGATAAACTCCTTCACCATGTATTCAGTCATGACATGATCGGAAATGACGCCATCCTCAAGCGGCATGACCGCTGTAATGTAGTCCGGAGTCCGGCCCAGCATCCGATATGCTTCCTCGCCTACGGCAAGCACGCGGTTGGTTTTATGGTTGAAAGCTACGACCGACGGCTCATGGATGACAATCCCTTTGTCTCCCCGATAAACCATCACCTTCGTCGTACCCAAATCGATACCGATATCCATCGCTGCCAAGCAAAATCATCCCTCTCTTATTCCAATCCTGGTGAATCCGTTCGCACTTCCAGCCGCCCCTCTTTGGAACAACTTTTACTATTATAGTACAAATATTCCGCGGGGACAAGCTTTTTCCCGCCCTGCTCAGGATTTATTTTCGACATGTGCGACACAAACCGCCACAACCCGGCAGGCCTGTCCCGACTTGAGCACTTTTGCACAGGCGTCCGCCGTACACCCCGACGTAACGATATCGTCCACCAACAGCACGCGTTTCCCCTTGACTTGATCCACGTTGCCGGACAAACTGTAAACGCCTTTCACGTTTTCCTTTCTCTGGTCGAGCGACAGCGTATGCTGAACCGCAGATGCCTTGTGCTTCACTAGTACCTTTTCCGCTACCGGAACTCCTATCTCTTTCCCTATAGCACGAGCCAACAGCGCCGCCTGGTTATACCCGCGCTCCCGCAAACGCTCTCGGTGAAGCGGTACCGGAACGACAAGATCGAAGATTTCCTGCGGCGCAAGGTCGGAAACCGCCTGCACACACAGTTGAGCCAGTCCGGGTATCAACTGTGTCTCTCCCCGGAATTTCATCCGCCAGACCGCCTCCCGTACCCGCCCTTCATAACGCAGTGGTGCAACCAAGCAATCGCAGCCGTCCGCCGCACGGACAGTCGAGCCAAACGGCTCGTTCAGCCAGGGCAGCGTCACAGCACAGTCTGGGCAAACGCTGTTACCCGGCAGGGTCTCCCGGCTGCAAAACAGGCACATCGGCGGGAAAATAAAGTCCCGCAATGCGCGCAGCGCCCGTCTCAACGTATCCGACAAATGGCCCCTACGCATCGGCGTTCCTCAGCATCGACCGCAGGCAGGTATAGCGCAGTGTTTTTCGGTCGTTATGTACCATATACCACAGGCGGCTTTTACTACCTACTATTATGAGAATTTTTTTCGCCCGCGTCACTGCCGTATAGAGTAAATTTCGAAAATAGAGCAGATCGTACCCCCCGTATACCGCCAATATCACGGCGTTGAACTCGCTTCCCTGGCTTTTGTGCACCGTAGCAGCGTAGGCCAACTCAAGCTGACTGAGATTCTCGAAATCATATTCCGCTACCCGCTCATCAAACTCAACAAGCATTTTACCGGAAGGCTTGTCTATCAAGCGAATCACGCCCATGTCTCCATTGAAAACGCCTGTCCCTTTCTCATCGCCCTTGGTCCATTCGACATCGTAGTTATTGCGCACTTGCATCACTTTGTCCCCTTCGCGAAACAGATATTGCCCGCTACGAACCTCCGCCTTGCCAAAAGTCGGGGGGTTAACCGCCTGCTGCAAACGAAAATTCAGCTCATATACCCCTACCGGTGATTTTTTTCCGGGACACAGCACCTGGATATCGTCTATACAGGAAAAGCCGTAGCTAGCCGGCAAACGCTTTTCATACAGCTCGACAATGGTATCTTGCGCACTCTGGTAATCGCCTCTTTGCAGCATGAAGAAATCCCCGTCTTTTCGGGTAATCTCAGGTAATTCGCCTTTGACGATGGCGTGTGCATTGGTGACGATCAGGCTCTGAGACGCCTGCCGGAATACTTCATTCAGCCGTACTACCTGGACACAGCCGCTGTCGGTGATGTCCTTCAGCACATTGCCCGCTCCCACTGACGGCAACTGGTCGCTATCCCCCACCATAATCAGCCTGGCGCTGAGCTTCATCCCCCGCAGCAGCGATTCCAGCAGCAGCACGTCCACCATCGACATCTCATCCACAACGACCGCATCACAAGGCAACGGATTGCCCTCGTTACGCTGGAATTTTGGTATGTCGTTTTCCGCAAACTGCATTTCCAGCAGCCGATGTATGGTCTTGGCCTCCTTCCCTGTCAGTTCGGAAGCCCGTTTCGCCGCACGCCCTGTCGGCGCGCAGACCGCCACCTTCAGCCCTTTATGCTCCAGTGCCGCGATAATGCCGTTGAGTGTGGTGGTCTTACCGGTACCGGGACCACCGGTAAGGACCATCACGCCACCTGACAGGGTTCTCGCGATCGCCTCGCGTTGCAGCTGTGCATATTCAATCCCGTTTTCCTTTTCGATGCTGCGGATTAAGCCGCTGTAATCCTCCCCACTATCTGGATAGCTCTGCCGAAGCAGCGAAAGACGAGAAGCGATATACATTTCCGCCGTGTAGTACTTACGCAGGCAGACGAAATCCTCCGCCCCCTTTTTCCACAGGCACAACTCACCGTTTTCCTCTCCCGTTTCCTGATCGACCGCCGCTTCCAGCACCTGGGGTTGTGCCCCTAGCAGCTGGACGGAAAGCTTAATTAAAATTTTCCGTGGTAAGCAGGTATGGCCATTATAAGAATTTTGCTTCAATACATAGCAGATGCCCGCCAGCAAGCGGTGCGGATCGTCCGGCTCCACCTCGAATTCCTGTGCGATGGCGTCAACCTCCTCAAAACTCATGTCAATCCCCTCACCGCACAGGACATATGGATTTTGCGTCACTACGTCGACTGTTATGTTTCCCCATTTTTTCCAGATGCGGACGCATTTTCCCGGCGTCACGCCATATTTGGAAAGGAACAGCATCGCTGTCCGCACGCCGAACAGGCGCTGGTACTCCCGGCCTATCTCCTCCGCCTTATGTACACTGACGCCCTTGACTTCAGAAAGGCGCAGCGGCGTTTTTTCCATCACGTTAAGGGTCTCGTCGCCAAAAGCGTCAACCAGACGGGCCGCCATAATGGGGCCAATCCCTTTCATCGCGCCAGAACACAGATATTTCTTAATAGCCGCCGCAGTCGCAGGCAGGCTTCGTTCGCACAGATATGCCTTGAACTGTGTCCCATAGGTCGGATGGGTCGTATAGCTGCCGGTCAGATGCAAATCCTCACCGACTTCGATCGCCCCAAGCTCCCCCACGACGGTGATACGTTCGCCGCCGCTGTCCAGCTCGAGTACCACGAAGCCGGTGTCCTCGTTCCTGTAGCTCACATACTCGACCGTACCGTCCAGATGGAGCATATCCGCAGGCTTTTGCATACCGTCCCGTCCTTTTAACGAAAATCAGATCTTAGAAGAAAAAGATCCGCTTTCTTCTATTGTAAATTCTCAAACGGGGCTTGTCAACAGAATTTTATCCTGTAGCAGTCCAGGAAGCTGTTTTTCATCGCAGACGCTGATACAGGAAAACTCCTTGCTCATCAGGCTGCACACCTGACGTGTCTCTTCATCCGCCCCCTTGTCAACCACAATAACGCAAACGTCATGATGGCGGATTCCCTCCAGCTCGAACACGGCGCTGCGCAGTATGTACTCCGCTTTTTCCATGTGCCCTTGTACCGGAATGACGGAGACTACTGTTTTTTTGGGCCCCATGTCCATAAACCGTTCTTCAATGAAACAGATGACTTCCGCAAGGCCGATGACGCAACAAATGAGCCCTACGGCGCCAAGAATCCAATATAGCAGCATACTTCTCTCCTCCTTCACGCCCCTCCCGGGCGTATCACTGCCCAACGGGATACCGTCCCAAATTATCTTATGTCGCAACGATGGGATTGGTTCGCCGATTTGGTAAAGTTGTCCGTGTACTGCGTACAAACGTATCAGTACGAGAAATCGTTTTCTGACAAAAATAAATTTTCTGTTATTTTTAAGAAAAATCTCTCAATCCCCTTGAAAATGGAAATCAAACATGCTAAAATAAAATTTAGAACGATTGATAGTTATTTAACAAACACTTCGTTCTATCTGATTTGTTTGTCTCACACGCACACTTACCATAAGGATGTCTTTCCAAAACAGACGGACAAAATGTAGGAGGTTGTTTGAAATGGCAAGATTTACATTACCGCGCGACATTTACTTTGGTGAAAATGCGATTGAAGAACTGAAAAACCTCAAAAGCTGCAAAAAAGCATTTATCGTCACTGGAGGCAGCTCCATGAAAAAAGGGGGCTTCCTGCAGAAAACTGAGGACGTCTTGAAAGAAGCCGGTATGGAAACCCACCTGTTCGAGGGCGTCGAGCCCGATCCTTCGATTGAAACGGTCTTCAAGGGCGCAAAAGAAATGCAACAGTTTGAGCCGGATCTGATTGTCGCGATCGGCGGCGGTTCTCCGTTGGACGCTGCCAAAGCTATGTGGGTGTTCTACGAGCATCCGGAGCTGTCCTTTGACGACATTAAGGATCCCTTTACCATCCCCCCTCTGCGCAACAAGGCGATCTTTGCGGCAATCCCCTCCACCAGCGGCACCGCAAGCGAAGTCACGGCCTTCTCGGTCATCACCGACTATTCGCAGAACATCAAATACCCGCTGGCTGATTTTGAGATTACGCCGGACATTGCAATTTTGGATACCTCGATCCCCTTGACCATGCCCAAAAAGCTGACGGCGCATACTGGTATGGATGCGTTGACACATGCAATTGAGGCTTATGTCGCATCAGCGCGCAGTGCTTTCTCCGATCCGCTGGCTCTTCAGGCGATTTCGGATATTTTCGACTCCCTAGTCGATTCTTATCATGGAGACAAGGAAGCACGTGGCAAGATGCATATTGCTCAATGCCTGGCCGGTATGTCCTTCTCCAACGCGCTGCTGGGTATCGCGCACAGCTTGGCCCATAAGACTGGCGCAGAATTTGATATCCCGCATGGCTGCTGTAACGCGATCCTACTTCCTTTCGTTATCCAGTTCAATTCCCGTGTTTGCATGGAGCGATATGCTACCATCGCTCGGACGCTTGGGCTGCCTGGAAATACCGATAAGCAACTGACAGATTCTCTGGTCAAGGCGATTCGCGAGCTCAATGTGACGTTGAACATTGCTCCAACCTACCGTGAGAATGGCGTCACCGAGGAACATTTGAATCAGAAGATCGACTTCATCTGCGAAAACGCTGTGAAGGATCCTTGCACGGCTTCCAATCCGCGCCCGATCTCTGTAGAAGAGATGAAAAAGGTTCTCACCTGCGCCTTCACCGGCGAGGACGTCACCTTCTAAGCAAGCGAAATCCAATTGTTTTTGATTGCACACCCGCCCGCAAGCGCTGCTTGCGGGCGGTTGATTTCACTTTTTCTAAAAGGCGGCTCAGCCGACGAAAAGCTGTACCCAGTACAGTCTTCCGCTGCTTTCATATACACCGACGCCGAGCTTGCTGTACGAAGCTTTCAGAATATTGGCCCGGTGCCCTGAAGACCCCATCCAATCAGACATAACGGCCTGCGGCGTTTTTTGTCCCCAGGCAATATTTTCCCCGACCGTCCTCCAAGGAATCGTCACAGCCGTCTGGAACTTGCTGCCGTCCGGACGGGTATGATCAAATTTGGATACAATCTCTTTCGCCCGGACAGTCGCGTTCGCGGAAAGGGTGCTGTCCAGTTGGAGAGGCGACACACCGGCCTTAGCGCGTTCCTGGTTGACCAGCGTGAGGATTTGCTCCGCCCTGCTGCTCCCTGATGTCGGAGGATTGGAGGACACCTTGGAAGAGGCTGGGGCTTTGGAGGAAGATTGCGGCTTGGATATAACCTGCTGCCGCGATGATGTCGCTATTCTGGAGCTGCTTGCCTGTGGTTTCTGCGAAGAGGTCGATGGTTTGGATGATGTTTTGGATGAAGTAGCTGCTGATTGCTGAGAAGACGTCGACGTGCGGGAAGAACGGTCTGCCGGTTGCTGTGACGTAACTGCTGGCGCGGATGATGTCTTACGGCTGGTTGTGTCCGGCTCTCCGATAGACGTATTCTGCTGAGAAGAGGACTGCGATGTCACGTGCGAGGATGTAGCGAACGTAGAAGACGAAGAAGCAGAGCTTGCGTTTTCTTCGCCGGAACATGAGACTAAAATGAGCAGTAATAGGATACTACATATCCCGATCAGGATTTTCTTCATAATACCTCCATAAATATGTTGTTTCCGTTCATGATAAAAAATAGAGAAACGATTTTCTTTCCAGTTATGATAAAAGCCAAGTTTACCTTCCAATGGGACCGAAAACCATAGAGTCCAATGAATCTTGTATCCATATTCTTTCCTGCACGCTACTGAAAATACAGACGTCCATTTTTATCCATTGGCTGCATTTGTGTTGTCCCCCTATAGAATACCCGCTTTCGTTCCAGCCACCTGCATCGAAAGGTATCCGATGTTGTTCGGTGCGTCGTTCAACCGCGTCATCGATATGGTCTGCAACATATTGGACCTGCATGCTCTGGCAAACAACAGGATTCTCACAAATCAATTTCTGCTGACGCTGTGCAGGGAAATTATCGTTTTCCAAAAGTTGCGCATCAAAAGCGGTACGAATGCTGCGATTCGTACCGCTTTCATCTTATGCATCCACAATGTCTACGCCGGTATAATAATATTTGAGGATTTCATCATACGTTTTCCCTTCCTGCGCCATCTGGTTGGCGCCATACTGGCTTAGACCTACGCCATGTCCGTAGCCTTTGACGGTAAAGGTAAAGGTGTCTCCCTCGTTTTTCACTTCAAAGCAGGCGGAACGCAGCCCGAGTGCCGCACGAAGCTCCAGACCTGTAAATGTCTCATTACCGACGGTCACCTTGGTCACTGTCCCGGAATCCGAACGTTCCCATCCAGTGAACCATTTCGCCTTGTCCTCCGGAAGTGTAAGCTCGGCACGGACCGCCGTCAATCGGGTTTTCAATTCCTCCGACGTAAAGGTCGCCGTACTAAGAAAATCAGGCGCAGTCGTGTCCGCTGGACTCTCTACTGGTTCCAGATACGGCACATCGTTGCCCCATACCACAGACGCCTTTTCCGTCTTGCCTCCCGACATGGAATGAAACGCCGCAGCAATGGGCTGATCGTCATAAACAATGATCTTATCGAGTACTTCGTCCACCGCTTTTTCTATTTTGGCGTAATATTCCTCGAATTTATCGCCATAAAAGGCCTGTGCCTGCTCCTTGGTGAAAAACGCCTGATACTTCGTTGAATCGTTGGAAAGGTGCGCTCCTTTGAGCTCAGGTGTCGGATCCTTCAGTTCCCGTCCACGCTGGTACATACCATACGTATGTGCCGCGACCGCCTGCGCCTTTATCGCTTCCTCATGGTACTCCGCCGGCATCTCGGCGCAGACGGCGCCAATCACAAAATCACGTTCCGACATCTCCGTCACCTGGCCCGTCTCTTCATCCAAAATTTTGAAGGTCAGCTTGTCCACGCTAACAGATGACGAACTGTTCCCTTCCGGCGTTTTCACATTTTCAGGCGGTCCGCCTAAGAATGTCACGCAGGGTACCATAATGAATAAAGCTGCGAACACAGTAATAACCGCAAGGTAATTTTTCATGTTGCCTCTCATCCTTCCCATTTTCCGTGAAAAATCAAAGCTTTAATCTTTCACTGTTTTTTTCTTTTCAGGCGATTTTCGGCGTTTTGCTCTGAAGAGCATCTTTGTTTTGAATAATCAAATTCCCACACTTTCATCAGCAACCGAATATTCACCAATTGTTCATTGACTTGCAGATTGCTTTATATTACAATGAGTATGAAAGCATCCGGTAAAATATGCTTATGCGTTTGGTCAGGATTGCCCTAAAGATCAGGCAACTGTTTAATGGAAGCGCGGTAGAAACACGCATCTTTCCGGATCTCTTCGAACGCAGAAAACAGGACGTGCCCTATCACCTGCCTGCGTGTTTTTCCAAAAGCCATCAGGTTCGCTCTCCACCCGGGATAAGATGCGAACCTTTTCGCATCTTATCCCGGCATTCCTTTTATGACGGATTGCAGAAAGGCCATGATACTATGACAAATGACACATATATGCTCGCGGAAAGCGAGTCCTTTCAAGCTTTATGCGCAGAATACAAAAAAAATAACCGTATCGATCCAGCGCTTTATGAACGGTTTGACGTAAAACGCGGACTGCGCAACCAGGATGGAACAGGCGTCGTCGCCGGGTTGACCAATATTTGCAACGTGCACGGTTACGTGGTAGACGAAGGGGAAAAAAAGCCAATCGACGGAGAATTGATATACCGCGGCATCAACATTAACGATCTGGTCGGCGGCGCCGTACGGGAAAACCGCTTCGGCTTTGAGGAAATCATTTATCTGCTTGTGCTGGGAAAGCTGCCTACGGCGTCGCAGCTCGCATCCCTGCGAGAATTGATGGGACGTACACGTGTCCTTCCCGATAGCTTTGTCGAGGATATGATCTTCAAAGCGCCGTCCCCCAATATTATGAACAAGCTGGGCCGGAGCATCCTGGCTCTTTACTCCTACGATAAGAACCCCGAAGACTGCAGCATTGAAAATGAGATCCGCAAGGCAATCGAATTGATTTCCCGCCTGCCCAATATTATGATAAACGCTTACCAAATCAAAAGGCGGGTCTATGACAGGGAAAGCATGTTTATGCATCTATCCCACCCAAGTGACAGCATTGCGGAAAACATTCTGTCCAAGCTGCGTCCTGACCGTGTTTTTACGGACGAAGAGGCTAAGCTGCTCGATGTCTGTCTGATGTTGCACGCAGAACACGGCGGAGGGAATAACTCCACCTTTACCTGCCGTTGCCTAACATCTTCCGGCACGGATTCTTTCTCTGCTTATGCCGCCGCCATCGGCGCACTGAAAGGCCCTCGCCACGGCGGTGCCAACATCAAGGTCATGGAAATGCTCCATTATATGGAAGAAGGTATCTCGGATTGGTCGGATGACGGCCAGGTGAAAGACTTCTTGCAGAAGATTATCCGTGGGGAAGCCGGTGACGGATCCGGTCTCATTTATGGCATGGGCCACGCCGTATACACCAAATCCGATCCGCGTGCTGTCATTCTCAAGCAAAATGCAATGAAGCTCGCCAAGGGCACCGATATTGAAAAGGAATTTCTTTTGCTTGACGCTGTCGAACGTTTGTCACCCGAAGTTTATCACGAGAGCAAATCCGACACGAAGATGCTCTGCGCGAACGTGGATCTATATTCAGGGCTGGTGTACCAGATGCTACGTATCCCTCCCGACCTGTTTACCCCGCTGTTTGCCGTCGCGCGGATGCCCGGATGGTGTGCACATCGGATGGAGGAGCTGCTGACTGGTCGCCGTATCATGCGCCCTGCATACAAGGCAATTGCTAAAGAAATCCCTTATGTGCCGCTGGCCGATCGTGTCTAATTGAGAAAAGTGTTGAAAAAAGGAAATCAATGCTATATAATGATAAATAGCATTGATTTTTTCTTTTATGTATTTTTCCTTGAGCGGACAATCGGCTCCTGTGCGTTCTCTGCAGGCTGTTTCGCCGCGATCAAATAAACGCGCCTTATTTTCAAGGCTGATAAAGGATAGGTTTTAGGAATGAATCAGAATAGAAACGCTTTGCTTCGTGTTGCATCTTTTGTCCTATTTGGGTGTTGCGTCGTGGCGGCAATTATATCCAGGAGCCTTATGTTATTGTACTCAGTGGATTATAAAACCGGATTCTATTTGGAAAACAGCAGCAATGTCATTTGGTTTGATGTCATCCTGATTCTAGCCTGCCTGATAGCGCTGGTCTACACGTTCGCCAGCTGCCGGCGGCCCTCGAAAAAAGACCTTCCCGGCTCGGTGGACGCCTATGCGCCCAAGCGCGTCATGCACTGCGCGATCGGACTCGGGCTCATCCTGCTTGCCGCGGGAGTGTTTGCCTTTGTAGAGTCGGTCGGTTTTTTGATTCAGTTGTCACAGGACGCTTTTGCCGGGATTCAAAATCTGTTGCTGGTACTTCTCTTTGCAGCGACCGGCATCTTCTTTGCAGCAATCGCCTTCAAAAGTTTTTTGGGGCATCCATTTACGCAAAAAAACGGCCTATGCTTTTTAATACCGGTAGCCGCTTTATCGGTCAGGCTGATTGTTTCTTTCATGCATTACACCACCATTGTCAACGTCTCCGACAATTTGTTAAATATTCTCATTATGGTGTCCCAGATCCTTTTTCTCTTGTTCCTGACGCGCTATCTGTCCGGCAACAGCACAAGAAGGACAAAAGGCTTCCTTCTGTTAAGCGGCCTTATCAATCTACTTTTCGCTTTCACGCTTTCGCTGCCGCGCATTTTTTTGCTCTGTTTCGGCCCTGTGGACATTAAGCGGCTGACTGCGGCACCTGAATGGCTGGATCTGTGCCTGGCGATTCTTGCTCTTTACATCGTGTTACGTTTTGCCGTGCTGGATCGTAAACGTTGCTCCTCAACGGATACTTCTTACGCCGAATAGTGGAGGCCGTTGTCGGTACGCTGGACTGCTTCCCATTATCCACATCATGATAAAAGAAGGAAGCCGGCTGGGAAGCCATCCCTGTCGACTTTCCTTTTTATGATTCAAACATGCAGCCCCATCTTTTTGCTCTTCCTTATGATCGCCTATGGGGACGCAAGCATTACAAAACAGGAAGGGCGACCGTCAATAGAGAAAACCTCTTTTACCGTCGGCGCTGTGGGATACGCAGCAGACGTGGTAAGCGCATACTTTTCAGCACATTTTTCTCCATCCAGTTGCCGATCCATATGACCGGTGCTGATAACAGGAACCACAACGCCGTGAATAAGGGGCAGATTTGTCCCATCACATTCATTGGTAATGCGGAATAATCCCAAACTTTCCATCCTAAGCCAAGATTGAAAACACATCCAAAGATAAATTCCACCCCTGTAATGATAAGACTGCTGATACCGCAACGTTTGATGAGCGACAGCTTTTGGCAACGGCAGTTCATATTTTCAATAGCGCTAAAGCAAATTCCGCCCGCAACAAACATCGTTGGGTGGGAATGCTGGCGGAACAAAAGCTCGATTATGACGTATCCCGTTCCTCCCACTGCAAAAAGCACCGTATTCCTTGCAAGACCTTTCATAACATCCACCTTATTCGTAAACCGGCAAAACCGGCCTTATTCTGAGAAAAAAATCGGGACAAACGCACAGCATTTGTCCTCCATCTGTGATGTTATTGTCTGCGGCCAAGGAATCGATTATACGTCCCTAAACGGGACAGAAGCCTGGCAGTTTTTGCAGCTATAGAAACAGCATGAAAGGCTGCGGAAATCCGGCAGCCTTTCATATCTGAAACCGATTAAAGTCAATTGCCAACGCCAGCGTTTTTGTATTTCAAACGCAACTTGTCTGCAATTAATGCAATAAACTCCGAGTTGGTAGGCTTCCCTCTGGAAGTGTGGACCGTATAGGAGAAGAAAGAATTCAAAGTATCAACATCGCCCCTGTCCCATGCAACCTCAATTGCATGCCGGATGGCACGTTCCACGCGTGAAGAAGTCGTTCCAAATTTTTTAGCTACCGTTGGATAGAGCATCTTGGTAACGGAATTGATCATGTCCGCGTTGTTCACGGACAGCATGATTGCCTCACGCAGATAATGGTATCCTTTAATATGCGCCGGTACCCCAATTTGATGGATGATGTCGGTGATCACCTCTTCCAGAGAAGGATCGGCAGACCCCGAAGAGTTCTGCCGCGGGAACGCGGTAATCTCCGGGACTGCTTTTGCAGTTACACCGGTAAGCTGGCCGATACGATCCGCAAGCACGTTAAAGTCAAACGGCTTTAGGATGTACAGCGAAGCACCGTTGTTCATAGCTTCCTTCTCGATGAAGACATTGTCATAGGAACTGGTGATAATGCACACCGGGAACTTTATCCCGCTCTCCCGAATCTGCTTCATGACCCCGACTGCATCCAGATGCGGCATGTTGAAATCCATCACTACCACATCCGGAGCATCATTTCTGATTGCCTCGACAAGGCTCAGCCCGTTTTTTGGGCGGGTCATGACGAAAAATCCGTAGTTCTTCAGGGCATTGGCACAAATCACGCCATATTCTGCGCTATCGTCGCCAATCATTACTTTGAGCTTTCCTACCATGTCAAAATTCCTCCAATTGTCTTTGATTGCTTTATTATATTACCATATGCTGGAATTAATTACAAGAGGTTTTTTTCAATTTCTGTAAAAAAATACAAATTTTTTTCGACGCAATCATACAAGAAACGCTTTCTTATTATATCATAATACTTTTAATCCTTTTTTTCAACGGAATCAATGTGGTTATACATGTTTTCACAAAAAATCCCATAGCCTTTTGTTGGATCATTGACGAACACATGGGTGACTGCTCCGACGAGACGGCCGTTTTGAATAATGGGACTGCCGCTCATGCCTTGTACAATTCCGCCGGCTTTTTCCAGCAGTTCCGGATCCGTGACCTTGATTACCATATTTTTGGTTTCCTGTTTGGATTTAATGTCAACCTTTTCAATCAAGATATCGTATTCCTTCGGCTGATCGCCGTCAAGCGTTGTCAAAATCGTCGCCGGTCCGGCCTGGACCTCCTGGCGCAGTGCCATTGGAATCGCTTTATTCGCCGTCTCATAGCTGCCGAGTTTTCCAAATACGCCGGTATCGCTGTTGGATAAAAGGGATCCGATTGGGGTTATTGAGGAGAAGGAGCCGATTAGTTCCCCGGGGAGCCCCGTCTTGCCCTTGCTGACGCCGCTAATTTCTACACCCATGACGTCGCCTTCCGCAAGCGGTAATATCTCGCCGGTATCCACATCACAAATCGGATGTCCCAATCCGCCAAAAGCATTGGTCTGTGGATCGAAAAAGGTAACCGTACCAATACCGGCTGAGCTGTCGCGAACCCAGAGTCCCCCTTTATAACATCCGTCAAGCGCAGAAACTATGGGTTTTATGGAAAACACATACTCCTGGTTTTTGCGTCTGACCGTAACCTTAATTGGTTTTCCCCCACTGCTTTCGATAATCGACTGCACGTCGCTGTTGCCGGCGACCTTGTTCCCGTCCATCGACAGGATAACGTCGCCAATTTTGATGCCCGCCTCCTCCGCGGGACAACAGCTACCGCCATCACTGCCCTGGACATCACTGGTACCGATCACTACGACACCGTCGGTGAGCATTTTGATTCCAAACGGGGATCCTCCCGGGATAAGCATCGGACGCTCTATTACATTCACATCAACTGTTTTTACTGGTATCAGTCCAAACAGCTTCAATACCGCCGTATTCTGCTGCGACTTGCTCAGGCTTTGATCCACATAGGCCTCACCGCTGTTCTGTGCTTTGATGTGCAAGTCGGAATTGACCACAAGCTGCGTTCCCTTTTCCAGGTAAAAGGAATCTGGCAATGACACATTGTAATAAACCAGAGTGGATGTCAGTGCCAGAAGGACCGCAGCGGAGGCTGTTGCAATGGATTTTAAAAGTTTTCTCATTTTCCTTACCGCCGTTTCTCCGCACCGCTTTATTTGACCCGCCTTTCATTTGGTGTGGGAAATGAAAGAGGACTGCAAATATAATATCTGTTACATACAAACGAATATCAGAGGGAATTGACGCAGGGGATCAATTGTCAGGCTTGTATATGGGTAGCATTTTTTTAGCGAAATCATTCCTGGAATGACAAAAATCGAAACGGGCAGGATATGTATATCAGAAAAGAATTCTCCTTTTTATCATATTCCCGATACGCTACGGAAAAGCGCGAAAGAACGGCGCACTTGGCTTGTCAGCAAAATAATCGTAAAAAATTACAAATTATATATAAAAAGTCCGATAAAAAAAAGATGGGATGTGGTAGTATAGACAAGGAGGAATCCCAAAAAGAAAGAAATCGTAAAGCGAGGGGAACAGCAGGGAGAGCAGCATGGAAATCAACACATATAACGCCTCAGTCGATATGGATTTGCTCAGCGAATGCCTGCAATCCTTCTATATCTCCACTGGACTTCCCACCTCCTTCGCCGACGAAAACGGACGCTTTCTTTTGTCTTTCGGCCGGGATTGTACCCAATGTCAGCTTTGCAGCTATGTGACAGGTGCGAACCATCAGACAGACTGTGTCAACACACATCTGTACGGGATGGCGCAAGCGCAACGTTTCGGCGGGAAATATATCTATTTTTGTCCTGGCGGCCTGAATTTTATTGTCAGCCCTGTGCTTAGCCAGCAAGAGCGCTTATACGCAAAGGCGGGCCCTTTTCTTATGGTGGACAGCGACGATTTTATCCGTTACGATATGGTTGATCTGCTGAAAATTCCGCAGGAGGATATAGATAGTATTGCCCCGTTCATTGAAACTATCCCTTATGTAGAACCCGCTAAAGTTGATAAGCTTGCCACGCTCTTTTTTATGTCCGTAGGTTTTGTAAATAACATAAACCTTTACAACGAGATGCTGAAAAGCCGCGAGGCGTCAGAAATACAGGGCTTTATTGGGGAATTTGTAAAAACCTTCAAGGATGAGAGTGTTGAAGGGCTTTCTTATCCCTTTGATAAGGAAGAAATGTTGCTGGAGGCCATTCAGGATGGGGACAAGGCTCGTTCCAGCGAGCTACTCAACGATATCCTCGGTTACATTTTTTTCTACGCAGGCGCAAATTTTGAAATTATCAAAACCCGTGTTCTGGAACTCTTGGTCATGTTGTCCCGCGCTGCGGTGCAGGGCGGCGCCGATCCGAACCAGATCTTTGGGATGAATTTCAAATACATCAATGAGATCAACTCCTTCGCCAGTATAGACGATTTATGTGTCTGGTTGGCGGAGATCATGAATCGATTCACGGATAATGTCTTCAAGTTCAATAATGTGAAACATGTGGACGTCATTCGTAAGGCGGTAGATTATGTCCGCCGCAATTACGCAAAAAAAATTACATTGGAAGAGGTTGCTTCTTACGTCTACCTCTCCCCCTCTTATTTCAGCAAGGTGTTTAAGGACGAGATGCACTGCAACTTCAATTCGTATTTAAACCGTTTGCGGATCGAAAAAAGCAAGCAGCTGCTTCTTTCTGAAAATGTCCGGCTGGTAGAGGTTTCTGGGTTGGTCGGTTTTGAAGATCAAAGTTATTTCAGTAAGGTTTTTAAAAAACTTACCGGCGTCTCCCCTGGAAAGTTTCGAGAGTCCCGTGGTAAGACAGGAAAATAAAGCTTTTTCCTGTTCGTCTTTGTCAAGTGTATAAAAGTCGGGGTTTCCTGGCTTTCATATAATAATGATACTATATTGGAGGAACTGTCATGAGCATTTATGCTGAAATTTCCGAAAACCTGCAAAAAGGTAAAGCCAAAGTCGTCAAAGAGCTTGTTCAGAAAGCCATCGACGATGGGATGCCCGCCAGCGAGGTCCTGGAGCAGGGCTTGTTGGATGGTATGTCCGTAGTTGGCGAGAAGTTCAAGAATAATGAAGTATTCGTTCCGGAAGTCCTGATTGCTGCGCGTGCTTTGAACGCCGGCGTCGAGCTGCTCAAGCCGCTGCTGGTTGAGCAGGGTGTCAAGGCGAAAGGCAAGATCTGCATCGGTACCGTTAAGGGTGACCTGCATGACATCGGTAAGAACCTGGTTAAGATGATGATGGAAGGCCGCGGTCTCGAAGTCGTCGACTTGGGTACCGACGTCAGCGCTGAGAAGTACGTACAGACCGCCATCGACGAGGGCTGCCAGATCATCTGCTGCTCCGCTCTGTTGACCACCACCATGCCGGTTATGAAGGAAGTTGTCGAGGCTTGTGAGAACGCCGGTATCCGCGACAAGGTCAAGATCATGATCGGCGGCGCTCCTGTCACCGACGCTTACTGCAAGCAGATCGGTGCCGACTGCTACACGCCGGACGCTGCGTCCGCTGCAGAAGCTGCTGTTGCTTTCTGCCAGGGCTAATTGATCTTACTTACCAAAAAGCAGCCGTTTGAAAACGGCTGCTTTTTTATTTCGTTCTCTCAAAATTGCCAGACTATCTTCTCTTTTTCGCAATAGTGCCTCAGACGTCAAAGAGAGTGGGAGGTCCACCCCTCTTATCCGTAAAAAGCGTACCGTTGCTCTTGTAGTCTGTCAGTCTGTTTCAACAAAACCACAAGTGCCGTCCTCCACCTACCACAACCGAATCCCTGTACAAAAGGTCGTCATGCACAAGCGCACGACGACCTTTTGCAACTGTGGTGATCTTATTTGTTTTTCGCGTTGGCTTTGGCGCGCAGACTGTTATCTAGGATGCGCTTGCGCACACGCAGGCTCTTCGGCGTGACCTCCAAAAGTTCGTCGTCCGCGATGTACTCCAGCGATTCCTCGAGCGACATCTTCTTCGGCGGCGTCAGACGCAACGCTTCGTCAGCACTGGAAGAACGCATATTGGTCACATGTTTCTTTTTGCATACATTTACGTTAATGTCCTCTGCCTTTGGCGTGCAGCCGACAACCATGCCTTCGTAGACCGGTGTCTGCGGGTCGATAAACAGCGTACCGCGCTCCTGTGCATTATATAAGCCATAGGTCACCGCCTCACCCGACTCAAAGGCGACCAAGGAGCCGACAGAGCGGCGCGGGATATCGCCCTTATAGGGTTCGTAATCGTGAAAAATGGCATTCAGAATGCCCTCCCCCTTGGTATCCGTCAAGAATTCGCTACGGTAACCGAAAAGTCCGCGGGAAGGAATCAGAAATTCGATGCGCATCCGGCTCCCCTGCGGCGCCATATGCACCAGCTCTGCCTTCCGCATCCCCATTTTTTCCATCACCGACCCCATGCTTTCCTCAGGCACGTCAATCACCAGGCGCTCGACCGGCTCGTAAAGCTGTCCATCCACCTCGTGAAACAGTACCTTCGGCGTCGAAACTGCAAACTCGTAGCCCTCACGCCGCATCGTCTCAATGAGGATGGACAGATGCATCTCACCCCGCCCAGCGACCTTGAAACTTTCCGTGGTTTCTCCGTCGTTCACACGCAGAGACACGTCCTTGAGCAGCTCGCGGTAGAGACGGTCACGCAGCTGGCGGCTGGTGACAAATTTGCCCTCGCGTCCGGCAAAAGGACTGTCGTTGACCGAGAAGGTCATCTCTACGGTTGGCTCGCTGATTTTGACAAATTCCAGCGGCTCAAATCCAGCAGTAGAGCAGATGGTATCACCGATAGTAATATTCTCTATGCCGCTAAAACAGACGATATCTCCCATCTGGGCAGATTCAACGGGAGAACGGGAGAGGCCGTCAATCTGATAGAGATTGGCAATCTTGCCCCGATAGGACTTGTCCTTGTCATGGAAGTTACCAACCAGGACTTCCTGGTTCTGGCGAATCACGCCACGTTCAATGCGGCCTATCGCGATCCGTCCGACATAATCATTATAGTCGATGGAGGAAACAAGCATCTGCAGCTCGCCGTCAATCTCCCCTTCCGGCGGCTGGATGTAATCAAGAATGGTGTCAAATAATGGACGCAAATCGGATCCCGCCTCGTCGGGTGTCAACGACGCCGTCCCCTGACGTCCGGAGCAGTACAAAAGCGGACTTTCCAACTGTTCCTCCGATGCGTCGAGGTCAAGCAAAAGTTCCAGTACCTCGTCGGCAATCTCGTACACGCGCGCGTCGGGACGATCGATCTTATTGACAACGACGATGATACGGAGACCTAGATCTAGCGCCTTGGAAAGTACGAAACGAGTCTGAGGCATGGTCCCCTCCGCAGCATCTACCAGGAGGATAACGCCGTCCACCATTTTCAGCACTCGTTCGACCTCTCCGCCGAAGTCGGCATGTCCAGGGGTATCGATAATATTGATTTTCGTATCGCCGTACCACACGGACGTATTCTTGGCTAAAATGGTGATTCCACGTTCACGCTCCAGGTCATTGTTGTCCATGACACGCTCCTCTACCACCTGGTTCTCGCGGAAAGCGCCGCCTTGCTTGAGCATTTCGTCCACCAACGTCGTTTTTCCGTGGTCGACATGCGCGATAATCGCGACGTTTCTCAAATCGTTCCTTTTCAAATTTGTCTCGCCCTTTCTTTTATTTGTCTTTATTTCGCACAATAGCGTATCTATTTGAAGCAAAACCGAGCAGCTGCCTTCCGCTGGAATCGTTGTTTCTGTGCCATAAGTCCCACTGGAACCCTTATTTGCTACCACACAAAGGCATATTTCCATGTAACAATTTATCATACCATATATTATCATAAAATGCAAGGATTCCACTATCATGGTATCCGACTTCTGATTCGGTTTCGACGTCATATTCAATCCTGCCACTGCTTCCTGTAGCGACTCCTTTCTCAACCACCCCACTGACTCAGACTTATGACTGAGTCAATATCTCTAGGCGCACTCATTTTGATTTCATTTATTCTGTGGCCTGTAAACGAGCAATTGCCGTTCTCACTCGAACATTCTTTGAGAGAGATTGTGGTTAGCAGCTCTCTTTGCTCGCTACTGGAAGCCAACGCTTTTTCTCAACTTCCTGGCTCGGCCGAGGGGTTTCCATGACAAAAAAGCAGCAAGAGAGCAGTAAAGTACTACTCTCTTGCTGCCGCAACGGTATGTGAACCTTCTCTAATACGATTACAGGTTTCTACCGCCTTTTTCCTGCTTTGTTCAAATAGAAATGACTTACTTGTTGACCGTAAACGTCGCCTTATCAGAACCGAATGCGTCCGGCTGGAATGAAATCGATATGGTCTTCCATCCCTCATCTATTTCGTAACCGACCACACCCTTCATTTTCTTTCCGGCAGCAACCGTGCCGTCCAGCTGTTCGGCGTCGCCTTTATTCATCAGCGCAGACAAACTGATTGAAGTTTGATAGGCGTCTACATAGCAATCAAAACTTAGCATGGAGCTAACCGCCACATCCTCGTTAGATTTGTTGGTAATTTCAAATTCCAGAAGAGTATAAACCTTACCTTCTTCCGGTTTGGTATATTCTGAACCCTCTGGATGCGTTACCCCAATCAGTGTAATATCAACATCCTTCCCCGTTACGGTATCACCTACTCCGTAAACCTTTTCTTCGCTCGACTGTTCTTCAGATGATGTAGAATGAGACTGCGTGTCCCCTGAACTGCTTTCTGTTTCCGAGCAAGCTGAGAATACAAACATCATCGTAGCCGCTAAGAAAAACACGACGAATCTTTTTACAGCAATAGGAATGATAAGAATAGTAGCGCAATTGAAAATCAGCAGTTCTCCCAAAACTTCGAGCGTTGAGATGTCTACTATCTTTATGATTCGATCTCCATAGATTCCATCTGTTCTTTCGTGATCCCATTTTTCTTCCCATAATTTATCCAATAAGAAGTGGAAGCTTTTACAAACATGTTGGGAGTAAGAGGCATTGTGGTTTGTAGAACGCGATATTTTGCCTTGGTAATAGAAGCCGAGAGCTTCTTGATTTGTCTCACGGCAAGAAGCCGAAATGGAGTATCCAAGATAGATTCGCCGCTACCTATTTTTAAAACGGAACCTAAACGGTACCCGTTTTGCTTACAGAATAACTCTATCATTTTTACTGCTGTGTCATTTTGCCGGTATTCTAAAAAGCCGCAATTTATCAATATCGATACAACCGGTTTATTCCTAGGCGGATTTTGCTCGAGTGTTTTCAAAAAATTTAACAGCGTAACCGGGATGCCGTCCGCATAAAGAGGGAATACAAACAATAGATCCGTAAAACCACTTAACCGTGAGCAAAGCTCATGATGGTTTGTTTTTAATATGTTAAAATATTCATTCTCACAGCTGCAATGCTGCACGAATATCTCAGCATAACGTCTGGAGTTCGACTTTGGAGCCCGGGGACTTCCGTTTAATATTATGATTTTTCCCATTTTTTGACCTCATTTTTTACGGTTTCTTCTAACTGTGATTCTTCTGAAAAAATAACCTGGTAACTTTCAAAGTTCATATTGTACGCATTTCTCTCAACAAGATGTTCAAATACATCCCGTTCTTCACGATCCATGGCCCCATAAGCAATAATTGTCGCCTTTTTCGGCACAACTTCCCGCTGGACATGATGTATTTCTCCATTTAAAATGCGTAAGAAAGCCTGCTGAACGGGGATAGCGCGTTCCAGCATGGTTTTCATAACAGTATCATAGCCACCATATTTCAGACGACTAATGTAAAGTAACGTATCACTCTTTGCAATATCCGGATAGATCTTCACGGCGTCATCACGTATCACGCATTTGCCTGGCGTTTTCGTCCAGCAGCCGAAGCAGCCGACACAGTTGGCTATTTCTAATGACGACAAGTCTATAAACTTTATACTGTCAACGTTTTTGATAGGAATGTGGAAAGGCCTATCACTTAGTATTAGCTTCATTGCCATCCTTTCGCTCCTTCTTTTTCAGTGAGATTCTGATCAGTTGTTACATCCTTGTTCATTATAGAGTGATCTGCACCACCTGTCAAGGAAGCATATGGTTCCTTTTCTAACAAAGGACACATTCCAGTTACCCGAAACAAGAAACCGGGTTTGGACTCTTCGTCATTATGATACATCTTTTGAAACTACCGTATTCATGAGAAAAAATAAAATGCTCCATTGCGTCTATCAATCTTGTATATCCTCCTTTTTGGGAATACCGCTATGGGCCTTGGCCATTCAAGCAGTATACATCGTATTTCTTTTCTCATATGATTCCACTTCCCGACTTACGTCACCATCTCTGGATGTCGAATCTGGCTACACCGATTATGCCTGTACGCCGTCCACATAGTTTCTAATCAGGATAGCCATAGAACAATTTGGGCTGATCTTTCCCCACATATTTTCGGCAAGTCAGCGCCTGCCTGTAGTATCAAAAGTCATGGCCATACTTTTCACTCTTGTAAAAAGTGTGGCGGGACCCTGCTCCCACCATGTATAAGAGAATCCCACAGCCGAAAAGTATCGCACCAACCATCCAGTATATAAAAACCAGACGATTTGTCGTTCCATAGATCTCCAGCACACCCTCAAAAATACTCCCCACGGTCCATGCGGCGACACCGGAATGATACAGATTCAAAGAGACTCTTCCAGGCAACCGGCAGTTGAAAAATGCCATGCAAAAAAACGGCAGTACTCCGCCCATCAACGGGAAGGCAAAGGCGTACAACATATAATAGGAATAGACTCCATGGCTAAAATACTCGTAACCCGCGCCAAAAAGCGCACACAGCAATGTCAGAAATAAATAAACAAAACCTATTCGAGCCATCTTGGCATGTCTATTATCAAGAACCGATGTAGACAATATTGCTCACGCTCCTTTCCTGTATATTCCTGCCATTGCTGGTAGGGTGATTGATTACCTTCCCATTGAAATACATAGTAGACGAACCACCGCCATCCAGATTGTAAGCGGTTGTAGCGCCAAGGCCTTCGATAAATGTCGCCAATTCATATAGGGACAATCCTGCGCTCTCATTGGTTCGTCCGTCAGAAACCACAAATACATAATGGAGATCGTCTATGATACCTATAGCAGTTCTTGGATTGCTTGCCTTCTCCTTGCCAACCTCATTGCCTTCGGAAACAGAAATTTCTCCATCGGCTACCAAAGCCGGTCCAAAGGAAAGCACCTGTACGGCGCCATCCGCCAGCAACTCTTCCGCCGCTACCTCATCTTCGGAAATGACGTCAAATCTGCCGTTGTCATAGATCTCCAGATCTTCCCGCTCAGAAGCCGCTGTACTGCGGTATAACACACCGTTTCGAAGCACATATCCGTTCTCCTGTGAGCCATAGTAATCCCCGTTGATGGCTAAAACTGCACCAACGTCCCCGCCAATTTCCGAGGTCTTCTCCGTCACGTTCCGACCGTAGGTGTTTTTCGCGAAGGCTGTCCGGAGATACTGCGCAGAGGAAAGGACGATATCCGCTACATAAATGGAGGTGTCATATTCCCGATATTCTGTAATTGCAATCGTAATATTTCCATCACTATAGGTGTCTGCTGAGATAATGGTATCCGCACCTGTTTCATCCCCGCTGTCAGCAGAATTCGATGTTCCATTTTCCGTTTGTATTGTTTCGGAAGACTGAGCGTTATTCTCACTCTCAGACGCAACGGTATACACCCGCGGGATCATAAAGGTATCCAATATATGGTAAAATCCGCCAACAAAAAGCTGTATACAATTGCCCACCAGTGCCGTCGTATAAACATTTTCCTTCCTCCTCGTATCTTAAAAATTGCGTTGCTTTTACAAGAGGGCCGTATAAAAAGTCGTGTGTCCCGTAATAAATATTTTGTAAGGCAGCTCCCGTACCAACATACCCCACATACCAAAAAGGGGGAATTACCAAACTGTTTGCGCTATTTTGTGCCCGTATCCCGCGTTTCCTGCTCCCTTCGGAATATCAAGCGTCGCTGTACCAGCCAGCTCACGGCAAAAAACAGGACCTCCGTACAGAGCTTGGCAGCATAATGGTTTATGCCCAAGCCGTCAACTAGGAGACCCAGCACCAACGTATTCCCAGCCAGTACTGCCACCGCCAGTAGGAAATACTGAAAGGCTGATTGGCCAACACTGACATTGCTCTGGAAAACCATTCTACGGTTTAGCGTATAATTAACGCCCGCACTCACAAGCCGCGCTCCTGTATTGGCAATGATTAGACCAGCGGATCCGCTAAGTCCTCGGGTAATCAAGGTCAAAATACTGTATAACCCGTAGTCCACCAGAAAGCTTACAAGAGAGGAAGCTGAAAACTTCAGGATCTCTTTGTAAATACGATAGGAATCCTTCAGCGGATCAAAATGAGAAGCCACATTGTTATCGAAATAGATGGTTTCTATTTCCACCTCTCGTATTGGAATGTTTTTACGCGGACAGGCCAGCAGGACGTTCATCTCATACTCATACCGTTCGCCGGGAATTTCCAGGAACTCCGGTATAAGGCGGCTGCTAAAGACACGAAGCCCAGTCTGGGTATCGTGTACATTCAGCCCAGTAGCAGCCAGACAAAACGCGTAACCGTATTTCCGATTCGGCTTTTGAGCGGAACATTTCCTTTCCTCTTCCGGCTACCCAATACCAGACAGTCGGGACACTCTTGTGCAAGAGTACATTTTTTTTCCGCATCGGAAACTTTGTGCTGTCCGTCTGCATCCATGGTCACCACCACATAATCCGGCGGGAAATGCTCCTGAATATAGGCTAATCCTGTTTTTATGGCTCGGCCTTTGCCCTTGTTTTCGGAATGATGGAGTACAGTAGCGTATAACTGAGCCTTGGAGAGTAAATCTGATGCTTCCTTTGAAATCCCATCTCGTTTACAAGAACAGCTTCAAAGCCCCTCATTCTGACTTCCTGAAGCAAATCCAATATTCGTGATGTCGGACGGTACGCCGGAATCAGCACAATCTTTTTCAATTATCTCAACCCCTTTCTCGTCCACTCTATAAAGGACAAAGAAGAAAAGCCTTGTTCTTTGTAGCGAATACTTTCGTCAAAGGCGACTCGAAAATCAGCTCCCTCCAGCGTATTATGATACGCTTACCGCTTGCAAGAAAGGAATCATACGATTCGTACAAATCCCCGATCTCTCCTGAGATCGAGGATTGGACCGGCAAGGGAACCCGTTATGATAGCCGGACATCGCTTCCGTCACCTTTTTAATTCATGAAGGATTGAATCAAATCCCAAACCCGGGAGATGGGAATTGCGTACCCCATTCCCTCCACATCGGTAGAAGAGACTTTGGCCGTATTGATTCCTACCAGTTCCCCTTCCATATTCAGCAGGGCACCGCCGCTGTTGCCAGGGTTAATCGCCGCATCCGTTTGGATATAGGTTGCAAAAGTAGAGTCTTCGCTAATCGTGCGATCCACCGCACTGACAATTCCCGTTGTGACCGACTGACCATACCCCAGAGCGTTTCCGATAGCAACCACCTGTTCTCCTACAACAAGCTCATCCGAATCTCCGATGGATACAACCGTGATCTGCGAGAGGGTGCCTTCCGAAAGTGCGGGGGTAGAAACCTGGATAACAGCGATATCACTGTCTTCATCATATCCGCATAGCTGCGCCTCATAGGTCTCACCATCTACAAAGGTGACTGACAGGGTGGTAGCTCCTTCCACTACATGGTAATTGATCACCATATACAGAACAGAATCATCCGCGTAAATGATAACACCTGAGCCACAGCTCGTGGTTTCCTGCATCTGTATCTGACCGCGGTTGCTTCTTCCGAACTGCCCGAAATAGTTTTCAACAGCCTGTACGGAGATATTGGTAACGGACACAACGGAAGTGAGACCCTGCGCTGCAATATTTGACACATCAAGGCTCTGACCAGCATTTTCGGAATCGGAGGAATGGGAGGTTGCCCCTGCTGTCAGAGCTGATACACCACTTTGTGTGCTTTGCGTAGCAGATACATCGGTCAAAAGTTCATTGACACCGTAAAAGGTTCCGCCAGCAATTCCCCCAAATAGGACGGCGCTGCAAGCCAATGCCGCCGCTTTCTGAAAAACACTTTTTTTCTTCTGGCGCTTTGTAGAAAGCGCGGTACCTTCGTGCTGTTCATGATATATCGTGTCATTCCGGTAAGCGTATTTCTTTATCGTTATACATTGTTCATGCCCCTTTCCACATCCATTTCGGTTTGTATTGCTTTGCTTGTTTTCATAGCTTAAGTATATCTTCCCAATCTTAAATAAAATTAAAAGAGCACCTTAACCCAAATTAAAATTTTATAGGATACATGCTCCCCTACTTAATCAAGAGAAAACCGGACAGCATACCTTCTTTGGTAAGGCTGTCCGGTTTTTGTGGAACATTACCGGCCCGTTTCTATAGCCGAATAGTCCGTTTATGAAGCATATCATTCCTCCTAAATAAGAAAAAAGGCTTCTGGAAGCGACGATCCATGCACGATATGTTTCCCTTATTGTGGAATCTCCTCGAGAGAATATCCTGCGTTGCGGGTTGCCTTGATTTGAATATTGGCGTGCAGCGCAGCAAGCTTTTTACGAAGATAAGAAATATATACCCACACCACATTGATTTCCGCTTCACTGTCATATCCCCATATCTTTTCCATAAACCGTTCAGCGGAGATCAGGGTTCGTGGATTGCTCATTAGAAGCTCTAGCATCTGAAATTCCTTGTTTGCAAGACGAAAACTGCCCGTTGGAGAGGAACGCTCAAAGGTGGCACGATCCAACGACACGTTTCCCATCTTCATCTGTGAAGTGGTTTGGGCCGTCTGGACACGAGTCATCGCACGAATGCGGGCAAGTAATTCCCTTGAATGAAACGGCTTGGTCAGGTAATCGTTAGCACCGGCATCCAGCCCCAAAACCTTGTCATCCACTTCGGACTTGGCCGTAAGGAGCAGCACAGGGATCAGATTCCCTTTTCTTCGGATCTCTTTGAGTACAGTGATACCGTCTACTTTCGGCATCATGATGTCCAAAATGATACCGTCATAATTATCCGTTTCCAAATACTCCAATGCAGCCTGACCATCGTAAACCGGGTCTACGGAATAATTGTTCCATTCCAAAATCGCCGTCAATGCCTTGGACAGCGCCTTTTCCTCCTGTGGCTGGAATGGTTATTCCCAACGCTTGATTCATCCTTGTGGTTACAAGAACATAATCTCCTTTCATATTATTATACTATATACTCGCAACTTTAAATAGGTTTAAAAGTTACTCTGATGCAAAATTTACGCTTTGAAGATACTCCGAATAGCAGATACGACGTGACGATACAAAGTTTGAAAGATTACCGTGAATCAGCGATGCACTGTCCATCGATCTGCTCCTTTCTTCATTCAACAGATGTCACCCGTATGGGTAGGATTCCCACTTGCGTACTTTTTTGCATTTAGGCTGGCCACAAAAGAGCCGCCAAGGAATGGTTTACATGGCTGAACGTCTTTTAATGATGACGGATTCCGTTGGAAGATCGGCATATTCCGCTTTTTGAATTCCACGGTACTGTAAATGGATCATTGAAAAATATCACGGAATACTTGTATCTATTGTGTGCGCAAATATGGTATAATGGAATAAAATCCCCCTGTAAACCGAAAAGGAGTGTTGAAACGATGATTTACAAAGATTTTCAGGGTATCAAGCTGTCCGCCCTCGGCATGGGTGCAATGCGCCTCCCCGTCGTAAACGGAAACGACGCAGAAATCGATGAACAAGCAGCAATGTCCATGGTGGATTACGCCATGGGAAACGGTGTGAATTATTACGACACCGCATGGGGGTATCATGGCGGAAATTCTGAACTCGTTATGGGTAAGGCGCTGGGAAGATATCCAAGAACCAGCTATTATCTGGCCGATAAATTTCCTGGTTATGATCTCTCAAACATGGACAAGGTGGAACCGATTTTTGAAAAGCAACTGGAAAAATGCGGTGTATCCTATTTTGATTTTTATCTGTTCCATAATGTTTGTGAGATGAATATTGAGGCGTATCTGAATCCAGAATACGGCATTTTTGACTACCTGATCAAGCAAAAAAAGGCCGGCCGTATCCGTCATCTTGGATTTTCCGCCCACGGAAGTTATGATATCATGAAGCGTTTTCTAGAGGCTTACGGTAAGGACATGGAATTCTGCCAAATCCAGCTCAACTTCTTGGACTGGGGATTCCAAGATGCGAAGGGAAAGGTTGAACTGCTGAAAGAGTATCATATCCCTGTCTGGGTGATGGAGCCACTACGGGGCGGTAAACTGGCGCTCTTAGCGAAAGAAGATGAAGAACAGCTCAAAAAGCTGCGACCTCGGGAGGAAATACCGGCTTGGGCGTTCCGTTTTCTCCAGAGCATCCCTAGCGTAACCGTCACCCTCTCGGGTATGTCCAACATAGAGCAACTGAAGGCGAATATTCGTACTTATAAAGAAGAACTACCTCTGAACAAACAAGAAATGGAGGCGTTGCTCGCTATTGCGGACAAAATGGTCGGGAAAATCGCTTTGCCATGCACAGCCTGTCGCTATTGTGTCAGCCATTGTCCGCAGGAATTGGATATCCCGTCTTTGCTTTCCCTTTATAATGAACACTGCGTAACGGAAGGCGGCTTTATTGCACCGATGGCTATGATGGCCATTCCGGAGGATAAACGACCAAGCGCCTGTATCGGCTGCCGCAGCTGTGAAGCGGTATGCCCGCAGCAGATCAAGATTTCAGAGGCCATGTCCGATTTTGCGAAAAAGCTGGACATCTAAAGGATGGTAGGCGAATTTTCACAAAGTATTCTCCTTTTACTTTCGGTTCAAAAGGATCCTCATCTGTCTTGATAACCGTTCTCTCGAAATGTCCGGATAAGAAAAATGTGCTCGGCAATCAAACCGGGCACATTTTCTTATACAGATCAGCATTTGCATCTCTAGAAACTGTGGACTTCTATTCCGCCCACATCTCATATCGTATCCGCAAATTTGATTCTACTTTTAATCCATCCATCCTCAAAATATTCCTGGATTCTTTGGCTTTTATCACAGATCGGATGAACCTTCATGAATTCGCCAAGATAAAAGAAATACATGTGGTAACAATAAAAAGCCAGCCGTTCCAACCGCAACTGGTAAGGAATCTGGTTTTCTTTTAATGTATCATCAAACAATTTTCGCGCCCAGTCATAGCACCCCATCACCCATGCATCGCGCTCAAGAGGGGCATACATCGCTTCGTCCCAGTCAAAGATATAATTCCGCCCGTCCCCGATAAAAAAATTACCGCCTGCGTCCCCATGGGTCAGATAAAAACTACTCTCATCCCCCTGGCAACGCTCCGCAAGCTGTAAAAGCCGTGAAGCACAATGGGAGATCTCTTCTTGGAAGCGCTCAAAAATAGAGAGCACCGCGCAGTTCGCGTCAGTTTTTGGAGCACTTTTAAGTGCCTCCCACTGCTCATAAAAACGCATAGCTGCATCATTGGAAAATGACGCGGTAGGGATTCCCAGCCCTGGTTTTGTCAGCGCATATATTTGGCACAGCATCTGATACTCTGCGCTTTTGGTTTGATCCGTCTCCACATTCTCGCCATCTACCCACTCAAACAACCCCATGATCGCGGTATCAAAGTGGGAATAAAGTTCATTTTTTCGAGTTTTGACGATCTTTCCAACAAAATCGATTCCGCACTCACACAGGTAGTCGATAACAGTCAAACTTCGCTGATAATTTTTTTGATGGAAAGGGAGATAATCCATTTTTAAAAAGTAACAGCCGACATTTTCGCGTACTTTCCAAGTCTCGCCGTAATAACCTCGCTTTGCAGGCGTTATTTCGGTTGCGTCAACCCCGTATTGCTCATAGATGGCATCTTTCAGCCGAGTGATATATTCTCTATCCCGTAGGATCTCATTGTGCATCACGTGCATCCTCTCCCAACAAACAAATTTCGACGGTCTAATCCGTCTAAAACTTCAGAACAACGAATCGTAAAGTTGATATTTCATAGCATATAAGCATATATCAAACGACATATCGAATATGCTGAATTTTCGTAAAAAGAACGGCACAGAAGGAATGCCAGTCAAAATGCATGCCATTACGTTTCAAAAGGAAAAAGCCTGGTAGGGGGCGAACGGTTTAGCTGCCGTCCTATTTTCTCTGCGAGGAGGGGGCAGTTCCTGTTATGTTGTAGCTGCTTTCATTCACGTCAAGGATTCGGTAAAATGTGAAATACTATGTTGTTTGAAAGAAGCATGAACCGCTTTTCGCCTTTGTCCCAGTGCGATAAGAAGATTGCAGCGGCTTTTTATTGATAAGATTCTCCACCTCCAAATAAAAACATCGGACCACGACCTTCCTACAGAACGGCCGTGGCCCAAGGTTTGTTTCGTCTGTACTTGTGTGCAGGAACAGGTTAATCCAGCTCCAGCGCGCCGGTGTATAGCTGATAGTACGTGCCTTTCAGCTTGATAAGGTCCTCATGCGTACCGCGCTCAATAATTCGGCCATGATCCAGCACCATAATGGCGTCGGCGTTCTGGACAGTGGAGAGGCGGTGCGCGATCACGAATACGGTACGCCCAGTCATCAGCGCGTCCATACCACGCTGTACGATAGCCTCCGTACGTGTGTCAATCGAACTGGTCGCCTCGTCCATAATCATGACGGGA
The DNA here is from genome assembly GCA_946498095.1 of uncultured Clostridia bacterium. Lineage (GTDB taxonomy): Bacteria > Bacillota > Clostridia > Oscillospirales > Ruminococcaceae > CAMMMX01. The sequence goes on from CAMMMX010000001.1 coordinate 193,678, forward strand.
GGATCCGCCACAGCTGCACGCGCAATAGCAAGCAATTGACGCTGGCCCTGGCTGAGGTTTGCGCCGTTGCCCGTCAGCATCGTGTTGTAACCCTCAGGGAGGCGACGGATAAAGTCATCTGCACCAGCGAGTTCTGCCGCGGCGATACACTCTTCATCACATGCATCCAGGTTGCCATAACGGATGTTCTCCATCACCGTGCCAGTGAACAGGTTCGTATCCTGCAATATGATACCTAAACTGCGGCGCAAATCCGCTTTTTTAATCTTATTGATATTGATGCCATCATAACGAATCTTGCCATCAGCGATATCGTAAAACCGGTTGATGAGGTTGGTGATTGTAGTTTTCCCCGCACCGGTAGAGCCGACAAAAGCCACTTTCTGACCGGGCTTCGCGTACAGGGAGATGTTATGCAGCACGGTCTTTTCCGGTGTGTAGCCAAAGTCAACATCAAAAAAGCGTACATCGCCCTGCAGACGGGTGTAGGTGACGGTGCCGTCATGGTGCAGATGTTTCCACGCCCAAACGTTCGTGCGTTCCTCGCACTCCGTAATGCTGCCATCGGCATCCTCTTTGGCATTTACCAAAGAAACATAGCCCTCGTCCGTCTCAGGTTCCTGATCCAACAGAGCGAAGATACGGTGTGCACCTGCGAGGCCCATGATGACCATGTTAACCTGGTTCGAGACCTGTCCGATGGCACCGGCAAACTGCTTGGTCATGTTCAAAAATGGAACAACAATACTAATGCTGAAAGCCATGCCGGAGATGCTGATGTTAGTGACGTCCGTCAGCAGCAGCGCACCGCCTATCAAAGCCACCAAAACATACATCACGTTACCAATGTTGCTCAACAAAGGCATCAGAATATTGGCAAAACGGTTACCGTTGCGGGCATTGAAAAAGATTTCGCCGTTCACTTTGTCGAAGTCGGCCTTGGCCCCCTCCTCATGGCAAAACACCTTGATTACCCTCTGACCGGTCATCATCTCTTCCATAAAGGCCTCAGCCTTAGCCAGCGTGACCTGCTGACGCAGGAAGTATTTGGAGGAACGGTTGGTAATGGCCCGAGCTGCAAACACCATGCAGATAACGCCCACAACTACCAACAGCGCCAGGATGATACTGTAGTACATCATGATGCAGAACACTACGAGCAACGTGATACCGGAGATCGTTATCTGCGGCAAACTCTGACTGATGAGTTGGCGCAGCGTATCCACGTCGTTGGTATAGTAGCTCATGATGTCGCCGTGACCGTTGGTATCAAAGTACTTGATGGGAAGGTTCTGCATGTGGCTGAACATTTTCTCACGCAGCTTTTTCAAAGATCCCTGTGTGATAATAGCCATCATCTGGGTGTAGAACGCACCGGCAACAAGGCTGATGATGTACATCACCACCAAAACGGCCACATAAGTGAGAATACGTCCCGACACAGACGTCCAGTCGCCGCTCTTATAGCTTTGATCCACGACGGCGATGACATTCTGCATAAACACAGCAGGAACAGCACTCACGATGGCATTAATGAGAATACAAACCATCGTGATAGGCAAAAGCACGGGATAAAACCCAAACAGCGTGCGCAGCAGCCGGAACAATACGCCTTTGGGCGCGCGTTGACCCCGGGCTGTAGTGCTGGGAACCGTTTGGTTTTTATTTTTCGCCATCTTGATCACCTGCCTTGTTCTGAGAAGTATAGACCTCACGGTAGATCTCGTTCGTTTGCATCAGCTCATCATGGTTGCCGATGGCGCTGATACGCCCACCGTCCATCACAATGATGCGGTCAGCGTCTTGCACAGAGGCAACGCGCTGAGCGATGATAATCTTTGTCGTCTCTGGGATGAATTCGCGGAAGCCCTGACGGATTAACGCGTCGGTACGTGTGTCCACAGCGCTGGTAGAATCATCCAGAATCAGCACCTTTGGCTTTTTCAGCAGCGCACGCGCAATACACAAACGCTGTTTCTGGCCGCCGGAGACGTTGGCCCCGCCCTGTTCGATCCAAGTGTCATATTTGTTGGGGAACTGCTGGATAAACTCGTCAGCCTGCGCCAGTTTACAGGCTTCCAATATCTCTTCGTCGGTAGCATCGGGGTTTCCCCAGCGCAAATTATCTTTGATGGTACCGCTGAACAGCACATTCTTCTGCAGCACCATAGCTACGTTGTTGCGTAGAGACTCTAGATCGTACTTACGCACATCTACGCCACCCACTTTGATGCAACCTTCGGTAACGTCGTACAGTCGGGGAATCAGCTGCACCAGCGTAGACTTGGACGACCCCGTACCACCCAAAACGCCGATGAACTCACCAGACTTAATGTGCAAATCCACGTCAGCCAGTGCCATACGCTCGGCCTTTTTGGAATATTTGAAGCTGACATTATCGAAATCGATGGAGCCGTCTTTCACCTCGGTGAGCGCGTTTTCAGGGCTGGTCAGACTACTTTTCTCTGTCAACACTTCAACAATACGCTCAGCCGATTCCATGGACATCGTAATCATGACGAACACCATAGACAGCATCATCAGGCTCATCAGAATCTGGAAGCTATAAGTCAGGATGGCAGACATCTGACCAACAGCGATTTCAGCACCCTTGCTGGTAATTACAGCATAAGAACCGAAGGAGAGCACGAATGCCATGCCTGCGTATACACAAAACTGCATCATGGGGTTATTGAGAGCCATGATGCGCTCAGCACGGGTAAAATCTTTACAAACGTCCTCGGCAGCGGCAGCAAATTTCTTTTTCTCGTACTCCTCACGTACATAACTTTTCACCACACGCATGGCCTGTACGTTCTCCTGTACGGAGTCATTCAACGCATCGTATTTACGAAATACCCTGCGGAAAATCGGCATAGCCGCGCGGATGACCAGCACCAGTCCGATCCCTAACAGTGGAATCGTGACAAGGAAGATCATGGCCAAGCGCCCACCCATGGCAAAGCCCATAATAAAGGAAAAGATCAGCATCAATGGGCCGCGAATAGCCACGCGAATAATCATCATAAAGGACATCTGCACATTCACGACATCAGTGGTCATACGGGTAACCAGGCTGGATACCGAGAATTTATCAATATTCTCAAAGGAATAATCCTGGATGTGGTAAAACATGTCCTTACGCAGGTTGCGCGCAAAACCTGTGGATGCAGTGGCACAAGTGTTGCCGGCAGCAACGCCGAAAACCAGCGACAAAACGGCCATCACTACCAATTGAATGCCATATTTTACAATGACATCCATACCACACCCGGCCTGCATCTGGTTCACCAGCTTGGCAATAATAAACGGAATAATACATTCCAAAATTACTTCAACCGTAACTAAAATCGGTGTCAGAATAGCCGTCTTTTTGTACTCGCGGATACTGCGAGCAAGGGTTTTTATCATATGTGACATTCCTCCTCTAAAACATGACGCAACCAATGCGCGCGCACGCTGCATCATAAACAATAGTGAAAATATACGGACTGGGTGTCGGCTATTGATCCAAATTCGCAGACATATGCGCGGCGATCTCCAGGAACAGCGAAAGCTGTTTGTCCGACAAGCCGTGCGTTAGACATTGCTCGGCCTGATGAAGGTATTCGCCAATCTTTTCATCCAGATGCGCTGCCTTTTGGGTAGGGATCAGACTTTTCAGACGCGCGTCGCTGGCTACGCTCTTTCGCAAAATCAGGCCGTTCTTTTCCATCAACTGTAAAATACCAGTTGCTGTAGAACGGCTCAAGTCGAAAGCACTTTCCACATCACGCTGGAACACCGGCCCATCAGCGCATTTTATAAGAATATAGTGCATGACACGGCTCTGTACCCCCGTGAGACCCAAACTTTGCATATTAGCATTCATTCGCTTTTTCAGCTTGTGAGATAGGATATTGATCCACATTCCACAGTCCTTTTCCACTCGAATCCTTCCCCCTCTCTGACCACGAATCTACAATTTCTCTCCACAATTGTTCGGAAACGAATAAATTTTACCACACAAATAAAATCTTGTCAATATTCTAATTCGACTGGTTTTTTTGTTGAATTGAAGCGAAATTTAGTACTGAATAACATACAAAAGAAGAACTCGAAGCATCCGTTGACGAATACATCGAGTTCTATCATAAGGGAATATCTCACCGAAAATTGAATATGAAAACCCCGGTTCAATTTGAATCCGAATATTTTCTGCCCTAATTGCGAAATAAAAAGCTGATGACAGTATTTGAAACAGTCCACAAAAAACTGTTCAAAACACTGCCATCCGATCAAAAAAGATATTTTTGCGACTTTAGCGGGTGGTTCCGAACTCTCGAAAAATCGGATAGCGTTTTGCAAGATTACCTCTTCATAAAAGCAAAAATTCAATCGTTAATTGAATACTACTAAATTAATTGATAATTTACTTACTTTAGGTTGTATGCTAGTATAAAATCACACCGGTGGAATTGAATATGCCGTGAAAGGAGTAAATTATCATGACTCTACAGTTAGGCGAAAAAATCAGAAAATTGAGAAAACAATACGGTAGGACGCAAGAGGCAATGGCGGACGCGCTGGGCATTACTTCTCAAGCTGTATCACGTTGGGAATCGAATTTGGCCTATCCGGATATGGAGCTGATACCGGCAATCGCGAACTATTTTAGCATAACCATTGACGAACTATTCGGCTACGAATGTGAACGTGATAAAAAGGTTGACGAAATCATTGCCCGTGTCGATAGATTCGGAATAAAGGCCAGAGGCGATGGAGAGTGGGTGGAGGAATGTGTTTCGATCCTTCACGAAGGTCTTGCGGAATTCCCACAGAACGAAAAGCTATTGATTACACTTGCCGACACCCTGTCCGAGGCTGGCTGGAGACAGCAGGGAGAGTGGACATACTATGACGAAGAAGGGTATATGCAGCACAGCTATGATGTGCACAAAAACAATCAGTACTGGACAGAGTCTGTAAAAATATGCGAAAGGCTGGCCGATACAACATCTGACAATAGGATATTTACAAGGGCTATTCACATATTGGTGCTGCTGTACAGAAATTTGGGCGAAATTGATAAGGCAATCGCCTGTGCAAACCGTATGCCAACATTGAACGATTCCCGCGAAATCCTGCTGGCATTAGGAACAGAGGGAAAAGAGGAAGCCAAATATATCGGAAATGCGCTTTTGAAAATGGCTGCGGCATTTTCTACACAGCTCGTATACGGACTGGTCAATAATAAGCGCCATTACGAAACAGATATGCCAATTGAAAAAATAAAAGGGCTAATCTCCTTGTTTTACTTAATCTGTGACGATGGCAACTTGGGCGAATATCACGGAGAAGTGATTAAATTATATCTGTATCTATCACGGCTTCAGTGGGAGCGAGGATATCGCAACGATGCTTTTCTGTCGCTGGATAAAGCCTTACAGCACGCAAGAGCGCTTGAGAAAATGCTGGACGGAAACGAACACAGCCTTACCGCTCCGATGGTTTCGCTGGTGAAATGTCAAAGTGGTTCCCATGCCGAAATTGCAAAAAACCTGCCCAATGACTGGCCTTTCTGGTGCAATCCCGATTATTCAAAGGTCGAAAAAGAAATCAAGGCAGATATTCGCTGGTCGGAATGGGTAAAAAAATGTAACGAAAGGTAAAACAGCCTACATTAAACCTTTTTGATGTACAAAACAGTGCAAATCTGATTCTGCTTTTTCTCTGCGATCCAGCAGACTTTAAAAATCATTTAAAATTCGATAATGGGTTCAGATTAGAGGGCTTGGATTCATTCTAATCGGTGTTTCATTGGCCCCGCCGCAGCGAGATAACTGTCGCCCCTTACCCATAAGTTATACCAAACAAAACACACACCACGCTTGTGGTGTGTGTTTTGTTTGGCCAGCCTGGAGGAGGGATTCCATACTGGACCGACAAAAAAGATACTCGCTTCCGGTCGAGCCCCATAATAAAAAGCAGTCGACAATCCATCACGAATTGCCGACCGCAGGTCTGTGTTTGGTGACCGTTTTTACTGTCAGTATCCGCCAAGAAAATTCATGCAAAAAATTGATCACGATAGATGAACCACACCACAGATGAACCACACCACCTTCCCCTTCATATTCTTAAAAAACAGATTGTGAAATCTTCATTTGCGACATATAAAACAAATCTGGAGCTGCGCTGTATGTCAGTTCTCTCATAATTATTGGTCTGGGGCAATAAATTGTAAGCTTGTTCGCAGCGGTCAATCCAAGACAATTGATATTTAGAATCGTTAACAACACGATTTTCAAGGTCGGCAACTGTCCGGATATTGAAACGCCGGCGCCAAACGACGTCGTTTTTATAAAGCGGCTGTCCTTCTTTACATGTTACAATATTTTCTTCCCTTTTTTGCCCGGATTAAGTGAGATAACATCCCCCCGATTATGATAGATATTTATGGAACTTTAATACGATACGCATTATTTTAACGAGATTTTACTCGTCATTTTAAAAAAAATCGTTATAATGTAAGGTGTAGGAGATAAAGATAGTAATCCTATTGGAGGAATCATTTATATGAGAATTCAAGAATATGGTAAGCCACAAGGCCCGACGGTTTTATTATTGGATAAGGCATATAGTCCGATAAACCAGGAGGTTGCTGAACATTATCATATTATTCAAGTTTGTCCGGAGCAGTTATCCTCTGAAACGGAATGGAATGAACTCAATGGTTTGTTGTGTGATCGGTATCATGGGAATTTGTTTGCGATTGCATCTGTTGCAGACGAATGGAATTCCGCTCGGAAATTGTTGTTAAATGAAGCGATCCACTGCAATCAAACGATAATTGAGGGTAAACAGGAAATCCCCAGATATTTTATTGAGGAATTTTTGGTGGAAACTGCAAAGTGTCATGCCATTAGTCATCAAGAGTAATCAGCTCTCAAATGTATTAAGAAAATATTGGAAGGATGGTTTCAAATATGAAACATACCGTATTTACTGGCTCAGCGGTAGCTTTGGTTACTCCTATGAATGAGGATCTAAGTATCAATTATAATATGGTAGAATGGTTGATTCAATTTCATTTAAAACATCATACTGATGCAATTGTGGTTGCAGGAACTACCGGTGAAAGTGCCACTCTAACGGATGAAGAACAGGAAGAGTTGATCCGTTTTACTGTAAAAAAAGTAAATGGAAATATTCCGGTTATTGCAGGGACTGGCAGTAACAATACTATGCATGCAGTTGCTTTATCTAAGATGGCGCAAAATGCTGGCGTGGATGCCCTGCTGCATGTTACGCCGTATTATAATAAAGCTTCTCAAAAAGGTTTATTGCTGCATTTTGGAGCATGTGCAGAAGCTGTAGATCTTCCAATCATTCTTTATAATGTTCCGTCTAGAACAGGGGTAAATATTCAGCCGGAAACATATCAAAAGTTATCAAAGATAGAAAATATTGTAGCAGTAAAAGAAGCAAGCGGAAATTTTTCACAGATTGCAAAAATATTATCTTTGTGCGGTGATGATTTGGATATTTATTCAGGAAACGACGATCAGATCACCTCGGCTTTAGCGCTGGGTGCTAAAGGGGTCATTTCTGTATTAGCGAATATTGTACCGGAAGAAACTCATTTGTTGTGCGATAGTTTTATGAAAGGTGATACCGCTCAGAGCGACACTCTGCAGATTAGATATTTGGAACTTATCGAAGCATTGTTTTCAGATATTAATCCAATCCCTGTTAAACAAGCGCTCAACGATATGGGAATCCCTGTAGGGCCTTGCCGTCTGCCTTTGTGTAGTATGGACAGCACATTAAAAGAATATTTGCATCGTGTACTGAATCAATACGGATTAATTTCTAAAGAACGCCGGCGTTCCGCTGGCACAGTAACGATACATCGTCCAACGGGCGTATTGATGAGTCGTAGGAATCCATAATGAGTTAAAACATTATTTTGTTATCAGTATCCACAAAATTTTGTGATAAAAAAACAAGACAGGAAATCTGTCTTGTTTTTTTTATCTATTAAAATTTTTTTAAACCAGGAGCATATCAGGCAGTAGCCCCACTTCATCTCGTACAAAGCCTTAATTTTGCAATCTAATGGAAAAGACATCTGTGGAAAATCGTTTCTGTTTTTGGGCTTCAAAAAGCCCGCAAACCCGCATGAATACTGAAAAAATGTGCCCGACAGTAAAATCGGGCACATAATCTGGTGGGAGCGGGTGGATTCGAACCACCGAAGCTGAAAGCAACAGATTTACAGTCTGCCCCCTTTGGCCACTCGGGAACACTCCCCTATGTAAGCGAAGCCATAAAGCTTCCACTCATATAAAAACTGAAAAGCTCCAACGTTCTTCCCATCAAATCAAGATGAACGATGGCGAACAAAACTAACTTTTTGGAGCTGGTGGACGGACTCGAACCCCCGACCTGCTGATTACAAATCAGCTGCT
>CAMMMX010000002.1 GCA_946498095.1 uncultured Clostridia bacterium
GGTAATCCTCCCGTCAGACCGTTACCCTGTGTAGTCCCTTGTAAACTGTACTTTGGATCGGTAAAAACGATAAAGCTCTTGAACAAGCGTAAAAGCTGCCATCTGTGTGGGAGTGCAAAGACGCGGTTTTACCTTCTAGATTTATGATGATGACTTTGTGAAAACGAGCCAACAAAGCATTGTGTAGTTCGCCGGTGCTATTCAGCTACAGTTAAGAGATTTGGCTGATGCAGACAACATTAGGAATTTAAAATGCTCAAACCAGGAACGTATCGCAATATTAGAAAAGGGGATTAAAATATACAACATCATCTTTGATCAAGATGACTAACTATATCATAATGTATATCTATTGGAGACTTATCGCATAATGGCCGCGTTGGTTCTGCTGGACTTTGAGAGGTTCTGTGTGGTGCGGGGGTTCGGTTCCAGCCGATAAGATCGCAAAAATATCTTCTTTATAGCTGTTTGACAAAAAATGCGCCGTAGATGCTGAATCTGCGGCGTTTGTTTTATTTGTTGACCACACTTTCGGAAATCAAGTTGACAAATGCTGGGCTGAAGAATTAAAAAATGGGAACCAGGGAGTAAAAACAAAAAAGTTCACAGTCTGAACCCATGTGTTTTGTCTGATTCCAACTCCAAAAAACTGGTTGGTTAAGATCATCCCGTTTTTTCTTTATGTACATCTTGTTTATCGTGAGAGTTCATATTCACCCGCCGAAACTGTAAAAATAAAATCATCGTACTTTTCATATTGTAAAAAGAAGTCGATGATGTCGCATTTCGTTTGCGGGACGCCGCGATCGTTTTTTTCGCGTTTATGCACCATTGCATGATAAGGAAGGAATCCCATGGCACACTTAGAAGAATATGTTAATTTTGGTTAGCTATATACGTTTTTTCGACAGTATCTGTCTTGCAATTTTGGGTAGGATCAGATATACTTTTTTTAAATTATGGTGAATTCTCTAGAAGGATCTGGAAACGCACTCCTTTTATAAAAACGCGGACGGTTTGTCATGGTACAAGCGGTAGCAAAGTGCGTTCCGTCGATATTGATGCAGAGCGGATAAACAAACAACGGTAGGTATATTCGCTTAAGTTAGATGCGGCATGAAGAAAACCTCATCAGATTAGAAATGCTTTTAGGGAATGTTGTGACAACGGAAAGCTGCTGGTAAAACTGTCTTGACAGTGGGTGCAGAAAGCGTTTTGTTTATCAAAGACTTCGGAAAGGATGGGTGGCATGGAATATGATATCACAGCGGCGGTTCATATGCTGCGAACAATGTTACATGCCTGTTTGACAGAGAAAAATGTGGAGCGTACGCTCTCTTTTTGTGCGGACGATATTTACGTCATTGGTACCAATGTGGATGACGTTTCTTTTCATAAAGACGAACTGCGGGATAATTTGACACGGAAGCTGGAGGATGATTCGCCCGCTTATCAAGTGGAATTGTTAAACTGGCATGCTAAACCCCTTCATGATGATCTAGCTCTGCTGGTTGTCGATATCCAGCTCAGACCCACTTGCATTACGCAGCAGACCCCGGTCATTTTGCCAGTTCGTCTGACAGCTTCTGCTCAAATGGTGGGTACAGCATATCAGGTTCTTTCCATGCAGTTTCAGCTTGCCGCTGCGGTTGTCCCGATCTCACACAATATTAGCATACCGGCTCCAAAATCTGAGAGCGTTATTTATCAAAATATGAGAGAGCTTATCAATAGCGGTATTCCCGGCGGCATACTCGGGGGGTATATCGAACCGGGGTATCCTTTATACTGGGTCAATGAACAAATGCTCGACTTCCTTGGATTTACTTATGACGAATTTTTGCTCATGACGGGCGGACTTCTCAAAAACGCTATCCATCCGGATGACTTTGCTTCTGTAGATACCGCGATCAAGACATGCACGGAAAGAGGGGGACGGTATGAAGTCCGTTGTCGGCTCCGGAGAAAAGACGGGAGTTATCCCTGGGTGCTTAGCCGTGGCTGGAGAATGGCAGTCGAGGAGGGCAGGGAAGTCGTCATGAGCGTTTGCGTTGATGTGACTCAGACGTATTGCCTGCAAAAAGAATTGAAAGAAAAAAATCAGCTGCTCCAGCGTAAAAACCAGGAATTGGAGGCTTTGACGAACAGCATACCGGGCGCGGTTTGTAAAGTGTTATTCGATGATACATATTCTCTGCTTGATGCAAACGACGCTTTCTATGAAATGTGTGGTTATACGCCGGAACAGATGCAGGAGGAGTTGGGCAACAGCTTTAGCCGAGCCATTTACACGGATGATGTGCAAGACGTCAAGCAGACAATTTTACAGGCCCGAAACGCGGGTGATAAATACTTTGAGTTTGAAAAGCGGGTTCTGAGGCGTAACGGGGCTTTGATGTGGGTTCTGGTGCGGGGTACTTTTGTCTTTCACACCGATCAAACGGTGCTGAACTGTGTCGTCATTGATATTACGTCGCGGAAACAGATGGAGCAGGAGCTACAGTTGAATGAAAAGCGGTTGCGGGTGGCGCTGATGCAGACGGCCAGCTCGATTTTTGACTATGATTTGGACGCAAAAACGCTGATGATGTCGGAGCGCTTGTCTACATTCTACGCAGTACCTCAGAGGCTTGAAAATGTTCCTCAATCGTTGATTGACATACAATTTGTTCATCCGGATTATGCGCAGCCGCTTTATGAGATGTTTCAAAAAATAGAAGAAGGGGAACCGTCTGCTTCGAGTGTGGTAAAAGCGCGCCTTGCTCAGGGTGGTTACGGCTGGACGAAAATAGTGTTAACACCGATTCTGAATGAAAAAGGAAGAACGGTTCGCGCGGTGGGGATGATAGAGGATATCTCCAGGCAAAAGGAAACGGAACTGATGTACCATCAGGGGGAGCAATATCGGGCAGTGATGCTGGCAGAATCGGAATTTTATCTGCAAGCGAATCTGACAGAAAATATCGTGGAAGTCTACCAGGGAAAGGGCTTTTCCTTGCAGGACAAGCAGAATACTTTTAGCTATGACCGCCTGATTCAAACTGTAGCAGAGGAAAAAATGCACCCCGATGACCGAGAAACGTACCGTAACCTTTTATTGCGTGGCTCCCTGTTACGCGCATTCCAGAAAGGGAAACGCGAATTTCGTATTGAGCACCGTCGAAAGAATCAAGAGGGGCAATATGTTTGGATGCTTACGACCATGTTCTTGATTCACGACACGGAATCGGACGACATCAAAGGGCTTGCTTACATCAAAAACATTGACGAGCAAAAGAAAAAGGTGCTCCGCTTGCAGTATAAATCAGAGCGGGATTCCTTAACGGCATTGTACAATAAAAGCTTGACAGAAAGCCTTATCCGTCTTAGTCTAGGGGAATCTTCCCTTGATGTGCGCCATGTTTTCTTTATCATTGATGTGGATGATTTTAAAAGTATCAATGACCGGTTTGGACATTTATCCGGTGACCGTGTGCTCGCTCAGGCTGCAAAGCGATTGTCTTCTCTTTTCCGAAGCGGAGATGTGATTGGTAGAATTGGCGGAGACGAGTTTGTTGTATTTGCTAAAAACATTCCAACCGACGAGAATATGGAACAAAAAGCACAAAGGATCCTGCAGATGTTCCGGGAACCTTTTGTGACAGAGGATGCCAGGATTCAGCTGTCCTGCAGCATCGGTATAGCGGTCTTTGCGCGGGATGGGGCCTCTTTTGAGGAGCTGTACCGTAATGCGGATGTCGCTCTTTATGAGGCGAAAAAGAATGGACGAGATCAATACGTCTATTATCAGGCTGAGATGCTTGATTCGCTGACCCAGTTCAGCCGGACAGCCATTGATTCCGATACCGGCGCTATGATCGGTGACGCACATAAGCTCATTTCAAATTCCGACGCATAAACCAGACTCCCCCTCCCTGTTAACGGAAGGGCTGGTTTGCATCCGGCAGAAGGTATCCGGTGTTTTTTCATACGGTTTTGACAGGCGTTAATCAATCCTCTGGTTGACCTTGATAAAATATGGACAAAAAAGCGAACGATGGATCGTATCCCAGGTGGTTTAGGTATATGTTCCGAAAGGGGAGAGGATGATATATGGCAAATTTGATCCATCAACCGACTGAAACGGTTTGTAGAACAGGTAAAAGAGACGCCAACAAGGAAGCCCATAGCTGCTTTGAACGAAGAAGGCCATGAAACGGGGATTTGCCCCTATGGGCGGATCGTAAGTGGCAAGCAACAAGAATTCAAAACCAGCAGAGCCTCATATTGATTTACAAGCTCGAAACGCGGAGGCTCCATACATACTTTTATATATTGAGAACAGGAGACTAACTATGGAGAATGAACAGTGGAAATACAAAGTCGGCGGCAGAGCACAGGGGATAATCCCTTCGTTGTTTGTGATTGTCCTTTTCGGGGGGATCAGTATATACCTGTTTTATATCAAACATGGAGCGTTTCTGTTCACCATGCTTTTAACGGTGATTGGTGTCGCTTTGCTCATTGCTTGTATTTACCGGGCCAAATTTGTAAAAGTTCTGATCAGTGAGGAGGGTTTTTATCATCAAACCAAACCGGGAAACGGCAGGTTTTACAAGTACAGCGAAATTAGTCAGGCCTGGCAGAGCATGGGGAGAGAACTGAACGGAACCACAGGCTGTTTTTGCAGCTATGAGACATACGAAGGAAACACCATAAAATTTCAGTTTTTCCCCTTTGAAGCGGACGGCGTCGATTATTTGATTCAACGTGTTCAGGAGGACGGCGGCCAAAACATCTCAACGGATATAGAGGATACGGCAAAAGAATACACGATTGACGGAAAAATATACGGCAAGACAGCGATAGTCGCTACAGCTGTATTGCTTGTCCTTTTTCTTGCTATGACAATCCCGGCAATGCTTCAAATAGGACCGATAGGTGCTTCAACGATAGGCTTTGGCGGACTTGGTTCTTTCGTTGGGAGAGGGGTCTTGCTTATCGGAGTCATATTGGCGCTATTAGTAGTTCGTTACCGTTGCTTCAAAGTAAAAATCGGCAGCACGGGATTTTATTTTCGCTCCACCCCCTTCAATGGGAGACACTATTCCTACAGCGACATTACAAACTGTCGGATAGAGCAGAAAGTGTATCGCCACCGCCGTATCGGAGAACCAGGTTCCAACCATACATTATATTATTACTATTTCATCTTTACCGACAAAGATGGTAAAACCACAAAATTTCAGTTTCAAAAACCGATTTCCGGCCATGAGGTTGAAGTCTTGAAAAAACGGATAGAGCAGGCGAACGGGTTATCAGAAAGTGATGTGCAAGGATGAAAAAGCGGATTTTCATATCAGTCGGGATTTTGGTTTTGGCTGTCATTCTTTCGATTAGCTTGTATTTTATCAAAACAGAGCAGTATCGGGATTGGCTTCCAGTAGAAGGATTTTTGACAAATATAGAGGAACGTCACGGCCACAGTAAGCGAGGGGGATCCGATTGGGTGTATGAATTGTTTTATACATACACCGTAGCGGGAGAAGATTATCATGGAAGCTCCGTTTATTCTGGTAAAGCGCCAGAGGGGCATTTCATCGGAGAACGGGTTACTGTATGGTACAATCCGGACGCGGTATCGGAATCGTCCTATCACAAACCCGGCCCGGAGTTATGGCCGACCGTACCGATCATTTTCGGAATTGTGCTTGCGTTGCGTGTTTTACTGTCAAAAAGACGCCGCAGAGTAGGGGGTGAAACATTTGACCTCGAAGCTAACAGATGTGATGGAAATTCGGCAGAATGAAGACCGGATATTTCATGAAGTTTGCGAGATGGTGCAGAAGCTGAAACAGAAGCACCCATCTGTCGGGTATGTGGTGCGTTTAGAATGTTCCGATGAGATTGATGAGCTGCCAAGCCGCTATCATGCTTGGATATTTGTCTCTTTGAATCGAAATAGGACCATCTTGGAGAGTGGCAAGGGATCGGGAGAATGGCCGGGTGCTTGCGATGAAATCGTTCAGGTAAAAAGCTTTTTTGGCACAAACAAAAAGCTGGTTGTTTCCGATACCTACAAGAGTTTGCTGGCAGCAGACTTAGAGGTGGTTACCGAAGAATATGAAGCGAGCTGTATGAACTATGTTGAGAACAAAGAGGCGTCGGATGAGATTTTATCGAAAGCTTGCCGCGTAGAATGGATCGACTAAAGGAGCGCAGATTACCATTGCGTATCTTTACATAAGTTGGAAGAACGAGAAATTCCAATAGTAGGGAGGTAATACATGGAATAATAATCAATCGTTATTATGCAAAGAAATGAGGAGAAATTTTTCCGCCGCGTCCGTGTGTTTCAGAAAGGATGGTTTACGGTATGAAAAAAACAGTAGTGGTTTATACGTCCAAGTACGGTAGTACGGAAAAGTATGCGAAGTGGATTGCGGAGGCGTTGCAGGCAGATCTGTTTGCTAGTAGCGGTGTATCCGTAGAACAGCTGCAGAATTATGAGACAATCGTTTACGGAGGCGGGATATACGCAGGCGGGATCAAAGGCGTTTCCTTGATTCGGAAAAATGATGCAGCGCTTGCTGGAAAACGGATCTTCGTTTTTGCTGTAGGCGCTTCACAGCCGGATGAAGAAGCGATTCATGAAATCAGAAAACGAAACTTACAAGGAGGTTTGGAGCAGGTCCCTTTTTATTATTTCCGTGGCGGCTTCGACGTGGAGCGGATGAAACTGCCCGATCGGCTGATGGTCCGCATGTTGCTGCGGATGCTGCGCAAAAAGGATGCGTCAGCGCTCTCTGGATGGGAACGGGATATGCTCGATAACGCCGGACAAGCAGTCGACTTTACATCGCCGGAGTTGATAGGTCCTTTGGTACAGGCGGTGGAGCATGACAATTGAGAGGTGGTTCATAATCCTATCATTTTGGGACATGATAACATTGCCCCACGTCCGCCCGTGAGACGGCGTCGGGCAAATGATTCCCGCATCATTGCGGGAAGGATGAGAAGGGTTTGTGAAATATGCTGGTACAGGATATTATGAGCCGCCAGGTCGTCACCATTCAAAGTGACGATACGGTTGAAAAGGCCGCTGTCAGTATGAAAGAGCATAATGTCGGCGCATTGCCTGTCGTCGACACAAAGCAGCAGCTTTGCGGGATCATTACCGACAGGGACATTGTGCTGCGTTGCGTCGCGCCTGGAAAGGATCTGCGCAGCTGCTCGGTCAAGGATGTCATGAGCACCTCCATGACCTGCGTTGGGCCGCAGCAAAGCGTGTCCGAAGCGGTACGTCTGATGGCGTCGGAACAGCTGCGCAGGTTGCCGGTAATAGACAACGGCCGATTGGAAGGGATTATTACATTAGCTGATGCCGCTAGCCTGCGGCAATCTCCGGAAATCGCCAACGCGTTGTGTGAAATCGTACAGTAAAGTAGCTGATGCAGGTGTCAAGAGTGCGCGATTGGCTCATAAGAAAAAGGCTGGGAGCTGAAATGCACTTTCCCAGCCTTTTTATATGCCAGAGGGCTGGTATCGTTTCCATCTGTATGGATCCGTTCTGCGTTCTAAATTTCTGCCAGCGAAGAACGGCAAAAGCGTCCGAATACCCATCCGCGATTGACAGTCTGACAGTCGCTGAACAAAACGGCTCCCTACAAACGGATGGAATCGGGCTGATATGGAGCGCGTCTCCCCGGGCATCTGAGAATAGGACAAAGCTGGCAGTTTTCATACGTCCCTTGGTTGGAGAAGAAAAAGCCGGAAACCGATTTGGACGGGAGCATCAAGAAGCTTTCCGTTAAGGTGACGCCTGTGTCCTCTGTAACACTGCCGATGAGGTGAAACAGCGTTGCCTGCTGTGGGAGAGGCCATTCTTTGAGGGAACCGGGGCTCATGACGGAAAGATTGGCATCAGGTACATACGTTTGTTTGACGATATCGGACAAGGCGGAACGTATCTCCATAAGCAGCAAAGTTTTGATTGTATCAGCCCAGTATTGCTCCAGCACGTCGGAAAATTCTTTCGACCAATCTTCAACCTCGGTACCGCAGGTTGCGACAAAGGGGAAGATCCGGCCGACTTGTTCAACGTTTTTACGTACCAGAAGGGAAGGAATCTTAACGCCGCCGGCAACGATATAGTCTTCCCCTTTTTCTTCGATCGCGGCGATTCCATATACCGCTTTGGGGTTGGCTATGGCAAGCGCCTCCTCTAGCATGGACTGGACGCGTTGCACATCTTCGTCGTCTTGGTTGAAGTCCATATGCAGCTGCTTGAAAAGCCGATCCACAGATATGGTCATAGGACGATCACGTAAAACAAATTTTTCCATCAACATTGTCTATCAGATCCTTTTGCTTTTAGATATCTTCATTATATAGTAAATTTGTTTCAGAAAAAAGCATCAAAGAAAAAGATTTTCTACCGCGGTACTTTTTTTGTACGGGACAGTGTGGTATACTAATCCTGAGAAAATATTGTTGGGAGGCGGCTAGATTGAAGAAGCTGCTGGTCGTAGTCGATTATCAGAATGACTTTGTTATCGGTGCGCTCGGATTTCCGCAGGCAATCGCTTTGGAGCCATTTATCTGTGCCAAAATCGATAAGGCGCGTCAGGAGGGGAGCGATGTGGTTTTCACTTTCGACACGCATGGCGCAGACTACCTTGATACATTGGAGGGCAAGTATCTGCCGGTTGCCCATTGTTTCGAGGAAAGTCCCGGGTGGCAGCTGTACGGCCGGGTTGTACAGAAGGTTACCCCGCAAGATACGTTACTGAGGAAATCGTCTTTCGGCAGCGAAAAGCTGATGAAATTTGTTCACGACAAGGGGTATGATACCGTTGAATTGTGCGGCGTAGTCAGCAATATCTGCGTACTGTCCAACGCGGTGCTCGTCAAGACCGCTTTGCCGCAGGCTGAGGTTATCGTAGACGCGCGTTGCGTTGCCGCTCCGGACGAGGAGGTCAACCAGAAAGCATTGGATGTGATGGAAGGACTGCAAATTCAGGTCATAGGCAGAGAAAACAAAAGGGGCGAATCAAATGAAGACTGACAGCTTGTCGATGCTGTGCGATTTCTACGAATTGACAATGGGTAATGGGTATCTCCAAAGCGGGATGGATAAACAGATTACTTATTTTGACGTCTTTTTCCGAAGGATTCCGGATGACGGCGGATTTGCGATAGCAGCAGGCCTGGAACAGGTGGTGGACTATATTCAGTCCCTACATTTTAATGATGAAGATATCTCCTTCCTGCGTGGGAAAGGCCTGTTTTCCGAGGAATTTCTTTCTTATCTTCGTGCATTTCGTTTTACCGGCGATATTTATGCTGTCCCGGAGGGAACGCCTGTTTTCCCGGGAGAGCCCATTCTGACGGTCCGGGCGCCGGCCATCGAAGCGCAGATCATAGAAACGTTTATCCTTTTGACGCTCAACCATCAGTCGTTGATTGCGACAAAGGCAAACCGGATCGTCCGCGCTGCACAGGGGCGTCCTGTTGCCGAATTCGGGTCCCGGCGCGCACAGGGTGCGGATGGGGCTGTTCTGGGTGCCCGTGCGTCTTATATTGCGGGCTGTTCAGGTACCGCCTGTACGCTGACAGATGAGCGCTTCGGTGTCCCGGCCTCAGGTACCATGGCGCATTCTTGGGTGCAGATGTTTGAAGACGAATACACCGCTTTCCATACCTACTGCGAAATTTATCCGGAACATGCTACACTTTTGGTCGATACCTACAATACGCTGAAAAGCGGTATCCCAAACGCGATCAGAGCTTTCAACGACGTGCTGCGTCCCCGCGGTATTACAAATTGCGCTATCCGGATTGATTCTGGCGATATCACCTATCTGTCCAAGAAAGCGCGCCAGATGCTCGATGCTGCCGGATGGACGGACTGTAAGATTGTCGCGTCGAATTCTCTGGATGAAAACATCATCCGGGACATCCTGATGCAGGGCGCTTGCATAGACAGCTTTGGTGTGGGAGAACGTCTGATTACCTCCAAAAGCGAGCCAGTTTTTGGAGGGGTGTACAAGCTGGCTGCCATCGAAGATGTGCAGGGCCATATTATACCTAAAATTAAAATCAGTGAAAACACAACCAAGATTACCAACCCGCATTTTAAGAAGGTCATGCGGATTTACTCCAAGGATTCCGGTCAGGCACTGGCGGATCTCCTATGCGTCCATGACGAGGAGATTGATGTGGACAGGCCATTGGAAATCTTTGACCCGGACTATATTTGGAAACGAAAGACCTTTACGGATTACACCGTGCGCGAACTGCTGGTGCCGGTTTTCCGTGCCGGTAAGCTGGTCTACCAGCTGCCGGATATTGAGACCATCCGTTCATATTGCCTCGATCAAATCGATCATTTGTGGGACGAGGTGAAGCGTTTTGAAAACCCCCATCGTTATTATGTAGACCTGTCACAAAAGCTGTGGGATATTAAGCAGTCCCTGCTGAAGGAGCAGTCGAAATAGGGGCGGTTTATGCATCAAATAGAAAAATACCCGCTGCATCAAAACACAGCGGGTATTTTTCGTGGAAGCGTACGCTATCAAAGGCGCTTACTGCTTCGCTTTAAAGGATTCGCAATCGGTACACTGTACCATTGTTGGGTTCATTTCATGCGTTCCAACCTGAATGGACTCCAAAGAGCAGTAATTTTTGTCGTTGCAGTGGTAAGCACACTGTTGTACTGTACATTTAATGCTTTCATTAGCATGACATTTATCCATGATAAATACCTCCTTTTTTGGATTACGGTTTTATTATGTCCGTATCGCTGATTATTATCACAAAGACGCGGACGTAATCTTTGGCAGACGAAGAAAAATGTATGATACAATTACTTCTGTCGAATACTCTTGCTTGCTATAAAATTTGTATATTCCGTACAATGCGTTCGTTGACGAAAGGGAAAAATTATGGTAAAATATAGATAAATCATGAACCGTTACAGGTGAATGGAAAGAAGGGGTTACGATGGGGAATCATACGCCATTGCTGCTTTTGGATAACAGCAGTATGATGTCGCTTTTGAATGAGGGAGAGTTTAAATGTACCAATATGACGTTTGAGGAGACAAGGGCAATATTGGATATGTACGATGAAAACGAAATTTTGCTATGCTTTTCCAATTATGACATGACACATGTGATCTTCAGCTACCTCGGCATCGAACGTAAGGAGTACCCTTACAAGCATATCCGTAATATGCGGGTAGGCCAAGGCGGCATTGTTTTTAAACTCTATACGACGCCTTCCAAAACGCAGCCGGTCATCCACGCTGACGATGGTGTGGAAGCGAAAAAAATCCAGAATGTCTATGTCTATTGCCAGTATGTCAATCGTGTTAAATAAAGAGGGAGAGTGAAGCAGGATGACAGTATACGAAGCCATACGGCAGCGCAGAAGTATTCGTTCCTATGCGGAAAAGCCGGTGGCAGAGGAAAAGCTGCTGCAGGTGCTGCAGGCGGGACAGCTTGCGCCAAGTGCACGGAATCAGCAGCATTGGAAGTTTGTTGTTGTGACAGATCCTAAGCTGCGAGAGCGTCTGGCACAGGCCTGCTGCGGTCAGCGTGATGTTGCACAAGCGCCGGTGGATTTGGTGGTGTGTGCAACACAGATGCGGCAAATGACGTGCGGCCAGACGGCAGAAACTGTGGACTGCAGCATCGCGCTCTCTTTTATGATGCTGCAAGCGGCAGAACTGGGTCTTGGTACATGTTGGCTGGGCGCTTTTGAGAATGAAAAGGTCAAAAGCGCATTGTCATTGCCTGATGACTACACGGTGATCGCCGTCTCACCGCTGGGTTATCCGCAGGAAAGGCCGGAGAGCCGTCCACGTCTTGAATTGGAAGATATTGTAATACGTAAATGAGAAAAGTGCGTATACAATAGAGAAAGGAATGATTTTAAAGGAGGACTGAAATATGGAGAGAAAGATTACGGTTGCACAATACGGATGCGGTAAGATGTCTGCTTACACTATGCGGTACGTTTATGAAAAGGGCGCTGAAATTGTCGCCGCATTTGACGTCAACCCCGCTGTGGTGGGGAGGGATATCGGCGATATTATCGGCGGGGATAAGAAGGGGGTTATGGTACAGCCGGCGCAGGAAGCGGATCAAACATTGAGCCGTTTGAAACCAGATGTTTGTATCATTACCACGATGAGCCTGATGTCCGATGTGCGCGACGCGTTCCTGATATGCGCTAAAAACGGTGTCAACGCTATCAGTACCTGTGAAGAAGCTTTTTATCCCTGGAATTCCTCCTACAAGATTACCAGTGAAATTGACGCCCTTGCCAGACAAACCGGCTGTACTATCTGTGGAAGCGGTTATCAGGACGTGTTCTGGGGGAATTTGATTGCCACACTTGCAGGTGCGACGCATCAGATTACCAAAATCAAGGGTAGGTCCAGCTACAATGTAGAGGATTACGGGATCGCATTGGCGCAGGTTCACGGCGCAGGTCTCGACCTGGAAACATTTGAAAGAGAGATTGCTGCGGCGGACAATATCACTCCGGAGGAAAGGAAGCAGCTGATAAACGAAGGAAAATTCCTTCCGTCGTATATGTGGAGCGTCAACGGGTGGCTGTGCGATCGTCTCGGACTCACCGTGAAAAGCCAGGTGCAGAAATGTATCCCGCATACCTACCATGCGGATCTGCATTCCGATACCTTGGGCATGACTATTCCGGCGGGAAATGCGACTGGGATGAGCGCCGTTGTTGTGACGGAGACGGTGGAAGGCGTCACCATTGAATCGGAATGCATCGGAAAAGTATACGCGCCGGAGGAGTTTGACCAGAACGACTGGACGCTGTATGGCGAGCCGGATACGCAGGTAATCATCAACCGTCCGAACACCGTGGAGCTGACCTGTGCAACGGTTGTCAATCGTCTGCCCGATCTGATAAACGCGCAGCCCGGTTATAGGACAACCGACAACATGCCGACGAACACCTATCGCGTCAAGCCGCTGAACGAATATGTGTACAGTGATTGACCTATCGACTTGACGGATATACCGGAAAAGTCAAATCAAAATGCAACTGAGGGATGACAAAGTGGAAAGCGTACAGGAACTTGCACGGGAGTATCTCCCGTTTTGGGAGCAGTTATCGGCACTTCATCAACAAAAGATCATACAATCCGCTTCCATTGTGCAAGCCCCTGCCGGCAGAATCATTCATAACGGTTCGGCGGACTGTGTCGGATTGCTGATTGTCCTAAAGGGACGCCTTCGCGTCTATACGGTGGCGGAAGAAGGGCGGGAAATTACCCTTTACCGGCTTTTGCAGCGTGATATATGTCTGTTGTCCGCCTCCTGCGCGATGAGAAGTCTGGAATTTGACGTCATAGTGGCAACCGAGTCTGACACCAGTTATCTCCAAATCCCCAGTGGAGTTTACAAGGAGCTCATGCAGGAGTCGCTGCCGGTAGCCAATTATACCAATGAACTGATGGCGTCCCGCTTTTCTGATGTGATGTGGCTGCTGGATCAGATCCTAAACAAAAAGCTCGACGCGCGGCTGGCGGCCTTCTTGTTGGAGGAAGCTTCGCTTGACGAGACGCATACCATTCAAAAGACACATGAGGAGATTGCCAGGTATCTGGGCAGTGCGCGGGAAGTTGTCACACGTTTGCTGAAGTATTTGAGCGGGGACGGGCTTGTGACATTGTCACGCGGAGGCATCCGTATTGACGATGCAGCGCGTTTGGAGAAACTGGCGGAAGGGAGCGTTCGTTAAAGAAAGACGCATCCGCTTCAGGCGGATGCGTTTGCTGCGGTAACTTTATGCTGGGGAGGGATAAGCCCTGATCGGGGCGATAAGTGACTAAGTCACAGAGTTTTTTCTCAGATGCGCGTATGATAGAACTATCAAAGACGAAAGGAGAACGGAATATGGTTCTGAATGTCAATAAGCATAATTTTAAAGAAGAGGTATTGTTTTCCAAGTTACCAGTACTCATTGATTTTTGGGCGCCTTGGTGCGGTCCCTGCCGGATGTTTTCCCCCATTATAGATGAAGTGGCGGAAGAAATGGCGGGCAAGGCGAAGGTGGTCAAAGTCAATATTGACGAAGAGCTTGAACTGGCAGAAAAATTTGGCGTTATGAGCATTCCCACGCTGGTGCTAGTTAAAGACGGCAAGGTTGCGTCAACGTCTGTCGGTATGAAACCGAAGCAGGCGGTGCGGCAGATGCTGGACTAGGCAGTTTCCCAATTCTTGCAGACATGGATCCATTGCTGGTACCCGGAGCATCGCTCCAATTCTGAAATTGTCAGCTCGACCGCGCTGTTTGCGCTGCCGGCCGCCGGATAAACGGTGTCGAACCGCTTCAAAGACTCGTCTAGGTACACTTCGACGTCTTGGGGCAGCGCGAATGGGCAGACACCGCCCACAGCATGTCCGGTGCGTTTCAGAGTTTCCTCAGGCGTCAGCATGACTGCTTTTTTCCCGAAAAACGCTTTATACTTATGATTGTCAATTTTCGCGTCCCCGGCTGCGACAATCAGCAGAACCCGTTCCCCAATACGGAACGATAGCGTTTTGGCGATGCGCTGGGGTTCACACCCCAGCGCTGCCGCTGCCAAGGCGACAGTTGCACTGGATGTGTCAAATTCACGAATACGCTCATCCAATCCAAAAGCATGCAAAAAATGACGGACATCTGCTATGGCCATTACCAGCACCCTTTTCTTCTAAATTCGATTCATTATATCATATCTTCCATGAGATGGCAAGCGGAACACAGTAAAAGGAGTACGATTCATTCGTGCTCCTTTTGTGTTTGTGTGAAAAGAGGATTTTCGACAGAAAATAAGGAAATGTTGCTGTCGCTGTGCCGTGGTGTATTGTCAAACCCTCGCAAGTGTGTTACAATAAACGTGAATTTATTGTTTTTTTGCCGTACACGCACCGGATCCGGTAGCGTCTTTTTTTCGTACCTACGCCCTTACTGAATTCATGCATGAGATAAAAACGAATATCGGAGTATCAATATGCTGACTTTTTTACGTAAGCTTTACACGCCGGCTGCCTGGGTCAAACCGGAGATGCAGCGGGGGGAGATCCCGCTGCCGAAAGAGGTGTATCAGACTACCTGGAAAATGGCGCTGCCTTCGATTGCCGAGTCTGTACTGGTTAGTATTATTTCGTCCGTCGATACGATTATGGTGGGAGGACTGGGATCCGGTGCTATTGCTGCAGTCGGTATCACCAATCAGCCCCGTTTCATTCTTTTGGCCATCATTTTTTCTCTCAACGTAGGTGTTACAACGATTACGGCCCGCCGCAAGGGAGAGGGAGATCGAGAAGGGGCCAACAGCGTTTTACGAACGTCGCTGATTCTCAGCAGTGTCTGTGGTATGTTGATGGCGGTGCTTGGGATCATCTTCTCCGACCAGCTGCTGCGTTTCGCGGGTGCGAAGGATGATATTTTAGCGGAGGCTTCAGCTTATTTCCGCATTACTTTAGTCGGGATGTTTTTTACCGCCGTCAATCTGACGATTAATGCGGCACAGCGTGGCGTGGGCAACACGAAGATTTCCATGCGGACCAACCTGGTCGCGAATGCCGTCAACCTGGTTTTTGACTATCTACTGATTGAGGGACATTTCGGTTTTCCTGCTTGGGGTGTGGCCGGTGCCGCTGTCGCAACGACCTTGGGAAATACCGTTGCGTTTTTCATGGCGCTCTTTTCTATCATTGGTAGACAGAAGTTTCTCTCTATCGATTTCCGATCCAGTTGGAAACCGCAGAAAAAGCAGCTTCTGGGCATCATGAACATCGCGTCCAGTGCGATGGCGGAGCAGGTGTTCGTCCGTATCGGTTTTTTCCTTTATGCAAAAATTGTCGCAGGGCTTGGGACAACAGCTTTTGCCACCCATCAGATCTGCATGAACGTGATCAACCTCTCCTTTACCTTTGGCGATGGTCTTGGCATTGCGGCTACGTCACTGGTCGGGCAGAATCTTGGCGCCGATCGTCCCGACATGGCTAGTGTTTATGGGAAGGCCGCGCAGCGTTTTGCAGTTCTGATTTCACTTGGCCTTTTTGCTTTATTTATCTTTGCCAGGCATCCGATTCTGCTTTTATTTACCAAGGAAACGCCCGTCGTGACCATGGGGGAGACCATCATGATCTTTGTGGCCATGACGGCACTGACACAACCAAGTCAGGTGGTCTATACCGGATGCCTACGTGGCGCAGGTGATACGAAATTCGTTGCAGTGATTTCCTTTGTTAGTGTAGGAATCGTCCGTCCGTTATCGGCGTGGCTGTTCTGCTATCCGTTTGGCTGGGGTCTGATCGGCGCCTGGCTGTCTCTGATGCTGGATCAATACCTGCGCTTGTTGATCGCGCGGATTCGTTTCGGCAGTGGAAAATGGACCAGCATCAAGGTGTAATGCCGAAAGAAAAAGATGGCGTTTCGGTTATGAGATTCTGATCCGTTTCTTTGATTCACGGCGAAACATAAAATGTGATAAAACAGACAAAGCGGGGACAGCGGGATTCCGCTTTGTCTGATGAAAAGGAAGGTAATGGAAATGAAAGTAATCTCCCTGAACGGTAGATGGCAGATGATGACACTTGGGGGAGGCGGGGACGCAGCGCTTAAAGAGCCGGTTTCCGTGCGTATCCCAGGCTCCGTGTATTCCGGATTATTGGAAAACGGGAAGATGGAAGATCCCTTTTATCGTGACAACGAGTACGCGGCGCGTGATATCAGTGAACAGGATTTTGCTTTTTGGCGCGACTTTACGGTAACAAAGGAGCAGCTGTCTCACCGTAACGTACGGTTGCGCTTTCATGGTTTGGATACCCTGTGCGACGTTTATGTCAACGATCTGTATATTGCTTCCTGCGACAATATGCACCGTACCTATGAATTTGATATGAAGGGCGTGCTGCGGGAAGGGACGAATACCATCCGCGTGGAGTTCCAGTCTCCGACGCGCTTTATCCGCAAAGCGCATGAGGAGCGCCTCATCTGGACGGATGCGTCCTGTACACCTGGATTCAATCACCTGCGCAAAGCGCATTACATGTTCCGCTGGGACTGGGGTCCCAACCTGCCTGACATGGGAATTTGGCGCGACGTTGAGCTTGTGCTCTTTGAAGGTGTCCGGATCGGGGACTCTTATGTCTCCCAAAAGCATTTTGAGGATGGCAGTGTCCGTGTCCGCGTGACGACAAGGCTGGACAGGGTATCCGATGAGGTGTGCAGGGTCAAAACTACGCTAACCGCGCCGGATGGGGAGACCTTTACTCATGTCGCGCAAGAGTACCAGCGAAAATACGTCAGTGACATCCTGATCGAAAACCCACAGCTGTGGTGGTGCAGCGGTTTGGGGGAACAGCCACTGTACCAAGTGGACGTCTCTCTTCTGTGCGGAGAGGAGCAAATTGACGAAAAGTCCTTCCGCATTGGACTGCGAACGCTGACGATGTCACTGAAAGAGGATGACTATGGTAAGGATTTTTCCTTCTGCATTAACGGTGTGTCGGTGTTTGCGATGGGGGCGAACTATATCCCGGAGGATAATATCCTTGCCCGACTGTCTCCAGAGCGTACCCGTAAGCTGCTGATGGACTGTAAGCGTGCAAACTACAATTGTATCCGTGTTTGGGGCGGTGGTTTCTATCCGCATGATTACTTCTATGACATCTGCGACGAGTTAGGATTAATGGTTTGGCAGGACTGTATGTTCGCCTGCGCCGTATTCGAGATGACGAAACCCTTTGTTGAAAACATTACCGCAGAGATCATCGACAACGTGAAGCGTCTGCGGCACCATGCCAGCTTGGCGCTGTGGTGCGGCAACAACGAGATGGAAAGCGCTTTTGTCGCCTGGAATCTGCCGAAGGACGAGAAGATCCGCATGGATTATCTGATCCAATATGAAAGCATCATCAAGGATCTGGTGCATGAATACGATCCGGATCGCTTTTACTGGCCGTCGTCTCCGTCGTCAGGAGGAGGTTTTCTCGACGTCTACGACGAAGGAAAAGGGGATATGCATTACTGGGGCGTCTGGCACGGCAACGAGCTATTCGAGGCCTTCCGCACCCATTACTACCGTTTCTGTTCCGAGTTTGGCTTCATCGCCTACCCGCATATGGATACCATCGAGAGCTTCACGCTGCCGCAGGACCGTAACGCGCTGTCCTATGTGATGGAAAGCCATCAGAAGTGTAAATATGGGAATGGAAAGCTGATCCACTACCTGACGTATTATCTGCGTTATCCAAACAGCTTGCCCCTTCTAGTCTACGCGACGCAGTATTTGCAGGGAGAGTGCATACGGATTGCTGTCGAGCATTTCCGCCGTCATCGTGGACGTTGTATGGGAACCACCTACTGGCAGGTCAATGACTGTTGGCCCACGGCCTCCTGGGCGAGTATCGATAGTTTCGGCCGTTGGAAGGGCCTGCATTACTTTGCCAAGAGATTCTACGCGCCGGTACACCTTTCAGCCCATGAGGATCGAACCCAGGTGACGCTGAGTCTGCAAAACGAGACCTTGCAAGGCTTTGAGGGGACGGTCAAATACCGTTTGATGAAGCATGATTTTACCACTTTAAAATCAGGTAGCCTGAAGGTATCCTCCCCTCGGATGTCGGCACAGGATATCATAACGCTTGACTTTAGCGAAGAACTGGGGACGGAGGGAATCCCTGCGCGGACGGTTGCGATGAACGTCTGGGATACCGAGTCAACAGCGCCCGCATTGCGTGATACGGTGCTCGCATTTGAATTGTACGCCAAGGATGGCACGTTGCTGGAGGCATCGTCGACTTTGTTTTGTAAGGCGAAGCATTTTGATTTCCTCAAACCCAAGTACCGTGTGTCGGTACAGGAGCAGCCGGACCGTTTCTTGATTACTGTTGGTTCGAATGTCTATGCCAAAGGAGTGGAAGTGGATGTCAAGGGGCTGCAGTTCATATTGTCCGACAACTTCTTCGATTTGACTTCCCGCAAAGCTGTGACGCTGACGCTGCTCAAATCCGATATGGACAAGGAAATGAGCGCGGAAGATATCAAAAAGGCGCTCACCTTCCAATCGCTTTATGACGTGCAATAAATCAAACAGGGGGAAATAGAATGGCGTTTACTGCATTTGAAGAAGCCAAAATCGCTTCGTACAAGGATTACCGCGGGCATCGGCCAGCTCCTGCCGGCTTCGAAGATTTCTGGAAAAAGGCCCTGGCAGAGCTTGATACGCTTCTGCTGGACTCCGAGCTTGTCCCTGCGCCGCTACAGGTGCCATATGCTGAGCTGTACGACTTGTACTTTACGTCGGTCGGCGGGGCACGGATCCATTGCCAGTTCGGGCGCCCGATATCGGAAGGGCAGCATCCTGCCATAGCAATGTACCATGGCTACCATTGCGACTGCGGTGAATGGTTTTCCAAGCTGCCCTATCTGGCGCAGGGATATGTCGTCATTGCAATGGATGTGCGTGGGCAGGGAGGGCGCTCTGAGGATACCACCGTCGCCAATGGCTACAACATTTACGGGCAGGTCATCCGCGGCGTGCCGGACGGCCCGGAGAAGCTGTTTTATCGGAGTGTATTCCTCGACGATGTCGCCTGCACCCGTATCCTGGCGGGGATGGATTGTGTCGATGCCCAGCGTATCGGCGTCACCGGGATGTCGCAGGGCGGTGCGCAGGCGATTGTCGCTGCGTCGCTGGATACACGAGTCAAGGCGGCGGCAGTTATGTGTCCGTTCCTTTCCGATTATGCGGGCGTCTATCAGCGCGGATGCGTGGGGACGGCGTACGGCGAATTTGACAACTATTTTCGTTTTTACGATCCCTGTCACGAGACCGAGGATGCCTTCTTCGAAACGCTCGGCTATATCGATATCAAGAATCTTGCCGGCCGTATGCGGGCGAAGACGCTTTGGTTCACCGGCCTTAGCGACACGACTTGTCCGCCGTATTCTCAGTTCGCCGTCTATAACCAGATTGTGTCGGAGAAGGAAATGGTACTGTACCCCGAGATGGGACACGAGTATTTCCCCGGTCAGGACGACCGGATCCTACAATTCTTTGGTGAGGCGTTGTAATGGTACGAGACGAAGGCGTTTGACGTTTTTTGTATTTTTTCTACCAATAGAATTGCTCGTCTGTTGACAGAAAGGGAGGGCTTCGTCAGATGGATCAGGAACAAAAATCACTTGTGGAGGAAAAGATAAGAGCATCTGAGAGGGATTAAGCTGGTTTTGATCGTCATGCTTATCATCCAGTTAGTCGTTATGGAACTTGGATTTAGTTTTTGAACGAATGAAAAAGTATCGATGAGAACTTGAGGAGTATCAACTTGAATCTTTCTGAATATGTCAGTTATGTTAGAGAGAAAGAATCTATCAATAGAGAATAAGCGCTCGGTTATTTCCGATGGTCACATACGAGAGAATTACAAATGGGAAGGCGTCCCTTTTCTTGCTTCTGAAAAACAGGCCAAACTTTCTTTTCGGATCAAAATGGTTCAGACTTTTTTAGCGGTTTCATCCTATCTTGATTGACATCAGCGCCTGCCGGATAACGGCGGGCGTTTGACATATCCCGTTCCAATCCCGAATAGGATACAGTACGGCATTCCGAAAACAGGAACAAGCTTACGGCCGCCCCTTGGGAGGGGAAGAAAGGGAAGGGAGTGGGAGTATCGATGGAAAATCGGGACGAATGGGAAGAAAAAGGACTGCGTACCATGCAGGAGGGGCAGACGTATCTCGAAGAAATTCAGCCGGACGATCCGGGACAGGAGGAGCTTTTCTCCCATGAACCGGTCGAAACGGCAAAATCGGTCATTGATGTTATCACGATGCAGCTCATTGGAGTGGTTGCGGTTATTGTCGTGTTCATCGTCGTGGGGATGGTATCCAAGCCGTTGTTTGAAAGTCTGAGCGGCGAATATAAAAAAATGGCTGCAGAGGAACTTGATTACAGTCAGTTTCTGTCCGATATTTCCAAAGAAGCCTTTGAACTGGTCAACGGGCTGAAGCCGCTCGAGGGTTCCTCTTCGTCAGAGCTCGATGGGAAAGGCGGGGAACCGGCGCTACAAGAGGCTGATGTCCCATATGAAGAATATGCCGAGGCGATGGCCCGCATTGCTGAGGAGGAACCGGTGCTGCCGGTGAGCGGACGGGTAACCTCCTCCTATGGGAAAAGAGAACATCCTATCAGCAAGGAAGAAGATTATCACCACGGGACGGATATCGCTGCTGCACAAGGGACACCCATCCTTGCTTTTGATGATGGAGTGGTACTGGAAGCGTCTGAAGGCGACCAAACTGGGAAATATGTAAAAATACAGCATAAGGATGGTTTGGTGACGCGTTATCTGCATTGTGATGCGTTGCTAGTTGCTCAGGGGGACACGGTTTCCAAAGGGCAGGCCATCGCAAAAGTGGGCAGTACGGGGATGTCCACCGGATACCATCTGCATTTTGAAATCCTGAAGGACGGCTATTATCTGGATCCGGCTTTGCTGTTTGACGCCCTGAAGGTTGAGGCTACGGATGATTGAATTGCGGCTAAAGCGTCTAAGCATCCAGTTTACCTTCCTTTTCTTCGCCGTTCTGACGATGTTGCTGCTTGTTGACCGAACTGGCTATGCAAGTTTGGGATTGTTCGCCTGCCTGTTACATGAGGCGGGACACCTAGCAATGATGCTGTTGACGCATACTCCGGTGGAGAAGGTGCAGTTTTACGCAACGGGGATCCGGATCGTCAGCAATTTTGCATACACATCAGGGTATCTGAAGCAAACAGGCATTCTACTAGCCGGAAGTTTGGTGAATTTCGCCGTAGCCGCTGTATGTGTTTTTGCTTTTGATGGACGCGTCCTGTTTTACTCGCTGTTCGGCGCGATGAATCTTTGCATCGGTCTTTTTAACCTTCTCCCAGTCGGGTTTCTCGACGGTGGCAAACTGCTCGAAATCCTGTTGATCCGTCTACTGGGATGGGACCGCGGTACGCGCGGCGTCCGCTGGCTGACGCTTTTGCTGATGCTGCCTGCGACCTGTTTGGTAACGTTCCTATTTGTACGGCATAAAGTCAACTTTACCATTTTCCTCACCAGTCTTTACATCTTTATCGTCTCTTTGGATTTCCATTGGACGAGAAAGAAATTTAGATAAATATGTGCACAACAAAAAGAACGGACGCGTAACAGACGTTTAAAATTGGGGGATGCTAACGTGAGATATAAAAAACGTTTTGTATCATACTATTAATGCATAACAAATCAGAAAAGTATAATATAAATTAGGATGTTACATGATATCATTTCGTTTTTTTCTGTCAAAATGGTCGTTTTGTAAACAAGCGGCCATTTTCCCTTTTTATAAGGAATCAGCTGCATTTTGCTTCATAAGTTCCTGCTTTTTCAGGTGGAAATCAGAGTGAAAATCCTGTATAATATAAAAGTACCATTTTATTTTTTTGAAGGATAGGAGATATACTGTCTCGACATGGCGCTGGAACTGAGAAGGCCTACGGGTTGTATCGATACCAGTCAATATTCTGGCGCCGATTCCAAGCACGCCGCTGCTTGAAGAAATTATGCGCAGTATCGCTAAGTTTCGCCTGGTATGTCCGTTGGCTCAATTTCGTCTTGCAGGAGGACGCAGCCAATTGTACGGCTATGGGAAGAAAAGTCTTTCACAGCGGTATCGGCGCGACCATTACCGGCGATTTGCTGACGACTTGCGGCGACCGGATAGAGGATGATATCACCATGTTGACCACGATGGGGGTTGGTCGTGTGGGATATGAAATCTAGCAAAAAACGCTTCAGGAAGGCCCTTTGTTACGTCCATTGGGAAATGTGCTGTATCTCAACCCGCCTTTTGTTATCAGTGAGGTGGATATGGAGGAAAATGGCGTCGATCTGTCGCGTCTGCTGCGAAGCATGCTTTACCGAAGCCGGGCAAAAATAACCGGTATGGAAAATAATCCTGCCAGATGCTTGACAAGCTGAGAAAACTTGATTATAATATATTTTGTGAATTTATGAGGTGCTGCAATGAAACTAAATTTGAAACAGCTGTTTGATTTGGAAAATGAGGCGATAACCTTTGATTACCAGATCGATTTGTCTGCTTTCGAACGGGACTTGTCGTTTCCGTTTCAATCTCCGGTTACGGTGAAGGGCAGTGCGTGTAATAGTGCCGGCGTGGTGACACTCAGCTACACCGCTTCGTTTACGATGAATTTGGTATGCGACCGCTGCCTGGCCTCCTTTGAGAGATCTTTTTGTATGGACTTTTCTCATGTGGTGGTTCGGGCCTCTGCGTTACAGGATGATGACGATTATGTTGTGACACAGGATGACACGCTTTGCCTGGATGAATTGGTTCAGGAGGATATTGATCTGGAGCTTCCAAGTAAATTCCTTTGCAAGGATGATTGTAAAGGCTTGTGCAGCAGGTGTGGCGCGGATTTGAATCAGGGCGCATGTACATGTAAGCCACAAGGGGATCCCAGATTGGCGGCGCTGAAGGATTTGCTTTAAAATGTTGTTTGGCCGGATTTATCCGGATCTGACCCCCGCTTTCGGGCGGGAATATTTATGCGTTTGACGTGTGTTTAAGGAGGTGCGACAATGGCTGTACCAAAGAGAAAGGTCTCCAAAGCCAGACGTGACAAAAGACGTTCCAGCGTGTGGAAATTAGACGCTCCTGCGTTTTCTAAATGCCCGCAGTGCGGGGAACTGAAGATGCCTCACCGTGTTTGTGGAAATTGTGGTTTCTACAAGGGCGCTGAAGTCATTAAGGTGAAAGTGAAGGCATAGTCCTTCCCGCCTTTGCACAGTTGAATAGGTTTTGGAAAATGATGTTGTCTGCATACAGATGACGTCATTTTTGTTTGCTTGGAAAGGAAAAGTCGTATAGGTTCACAGATAATACATATGAATATGTTATACTATAAAAAATATTGCTTGGTTTGCGCGAAACATACAACGGAATCAGGCGTTGGACTGAAAGAGGAATGGCATGAGCGTTGAGATTCAGGATGTAGTACAGGGCTCCCCGGCAGCGCGGAAAGGAATTGCGCCGGGGGATATCCTTGTCTCCATCAATGGTCATGGGATTGAGGACGTGCTAGACTACCAGTTTTACGCGACAGATCAAAAGTTGCGCCTTGTCCTGACTAAGGCAGGGGGCAAGACGCGCCGGGTGACCTTGCGTAAAGAGGAATACGAGGATACCGGCCTTTTATTTGAAACCTACCTGATGGATGAAAAAAAACACTGCAAAAATAAATGTATTTTTTGCTTTATTGATCAAATGCCGAAGGGGATGAGGGAAAGCCTCTATTTTAAAGATGATGACGTCAGGCTATCCTTTCTGCAAGGCAATTATATTACCCTGACCAATCTCTCGCAGCAAGATGTCGACCGTATCATCCGGATGCACATCAGCCCGATCAATGTGTCGGTGCACACAACCAATCCTCAACTACGGGTGCAAATGATGAAAAATCCCGCGGCCGGCGAGGCGCTGCGTTATCTGAGGCAGCTGGCAGAAGGTGGAGTACGACTCAACTGTCAACTCGTTCTGTGCCCAGGTATCAATGACGGGGAGGAACTGGTCCGAACGCTGGAGGACTTGGCGCGCTTTTTACCGCAAATCGACAGCATAGCGGCGGTGCCGGTCGGATTGACCAAACACCGTGGCGGGCTTTATGAGATACAAGGGTACGATCGGGAATCGGCTTTGCGGGTGATTGAGACGATCGCCGATTTCCAGTGCAGGTTTATTCACGAAGTAGGGCAACGTGTTGTTTATGCGTCGGATGAATTTTTCCTTCAGGCAGGCCTGCCGCTGCCCCAGGACGATTATTACGGCGATTATCCTCAGCTGGAAAATGGTGTGGGGATGTGTACGCTGCTCAAAACGGAGTTTGAAGCGGCCTTGCGGGATTGTACTTGGGAAGGGCGGTCGAGCGTCTCGCTGGCTACGGGCGCGGCTGCCTACCCGCTGATTTCCGCGCTGGCGGAACGGGCCATGGAACGTTATCCAGGTGCGAGGATTCGTGTCTATCAAATTGACAATGAATGTTTCGGCAACAGTATTACTGTTGCGGGACTTTTGACAGGCGGGGATATCCTTTCCCAGCTGAAAGGAAAGGAACTGGGGGAGACGTTGCTGCTGCCACAGGTCACACTGCGGGCAGGTACGGACGTTTTTCTCGACGATTTGACAGTCGGAGAGTTATCAAGAGCGCTCGGTGTGCCTGTGCGTATGGTCGAAAATGACGGCGCTGCGTTGCTGGATGCGATGCTGTCCCGTTGACGGTCGCTGGGGCTAAGAGAATGATTGAAGGAGTCAGAAAGTATGGCAAAGCCAGTTGTTGCGGTGGTCGGACGTCCGAATGTGGGAAAGTCCACCCTTTTCAATAAACTGATTGGGCAGCGCTTGTCCATTATCGAGGATACGCCTGGCGTCACCCGGGATCGGATCTACGCTCCCTGCGAGTGGTGCGGCAAGGAGTTCATGCTTGTGGACACAGGAGGAATCGAGCCGCAGTCAGACGATGTGATTCTCTCCCAGATGCGCCGTCAGGCGGAGCTTGCGATCCAAAGTGCACAGGTCATTTTGCTGGTGGTCGATTTGCAAGCAGGTTTGACTGCTACCGATGAGGAAGTAGCGGTTATGATGCAAAAGAGCGGAAAACCTGTGATCGTTTGTGTGAACAAATGTGACAGTTTGGGGGAAACCCCCGCGGAGTTTTACGAGTTTTATAACCTAGGGCTTGGGGATCCCATTGCCGTATCTTCTGTACATGGGCATGGGACAGGGGATCTGTTGGATGCTGTTTGTCAGTATCTTCCTGAAGACGCAGGGGATGATTATGGCGAGGAGTATATTAAGGTCGCGGTAATCGGTAAACCGAATGTCGGGAAATCTTCGCTCATCAATAAAATTGCCGGAGAGGAACGCGTGATTGTCTCGGATATCGCGGGAACAACCCGTGATGCTGTCGATACGGTTGTAGATAACGAAAAAGGCAAATTTGTGCTGATCGATACGGCGGGGATTCGACGAAAATCACGCGTCTTTGAAAATATTGAGCGTTACAGTGTCCTGCGTGCATACATGGCTGTAGACCGTGCGCAGGTGTGCGTGATTGTCATTGACGCGGTAGAAGGGTTTACTGAGCAGGACTCCAAAATTGCCGGATATGCTCATGAACAGGGGAAGGCGTGCGTGGTAGCCGTCAATAAATGGGACGCGGTGGAAAAAGACGGGCGTACCATGCAGGAAATGCGGAAAAAGCTGGAGAACGATTTTAGCTTTATGTCCTATGTGCCGTTTGTTTTTATTTCTGCCAAAACAGGACAGCGCCTGGATAAGCTGTTCGAGCTCATCCGCTATGTCGATCAGCAAAACGCCATGCGAATCTCAACAGGGATGCTTAATGACCTTCTGGCGCAGGCTACCGCTCGTGTTCAGCCACCGTCGGATAAGGGAAAGCGGCTGAAGATTTTTTATATGACGCAGGCGTCGACCCGTCCCCCGACATTCGTGTTCTTTGTCAACAACGCTGCGCTTTTTCACTTTTCCTACCAACGATATCTGGAGAATCAAATCCGACAGACTTTCGGATTGGAAGGAACGCCGATCCGTTTTGTCATACGGGAACGCGGCGACAAGTAATGTATTTTGACGACAATAAAGGAGAGAGATCCCTATGGGCGAAGATGTTGCCTTGATTTTATGTTTCCTGGGTTCTGCAGTAGTATCCTATTTGCTGGGAAGTATTAACTTTGCCATTATCGTAACGCGTATATTTGCACATCGGGATATCCGTGATTATGGAAGCGGAAACGCCGGAATGACAAATGTATTGCGTACGCTGGGAAAGGGCCCGGCTGCGCTTACCTTGATAGGGGATGCGCTGAAAGGGATTGTCGCGGTTTTTATCAGCAAAGCGCTTTTTGTGTATTTTTGCTATGCAGACGAAACCATCATGATTGGATATGTCGCTGGCCTTTTTGTCCTGCTGGGACATATTTTCCCACTTTATTACCATTTTAAAGGTGGCAAGGGGATTGCTACCTCAGCGGGCGTCATGCTGGTCATCGATCCGATGACCTTTCTGTGCTCGCTGACGGCTTTTGGGGTTGGCACCTGGGTAAGTAAGTATGTGTCGGTCGGTTCCATCGCGGCGTCGATCGCGTATCCGGTGTTTACCTGTATCATACATATTTGGCGGGGAGACCCGTACGTTCTGCAGCGCACCATCTGCGCCGTTATACTCGGTTGTATCGTTATCTTGATGCACCGGGGCAACATCAAACGGCTGATGAATGGTACCGAAAAAAGTATCAAAAGCAAGGGAAAGAGCAGGGTGAAAAAATGACGTCGAACAGGGTGTTTATCGCTGGCGCAGGCGGCTTTGGCTGTTCCCTCGCCGTACTGGCCGACCGTTATGGCTGTCAGGTGACGTTGTGGTCTAAATTTCAGGAGGAAATCGATGCTATCAGACGCTTGGGAGAGAATAAACGTCTCCTGCCCGGCGTGCCAATTCCGCCGACGGTGAACCTGACCACTGATTTGTCAGAGGCGGCGCAGGTGGCTTTGGTGATCCTGGCAGTGCCGTCCGTTGCGGTACGGGATGTCGCTAAGGCAATGTCACCGTCGATTCGGCCCGGGAGCCTCCTCGTAAATGTGGGGAAGGGATTGGAACCCGGTACACTCAAACGTCTTTCCCAAGTGATTCGGGAGGAATTGCCAAATTGCCGGGTCGCCGTTTTATCCGGGCCCTCTCATGCCGAAGAGGTAGCGCGCGGCGTCCCAACAACAGTGGCTGTGGCTTCCGAGGACCGTGCCAGTGCTCAGCGGGTGCAGGATATCCTCAGCTGCGACACCTTCCGTATTTATGTCAACGATGATGTGGTAGGGACCGAATTGGGTGGCGCGCTGAAAAATATTATCGCTGTCGCAGCCGGTATCTGTGATGGAATGGAACTTGGCGACAATGCGAAGGCGGCATTGATGACGCGCGGTATTGTTGAAATGTCCCGGCTGGGCGTTGCTCTCGGCGGACGCAGTGAAACTTTCGGGGGGCTGACTGGTATTGGAGACCTGATTGTTACATGCATGAGTATGCACAGCCGCAACCGCCGGGCGGGAATCCTGATAGGACAGGGAATATCGCCAAAAGTCGCAGTGGAAAAGGTCGGAACGGTGGAAGGGTATGTCACTACCCAAAGTGCGTACCGTCTGGCCAGACAGATGCAAGTTGAAATGCCGATTCTGGAACAACTTTATGCCGTTTTGTATGAAGAAAAAGATGTTCTGCTGGCGTTACGTACTTTAATGGGGCGGCCTGTCCGGCACGAGAGCGAGGATGCTTTGCTGGCGCTGGAAAAATGACTATAAAGGGACGTGCAACGTACAAGAATCCCTCTGCATATTCTGTAGCAGGGGGTGATCCGGATGGATCTCCGGAATGGTCAAGTTACAATAGGTGAAATTTTCGCGAATCCTCAAGCGAGAAGACTTCTGGAACGGGAATTCCCCGTTGTGAAAGGTAGTCCTCTGTTCAAGCAGTTTCAGAATATGCCGCTTAGTAAAGCACTTTCATTGGCCGGCAGTTTGGTCGACAGAGAAAAATTGGAGCGTATGATTGTGCGTCTGCGGCAAATATGAAGAGAACCGCCGGTAAAAACGGCGGTTTTTTTGTTTTGCTGTTGCTTTTTGTGTCCGACGCAAGTATAATAGGACTATCTGTTGTGTATGAGGGAAGGGGAAAGATATAGTTTGTAAAGCCTGCAAGACACAGTTTGAAGGAAATTATTGTCCGACCTGTGGGTTGCCTGCGCCTCGTCAGAAGGATTTGTCAACACCGCGGCAATGCTGCCACTGCGGGCATATCTTTTTCGGGCAATTTTGCCCGTCGTGTGGGAAATCGGCATCTGAAAAGGCGGGTATGTCCACATGGCGGACAATAGGAGGACAAGCGCCTCTTCCGGCCCGTTTTAGTTGGACGCCCGGCAAGGTGATCCTTACGGTTTTCGTTGCTTTGTTTCTATGTGTCGGTGTGCTATTGACAGTATTGCTTTCCGTAGAGACGTACGGTAGTGTCGACAACTGGAACGGCTCAGGTTATCAACAGCACGGCACTTCTGATTTTAACAGCGATACCAATTCTGTTGAAAGCTTTCAGGGGATACAGTTTGAGGTGCCTGGCCAATGGGAACAGTATGAGGATGAAAACGGACTTTATTATATTCCGTCAGAGGCAATGGATAGCGAACTGTATGTTATGTTTGTCGCTAGCGATGTCCCACTCCATACGCCGGAAGGTCAGGATTTTATCGCCGGGTGGATGGAGGAAAGCGTTGAAGCCTACGAGGAAATTCACAGAGAAGAACGTACGGTCGATTTCCTAGAAGGGCTGTACCTCTCTTTTACGGGAAATCTGTATGACAATACATATCTGTTTGAACTGTTGGCGGTCCATGTACAAGGGGGAGTGGTATGCCTTATCTGGGATACGTCTGCCTATTCCGGTGTTGATTACAGCGAGGATATAA
The DNA here is from genome assembly GCA_946498095.1 of uncultured Clostridia bacterium. GTDB lineage: Bacteria > Bacillota > Clostridia > Oscillospirales > Ruminococcaceae > CAMMMX01. Next base: position 29,577 of record CAMMMX010000002.1, read on the forward strand.
AACAAATATTTGATTCAGTACAGATGACGGGCTATAGCGGTTAGCGAAATATTTCTTTCAGATAAGGAAAACCTTCCGATGTTATTTAACGGGGAACATCGGAAGGTTTTCATTCATCGTTCAGTCACTTTACTACTGTACAGCCGACGTTTCATCATGGAGGATGAGGCCGTCGGAGATGGTGATGATGCGCCTGCACTTGGAGGCTACTGTGGGATCGTGCGTGACGATGACAACCGTCGTGCCTTCTGCATTGAGCTGTGTCAGCAACGCCATGATCTCCTCCGCCGTCCCAGTGTCCAGCGCGCCTGTCGGTTCGTCCGCCAACAGCAGGGAAGGATGATTGACAATCGCACGCGCGATCGCTACCCGCTGCTTCTGCCCGCCTGACAGCTTATTGACCTCCTTCTCCGCAAGCTCCCCGATTCCGACCTTTTCCAACGCTTCCTTTGCCAGCTCCCGACGCTTCGCCATCGGGAGCTTCTTCTTCGCAAAGTACAGCGGCACCATGACGTTCTCTATCGCGCTCTGTTCCTCGATGAGGGCAAAGTCCTGCAAGACGATGCCGATCTTCTCGTTGCGCAGGTGGGACAGCTCCTTGTCGTTCAGCTGAGCGGTTTCGGTACCGTCGAGGGAGAAACTGCCTTCCTCGAAGCTGTCGATGCAGCCGAGTATGTGAAGAAGTGTGGACTTGCCCGCGCCGGACTTACCAATCACGGCGACCAGCTCACCGTCCGCTATCTCAGCTGATACCCCTTTGAGGGCGTGGAATGCGTTAGGTTTCTCAGGGTTGTAGGTCTTGTGCAGATTCTTGATTGCTATCATGTCATACCATCCTTTCGTCGATTAGTCATCGTTACGCAGAATATCAACAGGGGTGCGCTTGTGTAAGAGAACAAAGGGAACGATGACGGAAACAGCGAAGGTAAAGGCTAGCAGAAGCGCTGTATATAGGAGGTTGTTCCATCCGAGAATAAGACTTGCGCTTGCCATCCAGCCGGTCGAATAGGAAATAGCTAATGCACATGCTGCAACCAGAACCGAACCTGCCAGGATAATCAGAGTGTTTGCCATGGCGATTTTGATACAGTCCTTCCAGCGGCAGCCACAGATAAAGTAGATACCGTACGTTTTCAGCTGACGCAACGTTGAAATAGCGCCAGAGGACAACAAGCCCACCGCAGTGACCAAAAGAAGGCAGAAAATGATTGGCATCAGTACCTTAACTTCTGCGTTAATGTATTTCAGACACTTCGCGTTCATTTCTTCGTTTGTCGTGTAATATCCTATGCTTCCTAACGTTTCCAGATTGGCATCGTAATCTTCCTTGCTGATATCATCGTGAAAGGTGACCAAGACTTGCATTCCTGGTGTTAGCACCACATCGTTCTCCAGAAAGCTTGCACTACTGAACAGCATCGGGATCCCAGACGGATTTAAATTTGTATGCTCCGCATACAAATCCCGTACGCTTTCAGCAATACCACCTTGCTGAAAAGTAGGATAATACTCACCTGTTTTCATGATACCCGTAATCCGGAACTTCATTTCAGTGTTTCCGGATGTTCCTTCTTTTGGAAACATACTCGTTCCTTCAATGATATCACCAACCTTGTAGTCGCTGTTGTTTTGCAGCGCGACGACATTAACGATCCCTTCCTCCTTGGGGGCGTGGGTAAACCACACGCCTTCTTCCATTTCAGGGGAAAGCCGTTTGGCAAGGCTGTCGTCATAAACCACTATACGCCAGTCTATATCATTCGACCGAAAGACAGCTTCTCTCACTGAAATTACCTCGTCCACGCTGGTCAGAGTGCGACGTATCTCTTCTTCAGTGACAGGGTAGCCGTTGTGCTTTCCAAAATATACCCCTTTTGCAGTCAAATAAGGTTTGAGCGGATTATACAGCTCGGAACGGCCGTTGACGCCTGCACACATTACATTGAGCAGAAATACCGCGCATGCAAGCTGCAATAAAAGCAGTATATGTAATGTTAGCCTGCGTAAAAAAGACTGATAGCCTAGTTTCCAATACATCGACCGTCACCTAACCTTTCCGTTTCATTTCTACCGGTGGGACATGGGTAAATCGCCGAATGGCCGTGCCGAACACCAGCAAGATTCCCGCCAAATAAATAAGAAACATCATTAGATAACTCATCGGCGTATAGATCTCGTCAAAATAGAGGAAAAGCTTGGATAAAAACAGCTTGACGGCCAAATGGTAAAGCCCGGCGGCAATTAAAAATACTGGTACGGCGCTGAACAGGATTTCCGTCAAATAAATCCGCATGCCCTGTGCCGCCGTACAGCCGGACATCCGCATAATTGCGTAACTGCGCCTGCGTGTCTCCAGAATATAGGAAAACAGGATCGAGAAGTTAATGGCGGCTAGAACAATGATAAGCGCCGACACATAAATGTTGAGGTTGTAGAATTTTTCCGTCTGCGCGGTCGGGATCTCGCCGATGTCCGCCTTGGTGTCATAAGCTGGGCTGTCCTTGGTGAAAATTTCGACGAGGTGAGATAGCTTCTTATATGTGATCATTTTCTTGGTTCCAAAGTATACTCCCCTTACCGGAAGTTCGGCGGGAACCGTATCGATCAGGACCGTGCTGTTGACGGCATTGTGAAACCCCACAGCTTGAAAGGAGATACCCGCGAATTCTACCATATCTCCTACCTTTAACTTATCCCCATTGGGAAAATCGCCTCTGCAGACTATCATAAGAGGCTGATCTGACGGGATTTCGTTCGGCGGCCGGTATTTGGGATCTTGAATCATCTTCAAGGTACTTTCATAGTCAACCAGTTTACCATCTTTTAGGGTAGTATTGAGTTGGATAAACCGTTCGCCCTTCTCTCTTCCGCCAGAAGCGGATTCTGCAAAGGTATCCACGGGGTGCTCCGCCAGACAGAGAAACCCAAATTCCACATTGCTTCCCAGATATTGCAACGCCTCAATGTAACGGTCTTTCAGTTCCCCATAGGTCGCCCCAGTGAACATAATATTAACGTCTTTCGAAAACAACTGATCGTTTCTCTTCTCATAGATGTAGTTTTTCATCGTTCCGTAAGTCATCATCACTGCTAAAACGGATATAAGCTGACACAGGATAAACAGGATGAAAACGAGCGTTTTGTTTCGACAAAAGGAAAATAGGTTTTTCGCGGCAAGCCTTAGTGTTGTCATACGGATCACCTCGTCGTGAAATTCAATAAAATACATAATAATATTAAATAATCTGATATTAATTTTGTCTTTATTATAGATCGTAGGAGAGGGAAAGTCAAGAAAAAACCCTTGCGTTCAGAATCAACGCAAGGGCTCAAACGTTACAAGGGCGCTTTATTTTCTTTTTGGAACAATTTCAATCCAGTAACCGTCCGGATCGGTGATGAAGTAAATCCCCATATCAGGATTTTCATAACTGATACATCCCATTTGCTGATGAAGTTCATGGGCGGATTCGATATCATCGACGGTGAAAGCGAGATGGTACTCGCATTCGCCAAGGTCGTATGCCTGGGTACGGTCACGGAGCCAAGTCAGCTCCAGCGTATGAGGGGAACCGGCGGCGTCTCCCAAGAAAACGAGGATAAAACCGTCGGTTTCCTTCCGGCGCACTTCCTGAAGCCCCAAAGCCTTTTGGTAAAAATCCAAGCTTTTGTGCAGGTCAAGGACATTGATACTGTTGTGGTCGAATACAAAAGTCACAGCAAACCCTTCCTTTCCAGTGATGAGTTACAGAATCTGTGATCCGTTGATGAGCAGTTCAAAACGGATGCCAAGCGTTTGCGCTGCCTTCCGGCAGAGCACCATACGCCCGAGGAAAATTTCAAAGTACTCAATAACGGCGGAAATTTCTGTGTCTATAGTCAGTTTGAGAATGATCGCCGTACGATCGGAGTTGAAAAACAAATCCGCTTGGGTAACAGCGTAATTCACACGGTCATGGATATCAAAGGTTGCGACGTCGCGGTTGCGCACCCTGGTACGGCGCACATCCGACTTGTCCGCTAATACCAGTGCCGCTGCGATAGGACTGGACGGCGATGAGGTATGTTCGTCATGGTTGCCGATGGCGCAGACGATCTGGGAAATGTCCGCAGCCGGCATCCCGAGTTTATCGAGCAGGATGAAGGCCATGACAGCGCCGCTCTGTGCATGGTCGTCACGGTTGACGACATTGCCGATGTCATGGATAAACCCGGCGATTTTGGCAAGCTCCGCCTCATGCGATGAATAGCCGAGATCAGTCAGAATTTCACTCGCCTTCATTGCGACTTTAGTCACATGAGCAAAAGAATGCTCGGTAAACCCCAGCGTATTCAGCGTTTGGTCGGCCTGTGTGATGTATGTCCGAATATCGTCATTATTCTTAACGGTTTCAAATGTAATAAGACTCAATCCATTGTCCTCCTGTAAAACCTATTCATTGCCACGAGGTTATTATAACACATGGCGGACAAGGTTACAACATCCGTATTGTAAAGAATAGAATTTGACTGTACTGGGATAATATACTATAATTGAGATACACATAAGCAGAAGGGACGGAGTGTTATGGCGATTCTTGTAACCGGCGGCGCTGGTTTTATCGGTTCCCACACCTGTGTGGAGCTGCTTCAGTCAGGCGAGGAGGTTGTCATTTTTGACAGCTTTGCCAATAGTAAGCCGCGCGCTGTGGAGCTTATTGAGGAGCTGAGCGGCAAAAAGGTCCGCCTTTATCATGCGGATTTGTTAGACGCGAATGAAGTCGAACGTGCCTTTGCAGAGAATGCGATTGAAAGCGTTATCCATTTTGCTGGCCTGAAGGCGGTTGGCGAATCGGTCCAAAAGCCGCTGTTATACTACCACAATAACTTGACGGGTACCTTCCATCTCATTGACGCGATGCAGCGTCATGGTGTCAAACGTATCGTTTTCAGTTCGTCGGCGACGGTATATGGGATGCCCAAAGAGGTACCGATGCGCGAAGATTTTCCCACCGGACAGCCCGAAAACCCATATGGCCGTACCAAATTGATGATCGAACAGATTCTGACCGATATCCAGCGGGCGGATCCTACTTGGAGCGTTGTGCTGTTGCGCTACTTTAATCCGATTGGCGCGCATAAAAGCGGTAAAATCGGTGAGGATCCCAACGGGATCCCCAATAATCTGATGCCCTATATCTGCCAGGTAGCGGCCGGCAGGCTTGATCATCTCAACGTTTTCGGCAACGATTATCCAACGCATGACGGAACCGGTGTGCGCGACTATATCCATGTGGTCGATTTGGCGCGCGGACATGTCAAAGCGATTGCCAAGGCGCGCAGCTTTCAAGGAACGGAGATATACAATCTCGGTACAGGTATCGGTTACTCTGTGCTGGACGTTGTACATGCTTTCGAGCGCGCGTCCGGCGTAAAAATTCCGTATCAGATTGCACCACGTCGAGCGGGGGACATTGCGGAATGCTTTGCCGATCCGGCTAAAGCAAAGCGGGAGCTTGGCTGGACGGCTCAGTATGGGCTGGACGAGATGTGTGCCGATGCTTGGAACTTTATTCAAAAGAATCCCAATGGGTTGTAAATCCACAGGGAGGGTTTTTTGTGCGGACACAGCAGCAGATGATGGAACTCATTCTCGGGATTGCCCGCACGGATCCTCGGATCCGTGCGGTATGGATGAACGGTTCCCGGACAAACCCTCATGTGCCCAGGGACATTTTTCAAGATTATGATATCGTTTATGCCGTGACAGACGTGCAGGGCTACGTCGACGACAGAAACTGGATTGACGTATTTGGGGAACGGATTGTGATGCAACGTCCGGACGAGTCCGTGCTGTTTGACGAAAAGCCGTCGCCTCTGCGGTATGCCTACCTGATGCAGTTTGCCGACGGCAACCGGATTGATCTGACGTTGTTGGACCTTTCTATCGCACGGCGTGAGGTCTTGTCGGACAAGCTGACGGTCGTCTTGCTGGATAAGGACAGCTTGTTGCCTCCTGTTCCGCCGCCCAGCGACGAAGATTACCGTGTCAAGAAGCCAGATGCTGCGCATTTCAGTGACTGTTGCAACGAATTCTGGTGGGTGATGCCCTATGCGGCAAAGGGGCTGTGGCGCAGGGAAATCCTGTTTGCCAAGGAGCATATGGAACAGAATATCCGTCCGATGCTCTTGATGATGCTGGGGTGGGAAGTAGGCGTCCTGACAGGTTTTACTGTCAGTGTAGGAAAATGCGGCAAGTATTTGGACAAGTACCTGCCGAAAGAAAGATGGGAGGGCTTGCTGCGGACTTATTCCGCCGCGGATTATCCGTCGGTATGGGATGCGCTGCTGGAAATGGGGGAGCTTTTTCATGTCAGCGCTTGCAAAGTCGCGCAGGAATGCGGATTTTCCTATCCCTATGAGGATGACTGCCGTGTAATGGCACATCTGCGTCATGTGCGGCAGCTTCCGTCTACCGCAACTGAAATATATCCATCGTAGAAAGGAACGCCCGGAGCTATCGTATCCGGGCGTTTTTGTGAATAGGGCCGAACCTGAAAGAGTGAATGAAAAAGGTTGCGTTACATATGAGAAAATAAGGAGAAGTCCACACTGAAACGGAAGAATATACACATCCGTATTGCGACAATGGATGATGCAGAAATCATCTTGGGTATTTACGCGCCCTATGCCGAAAAAACGGCAATTACTTTTGAGTGTGAATTGCCGAGCTTGGAAGTTTTTCGGAAGAGGGTGAAAACCACATTGGAAAAATACCCTTTTCTTGTAGTGGAGGAAGACCGTCACATCCTTGGCTATGCCTATACAGGTGCGTTTGTAGGAAGAGCGGCCTATCATTGGGCGGCGGAGACGACGATTTAAGACGACGATTTATCTGAGAGAAGACGTCAGAAAGAGGGGGATTGGCAGAAGGTTATATGGTGTTTTGGAGAGTATTTCTAAAGCACAAAATATTCTTAATTTGAATGCCTGTATTGCTTATCCGGAAAAGGATGATCAATATTTAACCAAGAACAGCGTACAATTTTATATGCATTTAGGATACCGTATGGTCGGAAAATTCCACAACTGTGGGTACAAATTTCATACATGGTATCATATGGTTTGGATGGAGAAACTGATTGGGATTCATCGCGACATTCCGGATCCTCTGGTCTATTTTCCGGATCTCAGTGTGGAAACCCTGAATAACTGTGGGGTACAGTAGAGTTTCCTGAGGACAAGAAAAAAGAGCTTGCACAGAAACGCCGGGAACTGGACAGGGCAAAAAAGCAGCGCATTGGTGAAATTGACAGCCTCATCCAGAAAATCTATGAGGACAATGCAGCCGACCTCGGATCCGACTTCACTTGTATCCTCTTACCTCGTAACTCGTAAAGAGGTCATAAGCTTCCTATGAGCAGCTTGCTCGTACACACTTCACATCATGCTGGAAACGAGAACTTTTTTGCCCTGCCTCCCCCGGCAAAACTTTCAGATTTTCGTCATCCATGAAAAATCCCCCCCCTGACGCAGCGCGTCAAGGGGGGAAACTCTCATATCAGCCAGTCCGTATGGGCTTTACATAATAACTGCCAAGAGAATGAAAATTGCTATCAACTGGGAAACATAGGTCAGCGTGCAAATCCACAGCATTCTATCCGTCTGCGTTTCTCCGACGGCGCCTCTCACCGCCACACAGCCATACATAGCCGACGCAATATAGCCGACCAAGAACAACACCAAAGACCACGATGGCAGAAAAGCAGCGAAAATCATAGCCAGAAACATGCATACAGTCATAGGAATTGATGCCTTTGCAAAATTAACATAAAGACCGCGCAAGGAAACTGGATGGTTGCCCAGAATCAGCTTACACCACAGAAGCGCCAACAGCGGCAGGATAGCGAATGTGATGATATTGAAAATGACGCTCTTAAACACCATCAAAAATCCAAGTGACGGAATAAAAATACTACCTAAGCGCGCTACCGGAGATATCGCCAGAAAGATAAAGAACAAAATTGTCATCAGTAGCTGTACGCCAACGAAGACGAAAAGGTTCGGTAAACTGCCTTTGCCGCCTTCCATTGCTTTACTAGGCGACTTAATCAATTCCAGCAATTCCGCACCGAGCTTATGAAAGAAAACCCCTATCGGAGCGGGCTGAGGCGTATACTGCGGAGGCATCTGCCCCCCTTGCGGCGGCGTCCCCTGCGCCGGCTGCTGCGCCCCCATATTCCAACTGCCCTGCGCACCTGAAGCAGGCTGCTGCGATTGGCCTTGCGTGTTCATGCAATCACAGACTTGCCCGTCCTGTAGCTCTTTTCCACATTGGGAGCAATATGAAGTCATAACAAATCCTCCCTAAATTTTTTTCGTTTGATTTCTATAAAAAGCATAGCATGATTTCCCGTTTCTGTCAATAGCAGTTGTGTTTGTGCACCACTACACCTGTCATATCATCCACCATCCGAGACAAACCTTCTGTGCCCTTCATAAAGAACACTTGATGTTTTCGCCGCCATATGGGATAATAGGATTGTATCCGCTATGAAGAAAGGGTTGTCGGAAAGGTGAAAAAAATCAAATCGGTGGCCCCGGTTGTCAAGTGGGCTGGTGGAAAACGTCAGCTACTCGACGTGTTGGTTCCGTTACTTCCCGCACGCATAACGTCCTATTGCGAGCCGTTCGTCGGCGGCGGCGCGCTTTGGCTCTATAGACAGCCTTTCAGGGCATATATCAACGACATCAACACAGAACTTATCAATCTCTATACGGTCATCCGCGATGACGTGGAATCGCTGATTGAATCCCTTCGCTTACACCGCAATGACGCCACATATTTTTACGAAATCCGCAGCTGGGATCGCGATCCGGAAGCTTACCAAGCCCTACCCTGTGCGGTACGGGCATCCCGGCTGCTTTACTTGAACAAAACCTGTTATAACGGACTGTTCCGGGTGAACAGCGCAGGAGAATTCAACACTCCGTTTGGGCATTACAAAAATCCCAATATCGTCAATGAAACCACACTGCGGGCGGTCAGCCGGTATTTTAACAAGGCGGAGCTTACCTTCACCAGTACGGATTATGCCTATGTACTGGAGTCACTGCCCAAAGGAAGCTTTGTCTACCTTGATCCTCCTTATGATCCAGTATCTGAAACAGCAAATTTCACCAGTTATACCAAAGGCGGTTTTGGAAAAGCCGAACAGATACGGCTCCGTGAATGCTGTGATGACCTAAACCGGCGAGGGATCCGTTTTATGCTCTCTAATTCTGCTACCGACTTCATTTTGGAACAGTATCAAAACTATCATATCACCATCGTGAAAGCCAAACGCGCGGTAAATTCCGATGCCGCCAAGCGCGGTGAAATCGACGAAGTGGTGGTGAGAAACTATGCCAGTCCAAAAAGGAAAGAATGACATCGCCTGGGAACAGCTGTTTGCACGTTACGACATCCTCCGAAAGATTGATAAGGATGGACAATTCATCATTTCGGCGGACCAAATACGCGAATACCGGGAACCCCGTTTAATGGCAAAGTTCGATCACCGGATCAACCTGCCGCAGGTTTTTGCCCAAAATGGTTTATCCATCCTGCCGATTTCCCGGGGGGACTACATGATTTCTCATTTTGAAGCTTATCACCTCTTTGACAAAGAGGAACCTGTACCGATACGGGCCTCCTTGCCTGCACATCTGGAAAGCCTTGATCCCGGGAATATCCCGAGCGAAGCAATCGCCGTAAACTGTGCGCTGGCGTCCGGTATACTGGCAGATTTTCTGGGCGAAAATAGATTAGCTGCTACCGTATCCGGACGGATGACGTCGGACTGCTTTGACTTCAAGATCCGCCATACCCGTACCGGATGCAATATCCCGGTTGCGGTGGATCATGCGCAAATCGAAATTGACGCTGCCTATGAAGGCACGCATTCCCTTACACTAATGGAAGCGAAACGGGACGTATCGGAGGATTTTCTGATCCGTCAGCTTTACTATCCGTTCCGTGTATGGAGCTCGAGAGTCCACAAACCGGTACGTCCGGTGTTTTTGGTTTACTCCAACGGCATTTTTAGCCTGTATGAATATGCTTTTTCCGATCCAAGCCACTACAATTCCCTTCAATTGGTCCGACATCGAAACTATACACTGGAGGACACCGCCATTACACGTGTGGATCTCGAACGCCTGTTGCAGGATCTCCCCTGCAACCCGGAGCCGGAAATCCCATTCCCGCAGGCAGACAGCATCAAGCGGGTCATCAATTTATGTGAGCTGCTGCTCAGTGGCTCTTTATCCCGGGAGGAAATTACGCAGCGCTATGCATTTGACGCCCGCCAGACCAATTACTATACCGATGCAGGACGCTACCTCGGTTTGATAGAGCGGACGCAGCAGCAACGGCAAACCCAATATCACCTGACTGAAGTTGGACGCCGTATCATGCGGCTGCCCTATCGCCGCCGCCAGTTGGGAATTTGCGGACAGATCCTCCAGCATGCCGTTTTTCGGCGTGCCTTGTGCCTGACACTGAAAGCTGGATCTGTCCCTGACCGAAGCCGGATTGTTTCTATCATGAAGCAGTCCAACCTCTTTCACATTGGACAGGACAGTACCTACCTGCGCCGCGCGTCAACGGTATGCGGATGGACACATTGGATGTATGAACTGATGGATCCAGCCACGTGATCCATGTGGGACGATGAAAAGCAATCGAGAATTCTCAGTATGCTTAAGTTTTGCTCAACGAACGAGCGGACTCCATAGATGACATCGGAAAAGTAAGAATCGCACAAAGATCAATCATATGGTGATGCTTATAAATACAATCATTATCAGAAATAGATACCACGCTGTCAGGAACCGTTTTAGCTTTTTCAACTCGAAAGGATTTTTTAGCGCTTTCCGTTGCATTTACAGCTCGTGATGTTATCACAGCTGTTTTAGGTTTGGACAATAACTTGATCGAAAAAATCATAAGTGAAAGTATGGACGAATAGGAGATGTCCCAATTAGACAATGCGGTGATTCAGTCGGTTTACAGGCTTTTTTCCGCGAAGAAACAGGCAGTCTGGTCTGAATTTTTGCGAAAAAATATTACGCAGGAGGTCATATATGACATTCTCTGTGGCTCCTGTGGCAAACAGTTTCTTCAAAGTATCATCCAAATCGGTCAGGCGGATGAAATTTACGCGGCCAATAGTTGGATAAAAGAAAATTTCCGCCATGCGTTCAAAGTAGAGAAACTGGCAGAACAAAGAAATATGAGCGTTTCTCTTTTTCATCAGAAATTTAAAAGCGCTGTGGGGAGGGGGCCGCTGCAATGTCAAAAGAGACTGCGTCTCACCGAAGCCAGACGGTTAATGCTAGACGATAACAAAATGAAACCGAAGCGTCTATGGAGCTGGGATATGAAAGCCTTTCACAGTTTATTCGGGATTACCGGAATTTGTTTGGAGCAGCTCCAAAAGAGGATATTCTCCATATTCAGAAGCTTCTAAAGAAATAAGCAAGTTTTTGAGAGGAATAGGCAAGCGGGATAAATCGATCATTTGATATACTTTCATTGATAGGAAGTCATGCCCCCGGCAAAGCCGGGGGGCATGACTGGATGGAGATTTTGCATTCCTGGGATTTCTTCCAAGTTCCCCGGATAGCGTTCACGGGAGAAATCCGGCGGATCTTCCCGGTGCGGAGCCAAACGAAGCCCATCAGCAGGAGAAGAATGACTGCCAAAGCGATCAAGCAAATCCCCATAGGCAATGTAGACGGGATCAACAATCCCGTGGTGGTCACCTTCATTCGGCAAACAAGACCGGATGACGGGATGGAAAGGAGAGTTCCCACGGCCATACCGCACACAGCGGTCATCTGATATTGCAAAAGCTGGATTGCCCGCAGTTTCCTGCTGGTAACCCCCATGGTTTTGAGGTTTCCCATATTCGTATAATCCTGTTCGATGGTGCTGCCGATGCTGTGGGAGAGCACCGCTATGGATGCCAGAAGCAGGATCACCACAAAGGCCAGCAAGAGGCTGGTGAACACATTCTGCAAGGTCAGTATAAAGCCAGCAACGGCATCTTTGCTGTGGATGAATTCCACGTAGCTTGTCAGGCTGGTATTCTCGTTCAAAAAAGCATTGAACTGAGCCGCGGTCAAAGTGCTACCGGAAATTTGAGAAATGTGCAGCATAAACCCTTCCCTGGCCAGACTGTCCGCGCCGGATTCCTCAATCATCCCGGCGATTTCCTCATGATCCTGCCCGTTTATCAGAAACCCCTTCATCCCGATCATGGAACTTCCCATAAAAGGGTCTTCGTAAAATCCTGCCACCGTAAAGGTTATATCCCCTCCGCTGCGGGCAATGGGAAAGGTAATGGTATCCCCAACCTGAACCCCAAACATGGAGGCCATAGAGGCAGAAACATAGACTTCTCCCGGTGTGATTTCTTCCGGAGCATCCCCATAACCAGACAAATCATTTGAAAGCCTCCTTACACTTTCATTTCTACAATCTCAGTATATCTGTTTGGAAACTACATATCAAATACTTATTTTTTATCAATTTCCATAATTGACTTTTATATAATTTCCCAATATACTAAATGACAGGAGGCGATCCAAATGGAACTGCGTGTATTAGAATATTTTTTAGCGGTGGCAAGAGAACAGAATATTACTGCCGCTGCTGAATCTCTGCATATCTCTCAGCCCGCCTTGTCCACACAGCTCAAAAACATGGAGGACGAGTTGGGAAAACAGCTTTTGATTCGTGGAGTGAAAGGTTCACGCAAGGTTATTTTGACAGAGGAAGGGATGATCCTGCGCAAGCGTGCAGAGGAGATTCTCTCGCTTGTCAAGCGGACAGAAAATGAGATAATCCAATCCGATGAAACCATTACTGGCAATGTGTTTATCGGGACAGGGGAGACCGAAATTGTACGTTTGTTCGCCATGGTTGCCAAGAAACTGCAAAAAAAATATCCAGATATCCGATACCATATCTCCAGCGGAAATGCGGAGCATGTATTGGAATATCTGGATAAGGGCCTCATTGATTTTGGGCTGCTTTTTACGGAGATCGATTCGCAGAAATATGAGGCCATTCCGGTTCCCATCAAAGATACTTGGGGTGTTTTAATGCGGAAGGATTCTCCCTTGGCCGAAAAAGAAGTAATCTGTCCAGAGGATCTATGGGATAAACCTCTGATTGTTTCCCACCAAAAAGGGGATGACGGATATCTGAATCAATGGCTTCAGCGAGAAGAGTCAGAACTGCATATCGTGGCCACTTACAACCTGCTTTTTAACGCTTCTCTATTGGTGGATGAAGGACTTGGATACGCTCTGTGCTATGATAAGCTCATCAATACCCAGGGCAGCAATCTCTGCTTCCGTCCTCTTTCTCCTCAGCTGGAAGCTCCTGGCTTTATTGTTTGGAAAAAATATCAGGTGTTTTCCAAGGCTGCAAATATCTTTTTGCAATGCCTGCGGGAAATGCTTGAAACGGAAATATAAAGAATGGACCAGAATTTATCGTTTTTCTTATCAATTCTTATACCAAACTAAATAGAAAGGCAACAAGGGTGCCGTGACGTAAAGGATGAATTCCTTTTACGCGTCATGGCACAATCAATTTGTCATTCTACATGAATGATTGGAATCAATTCCTTTTAGAACAAAGGGGTATTGTGTCAAAATTAATCGTGGATTTTCCACCCATTCAGCCATTTCGCAGTTTCAGCTACGCTATGGTCAATGATTTCACTGTGGCCAAGATCGAGCGCAGATATCGCCGCCATATCTTCCTCACTAAGGGTGAAGTCCCAAATCTTAAAGTTCTCCTCCATCCGTTCCTTGTGGGTGGATTTGGGAATAATAACCACACCCCGCTGTGTATTCCAGCGCAGAGCCACCTGAGCAGCGGATTTATCGTACTTTTTACCGATTTCCGTCAATATCGGATGAGTGAAAATTCCGTGTTTTCCCTCGGCCATCGGCCCCCATGCCTCTGGCTGGACGTTTAAGGACTTCATGTTTTCAATTGCACCAGTCTGGGCAAAGAAGGGATGCAATTCTACTTGGTTGACCATGGGGGTAATTTTTACATTCATGCACAGGTCGGTAAGGCGTTCCGGGTAAAAATTGCATACCCCAATAGCTCGGATTTTTTCGTCTTCATACAGTTCCTCCATAGCGCGCCATGCTCCATAATAGTCGTTCATAGGCTGATGAATGAGATAGAGGTCGATGTAGTCAAGACCAAGCTTGTCCAGAGAGGTCTGGAAGGCTTTTTTGGCGCCGTCATAATTCGCATCTTGAATCCACAGCTTTGTGGTAAGGAACAATTCATCCCGCGGGATACCGCTTTTCTTAATGGCAGCTCCCACCGCTTCCTCGTTGAAGTACGCGGCAGCCGTATCAATCAGGCGATAACCAACAGACAGCGCGTCGCTGACAACCTGTTCACAGACAGCTGCTTCCGGCACCTGAAATACCCCAAATCCCTCCATAGGCATTTTAACGCCATTGCTCAAAGTAACAAATTCCATACTAAATTCCTCCTGTTCTAAATTTGAAAAATTTACAGACAACATTTATTTATGCTATAATATAAGACAGCCATTCCGGCCATCTTTTGTAATTCAATTATACCGTTATTTATCGGTATTGCACACCATACAGTTTTAATACTGCATAACCAATCGATTATGCTTAGGAGGGACATATGGACATTACGGCATTAGATTACTTTTAAATTATTGCCGAGACTGGTTCTTTAACAAAGGCTGCGAAACAACTTCATATCACCCAGCCTGCCATGAGCGCTATGCTAAAAAAACTAGAAGACGAATTAGGTGTAGAGCTGTTCGACAGGAGCCCGAATCGAATCTATCTGAACAAGACGGGAGAAATTGCTCTGATCCATGTGAATACAATACTGCGAAATGTAGAACAGATGAAATTGGATCTTCTTAGTATAGCGCAACAAAAATTAACTATTTCAATTGCATTTTGTGATCCTGGGGTGCGCTGGTTCTGTACACCCCGTTTTGCTGTATCCCATCCGGAGATTGAAATAAAAGATGATCTGTATGACGGAAATAATACCGTGAAGCTTCTCACGGATCGTGCGTACGATATAGTTGTTACGCCAGGAAAGATTCAAGACAACCGGATAGCCAGCCAGCCGTTTTTGCCGGATCAGGTGTTCCTCTCTGTTCCGAAAGACAGTTGGCTTTTAGGAAGAGAGAGTATTTCCATCCGCGAAATTCCAGCACAACCTCTTCTCTATCCTCAACTTGGAGGCTATTTTCTCTCTCAAATAGAAATGATTGTAGAAAAAGAGCATCTACCTCTCAAATTAGTAAAAAATAACAACAATATTACACAACATCTCATTCGTTCAACGAATTTTTTGGCAACGGTTTCTACACTATCTATCGAACTAAGAAACGATGGAGTAAACCGAGTCTTAATTCCTATGAGTGATCCAGAACTAAAAGTGTTTTACTTCGTTTCGTATCTGAAAACAAACCGTAAAAAGATTCAATCGTTTTTGCAATGGAGCAAAGAGTGTCAACGTATAATATAGTTTTAATGCCAAAAAGCACCAAAAAAGAAAAGCTGCCATCGCCTGACAGCAGCTTCCTCTGAGAATATAAATTTTATCTGTAGATTAAATCATTCAGAACGATTTCCTGTGCGGCGTGGCGAATATTGTTCATCCTTTGCCCACGCCACGCCATTTGATTGTTGCCTTGAGGGATTCTGTAACATTGCCATGTTCGGCCGTTTGAACCATATGCAGAAAACAGCTGTGACAGTGGCGGCGATCTGCGTGTTGTCCGCTCTCGTTCTGGGATGAGCCGCAATCCGTTGAAGTGGGAGCATCCATATCCACATCCTCAAGGGGTTCCGAAAGCGATGCATCCAGTCAGCAGAATGATTCGTCTGAAAAAGAAGCCATGACTTCTCATGAGGATTTTCATCCGTCCACGAATGTACGGAAAGGCTTTGGTCAAGTTTCAATCGAAATCCCTGTTTCCTTGGAGGAAAAAGGGGGAGCTTGACTGTCCAGATGGAGCAAAGCGGCCTGTTGCTCAATGAGGAAGGCGAGGAGCTGTTTTTGATGCAGTATACAGATGCGGTGGACGGATACCGTGAAATCGGACGCAATCAGCTCAACGCTCTGGACAAAAAGGTTACTGTACTGAGATATGCGGCGGACGACGGTTTTCATTATTTTTGTACCATGGAAACCGAAGGGGGAGCTTCTGAGGCTGGATCTATGTGTCCCTCCTGGCGCAGGGGGACGCTTACGAGGATACCTTTTACAGCATCGTACAGTCCATGCAATATACAGCGACGGCAGAGGAATGTATAGCCATGTTCCGTCATATGTGCAAAGAATATGATGATGAGGAGCTGTGCCAAGATCCCGATGTATTTCGGCAGAAGCCTGCAAAGTTGACGGGGGAGGTGATAGAAATAGCGCCGGACGGGGACGGAAGCCGGATGAGAATGTGTGTGACGAAAACGGCATACGGTTTTTATACCGATGTGGTATATGTATCGATTCCTGCCGGCGTGGAGGGAACGGACTCTATCCGGTTAGGAAGCATCATTCGTGTATACGGCAATCTTTACGGGACACAAACATATATGAGCGCCCAAGGGCAGATAACGGTTCCCAAGTTGGTTGCCAGATGCTGGACATCAGATGAAAGGAATGGAGGGGGAACATGGTGCAAGGACTTTATCGCGGTATGGATTCATCATCCCTCCCGCATATTGGGGTACTGATGGAAAAGACCGATATACACTTATATCCGCGTTATGCTCTGCCAGACGGATACCATTTTTCGGCGTACCGGCCGGATCTGGACGAAGCCTGGGCGTCGTTGCAATATGCGGTAGGACAAACAGACACATTACAGGAAGCGCGGGAGATTTTTGCTGATGAATTTGCGCGATACCCGGATATGCTCAGGCAAAGGATGCTGTTTGTTCTGAAGGAAAACGGTGAATTGGTCGGAAGCTGTGCGATCTGGCCGGGGTACCATTTCGGTCGGGAGCTGCAGCGTGTCCATTGGGTAGCGGTTGCTCCGGCACAGCAGGGAAGGGGAATTGCTAAGGCGATGCTTACCCACCTGTTGGACGGCTATCAGCAGCTTCATCCGAACGGGTATCTTTATTTGACGACGCAGACCTGGAGCTATCCTGCGATCGGATTATATCTGCAGTTTGGCTTTCGTCCATATTTGGGTAAGAAGCCTGTGAACTGGCGTGCGGTCAATCTGCTTTCGGGGGAGCCGTGGGATTACCAGACAAAGACACAGGAAGCTTGGCGTATGATCGGGGAGAAACTGATGGATAGGCGTTCAGATAAGGAGAAAAAGTAGCGGAATGAGCAGAAAGCGCATCCCGCTCTATGAGGAGCTGGTCGGATTGAAACGAGAGACCATGATAGATTTGGAAAGTGTCTCCAATTTCTTGGTGCGGTAAGGCTATCTTGTTACCTATCACTGCGCAGGGAGCAACATAGCGTCTGCTCTGACAGCAATCAAAAGCGGTTTGACTGAGGAGCTGCCGGAACTTGTTTTAGAAAGAAAATAAAGGAACCTGCCGGTTTATTAAAACCGGCAGGTTTGTCTTGACTTCTCTCCCCAGCGGAAAGGGAACTATATAAAGCGGTGTCCCCAGGAAAAGCCGCTCGCTAGGCGGGTGGAATGAGACACTGAAACAAGAGCAACACCTTTCCTGATATTATGACGAGTATGCAAGCTGTCAAAAGAACGGAAAGGGGGGAAGGAAAATACGTTACAGGGTTGTCGACAGAGCCTTGAGGTATGCGCGGAAGTCCTCCCCGATTTCGGGATGCTTCAGCCCGTTTTCGACGATAGCCTCCATAACGCCAAGTTTGTTGCCCATATCATACCGCTTGCCGGTAAAGTCCACGCCGACCATCCCTTTCGTGGTTGCCAGTTCTTTCATGGCATCGGTCAGCTGGATCTCTCCGCCAGCGCCCGGTTTGGTGTGTTCCAGGATGGTGAAAATCTCCGGCGGGAGTACGCAGCGCCCTAAGATGGAATAGAGGGAGAAGACTTCTTCTGGCTTAGGTTTTTCGATCATATCAGAGATATGGTACCAGTTATCTTTCAGAGGGGCGGTTTTCATGGAACTGTATTTCTGGATAGCTTCCAAGGAAACTTCCTTGATACCAACAACGCCAAGACCGGTTTCTTCATAAGCGCGGCAAAGCTGACCGCAAGCCGGGTCGTCTCCGATGATGACGTCGTCTCCATACAAAACGGCAAACGGTTCGTCACCGGCAAAGGTTTTCGCGTAGTAAACGGCATTTCCCAGCCCTTTGATTTCCTTCTGGCGAACATATGTAATGTTGGCGAGCTCAGAAATGCGCAACACGTCTTCATACATTTTTTCCTTATGAGAGGCCAGGAGGCGTCCTTCCAGCTCAGGATGGCGGTCAAAATGATCCTCGATTAAAGTTTTGCCACGGCTGAGAATAATCAGGATATCTTCAATACCGCTGTTTACAGCCTCTTCCACGATATACTGGATGGCTGGCTTGTCGACAATGGGGAACATTTCCTTCGGCATTGCTTTGGTCGCAGGCAGCATACGGGTTCCGAGACCTGCTGCCGGGATAACAGCTTTTTTCACTTTCTTGGACATCATAACGTTCCTTTCCTCATGATTACTATATCAGCCACATGGCAAAGTAGCTGGCTATGACGGATATCAGCGCGGTAATGCCTAAGGCCACCAAAAAGCCGTTGCGGGATACGCGTCCGTATTGAGCAAGCCGTACTGGATAGTCCGGACTTTCCCCGTATTGCTTTTTTAATTTCCGGACTCTGCGCAGGACGGTTTCCATGTAAATCCGGTTTGCAAACAGGCCAGAGCATAGCCGCAGCAGAAATCCTACCATTGTACCGATCAGGGAAAGACGGGTTAACATTTCCTGGTCGAATAAAGGAGCTAAATTGGCGTCAACGGACAACCGCATGGCGTCAAACGTTATCAAGAAGGAAGGCGCAGCCAGAAGCAGTGAAACCGCCATCAAAACAGCGCCGATCCAAAACATCTTCCGATAGATAAAATAATAAAAATGAAAGAAGAAAGCGGAAAAATTCACGCTGAACAGCGCGCCTTGTTTCATCTGCTTAAAGCGCGGGAGAAAATAGCGGGCGTTTTCCCCCATATGCAACGCTAAATCCTGTACCGGCACACCACCGATTTCCTCGTCCGGATCCAAACCGCCGAACGGAGACGATAGCTCAATGGGGATGGGCCCTGTCCGCGAAGTTGCGCCGCTGTGACCCAGTACCGCACCGCACAAGGGACAAAACAAAGTGCCTGACTCAACGTGGCTCCCGCAGCGCGGGCATCTCAGTTGCTCCCGCTGTTCCTCTTCAGCAGCCCGTTCCTTTTCCCTCTGTTGTTCCTGATAGGTTTGTTTGCCGTGGTTCTCCTCATTGGAACAGTGACCGGTCTTCAGGTAGCATTCCCTATGATGCGGTGTTCCGCATTCAGGGCAGACGACGATATCGTCCGATTCCTGAAAAATCTGGTGACAAACGGGGCATTCCTGTCCTTTAAAATTAGCCATACCATACCTCATCATCTTTATTTATGCGACAAATTCTCTGAATTTGGATATTTATAGTTCAGTTCATTATACCACTTTTTAAAGATGAATGCAACCGAACGTCCGTTTTCGCTATCTTGCATATGCTATCCGGTTTGAGAAACGTATGCCGCGAGAAAAATCTGCACGGCGTTTGTTGAAGGCGGCGTACGGCCGTAAGGAAAAGGGAATTTTTACCGGCATGGAAAACCTCGTAGCACGCGAGGACGCAGCACAACCGGAAGTTCGCAACTTCCGGTTGTACTGAATAGATATCATCCGTCAAGGATTCTTTAGCGTATGACTGCATAGATACAGTCAGCAAACAACTGATACAAGTATCCGGCTGCCTTCAAAGGCGCAGGAAGGGCGAAAAAGGCATCGTGGTACAGCCCTGCGGCATCGTTGATGGGGTTAAGATCGAATGTGTAAATTTTCCCAAAGGCGGAGGCGGATAAAGTCAGGTCAGGCTGTATCTCCAGCAAAGGTTTATCATAGCTGCCGGAAGCGAGGGTTGAAACATCGGCCAGTAGGAGTACCATAACGATGGCTAGGATGAGTAAAATTACGGTAATGGAAAAGGCAGTAAAAAAAATTCTCAGATTTTTTCGATTTGATGGTTTCATATTTCTTCCTATCATTTAGTCAGTTTGAGTAAAGCACGCCCAACGGCTTTCCCGACAAGTTCCCCTGAATAGATAGCTTGATCCAGTGAGTTTGAGTGGGAACCCATTTCAATCAGCAGGGAACCGGTGGTCAAATCCTGGTTATAATAACGGTAATCAAACATGACGGGGCGGGTCAGGGTTGGATAATCCGACTCGATCTGTCCCTGTAGAAGCGATGCGAAGCGCAAATTTTTCATATGGTTTGGCACGCCGTCGCAGCCGCAGATGATCATGATTTGAGCCGCTTTTTTGCCGTTTATTGTGGTGACCGGTGCGGTACGTGTCGTATCGTTACCGATTGCGTCGCGGTGGACGTCAAGCACCACTTTAATAGAGGGGTATTTTTTCAGGTATGATTTTACAGTCTCCGCGCTACGGTTATATGCACCGTTATAGTTTGGGTAATCATGCAGCGTTTTGTCCTGGATGGCGTTGATCCCCAGTGCATTCAGCTGTTTGACGATTTCCTCACCTATGCGGATCATGTTTTTAGTATTATCGGTAGAGCGGGAATTATACGATTTGTCAAAATAGTCCCGTTCATACGGTTCATAGCTTTCCGTTGCATGGGTGTGCATGATCAGCACCTGGGGCTCGGAGCTGTCCTTCTCAATCTGAAATTCCGGAAGTTTTGTAATCTCGTTTTGCAGCGTTTTGTTCGCTGTACTGGTGTAATTGCGGATGAGTCCACCTGTCGGGTTGGAAATGTACTGCCCCCCCGGTTGGAAGGCGAAGGTTTGATAGACAATTTTACCGTCACGGTTCCCTTCCGGCTGAGGAGAAGACGAAGGCGCCGCCGGGGAGGACGGTTCCTGGGACGCCTGTGACGATGTGACTTGATGGATGGTTGGGGGGATGTAAACGTCTTCCGATGTGGAAGCGTCCGTGTCCGACTGCTGCATTCCCTGCTGCCAGAGCGTAACGCCGCCTTCCGGGAAGTTCAGCCCTGCGGACAGCACAGCAGCTTTTTGTGCCGCAACAGTCAGATAGGGGAGAAGAGAAACAGTCGCCCAGATGAGCAAAGGGGACATAATGGTAGCGGATACAATCCCTAACACACGCCTCCAAAAGCGTTCTCTCCGTTTTCTGTTTTGACTCCGCATTTTATGCCGACCTTCCTTTCTGGCTCCTGAAAGATACCAAGCGCTTCCTTATATGACTGGATATCCTTATATATATGTTTGGGCTTTCGTGTTCATACCCCAAACTGCCGATGTTTTATGGCTGCAAGAGGAATCGTATTTGAGACTCAGTGGATATGGTGGCTCAGGGCGGCCTTTTGACAGTGTGTATCATCTTGACAAACGTTTGGAAAAGGGGTATAGTACCAAAGGAGATATTGCCACAGCAATCGATTTTATGCGGAATTTATTTGAAAAAGGAGATTCGTCCACATGCTCTCCCTGGATAGGATTTACCATGCGTCATATGTATTAAAAAATGTCATCCGGACGACCGATCTTATCTACGCGCCCCATATTGTGCCGGGCGCCGAAGTCTTCCTAAAGACGGAGAATTTGCAGGTTACAGGCTCATTTAAGGTCAGAGGCGCGTACTATAAAATGTCTCAGCTAGACGATGAGGAGAAGGCGCGCGGTGTTATCGCATGTTCAGCCGGTAACCATGCGCAGGGTGTTGCGCTGGCAGCGCAGAAAAATGGCATTCCTGCGCTGATTTGCCTGCCGGATGGCGCGCCCATTTCTAAGGTGGAGGCGACGAAAAGCTATGGCGCGCAGGTCTGCCTTGTGGATGGTGTCTACGATGACGCGTACCGCCGGGCGCTGGAATTAAAGGAGGAAAAAGGGTATACCTTTATCCATCCCTTTGACGACGAGGACGTCATCGCCGGACAAGGCACCATTGGTCTGGAACTGCTGGATCAGCTGCCGGATATGGATGCTGTCATTGTCCCGGTCGGGGGCGGCGGTTTGATTTCGGGTGTTGCTTTCGCGATCAAATCTTTAAACCCGAATATTAAGGTGTATGGTGTGCAGGCATCCGGTGCGTCCAGTATGTTTACCTCCTTGCAGAATAACCGTATCGAATGCCTCAGCGAGGTGTCGACCATTGCCGACGGCATTGCGGTGAAGGAACCTGGCAGCAATACTTTCGCATTGTGCAGCCAGTATGTGGACGAAATCGTCACTGTCACGGATGACGAAATTTCTTCGGCGATTCTTTCGCTGATTGAACAGCAGAAGCTGATCGCTGAGGGAGCGGGCGCGGTTTCCGTCGCAGCGGCTATGTTTGGAAAGGTGCCGGTCGCCGGCAAAAAGGTCGTCTGCCTGGTATCAGGCGGAAATATCGACGTTACCATTCTCTCCCGCGTGATCAAGCGAGGGCTGCTCAAATCAGGGCGATCCTATGCGATGAATATCGAACTGTTGGACAAGCCGGGACAGCTCAAAGGTGTGTCCAGCATCATTGCGGAAAAGGGAGGAAATGTCATCTCCATCCATCATGAACGTGCCAGCGAAAGTTCCGACATTAACGGCTGTTATCTGCGTATTGTTTTGGAGACGAGAAACTACGAACATATCGAAGAGATTAAATCGGCTTTGACAAAAGCTGGTTACCGGATTTCTTAAGTTAGAAGGACAGAAAAGGAGAGGTTTTGATGTTAAAGACGATTCATACGAATCAGGCTCCTGAAGCGATCGGTCCCTATTCACAGGCAGTGGTATATGGGTCTACCTTGTATACCTCCGGACAAATCGCCATCAATCCGTCAACTGGAAAAGTAGAAGAGGACACCATTGAGGGACAGGCTAGGCAAGTGATGAAAAATCTATCAGCTGTTCTGCAGGCTGCGGGGACGGACTTCAACAATGTTGTCAAGACAACCTGCTACCTGAAGGACATGGCTGATTTTGCCGCCTTCAATGAAATCTATGCAGAGTATTTCGTCTCTAAACCCGCGCGTTCCTGCGTTGCGGCCAAGGCGTTGCCCAAGGACGTTCTGGTCGAGGTAGAGCTGATAGCGGCGATTGAGGAAGCTTGAAGTTCCGGGTATAGGCGCTTTTTGAGGCAATTCCGACTCGGTTTCATCTGCACGGAAAAGCCTTCGGCAAATGGCGGGAACAAAAAAGTCAGGACATTCCAAACAGAACGTTCTGACTTTTTCATTTGGGGAAAGGATACGGAGGCAGAAAAAGGGGAGCTTTGGATTTAACGAAGCAAAGAGAGAAGCATCGGCAAGAGATCTGACGGTTGCTTGACCTGATGAGCACAGGGGCGCATTTCCTCGGGCGCGTAGCCGTACAGGCAGCCGATAAAAGGGATGCCGTTGAAGTCAGCGGCGTTTTTGTCAAAGATACGGTCGCCAACCATGACGGCTTTTTCCGGGGAAATGTGGGTCAGGAGCAGCTTTAAGGTGTCATTCTTCGTCAGACCATCCAGCAGGGGCTGGCGATCGTCGATCTTTTCTTTTAGGCCCAGTGCGGTGAGAACGGTGTCGATGTAGGAGAGGGAGGCGTTGGAGCAGACCGCCGTTCGTATCCCGTTCGCATGCAAATCGTCAAGCATCTGCGGCACGCCGGCGAAGGGACGCCCCAGTTTTCCAATCGTTTCCCGTTCGTATGCGGCGACCCTGTCATGGTAGGCCTGCGCTGTCACAGGATCGACGCCCGGCATCAGATCTTGTACATAATCGCAGCCCCGTGCGCCGTAGCAGGCGATGATATCCGCGTCCGTGCGGTTGGTTACGCCGAATTCGGCAAGCACGCGTTTATGTGCGGGAACAGAATAAAGGTGCGTCTGGTTTAACGTGCCGTCAAGGTCGAAGACGGCTAGACGAATGTGACTTGTCAAGACAACCATCCTTTGCAGATTGTTCGGGGGCTGCGGCTGCCTCCTGTTGAGGACAGGGAAAGGCTCCCGTTTTTCATTCACTGTGAATTTATTATACCATAAAATAACCGGCAAGGGAACTATTGGTGTATCAAAGGGGATCAGTCATTGCCCCGAGAAAATACAATGGATGCAACAAGAAAAAGGATGTCGAGTTGCACAGTGGCCGTGTGGGAGGTTACCGGCGCAGATAAACCCTTGTGTATCTGCGATAGACTGGATACGGCATGTAATAAGGAAAGGTGGAAGCGAAAATGAGTCAAGAAATCAGGCTTCGGACAGAGGAGTTACGGGACGCTGGCGCGTCTTTGCGTGTGCTGGACAAGGTGTTGTTGACTGGGACTGTTTACACGGCGCGGGACGCAGCGCATAAAAGGATATTTGCTTTGCTGGAGGAGGGCAAGCCGCTCCCCTTTGATATAGCAGGTGCTTGTATCTATTATGCAGGGCCTACAGGGACGCCGCCAGGGCTGGCGATTGGCTCCTGTGGGCCGACAACATCGGGGCGGATGGATCCATATGCGCCTCGTCTGCTTGACATGGGGCTGGCGGCGATGATTGGAAAAGGGGAACGAAATGCTGCGGTATGTGACGCCATCCAGCGTAACCATGCGGTGTATTTCTGTGCGATCGGCGGTGCGGGGGCACTTGCTTGCAAAGCGATTAAGCGCTGCGACGTTATCGCGTTCGAGGATCTTGGCTGCGAATCGGTCAAACGCCTGCAGGTCGAGGACTTTCCGGTCGTTGTGGCGACTGATTGTACCGGTGGGAACATTTTTACGCAGGGGCGCGCCCAGTATGCGTCTGTGTAAAGTGTGGAATAGGTTTTTAGGGACGGCAAAATAAAAGAAGAAATTGAGGTTACTTATAGATGCAACCAATCATTCGTGAAAAGGGGTTCTATCGGGATGTTTTTGCCATCATGATCCCGATTGCGCTGCAAAATCTAATTGTTTTCGGCATCAACATGATGGATACCGTGATGCTTGGCGCGGTAGGCGAGACCCAAATCTCTGCGTCGGCACTGGCCAACCAGCCTTTCTTTATCTTTACGCTGGTGGTATTCGGTCTTGCGGCGGGCGCCTCGGTGCTGGCATCCCAATACTGGGGGAAAGGCGACATACGGACGGTCAAAAAGGTCATTTCCATTGTCGTGGATACGGCCTTGGTCGCATCGGTTCTTTTTGCAGTAGCGGCTTTTATCTTTGCGCCGCAGATCATGCGATTTTACACCAAAGAAGAAGCCGTCATCCTTGAGGGCGTCAAATACATGCGCATTATCGCTTTCTCTTATTTCTTTTACGGTACATCCAACGTTTTTCTCACAACGCTCCGAAGCGTGGAAACCGTAAAAATTTCGGTATTGGTGACGCTTACCTCTTTTGCCACCAACGTTTTTCTCAACTGGGTTTTGATATTCGGTCATTTGGGCATGCCAAAGCTGGGGATCCGTGGCGCGGCGATTGCGACACTGATTGCCCGTATCTGCGAGTTCGCCATTACTTGGATATACGCTTTTTTCATCGATAAGAAGCTGCGTTTCCGGTTCCGGGAACTGTTTTCCTTTGATTTGTGGCTGGTAAAGGACTATTTCCGTTATAGCCTGCCTGTCGTAGCCAATGAAGTGATATGGTCCCTGGCTACAACGATGCAATCCGCCGTGTTGGGGCAGATCAGTTCGCAGGCGGTGGCGGCTAATTCGATAAACAGCGTTCTGTCCCAGCTGACGACGGTTTTCATCTTCGGAATTGCCAACGCCTCCTGCGTATTAATTGGCAAGACAATTGGGGAACAGAAGTATGATCGCGCGAGGCGGATGGCGTTTACCTTTGTCCTATGGAGCGTGGTCATAGGGCTGGCGGCGGGAATCATTACTTTCCTGCTGCGGGATGTCGTCGTACAGTTTTATAATGTGCCGGATGCGACCAAGCAACTGGCATCCCGTCTGGTCGTGTCAAACGCCTTCATTGTCTTCTTTGTGTCCATGTCCTCACTGTCGATTATGGGGCCGCTCCGTGCAGGCGGGGATACCCGCTTTTGCTTAGCGATGGAAATGCTATCGCTGTGGTGCTTTGCTGTTCCGGCGGGGGCGATTGCCGGGCTTGTCCTTAGGTGGCCGGTGCCAATCGTTTATTTTATCTTGCGTTCCGATGAGATCATCAAAGCGTTTTTTGCAATCACCCGCATTTTACGCAATCGTTGGCTGCGAAACGTCACAAGAGACGTAGAGCCTTCTACGGCGCTCCCGGCTGAATAAGTACAGGCAGAGAGCTCTTCCGTAGCATCGATGCGACGGTTTGCTTGCTTGAAAGGAGGAAGGGAGAGCCGTCGCCCTTGATTCTCCGAAACAGCGGGTAGCCCTCGGTCTGTGTGGGTGTTTTCAACTGGTACGATGGTTATCCTTCCCGTAGCCGGGCAGCGTCATCTGCGCCAGCGTTCCCAGCATTTTTTCGTGCGTGGTGTAAGCGGGGAATCCCTTTTCTGATATCCTCAAACAAAATGAGAAATGGTGGCACATCTACCCGGTTGCCGGCCTTGTGCGTCCGGGACGATGGACATGGAGCGGGCATACAACCCTCAGGTTGCATGCCCGTTCAACTTCATCTATACGGCTGCGTCGGGTTTTTTCAATTCATGGCGCAGCTTTTTTAGAATTATCAACGATAGAATAGCAGCCAGAATAGAAGTCCCTGCGAAATTCAGCCAGATCCCTGTCAGACCCAACGGCCACAGCGCCCCCACCAGAATCACAGGGAAAAGAAGCGCGGTGGATACCGAAATCAGGGAAGCGGGCAGGGGCTTTTCGATCGCCAGCATATAGCTCTGCGTCGCAAAGGAGAACCAGCGTGTGAGGTAGGTAAGGCTGAAAAGCTGCAACGCGCCGACAGAAATACGCAGAATTTCATTGCTAACGTTGGCCACAAATAATTTCGTAATTTGTGCCGGAAACAGAGCAATCACAATGACCGACAACAGGGAAACGATGCCGCTTGCAATAAAGCAGCATTTTTCAATCGCTCGTACTCTGGAAAATTTTTGCGCACCCCAGTTATATCCCACCGCCGGCTGGAGAGAGTCGCACATCCCATACAAGAGCGGTTGGATGAACCCATCTGCAAACATTAAAATTCCGTAAACAGAGACAGCTGTCTCGCCGCCCAAATGAACTAAAATGGCGTTCATCAAGATGGATGTGATTCTGCCTGCGATGTTATTCAAAAAATTCGGGCTTCCGCAAGCGATGATTTGCCGTATCATTTTCCCTTGAAAACGTGGCTTACAAAACCGAAGCAGCGTGATTCCACGGAAAAAGGGAATAAAGGCGATCACGGCGCAAATAAGCATACCACAGCAGGTCGCCAAAGCGGCTCCCCAGATCCCCCAACGGAATACACCCAGGAACAAAAATTCTAGAACAGCGCTTAAAACGGACATGAGGATATTTAAAAACATACTGCCGCGTATGAACCCGCAAATCCGCAGGTAATTATCCGCTGCAAAGATAATGGTTGTTAGCGGTGAGCAAATGGCATAGACGCGCAGGTATTGGACCGCTAGATCGGCAAATTCCCCTTTGGCTCCCATGAGCTGTATCAGCCACGGTGCAGATGCAAACAAAATACTTCCGATGAGTACACCTGCGCCAATAATCATCAGGCAGGCGCAGGTGAAAATGTTGTTTGCTTCCTGTTCCTGCTTTTTTCCCAGGCAGACGGAAATGGGAACGGCTGATCCGACGCCGATCAAATCTGCCAGGGAGAAGTTGATAATCACAAACGGCATGGCAAGATTGAGAGCGGCGAAAGCCGTCGTACCTAGAAATTGGCCGACAAAAATGCCGTCAAGGGTCTGATAAAGCGCCGAAGCCAGCATGCTGATGGCGCCGGGGATAGAGGCCAGAAAGAAAAGCTTCAGCGGCGGTGTTTTCGAGAATAAAACAGTGGAATTCATACACATTCATTTTTCCTTTCCATGATTCCTGTTGGAACTGCCAATGAGCATTCATGGCGTTGTATTCCAGCGCGTGCGGGAGATGATTTTCCCATGCGCATTGGCTGCTCAATTGACTTCGTTCCTCAGAAGCTCTACATATTTTTTGGTTAGGGACAGCAAAGCGGTTCGTTCCTCTTTCTTCAATCCTTGAAAAGCTTTTCGTTCAGCGAGAATCAGAGGGGAAATGACCGCTTGAGCAGTTTCTTTCCCTTTTGCGGTCAGAACAATCCATTTGTTTTTTTGGTTGCCAGGAATCGAAGCCAGCGTAATCAGTCCCTGTTTTTCCAGATTTTTTAAAGCAGAATTAATCGTCTGCGGCGGATAGTGCCAGGCTGAGCAGAGCTCCCTTTGCGTATATACGGTATCGTCTTCATAAAGGGAGTACATCAGCCACAACGCCGTGTCTGACACGCCTTCCTTTTTGGCATATAAGTGGTAGATTTCATCTATTTCCTTGTAAAGCTGATTGTAAGCAGCAAGCGGATCGGTTGTTTGTTTTTTCATAAAAACCTCCCTTTCATCCGAAAACGGACAAATTGAATTATAATCTGAAAGCGGATAATTGTCAAGGAAAGAGAGAAGGTGTATGAAAAGGGTAGGATTGCAGCTAGAGTCTTCTGCACGCGCCAGTGATCCGTCAGCCGAGAATGTCTTTGCTGGTGTAAGAAGTTTGGAAAAATGAGGGTATTCTATAATGCCTCCATTTTTCAGTCGTACCGTTTTGCAGCGCCGCCCGCCTGTAAGGTCCTGACGGGATTGTCAGATAGTTGGCTTTGTTGTATAATGAAATCGATGCTTGATAAAGTTTGCAAGGAGGGAGAGACGGATGGAATACAGGGTACTGGGGAGGACAGGGATCCGTGTCAGCGTCATCGGTATGGGCTGTGAGGGATTTGAAGGGAAATCCCCTTCGGATTGCGGGGAATTGCTTGATTTCGCGATGGAGAACGGCATCAGTTTTTTTGATATGTATACCTCGAATCCTCAGGTGCGGCGTAATGTCGGAAGTGAGCTGGGAAGGTATCCGCGTGAAAGCTTTGCCGTTCAGGGGCATTTGTGCACCACATGGAAGGATGGACAGTACTGTCGCACGAGGAAAATCGAGGAGGTCCAGGCCTCTTTTGAGGAACTGTTGTCCAAGATGCGGCTGGATTTTGTCGACGTTGGCATGATTCATTACTGTGACGACCGCGCCGATTTTGACCGTATTCTGAATGGCCCTATTGCTGCATACGCAGAGAAGCTGAAGGCTGCGGGCACAGTCGCTTGTATCGGGATGTCCACGCATAATCCGGATGTGGCTTTCCTGGCGGCGGATAGCGGCTTGATTGACGTCATCATGCTCAGCGTGAACCTCGCATATGACATGCTTCCGGCAAACGAAGACGTCAATGTCCTTTTTGAGGACGGTGTTTTTGATCGGGTATACGAGGGGATCGATCCTTTGCGGGAGCGTTTATACCGTGCCTGCCAGAATCAAGGAATCGCCATTACGGTGATGAAGCCTTTTGCGGGAGGATTGCTGCTGGACGGGAAACAGTCCCCCTTCGGAAAAGCGCTGACGCCGACGCAGTGTATCAGTTACTGCCTCGATCGCCCCGCTGTCGTATCCGTCCTGGGTGGGATGGCGAGCCAGGAAGAGATAAAAGCGGCGGCGGCTTACTGTACCGCATCCGACAGCGAAAAGGATTACAGCGCGATACTTGCCTCAGCGCCCAAAAAGTCTTTTTCGGGGCACTGCATGTATTGCGGGCATTGTGCGCCCTGTACCTCGCGTATCGACATTGCTGCGGTGAACAAGTACCTGGATTTGGCGCTGGCACAGGGCTTTGTCCCTGAGACGGTGCGGGATCATTACCGCTTGCTGGAACATCATGCGGGCGAATGTACCGCCTGCGGGGCGTGTATGCGTAGATGTCCGTTCGGTACGGACGTAATTGGGAAAATGAAGCAGGCGGCACAGCTGTTTGGAAAATGAAGCGGCGGTCAACGCCGTCGGGTGAGGAGTTTATATGACAGACGATCTGAAAAAGGCCAAGGAGATATTACAAAACGGCACGGATACCTGCGTGCTGTGTAAAGCGGATAGGGTTTACCGCTGTACAGAAACCGGTATTCGGCCCATGATGCGGCTGTTATCGGACAAGGTGGAGATGGAAGGCTTTTCTGTCGCGGATAAAATTGTTGGGAAAGCGGCGGCGCTGCTGTTTGTCCTTGCCGGAATCAAAGAAGTGTATGCGCCTGTGATGAGCGAAGCGGCGGCGAGAACGCTGTCGGAGCATGGGATCGCTTGGTATTGCGATACACAGGCTGAACGGATCATCAACCGCCAAGGGACGGATATCTGCCCGATGGAGAAAACCGTGCAGGATATTTCTGATCCGGAACAGGCATATGCTGCCCTTCAAAGGACGTTACAGGCTTTGTCACAGCGGAAGGAGAGTGGAAAATGATGAAAAAACTGGGCTTTGGCTTGATGCGCCTGCCGCAGTTAGATCCAAACGACGCGGCGCGCATCGATATGGACGCAGTTTGTGAGATGGTGGATCTTTTTTTGGAGCGCGGATTCACTTATTTTGATACAGCCTACATGTACCATAGCTTTCAAAGTGAAATTGCTTTGCGCGAGGCCGTGGTCAAGCGCCATCCCCGGGACAGTTTTACCGTGGCAACCAAACTGCCGGTGATGTTCCTCAAATCCCAGGAGGATATGGAACGGATTTTTAACGAACAACTAGAAAAATGTGGTGTGACATATTTCGATTATTATCTCCTGCATAATCTCGGCGTAAGCCATTATGAGATTGCGAAAAAATACAATGCTTTTGACTTTATCCGTAGAAAAAAAGAGGAAGGAAAGATTCGTCAAATCGGCTTTTCCTACCATGATAATGCGCAGCTGCTGGATGAGATCCTGACGGCGCATCCGGAAGTGGATTTTGTGCAATTGCAGATTAATTACCTGGACTGGGATAACGAAAGTATCCAGTCCGGCGCCTGCTATGAGGTGGCGGTCCGTCATCAAAAGCCTGTCATCGTCATGGAACCTGTCAAGGGTGGGACGCTGGCGCAGGTGCCGGCATCCGTTCAAGCGCTGTTTCAGGAAAGCCATCCGAACTGGACGCCGGCTTCCTGGGCAGTGCGCTATGCGGCCAGCTTGGACAACGTGTTTATGGTTCTGAGCGGTATGTCAGATATCGGGCAGTTACGGGACAATACAGAATACATGTGGGATTTCCATCCTTTGAGCCAACAGGAGCAAGACGTGGTCAAACGTGCGGCGGAGGAGATCCGCTCCTCGATTGCGATTCCCTGTACTGCCTGCGGCTATTGTGTCGACGGATGTCCGAAAAAAATCGCAATCCCCAAATACTTCGCCTTGTACAATGCGGAAAAATTGTCGGAAAACAAAGGTTTTTCTACGCAGCGCGTTTACTACAGCAATTATATACGGCAGTTCGGCAAAGCGTCCGACTGTGTGGGCTGTAAACAGTGTGAACGTACCTGCCCTCAGCATATCCGGATTGCCGAGCTTCTACGGGAGGTAGCGTGTACCTTTGAGGGGTAAGGGTATCCTGTAAGACGTCTTGAAAGAATGTGGAGCGATGTCAAGCGGCGGAAGAATGCCTTCCGCTGCTTTGTCATGACAGGAACCGAAAAATGTTCTTATGATAGTCCAGGATCCCTTCTCGTTTTAGCTTTCCCAGCTCCGTCGACATCGCGCTGCGATCGACGCCCAGATAGTCTGCAAGTTCCTGACGGTTAAAGGGGATGGAAAAGGGTTGGCCAGGCGCTTTTTTCGACTCACCGGACAGATAAACCAGCAGCTTGTCCCGAGTCGTCCGCTGGGAAACCACCTCTAACTTCCGGTTCAGCAGAATGTTTTTCTCTGCCAGTATTTGCAGGAGATTCCGAATGAGCTGTTTGTGAAAGGCACAGACGCTTGGGCAGGTGTCGATTATTTTTCGGCAGTCGATTCGCATGACGTCGCTGTCCTCGGCGGCGAATACGCTGATCGGAAGCACTTGTTCGCCCGCGCAGGCATACGCCTCAGCGAACAGGTTGCCCGTCGCAACCACAGCAAGGATACTGCGGTTGCCGGAATAATCTTCTTTTGTGATTTGTACGCTTCCAGATAAGACAACACCGACTGTCTGGGCAGCGTCACCTTCCAGATATATGGGCGAATGTTTTCGATAGCGGTTGATTTGTGCGCCAAGGCAGGACAGCATGGGGGCAAGATCACTTTGAGTGATATTGTGAAATAAAGCGCTTTTACTTAGCACATCTTTGTATGGATGCATCTCCTTCGCCTCCGATTTGTTGTAAATCCAACGGACTAAATATGCTTATTATAGTATAATGAGGACAAACAGTCAAGCTGAAGACATGATGATATCCAGGTTTGTTAGCATGGATCAAGCGAAAAAATCCGTATGGGATCGGTGGTTATCCGTTATTGTGAGGAGGATGAGGTAGATGATCCGTAAAATCATTCAAATTGACGGAAGTACTTGTAATGGCTGCGGCGCTTGTGTAACTGCTTGTCATGAAGGCGCTATTGGAATAGTGGATGGTAAGGCAAAGTTGCTTCGGGACGACTATTGTGATGGCTTGGGGGACTGCTTGCCAGCATGTCCGACTGGTGCAATTACCTTTGAAGAAAGGGAAGCTGCCGCCTATGATGAGGCCGCTGTCAAGGCCGCTCAGAAAAGGGAAGATAAGCTGCCTTGTGGTTGCCCGGGGACGCAGTCAAGACACATCCATAGGGAACCAAACGCTGCGAGTGCTGAAAAGGTCGTACAGGAGAGCATGCTGGCGCAGTGGCCGGTACAAATCAAGCTGGCGCCAGTTCATGCCCCGTATTTCGACAAAGCTCAGCTCCTGATCGCTGCGGATTGCACCGCTTATGCTTATGCAGATTTCCATAACCGCTACATGAGTAACCGTATCTCGTTGATTGGCTGTCCCAAGCTGGATGAGGGGGATTATGCGGAGAAATTGACGCGGATTTTTGAGGCCAACGATATCAAAAGCGTTACAGTGGTGCGGATGGAGGTTCCCTGCTGCGGCGGTATCGAAAGTGCTGTCAAAAGAGCGTTACAGGCCAGCGGTAAGTGGATTCCATGGCAGGTGGTGACCATATCCACCTCAGGGAAAATCTTGGATTAGTTTAGACGCATGCTTCGCAACAGGCCGGTCCGGTTTAGGGCCGGCCTGTTTGTCTCATTTCCGGTCTTGTCACAGGTCTGTCCGTGTTGGTTCTATCCTGTATTCCGCGTTCTGCGTGAATCCATCTCTGATGCCGTCCAAGAGGCTGCCGTCCAAGAGGTCAGCTGTTTAATGGATGAAAATTTTTCTGCAAACAGTTGACTTTCGTATCACGGGGTTTTATAATGACACTAACATAAAGAATTGGGAGGATGGAACGATGGATAAACTGAGGATTGGCATCATTGGGACAGGAGGAATTGCGCACGCACACATGCATTCGTATTTGAAGCTGGATGATGTGGAGGTTGTAGCGGGTGCAGATATCGTCCCGGGTAAGGCGCGGAAATTCTTTGATGAATTTTCATTGCCGCATGCGAATGACTATGAAAGCGCGGAAGAAATGCTGCGGAAGGAGCAGCTGGACGCTGTTAGTGTTTGTACGTATAATACCCAGCATGCCGTCTGCGCCATTGCCGCACTCCGGGCAGGATGTCCCGTGCTTTTGGAAAAGCCGATGACCGTAACGCTTGATGATGCAATCGATATCATGCGCGCGGAAAAGGAAACGGGTAAAATAGTGAGTATTGGCTTCCAGCCGCGGTATGATAACCGTATGAGAAAGGTGCGAGAAGTGGTGCAGTCGGGGGAGCTTGGAAAGATTTACTATGTTCAGACCGGAGGCGGCCGCCGCCGCGGGATGCCGGGTGGGACATTTATGCGGAAAGATCAGGCGGGGGTAGGTGCGTTGGCGGATATTGGATGCTATTCGCTAGATATGGTGCTCAACGCGCTTGGCTACCCGAAGCCGCTGACAGTTTCTGCGTCGACCTTTGACTATTTTGGCAAAAGTGAAAAATACAATCCGGCGGAGCATGATACGTTCGGTGTTGACGATTTCTCGGCCGCCTACATCCGGCTGGAGGGAGGCATCACGCTGGACTTCCGTATGGGTTGGGCGATGCATATGGATTCCACGGGCGCTACAATATTCCTTGGCACCGACGCAGGGCTGAAAGTGGAGCCGGCTGGTGTGGGCAGCAACTGGGGAGGCGCTTGGGACAGCACCTGTGGCGATTTGACGCTGTTCCATGATCAATTCGGCATGCCAACACAGACGCCGGTGCCCGTCTACAACAGTACCGAGAGCAATTTTGATCAAAAAGTAAGCGCATTTGTCGACGCGGTCAAAAACGGAGGCCCTGCTCCAATCCCGACATCCCAGATTGTTTATAATCAGGCAATTATCGACGGTATCATCCGATCAGCGGCTCAGGGGAAAGAGGTCGAAATCATTATCCCGGAAATTTAATGCGCTGTTTGCAAAACCGCCCGCCATCAATTGGCGGGCGGTTTGTAATATTCGGCCTTATCCGGGCCTTTTGTGATTGTCCTGCCGTTACGTACAACGCCATATCGCAGCATCTAACGGCCGCCGATGGGCTGCCTTCCGCCTGGGAAGAACCATATATAAGGCTGTCCATGGTGACGGATACCTGATCCGTTCCAGCAGTCAATGAATACGAAGCCCCTTTGACGATTTCCGGACAGCTGACAATAACCGAATCAAACGCTTTCTCCGCTGTCCAGGATACCAGTTCGGTTCCGTTGCTGTCGGCTAGGACAATCTTGCTTCCCGCTTGCTGGGAGCTGACGGAGACCATCATCGAGCCCTGCGTGGAAGCGGATCCAAAATGTGATGCCATCTGGGAAGAACCTGCCGCAACAAAGATACCGCCGGTAATGGTAGCGTCGGAGCCGTAATCCAACGCGCCATTACCGCCGTTATCCGGGCTGGACAGAAAGGTTTGCCCGCCAGATGCGGTCAGGGAACCGTTGGAATCAATGCCGTCGCCAGAGGCGTCAATATGCAATGTGCCGTCCGCGATATGGATATAGGCACTGGAATCGGATGAAAAGCTGTCAGGGCCGCGCCGTCCGCCGCCAAAGCTTTCCAATCCGCTTTGGTCGTTACCGCCCGCTGCATTTAACCCGTTATCGCTGGCGGTCAGTTGAATTTCACCGCCGGTCATATCGAAAGTTTGTCCTTCCAGCCCTTCATAGCTTTCCGTGATTTCCAGTGAACCTCCGGTAATGGTCAGACCTGCATCGGCGTGTAGGCCGTCGTCTCCGGTGGAGATAAGGTAGGTACCTCCGCTGACGGTCAGGTTCGCATTGGAATGGAGGGCGTCGTCGGCAGTGTCCATAGAAAAGGTTCCGCTGTTGATCAGAAGGTCTCCGGCTGCTTTGACCCCCTTAGAACTTACGGTATCCGTAGAAGAAGCGGTATCCTCCCATCCGGGGAAATTACCCATCCACTTATCTTCCTGGACAGCAGCATTGGCGCTTCCACCGCCAGTAAGCAGGGTGTATGTGCCCCCGTCAAGCTGCGCATAGCTGCCGGCACTCAGGCCGTCCCCATCCGCGTTGATATCAAAGGTGCCGCCCGCAATATACAGAAAACCTAATGACGTATCGTCTGCATTTTCTGCTTGAATTCCGTCCTTACCAGAGACAATGGTGAATTCCCCGTTGGCGATCCGTACGCTGTCTTTGCCGGAAAAGCCATGCCCGGAGGCTACAATCTTGTAAATGCCGCTGGTGAACACGAGATCATCCTTGGAGACGACGCCGTGTCCGCCATCTGTTTCAATGGCGAGAGTACCCGCTCCGTTTAAAGTCAGATCGGCTTTCGAAAAAATAACGGCGTCGATATTGTTATCGTTGTCTGCTACAAACTGCCCGCCGTTAGGGCAGCCGGTTTTCCGAATCGGAAGCTGTTGTAACAAATACCTTGTCGGCCTGTTTGATATACAGGGCGACAGAGGTTTCGCTATGGATAGTCACACCGTTGAGCACGACTTGGATTTTGTCGGCGTCATCCGCTTCTACAACTATGGTGCCGTTGTCCAACGTGCCGGAGAGGAGATAGGTACCTTCGTCAGTAATAGTAACTGTGTTGCCCGAAATTTGGACAGCGTTTGAATCACTTTGGGCGGTATCACCGTTGAGTTGTATGGCGGCGGCGGTAGTTTCGTCATACCCGATTTCCTTATCCCGGTCGGAAAACATCCCGGAACTGTCCACCAACGTTTCCGTGGTGGTACCTGTAGTAGACGCAGTGTCGGAAGAACCCGAATTTCCTGATGTTGAACTGCTGTTTTGATCGCCGCATCTTGAGAGCAGTCCGGCTAGAGCTCGTAGATAGTCGTCTCTTGCTTGGAAACGGTAATTTCCAGATTCCCGTTGCGGCAACGGATTTTATCAATCAGTTCCTTTTCAGAATCGGGGCTGCGCAGGATCAAGTTGTAGGTGAGCCGGAACAGGCTTCCCATATTGGTGGTCCGGACCTGTACCGGCTCCCAGGAACGCGCATAATCCTGAAATATTTCTCCAAACAAGCCGGTATAGTCCAGATCCTCAGGAATTGTGATATGAATGGTTTTGTAAAGGGCAGCCTTTTTCCGGGCACCAAAATCCAGATGGCTGTAGAGGAGAATAACCATGCTCAGGATGAAGGAAAACAGAAAAGCAAAGCCGAGGTACCCCATACCGGTAATCAGTCCGCCTCCCATGGCCAGGAAGAGCACGCTGATTTCCTTGGCCGTCCCTGGTACGGATCGGAACCAAACTAGGCTGAAGGCGCCTGCCACGGCGACACCGGTACCTACATTGCCATTGACCATCATAATCACGACACACACGACCGCTGGGAGCAGTGCAAGGGTAACCACAAAGCTTTTCGTATACCGTGTGCGGTACATATACACGACAGCGAACAGCAGGCCGATGAGCAGGGAGCAACCCAGGCAAAGAAGAAAGTTTGGTACCGAGATCACTCTGGTCATATCTGTGTCGAAAATTCCTTGAAAAATTGTATGAAGCATAACAAACGCTCCCCCTGATTGGAATGAAGATTGTTTTTTGATACGCGGTGCCGTATTTGGAAAAGGATGTGCGGTAAAGGTGCTGTCGTGTCAGGCAGTGCGGCATCCACAGCGGGATGCCGCCGGATGTTTTCAGCTCCATCAGTGTTTGTCCCTTTTCTAGCAGCGGTTCGCTGTAGGCGTCGCTGTCCAGGGACAATTTTTCCTGACGGGACAGGATATTTTCATCGAAGGTGATCCCGAAATCGCCGCCATCCAGCGCATAGAAAGTTTCCCGTTCATAGGAGAGAAAAACGGTAGGGTGTAAGTCCTCGTAATACGTCCGGAAGTAGTCGATTTCCTCCGCAATCTGGGAACGGATAGGAAGCGGTCTCCCGGCACACAGGCTGCCCGTCGCTTCTTCGCTGGAGAGGACAAGGCGGCGTTTGTATACCACGGATTGATATTTCTTTTTCAGCTCCACAAACACGGGATCAGACGCTTGGGGACGCTGATAGCTACGTAACCGCAGCTTTTCCTTATGCGCAGGTTTTTCTATAGACCGACGCACCAAGCGGAAGGTGCTGGTGTCAAAGTAAAGATTACGGATGGTGGTTCGGCCGTATACGTCCAAAGCCATATACGACTCCATCTCCTGCAGGATCTGTTCCTTTTGCTGGCAGTTCAGCAGATATTTCAGTTAGTAGCGTTTAAAGATTGTCTGGTAGGGCATCATTCATTCCTCCTTGCGTTCCCTGTGCAAAGCTATTGTAAAATATCAACCCTAATTGAAGTTAAAATTCAGTAAAATATCTTCGTCAGAGAAACCGATTGCGGCGGGAAGAGGACAAATTGGTAAAAACATGATAAAATAAGCAGGGATATCTGCGGGTTTTGTTTTTAAGTAGGGTTAATGTTACGCTGCTAACCTGATATTACTGGAAAGATGTGAGCAGGAAGCGATATGCCTGATTGTTTGGAAAGGATGCGAAACCATTTCAAGAAAGCACATATTAATTTTGAAAAAACAACCACTCTATGGAGATAGCCTATGGGGAGAGGCTATCTTGGCATCATCATCTGGGATCTGCTCCTACAGGCGTTTTTCGTTCATATTAAAGTTGGTGTCGTTGCATGTGAATATTAAAATGAAGTTTGTATGAAACGAAAAATTGATTGGAGGAAATCAAATGATCAAAAGGCTCCGTATCAAGTTTATCGTGTTATCTATGTTCTCTCTCATGCTGGTGCTTACAGTCATTATGGGGACTGTAAGCGCATTGAACTATTGGAACATTGTCAGCCGTGCCGACGTCACACTTGCGATCCTGCGAGACAACAACGGCAGGTTTCCTAAGCCGGATAATTTTGGAGAGTGAGGCGGGGAGCCAAAGGATTTGTCGCCTGAACTTCCTTATGAATCCAGATATTTTTCGGTACTGATGGATGATTCGGGCAATGTGATATCAGCGGATACGGGCAAAATTGCGGCGATTGATACGGCTACGGCGATCATATACGCGTAGAGCGTTTGGCAGGCGGGAAAGGAAAAAGGATTTATCGGCGATTATCGGTATACGACACAGGAGATAGGTCGAGAATACTGGGTCATTTTTCTCGATTGTGGACGGAACCTGTCGACGTTTCGGTCTTTTGTCTTTACCAGTTGTGGGATTTCCTTGCTGGGGTTGCTAGCTGTCTTAGTTCTGCTGGTTCTTCTTTCCAGGCATATTGTGAAGCCGGTTGCTGAAAGCTATAAGAAGTAAAAACGGTTTATCACCGATGCGGGCCATGAGATTAAAACGCCTATCACCATCATCGATGCGGATGCGGAGGTGCTGGCGTTGGACATAGGGGGAAATGAGTGGCTCCAAGATATACGGGAACAGACAAAACGGCTGGCGTCTTTGACAAACGACCTGATTTACCTGTCTCGGATGGAAGAGGAGCAGATCCGGATCGAGATGCTGGAGTTCCCTTTCTCAGATCTTGTCACAGAGGTGGCTCAATCCTTCCAAGCTCCGGCGAAGAGGCAGGAAAAGGAGTTTTCACTTCACGTTCGGCCGATGCTGTCCCTCTGTGGGAACGAAAAGGAACTGAGACAGCTGGTCTCCATCCTGCTGGACAATGCCTTGAAATATTCGGAGCAAGGAGGTACCGTTTCTTTATCCTTGGAGAGACAGGGAAAAACATTTGCCTTTCGGTACGACAGCAATGGCCATATCCCAAGAACAACTTCCATATTTATTCGACCGCTTTTACCGTGCCGACCAGTCCCGTAATTGCAGCACTGGCGGATATGGTATTGGGCTTTCCATTGCAAAAGCGATTGTTTCCGCCCATAAGGGGAAGATTACCGCTGCGACACAGGACGGCTGTTCCCTGTGTATAACGGTTTTGTTGCCCGCGTGATCCGGTCCATGTGCGCATGAATGATGAAAAGGTGGGGGAGAAGGGCGCTTTGGCGAGCGGGGGAGGGCATTCCTGTCGTGCTGTGTGCTGGACATGCCTTCCCCTAGGAGGGAATGTGTCTGGTGCTCTGTACGGCATTTTCAACACAGAAAGGCTACCGCCGCTGATGCTTCAGCGGCGGTAGCCTTTTCTAACGCTTTCTATGGTATAGAAGGGTGTATCGCCTTGTACCGGTCCTTTTCCATCAAACTTTCGCGATTCAATCAGCACTTTTGGCGGACAAGGGAGTCCACAACGGTTTTATTGCAAGCGAATCGGCATGTGTCGATCCCATCCCTGGAACCGAATTTGTTCCGGATATTTCCTTTTCTATACTTCAATACGGATGGGCAGACGTCTACAGAATGAAAGGCAGGGGGATCCCCCTGCCTTTCATTCTGTGGTCATTAGGCAATTTGATGCTTAACGCGATCCCGCTCTTCGGCACGCTTTGCGTTGTTCCATCGATCGGTGGTGCCTACCAGGTAACCGGTGATACGGCGGATATGCTCAAAGGGAACCGGCGACAGGGTGTAAGAGAGGTTCACACTGTCCCCGTCCACTTCAATCTGCATGGATTCAATCCCCCGGTTAGGGTTCTTTTCCTGTACGTGCCGGATATAAGCCTGGATTTCTTCTTCCGGCAGTTCGCCGCCCACAACGGTCACTCTTTTCCTGATTTCCTGCATGTTTGCTCTGTCCTTTCCGCAGTTCTTATACGTATACCCTGTCCAGGACGTCACCCGTACAACGTACATCTATATCTGCTCTCGTGATATAAATAGTATACAACATATAGTATATACATGTCAAGAGCTTTCCAATAGGATACAAAAAACTAGAGGGGTGGGGGCAGTGGTGGTCATAATAGGCCGTCGGCACGCATAGGATATACAAACGCCAAGAAAGAAAGGAACGGTAGGCATGCCGATACGGACATGGGGACAAGTCCTGCGATATCTTAGCGGGCAGCCTCTCGCGTTACTCGAACGCATTACACCTGACACGGCCAGCCAGATTCGGGAAATCCGGCTGCGCAGCATGCGTCCTCTTTGTGTAGTCACACAGGATGGGGAATACGCCGTGCGCTCAGACGGGACGCTGACGGCGAAGCATGGAGGGGAAGCCCTTGTCACCCGGCAAACGATAGAAGAAATCTTTCGCAGCATCTGCAGCTATTCCGTCCATAGCCATCAGCAGGATATTGTTCAGGGGTTCGTCACCCTGCATGGCGGGCACCGCGCGGGTGTGACCGGAACGGCCGTGATGACGGGAGAGCAGATGACCAATGTCAAAAACATCTCGTCCATTAATATACGGATTGCGTCACAGATTCCGGGATGTGCACAGCCGCTCGTTGACGCGCTGCCGACTTCGCCGTTTCCATCCGTCCTGGTTTCGGGTGCGCCTATGAGCGGAAAGACCACCATCCTGCGGGATATTTGCCGTATTCTCTCGGATACATATCGCTTGAAAGTCGCTTTGGTGGACGAGCGCGGGGAAATCGCATCGGTTTGCGACGGTGTTGCACAGAATGACGTCGGTGTCTCGACAGACGTCCTGGACGGCTACCCCAAAGCACAGGGGATGGAAATTGCCATCCGCTCTATGTCGCCGAACGTGATCGTCTGTGACGAGATAGGCTGCGCAGCGGATGCCGACAGCGTCCTGAGCTGTATGAATGCCGGCGTCAGCGTTGTCGCGTCGGTACATGCAGGAACGCTGGAAGAGCTGTACGCACGGGTTCATATTGCACCGCTGCTCCGGCAAGGGGTGTTCCGCTATGTAGCCATATTAGGAACCGGGAAGGATGTTGGACAGGTCCGCCAGCTTGTGCAGCTGCCGGACGGATAACCGGTAGGATGAGGAAAGAAGTGAGAAAATGGGAATTGCCGGAATTGTGCTGATTTTCTTCTCCTGTACCATATGTGGGTTTTATTTCACATCAAGGCTGAGGGAACGCTCCCTTATCCTACAGCAGATCCAGACGATGCTGCATCAGACGCAGACGCAAATCCGTTATAACGCCGCGCCGCTGTATGAGATGTTCCGTTCCTTCTCAGGCGCTGGCGCCTCGATGGACCGGCTGACCTTTATCGGGCCGTTGGTACGATTTTTGGAGCAGGGGATGGCCTTCCCGCCGGCCTTTGAACAGGCGATCCGGCAATGGGAGAAGCAGACGCTGTTGGAAAAGCGGGATTTGGCGCTTTTGTTGGAATTCGGGGAGGGCCTCGGCACCTGTGACGCGGACGGACAAGTCTCGCAGATCAAACTGCTGTCGGAGCGGCTGGAAGTACTCCAGGAGGAGGCATACAGCTGCTATACAGCGAAGGCCAAGCTATACCCGTCGCTGGGGTTCCTGCTGGCCTGCGCAGTCACGATTCTGCTGATATAGCAACGTACGGCGCCGCTGGCGCGTTAGATGTACAGAAAGGCATGGAGGTTCAAATGGATCTGGTATTTAAAATCGCAACCATCGGAATTATCGTAGCGGTTCTCAACCAGCTTCTTATCCGCAGCGGGAAAGAGGAGCAGGCAATGATGACCACCCTGGCGGGGTTGATCGTCGTTTTGATGATGATCATCACGGAAATCAGTACGCTGTTTGATACAATCAAATCCGTTTTTGGCATTTGACGGCTAGCGGGGGATGGTGAAAATGAATATTGTAGCAATCATCGGTATCGGTGTGGTCGGCGCAGTGCTCAGCCAACTGATCAAGCAGTATAAGCCGGAATACGGGTTGTTCGTCTCGCTGGGAACGGGGATCCTTATCGTCGGCCTCGTGGTCATTTATGTGTCGCCGATTCTGACCGGTCTACAGGAATTCGTCGACCGTTCCGGCATGGACAGGCAGTACGGGGCGATTCTAATCAAATCTTTGGGCATCTGCTATATCACGCAGGTGGCCTGCGAAAGCTGTAGCGACGCAGGGGAGACCGCTATCGCGTCCAAGATCGAGCTGGCGGGGAAGATATCGGTCGTACTGCTTGCCCTGCCTTTGTTTGAGGCTATTGCTAAAATCGCGTTCCAGCTGATAGAGGGCTGACAGAAGTTTCTGTAAAGGATGTTGAAGATGAACAATAAGCTGAAAACACTGCTATGCCTTCCGCTATTTCTTATTTTTTTAGCGGTATTTCTCCCCAACGGGCAGGTTTTCGCCGCACAGGTGTCGGCAGACAACTCGACGGATGTGGCACAACAGGAGCAGGAAGAGCTGTTCGAGGAGCAATTCCGCGAAAGTGGTGCGGACCAGCTTTACGGTGAGCTGCCTTCCGGGACGGCGGACAAGCTGGCTGACAGCGGCATCTCGGCAGAGGATCCGGAATCGATTACCTCCGTCAAGCCCCAGGGAGTTTTGGAAGGGATTATCTCAGCCTTCCGCGACGAACTGGCCCGGCCGCTGAAGCTGCTGGCGCTGCTGGCAGGCGTCATCCTTTTTTGCGCGCTGGCGGCGCAGCTGAAAGCCTCCCATGCGGAGAGCCAGCTGACCGGCGTTTTCGATTTTGTCAGCATCGCGGCAGTGTCCAGTGCGTTGATGTCCCCCATTGCGGATTGCATTACCCGTACCTGTACGACCATTGCGGAAAGCAGCCGATTCATGCTATGCTACGTACCGGTGTACGCCGGTATTCTGACGGCAAACGGTTCCCCTATGACAGGAGCCACCTATAACAGCATCGTCTTTTTTGCCATGCAGCTGATGGCTAAGCTGGCGGAGACGACGATTGTCCCACTGATGGGGATCTTTTTAGCGCTGTCAGTAACGGGGAACCTTTGCCCGACGCTGAACATATCGGGCGTTACAAAAGCGGTACGCACGGCGGCAAACTGGATTATGGGATTGCTGCTGACAATTTTTGTCGGGCTGGTAACCATCCAAAGTATTGTCGGCACATCCGCAGATACGGTAACGGTCCGTACGACAAAATATGTCATCAGCTCCTTTGTTCCAGTCGTGGGCTCGGCGATTTCCGATGCGCTAGGCTCGCTGCAAAGCTGCCTGGGGCTGCTCAAGACGGGGGTAGGAGGGTTCGGTATCGCCGTTGCCGTCCTGACCATCGTCCCCGTCGTACTGGGCATCCTGGCATACCTGCTGGTGATCAGTCTGGGCAAGATCCTGGCGGACGTGTTTGAAATCCAAAAAGTATCCGCCCTGCTGGACGCCGTCAAATCCA
The DNA here is from genome assembly GCA_946498095.1 of uncultured Clostridia bacterium. Taxonomy (GTDB): domain Bacteria; phylum Bacillota; class Clostridia; order Oscillospirales; family Ruminococcaceae; genus CAMMMX01. The sequence goes on from CAMMMX010000002.1 coordinate 73,438, forward strand.
CCATGACAATGTTGATGGCGCTGCTGCTTTTTTTGTGCGCCATGATCCTCATCTCTACCACGATTGTCATGATGGTGGGGATGAACATGTAGCCGCTGAAAGGGGGAATTTATATGGAAGGTCTGAGACAATGGGCCATCACCGTTTGCTGTACGCTGATCGCGGGGGGGATATTTACCCTGCTGATTCCAAAGGAGAAATTCGGAAAAGTCATGCGGTTCACCATCGGACTATTTTTTATCATCAGTCTCATCTCTCCTTTTGCGACGGTGGACATAAAGGCAGATTTCAGTGAATATGCATGGAACGAGTACCAGGATAACACCCAGTCCTTTTCGGCGCAGGTACAGGAGCAGTATCAGAACCTGGTTGCGAAGAACCTGGAAACGTCTTTGATGCGCCAATGCCGGGAAAAGGGGCTGTATCCCGAAAAAATTACCGTCGACGTTCATATTGGCGAGGACAACTGCATAAGTATTACCAACGTTGAGGTGACAGCGGAGGGGGATGTGCAGCGGCAGGCAGAAGAACTGATAGAGGCATTGTTGAAGGAGTAAGATTATGGAAAAGAATGGACAAGGCACCAAGCTGTCGGAATATCTTGGAGCCGCCAAGGCGTTTTTCAAAAGCAAACAGGGCGCATATGCAATTGTCGCCATTGGTGTGGCGGGCATGCTGCTGATTGGCCTGAACTCCTTTCTCGGTAAGGGTGCAGATAGCAACGACAGTGCGCCGCAGGTGCAGGACATCTCTATGGAGGAATATGCCGCGCAATTGGAGGATAAGGTCGGCGATCTGCTGAAATCCATTGAAGGCGTGGGGAATTCCAAAGTGATGATTACTATGGAAAGCGCAGCCGAGTATGTCTTCGCGCAAGAAGAAAAAAGCAACACCGACCGCACGCAAGACTATGATGAGGAATCCCCCAAGCGCGTGACGGAACGTACGCAGACGGAAAATACCGTGATTTTGGTGGGAAGCGGGAAAGAGGCGCTGGTCAAGACACAGATACAGCCGAAGGTGAAAGGCGTAGCGGTGGTTTGTGACGGTGGGGACAGTCCCGTCATCCAGCAGCGGGTCACACAGGCGGTATCCACTGTGTTGGACGTTCTAACTTCCCAGGTCATGGTAACCAAGCTGAAATAGCCGTAATCGCAGGATTTATTTGATTTTATATATTTATCAAGGAGGAAACGGCAATGAAACTGAACATGATCATCGGCAAGAAGCAAATTATCCTGGCATCCCTGGTAGCGATCCTCGGAATCGCCATTTACATGAATTACGCGCTTGGCAAGGAGCAATTGCAAAGCGTTGACGGCGGATCATCCGGCGCGAACTACGGGGATGCCCAGTTCGTCGACGGAAAAAGCGTGACGGAATACTTCGCCAGCGCACGCCTGGACAGGGACAAATCGCGCGCGGAGGCGGTGGAGACCATCCAGAAAATGATGAAGGATGCGGATAAGGAATCCTCCACAGAGGTGGCGGCACAGGTGGCAAATGTGGCGAAAAACATCCAGTATGAAAGCGAAATAGAAACCCTGATCAAAGCGCAGGGATTCCAGGACTGCATGGTATATCTCGACGGGACCAGTGCGAATATCATGGTGCAGACCGAGGGCCTTATTCCGGCTGAGGCGGCACAGATTAAAGATATCCTGCTCAGCAAGGTGTCGGTAGAGCCGGAGAATATTACCATTATTGAAGTGAAATCACAGCCGTCGGCGGAATCCTCCTCCAAAGAAGCGTCGACTTCATCGGACGGAGCATCTTCCAAGCCTGCGTCTTCTTCCTCGCAAGCGGCGTCTACTTCCAGCAAAACTGCCTGAGGGGCGTGTGAAGCGCGACATAAATGATTTTTGGCAAAACAGTTGTGATTTTCTGAAAATATGATATAATAGTTTCAAACGCTTTTTGTTTGGACTGTGTAACAAGCGGTTTGTCCTTCCCCATCCCGGATAGGTCGGTCTGTCCGGGATGGGGAAGGCAAAAAGCAACGGAGGGAACAAGCCATGGAAGTGAATAGCGCACAAAGGCTGAGCAGCGAGGGCGGCAGTCTGAAAATATCCGACGAGGTCATCGCGACCATCACCAGGCTCGCAGCGCTTGAGGTAAACGGTGTATCCGATCTGGCCCCGGCGCCGGTTTCGATGAAAGATATGTTTGTCAAGTCTCCGATACCCAAGTCTATCCGTATCAATATCAGTCAGGATGTTGTGGAGATCGACGTCAGTATCGTCGTAAAGTTCGGCGCTAAGGTGGTTGAATTGGCACAGAAGGTGCAGAACAACGTCAAGGCTTCGGTACAGAATATGACGGGGCTGACGGTTTCCAAGGTCAATGTCTATGTGGCAGGTATCCATTTTGACGAATAACGTATCAGCGGGGTTGGACCGGAAGGTCCAGCCTTTTGCGGCGTATGCGGTTTTTCATGCCGCTGCCAGCATCATTTTGAGATAAACGAGGTATCGTATGACAAGACGCGAAATCAGGGAGCATGTTTTTACAATGTTGTTCGCCTGCAGCTTTGCAGACGACGAGCAGAAGATGGATCAGCTTGCGCTGTTGTGTGAGGACGAAGATTTTCCGTCCGACAGCGAAGCTGCAGGTATCGCCCGGGAGATTCTGTCTAAAACGCAGGAGCTGGATGCAGTGATCGCGCAGTACAGCGAAAAACGGGCTGTCAGCCGGATATCGCGCGTCAATCTGGCGCTGCTGCGGCTTGCGCTTTATGAAATCAAGTATGCCAGCCGCGTGCCTGTATCGGTTGCCATCAATGAGGCGGTTGAACTGTGCAAAAAGTATGCGGACAAGAGTGACTGCGTATTCATAAACGGGGTGCTGGGGGCTTACGCGCGAACGCTTCCCACCCAGGATGGACAAGTTTCCGAATGAGCTTATATCTGGGATTGGATACGTCGAATTATACCACGTCTATTTGCCTGTACGACGGTAATACTTCGACGGCAGTACAGAACAAGCGGCTGTTGCCGGTCAAAGACGGGAAAATGGGTCTGCGCCAGAGCGACGCTGTTTTTTTACATGTCAGGCAGCTTACGCAGACGGCGCGGCAGTTGGTGCGGGGGTGCGCTGGCCGCTTGGCTGCTGTCGGCGTGTCCGACCGTCCAGGAGGCCGGGAAGGATCCTATATGCCCTGCTTCCTCGTCGGGAAGATGGCGGGGGAGCTGTTGGCGGACTGCCTTGACATCCCTTGTTATACGCATACCCATCAGTGCGGTCATATAGCCGCGGCGCTGTATTCCGCTGGACAGCTATCGCTCATGCGGCAGTCTTTTCTAGCTTTTCATGTCAGCGGCGGTACAACGGATTGCCTGTTGGTGCAACCGGACGCAAAAGAAATCCTGCATGTAGAACAAGTGGGTACTTCATTGGATCTCAACGCGGGACAAGCTGTGGATCGTGTTGGCGCGATGCTGGGCCTGCCGTTCCCCGCTGGTCCTGCGCTGGACAGGCTTGCGCAGAGCTGTATGCAGCCGATTTGCGTAAAGCCGGTTCTGAAAGGCGGCGACTGTTGTTTGTCCGGCGTGGAGAATCAGTGCGCGAAGCTTCTCCAAGATGGAGCGGAGCCAAGCTATGTCGCGCGGTATTGTATCGAAAGCATCCTCGCCGCGGTGTCCGCTATGACGGAATATGCGATGGGACGGCACAGCGGCCTGCCGGTTCTTTATGCCGGCGGTGTGATGTCAAACCATATCATCCAGGAAACGCTGTCACGGCGTTTCCGTACACAGAAGGTCTCTTTTGCGCAGCCGGAGTATTCCTGTGACAATGCTGTGGGGGCTGCGCTGCTTGCATATCAGAAGCATTGCCGCGAACAATAACCGGTAAAGGAGGCGCCGTATGGCAGCCATTGTCGCGACGGTTTCGCAGCTGAACAAATATATCGCCATCCGTATCCGCAACGACGAAAAGCTGCGGGGGATAACCGTCAAGGGTGAAATCTCCAATTTCACCAACCACATCAAGTCCGGGCATTACTATTTTACCCTCAAAGACGAGTCCAGTAGCGTTAAATGCGTTATGTTCCGGGGAAATGCCGTCAAGCTGCCGTTTGTTCCGGAGAACGGGCAGTGTGTCCTGGTGCGAGGGGACGTCAACGTCTTTGAACGGGACGGCGTGTACCAGCTTTATGCAACCAGTATCGAGCCGGACGGGGTAGGGGCGCTTTATCTGGCGTTTGAGCAGCTCAAACAGAAGCTGTCCCAGGAAGGGCTGTTTGATCCGGCGCATAAAAAACCCATTCCGCGTACGCCCGCTGTCATCGGCGTCGTCACATCACCGACCGGAGCCGCGTTACAGGATATTCTGAATATTTTACGGCGGCGCTATCCCATCGGTACGGTCAAAGTATTTCCGGCGCTGGTGCAGGGCATTGAAGCGCCGCAGTCCATCTGCAGAGCTATCCGCGCGGCGCAGGATACGGATTGCGACGTTTTGATCGTCGGGCGCGGCGGCGGATCGATGGAGGATCTATGGTGCTTCAACGACGAGATGGTAGCACGTACAATCTTTGCTTCACATATCCCTGTGATTTCAGCAGTGGGACATGAAATCGACTTTACCATCGCCGATTTTGCTGCGGACCTGCGAGCGCCTACACCGTCGGCCGCGGCGGAGCTGGCGACCGAAGATGTGACGGCGCTGTCTGCGCAGGTGGACAGCGCCCAGCAGCAGATGGCGCAAGCTATTCTGCGCGTTATCGCTGCACATGGCGCGCGTCTGGACGTCTTCCGGCAGCGCCTTGATGCGCTTTCCCCTTCCAAGGTGATTGATATGCAGGGTAGCCGGACGGATGCCCTGCTGGAGCAGTTGTCGCAGACGATGCATGCCAGGTTGCGGGAGTCTGAAGTAGTGCTGATGAAACGTATGGAAATGCTGCAGGCGCTTTCTCCCCTTGGTGTGCTCCTGCGGGGGTACGCTATTGCCTTCCAAGAAGGGAAAGCGCTACGTAGCGTAGCTGGAATCGAAACGGGAGATATCATCGACGTCCGCCTTGCCGACGGAAGCTTGCGGGCAAAGGTAGAGGCAGTCGCTACAGTGGAAAGGAATCAAAATGGCTAAGGTGGACAATCAGGATTGGACATATGAAAAGGCGTCGGCGAGGCTGGAGGAAATCCTGGCCGCGCTGGGGAAGGGCGACCTTCCTTTAGAGGAATCGCTGAAGCTATTCGAGGAAGGGACGCGCCTTGCTGCTTTCTGCAAGGAACAGCTCAGTCAGGCGAAGCTTCGGGTGGAGCAACTGACTGCCTCAGCGGATGAATCTACTGCGGAACCTCAGGAAGCTTTGGCGGATGAAAAAGATTAAAAGAAGGACGTATCAAATGATAACGATGCACAGCTATTTGAATCAGATAGACGCTTTTTTGGAGCAACAGCTGCGTGCGCCGCAGGAGGTTGCGCAAAAAAGCGTACTGGATGCGATGCGCTATAGTATGACGGCGGGCGGAAAAAGGCTTCGTCCGGTTCTTACGCTGGAGTGGTGCCGTCTGGCGGGTGGCGACGTTGATTACGCGCTGCCTTTTGCCTGCGCACTGGAGATGATCCATTGCTCCTCGCTGATACACGATGATCTCCCGTGTATGGACGACGACGATTTTCGCCGCGGCAAGCCATCCTGTCATAAGGTGTTCGGCGAGGACATTGCTGTCCTTGCCGGAGACGCGTTGATCGTCAAAGCATTCGAGCTGTGCGCCCAAGGCGCAGGGAACCACGCGGATCGTGCCGTCAAAGCTGCTGCGCTGCTGGCTGAGCGGACTGGTACGATGGGGATGATTGGCGGGCAGGTTATCGATCTGGAAAGTGAAGGCAGGACCATTTCATATGAACGCCTGCAGCAGATGCATGCCCTGAAAACGGGAGCGCTTATCCGTGCGTCTTGTGTCATGGGGGTCATCTGTGCCGGCGGGGAGGATGCCATGTGTACCAAAGCGGATCAGTATGCGCAGAAGCTGGGATTGGCTTTTCAGATTATCGATGACATTCTCGATGTGACCGGTGATGAGCAGGAAATGGGCAAGCCGATCGGGAGCGATGCCGCCAATGGCAAGACGACATTTGTGACGCTGCTGGGGTTGGACGCTTCCAAAAAGATGGCTGAAAAGCTATCCAACGAAGCGGTGGATCTGCTGGAGGGGATCGACCGGGACGGGTTTCTGACACAGCTTACCCAGTCCATGCTGCGTCGTACCCATTAAGAGACAGTGATGATGTCACCGAAAGGCTGGAGGATACATGGGACCGTTGCGAAATATTGTTTACAACTACGTGCTGATGACCGCGCTGATTTCCTGGTTTTCCGCACAGGTGCTTAAGACAATCATATATTTTATTGTAAACCGGAAATTTGACGCGCAACGCCTGGTGGGGGCGGGCGGGATGCCCAGCTCCCATTCCGCTTTGGTATGTGCGACGGCCATTGCGGTGGCGCGTAAGGTAGGGCTTGGTTCGGTGGAATTCGCGATTGCGTTTATTCTGGCGATGATCGTCATGTACGACGCAACAGGTGTACGTCGTGCGGCAGGTGAACACGCGAAAGAACTGAACAAGATGCGAAAATACATTGATGAAGATGAAGAAGATAGCGAGCCGCTGAAAGAATTCCTAGGACATACGCCCTTTGAAGTTTTGGGCGGCGCTTTGTTGGGGATGATTACCGCTTTACTGGTACCTGTGAGCTAACAGAGCTGCAGGATACTTTTATGATAGATAGGGATGTTTGAAATGGCAGATAAAAGCCTGCTGTCGGGAATTGATTCCCCGGCAGACGTCAAAAAACTTACACCGCAGCAGCTTCCGCAGCTGTGCGAGGAAATTCGGCAAGTGCTGATTCATACGGTCTCGCAGACCGGCGGGCATCTGGCGTCCAATTTGGGAGTCGTGGAGCTGACTGTCGCCCTGCACCGTGTTTTCGACTCGCCTGAGGATAAGTTTGTCTGGGACGTGGGACATCAATCCTATACGCACAAGTTATTGACCGGGCGTAGGGAACGTTTTGCGTCGCTGCGTCAGGAAGGAGGGCTGTCCGGGTTCACACGGAGGTCGGAAAGCGAGCATGATGCGTTTATCGCCGGCCATAGCAGCACCTCAATCTCCGCTGCGCTTGGTATGACGCGCGCCGGGCAGCTACAGAAAAAGCAAAACTATGTCGTGGCTATCATCGGAGACGGTGCATTAACCGGCGGCATGGCTTACGAGGCGCTCAATGATGCGGGAAAAGGCAACGACCGGTTGATTGTTATTCTCAATCACAACGATATGTCCATTTCAAAAAATGTCGGCGCTTTCGCCAAGTACCTTTCGAATATTCGCGGGAGAAAAGGCTATCTGCGGATGAAGCGGTCGGTGGAAAAAACGCTGGACAAAACGCCGGTGATCGGAAAACGCTTGAAAAACGCGTTGCTATCCTCGAAATCTGCCTTGAAAGAGCTGATTTTCCGCAGTACTATTTTCGAAAGTCTGGGTTTTACCTATTTGGGGCCGGTGGACGGGCACAATCTGCGTGACTTGACAGAAACGCTGGAGAACGCCAAGAACTTTGACAAACCGGTATTGATACACGTCTGTACGAAAAAAGGGAAGGGTTATTCATTTGCCGAACAAAATCCGGGCGCTTATCACGGTGTTTCCAATTTTGACGCTCAAAAAGGCAGCGACGAGGATAACTATTGTGAGGATTCCTTTTCTTGCGAATTTGGGCGGGAGCTTTCCAGGATTGCCGATCAGGACGATAAAATCTGTGCGGTTACTGCTGCGATGAAATATGGCACCGGATTGCAGTATTTCGCCCGTGATCACAGGGAGCGTTTCTTCGATGTTGGTATCGCGGAACAGCATGCCGTTACCTTTTCGGCAGGGCTGGCCGTCAGCGGAATGTTGCCGGTCTTCTGTGTCTATTCGACGTTTTTGCAGCGCGCGTATGATCAAATCCTGCATGACGCCGCTATTGAAAAGACGCATATCGTGCTTGGCGTCGACCGTGCCGGCGTAGTTGGCGAGGACGGTGAAACCCATCAGGGTGTTTTTGACGTATCGCTGCTGAGTGCCATTCCTGGCGTGACCATCTTCTCTCCGTCCAGTTACCTCGAACTACGAAATTGTCTGCATACCGCGCTGTATCGGACACAGGGGGTTGTTGCGGTTCGGTATCCGCGCGGTAATGACCGTCATCCATATGACGAGGAAGCCTTTTCCTCTGATAATTACGTTTATCAAAATGGCGGCGGGGATGTCATCCTGCTTACCTATGGGCGTGAATTTTGGGCGGTCTACCAGGCGGCACAGTGCCTGCGTGAGCACGGGGTCGCAGTATCGCTGTTAAAGTTGACCCGTATCTGCCCTGTAGACGGGGAGGTTATGGATATTTTAACCGGCTATTCCTATGTTTTTTTCTTTGAAGAAGGCGTATGGAGCGGAGGAGTTTCACAAAATTTGCTGACACGCCTAGCGATGGCCGGATGGCAAGGACATGCCGACATAACGGCAATTGACGACCGTTTCATACCGCAGGCAAAAGTACAACGAGCGCTTCAGATTTTAGGTTTGGATGTTGACAGCATTGTACAAAAAGTCCTGATGCAGGTAAAAAGGGTATCTGAAGCGATGTAAAGTATTTCTACATGACACAGATACAAGGGAGGAATACGATGGAAACTGTCCGCTTGGACGCTGCTTTGGTCTCCCGCGGGTATGTTTCCGGCAGGGACCGCGCCAAGGAAGCGATCCAAAAAGGGGTCGTCTATGTCAACGGGCGGGTAGCCGTTAAAGCGAGCCAGCTAATAGAAAGTGCCGATCAGATTGAAATCCGTGGGGAGGTTTGCCGCTATGTTAGCCGAGGCGGATTGAAGTTGGAAAAGGCGCTGGAGGTTTTCGGCATCTGTTTGGCAGGAAAGGTATGCGCCGACGCTGGCGCTTCGACAGGCGGTTTCACCGACTGCATGCTACAGCACGGCGCCTCAAAGGTATACGCTATCGATTCTGGCCGGGATCAGCTGCACGCTTCGCTGCGCTCCGACATAAGGGTCGTTGCGATGGAGCGCACAGATATTCGCAGCGTTGCGCCCGAGGACGTCGGGGGCGGCGTAGATTTTCTGACTGCAGATCTTTCCTTTATCCCGCTTGCGTATGTCATGCCTTGTTTGTATGCGCTGCTGGATACGGACGGGCGGGCAGTGGTACTGGTCAAACCGCAGTTCGAGGCGGGGCGTGCGGCTTTGAACAAAAAAGGTGTGGTTCGTGATGCAAAAGTACACGTCGACGTTTTACGCAGTGTGCTGGCGCAGCTCCAAACAGCAGGCTTCCACGCGGTTGGACTGGATTTTTCCCCGATCAAAGGACCGGAAGGGAATATCGAGTTTTTGTTGTATTTGGCCAAACAGCCTATCCGGACAGCTTTGCCGGACTTAAAAGAACTTGTCCGACGCGCACAGCAGGAGGCAAGGGAACATCTGTAAAGGGAAGGAGCTTTTGCCGGTGAGGATTCTGCTGTACCCAAATCTTGAGAAAAAGAATTGCGTTGCTGTACTGAAAGACGCTTTATGCGTCCTGCATACGTTGAAGGTCAACGTTATGCTGGATGCGTCGCTATGCCCTTTGCTGCAGGAGTTTCGGGAAAAGGCAGTCTTTGGCGACTTCGATACCCTCGCACCAGAAGCGGACTGTATCCTGACCATCGGTGGGGACGGCACATTAATCCATTGCGCCAAACGGGTGCTCCATACCCAAAAGCCCCTGCTTGGCTTAAACGTTGGGAAACTTGGGTTCCTGGCGCTGCTGGATCCGGATGAACTGTCGTTGTTGCGTTGCCTGACACAAGGCGCTTATGCTGTGGAAGAACGGATGCTGCTACAGGTAACATTGGATCGGAAAGGCGGTTGTGCTCGACGATTCTCAGCCCTCAATGATGCGGTGGTGGGGAAAAACGCGCCGACCGGTATCGCGGGCTTTCGTTTGACCTGTGGTGGGGCGATCGTGTCCGACTTGCGCGCGGACGGAATGATTTTTTCTACACCGACCGGCTCTACCGCCTATTCTCTTTCCACCGGCGGCCCTATCGTGGATCCGCGGGTGGAAAGTATTCTGGTTTCCCAGATTTGTCCGCACTCCTTATCTGCGCGTCCCATGCTTTTCGACGCGCGTCGGACACTAGAACTCAGCATACCGGACACTACCCCGCGTATGTCCTTGTCAGTAGACGGTGAGGAGCCGGTTATGCTTGAGCCCGGCGACCGTATCGTCATCCAACGGGCGAAGGAGGCTGCACGTTTCATTTGCCTGCATGGGAAGGATTTTTATGATGTCCTCAATAAAAAGTTAAAGGGGCGGTAATGTCTGGTGTGGCGGGATGAATTCCCGTTTGAAAATCGTGTATTTGCATGGTATAATAATTGGGAAAGCTATCACTTCCATTCTGCGAATGCGGTTTGGGTCTCCAAAGCGTGTATTGGGGAAGGAAAATGACTGTGGAAAGGACGTATCCGCCCGATGAAAAATAAAAGACAGGCGAAAATTTTAGAGCTCATCGAGCAAAACCGAGTGGAAACGCAGGAAGCGCTGATGAACCTTCTGCGCGGACATGGGTATGACGTCACACAGGCGACGGTTTCGCGCGATATTAAGGAACTGTGCCTGATTAAGGATGAGGAGCATAAATATGTGCAAGCCCGTCCTTCTCATGAAAGCGACAACAGCTACCGCTCTATCTTCATCCATTCGATTAAAGAAATTGATTACGCCCTCAATACCGTCGTCCTCAAATGTTATACAGGGATGGCGATGGCCGCCTGCGCTGTCCTGGATACGATGGAATACGCCGGTATCGTCGGAACCATTGCGGGGGATGATACCATTTTCATCCTGATGCGGACGGAAGGCCACGCGGTCAATTTAGTCAGGGAACTTAAAAAACTGATTGCAAAATAAGCGGGTGATGGGATGCTCAAAGAGCTGTTTATTCAGAATGTGGCGGTGATTGAAAAGGCGTCCGTTTCCTTCGGTCCTCAGCTCAATGTCTTTACTGGCGAAACCGGTGCGGGCAAGTCCGTCCTGATTGGCGCGATAAATGCGATTTCCGGGCAGCGCGTCTCGAAGGACATGATTCGTACCGGCGCAAGCCGTGCGTTTATTTCCGCCGTCTTTTCCGATTTGCCATCGAGCTGCCGGGAGAAGCTGGCATCCTACGGCTATGAGGAAGAAGACGGTGAACTGATTATTTCCAGGGAAATTCAGTCGGACGGGAAGGGGAGTATCCGCATCGGCGGACGCCCGGCAACCAGAAGCGTTTTACGCGACATTGTTTCCGGGATGGTGAATATCCACGGGCAGCATGACAGCCAGATCCTGCTGGATCCGCAGCGGCACCTCTCCATTCTGGACGCATTCGGGGAGTTGCAGCCTCTGGTAGAGGCGTATCAGGAGCCTTACCGCCGTTTGCGCGCACTGGACGGCGAAATCGGCGCGTTGCAGATAAGTGAGTCGGAAAAGGCGCAGAAGGTGGATATGTTGTCTTACCAAATCGAGGAAATCGAAAGCGCGCAGCTGGAGGCCGGCGAGGAGGAGCTTTTGACGGCTGAGCTGAGGCGTATTCGGGGTGCGGAACAAATTCTGTCCAATCTGCAGGCGGCTTATGATTGTCTCAGCGGCGGGGATGACGGTGACGGTGCAGTGGCGCTCTGTTCCAGTGCCGCGGATGAGATCGGAGCTTTGGGCGACATATATGCGGAGCTGCCTTCTTTGGCGCAGCGCTTGAACGCCGCGGGAACGGAACTGGATGACATTATGCATGATATCGCTTCCTATCTCAGCGATACCGACACCGATCCGGCACGTATGGATTATGTAGAAGACCGGCTTGACTTGATACGTCATACCACACGGAAGTATGGGGGCAGCGCGGAAGCTGCCCTGGAACATCTTGCAGATGCGAAAGCCCAGTTAGCGCAGATTGAAACTGCGGAAGATACGTTGCAGCAACTGAACCGGGAACGTGAGCAAGTTTTTGCGCAGGCGCAGGCTGCCGCGCAGTCCTTAAGCTGTGCGCGTCGGCAGGCTGCCGATCGTTTTTCTGGACAGGTATGTGAGCAGCTCGCCTTTTTGAATATGCCGGGTGTTAGGTTGGAGTGCGCGTTCCATGTAGCGCCTGAGCTGGGCGCTGATGGGATGGACAATGTGGAATTCCTCATTTCAGCGAACGCGGGGGAGGCTCCGCGCCCGATGGCGCGGATTGCGTCGGGTGGAGAGCTTTCCCGCATTATGCTTGCAATCAAAACGGTTTTGGCGGATAAGGATGACGTTCCCACGCTGATTTTCGATGAGATTGACGCGGGTGTCAGCGGGCTTGCGGCAGAGCGGATTGGACAGAAATTGCAGGAAATTGCCGCTTACCGTCAGGTATTGTGCGTGACGCATTTGGCTCAGCTTGCCGTCCGGGCGGACGCGCATCTGTTGATCGAGAAAAGTGTCCGCGATGGGCGGACGTTTACGCAAATCCTTCCGTTGGATGAGGACGGACGGTTGCGGGAAATCGCACGTATCATGGGAGGCAGCAGCCAGACGCGTACCATGCTCGAGGGAGCGCTGGAACTTTTGGCCTCCAGTCGGAGAAAGCCGTGATGATGTTGCATTTGGCTCTTGACATTCGAGCCGCTTTTCAGTATAATAGATGAAAACAGGAAAGGAGTTTGGCCTGTAAAAGGCTAAGTTCCAGATGAATGTAAATGCATGGACAGGGATTGCGCTGGAGCCGGATATGCTTCAGAGAGGCGTTGGCTGCTGGAAAACGCCGCATATGGTTTGGGCGCGCTCACCCTCGAGCAGTCAGGTGAAATCTGTGTTGGAAGAGAGTAGCTGGTACCGGTTTCTCCCCGTTATCGGAGTGCGGGCGAGGATTTCGCGCGCAGTGAGAGGCCGCGTCTGCGGCAATAAGAGTGGTAACACGGAAGCAAAGCCTTCGTCTCTTAATGGGATGAAGGCTTTTTTATTCCTACTGTAAAAGGATGGTAATGAAATGAAATTAACAGGGGCACAAATCTTGATTGAATGTCTCCTCGAACAAGGAGTCGACACCGTCTTCGGTTATCCTGGAGGCGCAGTTTTAAATATCTACGACGCCTTGTATGAGTACAGCGGAAAGATCCGCCATATCCTGACCGCGCATGAGCAGGGCGCCTGCCATGCTGCCGATGGTTACGCCCGTACCAGCGGGAAAACAGGTGTCGTTATAGCAACATCGGGCCCCGGTGCGACAAATCTCGTTACCGGTATCGCAACCGCTTACATGGACTCGGTCCCGCTCGTTGCGATTACAGGGAACGTTGCAGTCAACCTACTGGGGCTGGATAGCTTCCAGGAAGTTGATATCACAGGGATCACAATGCCGGTGACCAAACACAATTTTATGGTCGAGAGGGTGGAGGATCTTGCCTCGACCATCCGGCGCGCTTTCCAAATTGCCAATGAAGGAAGGAAAGGCCCTGTCCTCGTCGATATTCCCAAGGACATCACGGCAAATGCGTGTGAGTACCACGCCGCTGCGCCATTGCCACTGAAAGATGCCAACCACTATACCCAGTCCGATATTGACCGTGCCGCTGAGATGATCCGGGCGTCGGAGAGGCCGTTTGTCTATACAGGCGGCGGCGTCATCCTTTCCGGTGCGGCACAGCAGGTGAAGGACTTCGTCAGCCTGACCGATGCCTGCGTCTCCTCCTCCTTGATGGGGCAGGGCGGTTTCGACAGCTTGGACGAGCACTATATGGGGCTGCTGGGCATGCATGGCACAAAAACAGCGTCGCTGGCCATTACGGATTGCGATCTGTTCATTGGTATTGGGACGCGCTTCAGTGATCGCGTCATCTGCAATATCGCTTCCTTTGCCCCGAATGCGAAAATCATACATATCGACATTGACGGCGCAGAATTTAATAAGAATATCAAGGTGGATCACCGTATCCTCGGCGACGTCAAGGCGGTCTTGACCGACCTTAACGCCGCGCTGAGGGAAAAGGGCGCTGACCCGCATCCGGAATGGATGGATTTGATCCGGTCCTGGAAGGAAATCTATCCGCTGGAACAGAAGGGCACCGATGAGGAAAGCGTTCTCCCGCAGGATGTGCTCGAAACCCTTGACCGCCTGACCAACTCCGACGCCATTCTGACGACGGAGGTCGGCCAACATCAGATGTGGGCGGCGCAGTTTTACCATTTCCGCCATCCCCGGCAGTTTGCTTCATCCGGCGGGTTGGGCACGATGGGCTATGGCCTGGGCGCTGCCATCGGTGCACAGGTAGCCAATCCGGACAAACGTGTGATCAACGTCGCCGGCGACGGCAGCTTCCATATGAACTGCAATGAGCTGGTCACGGTGTCCAAGTACAATATCCCGGTGATTGAGCTTTTGTTCAACAATAACGTCCTGGGCATGGTGCGTCAGTGGCAGCGCCTGTTCTACGGAAAACGCTTTTCTCAGACAACGCTCGACCGTCCCACCGATTACGAAATGCTCGCACAGGCATTTGGTGTGAAAGCTTTGCGGATTGACAAAAAAAGCGACATCGAGCCGGTACTGAAGGAAGCGCTCGCGACCGATGCGCCGGTGCTGATTAACTGTGTCATTGACAAGGATATCAATGTTTTGCCGATGGTGCCGGCCGGCGCCGCGATCGACGAGCCTATCATGGAAATCGAAATTGACGATTGATGCTTGGAAAAGAAAGGATCTTACAATTATGAAACACGTTTTATCCGTCCTGGCGGACAACAATTCGGGCGTGCTGCTGCGTGTATGCGGGTTATTCAGCCGGCGCGGCTACAGCATTTCGTCCATCAACGCGGCACAGACGGAGGATCCCCACATTTCCCGTATGACAATCGTTGTGGACTGTGACAACGACACGTTGCAGCAAATCGAGCAGCAGCTTCTGAAGCTGGTGGATATTCGGGAAGTTATCGATCTTCTGCCGGACAAGCGCGTTTGCCGCGATCATATTATGGTAAGGGTCGGAAATAGTGAAAACAGTATCTCTTCGCTGATCCAGATTGCCAATCTTTTTATGGCAAAAATTATCGACGTTTCCTCCGATAGCCTGATCCTGGAGTTGACCGGGCGCGTGACCGAGATCGATAATTTTGTCCGACTGCTCAAGCCTTATGGGATCCGCAAGCTGGTTCGGACGGGGATTTCGGCATTGGAACGCTGGTAATCCCTGAGGGGGGACATCTTTCGGAAAAGAGGTGGAAAGTATGGAGGACGAAAAAATACAGATTTTCGATTCGACGCTTCGTGATGGAGCGCAGGGCGAAAATGTTAATTTTACCGTAGAGGATAAACTGAATATTGCACGGGAGCTGGATCGGTTCGGCGTCGATTATATCGAAGCGGGAAATCCCGGTTCCAACCCAAAGGATATGGAGTTCTTTCTGCGGGCCAAGGAAAAGCCGTTTACCCATGCCAGGCTCGTCGCCTTCGGCTCGACGCGGCGCAAGAATGTCCTTGCAAGTGAGGACAATAATGTCCGTGCACTGCTGACGGCGGATACAGAGGTTGTCTGTATCTTTGGCAAGAGCTGGGACCTGCATGTCACCGACATTCTCCACGCGACCTTACAGCAAAATTTGGAGATGATCGCCGATACCATCTCCTACCTGAAGGCACAGGGGCGGGAGGTCATGTTTGACGCTGAGCACTTTTTCGACGGCTACAAAGCCAATCCGGACTATGCGCTGCAAACGCTGAGAACGGCCCAAGAGGCCGGCGCTTCCGCCGTCGTCCTCTGCGACACAAACGGCGGCTGCTTCCCTGACGAGGTGGAGGCCATCACCCGTGCGGCAACCGGCGCTGTCAGCGTTTGCGTCGGCATTCACTGCCACAATGACGCCGGTTGTGCCGTCGCCAACAGCATCTGCGCTGTCCGTGCGGGCGCGCGGCAGGTGCAGGGGACGTTTATCGGTATTGGGGAACGATGCGGCAACACCAACCTTTCCACCGTCATCGGCGATCTTCAGCTGAAGCGGAGGTGCCGTTGCGTCCCACAGGAGCAGATGGTGCAGCTAACCAAGACGGCGCGCTTTATTGCGGATATCGCGAATATCCCGCTGACGGCGGGCATGCCGTTCGTTGGGCGTAGTGCTTTTGCCCACAAGGCAGGGATGCATGTCGACGGTGTATTGAAAAACTCAGCGTCGTTCGAGCATGTGCCGCCGGAAAGCGTTGGCAACAAAAGGAATGTGTTGATTTCCGAGGTTGCGGGCCGTACCGCGCTGCTGAGCCGTATCAACGAAGTTGCGCCCGACCTGACCAAGGATTCACCGGAGACATCACAGCTGATGGATCTGCTGAAGCGTTTGGAATATGACGGCTATCAGTTTGAAGCGGCGACCGCCAGCTTTGAATTGATTGTCCTACGGCACCTGTCACGTCTGCGAAACTTCTTCAGCCTGGAAAATTTCAAGATCATCGGGGAACAGAGTACCGCCGAGCTGCGCAACCGTTCCAGCGCGATGGTCAAAGTACGGGTGGGAGAACGATATGAAATCACCGCAGACGAGGGGGAAGGCCCTGTACATGCACTCGACCGCGCGCTGCGGAAGGCGCTGGAGGTGTTTTACCCCTCGCTGAAGGACGTCAAGCTGATCGACTACAAGGTGCGCGTCCTCGATGGGAAGGACGCTACCGCCTCCAAGGTGCGGGTTTTGATTGAGTCCACCGATGGGGAAGCCGTATGGCGAACGGTCGGTGTCTCCGCCGATATCATCAACGCGAGCCTGATTGCGCTCGTGGACGCTATCCAGTATAAATTGACCCGTTACGACGCACAGTCGGACGTACGGTTAGATTGATAAAGAATGAGAAAAAGGAGTGCTTCACACAATGGGTATGACGATGAGCCAGAAAATCCTGGCGGCACACGCGGGACTCGACAAGGTCGTGGCCGGACAGCTGATCCGTGCCAAGCTGGACATGGTGCTGGGCAACGATATCACGTCGCCGGTGGCTGTCAACGAATTCCGCAAAGCAGGCTTTACTGAGGTGTTCGATAAGGAAAAGGTTTCGATGGTCATGGACCATTTCACCCCGAACAAGGACATCAAGGCGGCGGGGCAGTGCAAGCTGTGCCGGGACTTTGCCGATGAGATGGGGGTCGTCAATTTTTACGATACCGGTACGGTTGGCGTAGAGCATGCCCTGCTGCCGGAAAAAGGACTGGTCGCTGCAGGCGAGCTCGTCATCGGCGCCGACTCTCATACCTGCACCTACGGCGCGCTGGGCGCTTTCTCGACCGGTGTTGGTTCCACCGATATGGCGGCGGGCATGGCGACGGGAGAAGCTTGGTTTAAGGTGCCGTCCGCAATCAAGTTTAACCTCACTGGCAAGCTGAATGAATGGGTCAGCGGCAAGGACGTCATCTTGCATATCATCGGCATGATCGGCGTCGATGGCGCGCTATATAAATCGATGGAATTTTCCGGAGAGGGACTGAAAAACCTGTCCATCGACGATAGACTGTGCATGGCCAATATGGCGATCGAAGCCGGCGCGAAGAATGGTATCTTTGAGGTGGACGAAGTGACGACCGCTTACCTTGGAGAGCGCGTCACACGGGAATACAAGATCTACCGGGCCGACGACGACGCGGAGTACGACGCTGTGTACGACATCGACCTGTCCCAGATCAAGTCGACCGTTGCCTTCCCGCATCTGCCGGAGAACACCAAAACAATCGATGAAGTCGGCGACGTCAAAATTGACCAGGTTGTCATCGGCTCCTGTACCAACGGGCGGCTCGAGGATCTGGTCGTAGCGGCGAAAATCCTCAAAGGTAAAAAAGTGGCTAAGGGTGTACGCTGCATTGTTATCCCGGCGACGCAGAAAATTTGGCTGGAAGCGATGAATATGGGGCTGTTCCAAATCTTCGTTGACGCCGGCTGCGCCGTCTCTACCCCGACCTGCGGCCCTTGCCTGGGCGGACATATGGGGATCCTGGCTGCGGGAGAGCGCGCAGTTGCCACCACAAACCGTAACTTTGTCGGGCGGATGGGCGACGTCAATTCCGAGGTCTACCTAGCGAGCCCGGCGATCGCGGCAGCGTCCGCTATTGCGGGCAAAATCGCCGACGTCAGCGAAGTGTTATAAGAAAAGGGAGGAAAGCATAGATGAACGCACATGGAATCGTACATAAATACGGTGACAACGTCGATACCGACGTGATCATCCCCGCCAGATACCTCAACACCTCCGACCATAAGGAGCTGGCGTCCCACTGCATGGAGGATATCGACAAGGAGTTTATCCACAAGGTAAAGGCGGGCGACATTATGGTCGCGCATAACAACTTCGGCTGCGGCTCTTCCCGCGAACATGCACCGATCGCCATCAAGGCTTCCGGGATTGCCTGTGTCATTGCAGCAACCTTCGCACGCATCTTCTACCGCAACGCCATCAACATTGGCCTGCCGATTCTGGAATGCCGTGAGGCCGCGGAGCGTATCGAAAACGGCGACGAAGTGTCCATTGACTTTGACACCGGCGTCATCACAAACGTCACCAAAGGGGAGACCTACCAGGCGCAGCCTTTCCCGGATTTCATCAAAGACATCATGAACAAGGGTGGGCTTATTAATTCCATCAAAGTAAAATAAAGCGAAGGGAAATGAACGGTCATGAACAAAACCATTGCAGTGGTCAAGGGCGACGGGATCGGCCCTGAAATTGTAGGCGAAGCCATCAAGGTGCTGGAAGCCATTGGGAAAAAATATGGGCACAGCTTCACCTTTACCGACGTCCTCGCAGGGGGGTGCGCCATCGACCAGACCGGTGAGCCGCTCCCGCAGGAATCGATTGACATTTGTCTGAAAAGTGACAGCGTTCTGCTGGGCGCTGTGGGCGGCCCTAAGTGGGACAACCTGGAGGGCTCCCGCCGTCCGGAGAAGGCGTTGCTGGGCCTGAGAAGCGCGCTGGGGCTGTTTGCGAACATCCGTCCATCCAAGCTCTTCAAGTCGCTGGAGGACGCCTGTCCGCTGAGCCGTGAGAGTGTTCAGAACGGGCTGGATCTTGTCATTGTACGCGAGCTGATCGGCGGGCTTTATTTCGGCGACCGCAAGACCTATCTGGATGAGAATGGCGTCGAGACTGCTGTTGACACCCTGATATACAATGAGAAGGAAATCGAGCGGATCGCCCGCGTTGCGTTTGACATGGCGCGGAAACGTCGCAAAAAGGTCACTTCCGTCGACAAGGCGAACATCCTGGATACCTCCCGTTTGTGGCGGAAGGTGCTGCATCGCGTCGCGGAAGAATATCCGGATGTGGAGTTTAACGATATGCTGGTCGACAACACGGCGATGCAGCTGGTTCGCAATCCGGGCCAGTTTGACGTTATCGTGACAGAGAACATGTTCGGTGACATCCTGTCCGACGAGGCGAGCATGGTCACGGGGTCCATCGGTATGATCCCGTCCTCCAGCCTTGGAGAGGGCAGTCGCGGCCTGTATGAGCCGATCCATGGATCGGCGCCGGACATCGCTGGTCAGGACAAGGCCAATCCGATTGCAACGATCCTGTCCGCTGCGATGATGCTGCGTTACTCCTTCGACATGGAGAAGGAAGCGGCCGACATTGAAAATGCCGTCTCCAAGGTGCTGGATATGGGCTACCGTACCGGCGACATTATGAGCGAAGGCATGAAACAGGTGTCCGGTTCCGAAATGGGGCGGCTTGTCGTCGAAAACCTATAAAACGCTTTTTCACCGACGTAGTGTCCTGCAGGAAAATGATGCGCTGGAGAGGTATCCGGATGTCTGTGTCCATCCTGTTTGCATTTTCTAGCAGGACGAAGTGAGAGTCATGCCCCCCGACAAAGCCGGGGGCTTGAGGAAGCCCTAGAAGGGCATCGTATCGGCAAGCCTCTCAAGAGGCACTGAAAAGATCTACCACTTGCATCACTTGCCCCACAACCCGTAAACGGGCCTTTGCGTACTAACACAGCTTTTCTTATGTAGCAAAATTGCTGTTTATATCTCGCTTCGCTCGGTACTTGAATCTAATGTTTATTTACTCTCCACAGCCGAGCTGGGGGCTCTTGTTGTGCTAAAGCATTTAATAGAAAAGCACCGTATAGATGGATTCTATACGGTGCTTTTAGCTGTATTAAGGTGCTATTTCTTTGT
Source organism: uncultured Clostridia bacterium (assembly GCA_946498095.1). Taxonomy (GTDB): domain Bacteria; phylum Bacillota; class Clostridia; order Oscillospirales; family Ruminococcaceae; genus CAMMMX01. Next base: position 93,619 of record CAMMMX010000002.1, read on the forward strand.
ATACCAGTCCTTTAGGACTTCCTCGGCAAGCTTGCCGTAGATACAGAAGGACTTATCCTTTTTCACTTTACGCAGGCTGTAGGGAATTGCGGGCCAATCCCACCAGAAAAAGCCGCTGAACCATGGCTCATCCCAGAAGACTTCCATTGCCGATGCATAAAAGTCCGCCTGTTCCTGCTGATCGGCAGGCATGTCGCGTTCAGACGCGCAGTCCCATGGATAGGCGGCACAGCCCTTCTCGCTGCGCATACCAATTTCTGCGAACATGACGGGTTTCCCATACTTATTGTGGGTGGCTTCGACGATTTTTTTCTTTTCCTTCCACAATTTCACCATAGTGTCCTTGCTGCTGTCCTCCTCGGTAATCACCGGATAATAGCCGCTGATACCAACAACGTCTACGAGATCCAGCCAGTCGGCCTCCATCTCCGCGCCGTGGTTGACGTTATGCATGATTACGCCGCTGTAAACGTCGCGGACGGCGGCAATCATGTCACGGCAGTAAGAGGACTGCTGGTTCATTGTGTTCATTTCACAGCCGGTGCAGAACATTTCGCAGCCATATTTTTCTGCGAGCTTTGCGTAATGCAGCAGAAAACGCGTATAGGAATCGAACCATTTCGCCCAGTACTGGGAGCCGCCCGGGAAGGTGATTTGCGCGCGCCAGGTGCCGTCTTTACAGTTGACGACAGGCTTGAGGCAGACCTTCATCCCCAGTTGGTGCGCCTTTTTGATCACATGGATGATATCCTCGTCTGTTGGGGTGTAGCCGTATTCAAAATAGATATTGGTGGAGGCGAAGGTGTCTTGCCAGGCAAAAAAGGCGAGGCAAAGATAGTCCACGCCGTCCTGTTTGAGCCGGCGAAGGGATTTTTCCGCTTCCTTGGTCTGGTACTCTCCTGCGGTTGCGCACCAGCCGTAGGTGTAGCCCTTTGCAAAAATGTCGTTCATCATGAAATGTTTCCTTTCTGTCAGTATGATTGGGACGTCTTGTGGTAAGTGTATCACCTTTGGGCTAGGAATACAAGGGAGCAAACTGCATAAAAAATCAGTTTGTTTTTTGTGCAGAAACACGGAAACAGAATTTTTTGGCGGGAGAGTACTGTCAAACGGATAGTACTTGTGGTATGATGGATACAATGGTTGGAAAGAAGAAAGGATGAGGCAGATGCAGGATCAGGAAACGACAATAGGAGAAATTAGAAAAGCCATCGCGGAATTTGTGCATGCGCGTGATTGGGAGGCTTCGCATAACCCGAAAAACCTTGCCATGTGCGTCGCTATCGAGGCGGCAGAGCTGATGGAAATTTTCCAGTGGTGTACCGTCGAGGAAGGCGACGGATTGATGCAGGACGGCAAAACAGCGGAGCATACAAGGGAGGAGATTGCCGATGTGGCAATCTACCTGCTTTCGCTTTGTAACCGGCTTGGCGTGGATCTATCTGCGGCCATCGAGGATAAGATGCGGAAAAACGACAAAAGGTTTCCGCGAATAGGCGAGTGACGCGCCATTGAGTTGACAATCCGAGAGGAAATGCTATAATTATTTCATAACCAAAGTAAAGTGGGGAAGCGTCGTTTTCGGCGCTTCCCGCATAAAATCCGACCTGTGTGCAACACTAGAACTGTGTGGAAGCCGGCAGAACAGTACGGCAGCCGGACCTTTTAGGCGAAAAGGGGGCGCATGTCCTTTTCAGACCTTGGAATGGTGCGTTTTACATGCAGAATGCGCATACGGGAGGATTTTATTATGACAAGTTTTTGGCTCGACGAACAGGAGGAAGAAACACAGTCCGACGAAATCCGGTCCTTAGAGCAACAGTCTGAAGACGATGATTCCGGAGACGGCGAATATGACAGCGCACAGAAGCAGACCGACAGTATCCTGGAAACGGGTGCGGTCGCGACGCCCAATGCGAAGCATCTGGTTCACTGCCTGACCATTATCGGCCAGGTGGAGGGGCATTATATCCTGCCCCCGCAAAATAAGACAACCAAATATGAGCATGTGATTCCTGCTCTGGTCGCTATTGAGCAGGACCGTAACATCAAGGGGCTGGTAATCATCCTGAATACGGTCGGCGGAGACGTGGAAGCAGGGCTTGCTATTGCAGAACTGATTGCAGGGATGAAAAAGCCGACGGTATCCATCGTGGTGGGTGGAGGGCATTCGATTGGCGTCCCGCTAGCGGTTTGTGCGAAAAAATCTTTTATCGTACCTTCGGCGACGATGACCATTCATCCGGTACGCATGAACGGCCTGGTTCTTGGTGTGCCGCAGACGTTGTCCTATTTTGACAGGATGCAGGAACGGATTGTCAAATTTGTCACCGATAACTCGCGCATTACGGCAGAGCGCTTCCGTGAACTGATGATGACCACCGGCGAACTGGTGATGGACGTCGGTACGGTTCTGGACGGCGAAAGCGCGGTCGCAGAAGGGCTGATCGATTCCCTGGGCGGGCTCAGTGACGCAATTGAGGAGCTGTATCGCATGATTGACGAGCGTGAAGCGCAGGAACACGTCGAAGAGGATTCTCAACCGGAGGAAGAAGGTCGGCGGCAATGATTCTGCATACCATTCTCAGCGCTTATGACGTCATGTTGGACGAGCATCACCCATTGGAGTTCAAAAGCATTGCCTTAAAGCAAGGGCGGCTGGATTTCATTCGGCGTGGAGAGGAATATATCCTGTGCCGTCTGGATTCGACCAATCCTTACGATTATCTGGATCCGCGGTATGCGGTGGGCACCCCGTTCAAAATCGTACGCAACAAGGGGCATCGGGTGTGAAGCCCGGTTGTGCGACAGCTTTCCAATAGCCGAATTTGCTGCCGGAAGGAAGTCCGAAACTGGGTTTCCTTCCGGAATGCTGTACACAAAAGGGTATGTCGGGATAACCGATACTCTGCATGTGTAGCAAAGCGTACATATTAGGAGGTATTTATGTCCATTTTTAACGCTGTTATCCAAGCCATTGTACAGGGGCTGACGGAATTTTTGCCTGTTTCCAGTTCAGGTCATCTATCCCTGACGCAGCATTTCACGGGGGTGAATGGGGAAAGCGCGCTCTTGTTTTCCATTGTCCTGCACCTGGGGACGTTAGTCGCCGTTTTTATTGCTTTCCGGAAGACCATCTGGGCGCTTATTAAAGAAGCTTTCCGTATGCTGGGCGATTTATTCACGTTGAAATTCAGGCGTTTTAAATGGAAAACGATGAACGCAGAGCGGCGCATGATCCTGATGATACTGCTTTCACTCCTGCCCTTGTTTGTTTTCTACATATTCAAAGACATTTTTACCGGCATTGCCAGTGACGACGATATCATCATCGAAGGCGTCTGTTTTCTGTTTACGGCACTGATGCTCTTTATCTCCGACCGCTGCGTCAAGGGACGCAAGGAGTACGGCGATGTGACGGTGCGTGATTCCCTGACGATCGGTACCTTTCAGGGGATTGCGCTGCTGCCGGGCGTATCGCGATCCGGTTCCACGATTTCCGCGGGGCTGCTGTGCGGGTTCACCCGTGAGACGGCGGTGCAGTTTTCGTTTATCATGGGCATTCCCGCTATCCTCGGCGGCAGTGTGCTGGAGTTAAAGGATGTACAGGCGTCCGACCTGCAAATAGATTGGGTGCCGGTTTTGGTCGGCTTTGCCGTTGCAGCACTGGTCGGGCTGTTGGCCATTCAGATGGTGCGTTGGCTGGTAAAGTCGGACAAGTTTAAGATTTTCGGGATTTATACCTTCCTTTTGGGGCTTGCGACCATTGGTGTGGGGCTTTATGAAAATCTGTCCGGGCAGACGTTAATGGATATGCTGTCCCATATGGGATAAGGATCCTGTATGGATGCAGCCGAAGACGCCGGGCTTTGCTGAAAACGCGGTCGCCGGATAGTGGAAGGCCGTATACATCTGTGGCCGTCCGCTTTCCTGGACGGCGATGGATTGGATAACATAGAATCTTTTTGGAATGACTGAGAAGGGAAGGCTGATTCATGGCAGTTTCATCCGCACAAAAGAAGCGGAGCAGCCGGGCACCGAAAAAGGCGCCGCCGAAAAAAGGGCTGGGACAGCACCGGCAGGTGATCGCAATTCTCCTGTTCGCGGTCGGGGTGCTTATTCTATGCCTGACATACATAAAGGGGAGCAATGTCTGGACATTTTTTCATCATGTGATTTTGGGGCTGTTTGGGATATCCTCGGTGCTGGTCGCGCCGATCATCATTTACGTCGCGGTTCTGATTGCGATGGACAAGTCCAGCAAGACTATCGCCTTCAAGCTGATCATCGGCGGTGTGATGATCCTTTTGTTCAGCGGACTGTTTCAGGTGCTGGCCGTCGGCGTTGTGGAGGGGAATAATTTTATCGACAAGCTGGCCCGTTTGTACGAGAATGGGACGCAATGGCGCGGCGGAGGTCTGGTCAGTGCGTTGCTTGGTTGGAGCTTCATGAGCATGTTCGGCAATATAGGCGCTACGTTGGTATTGACGTTGCTGCTTTTTGTTTTTTTTATGCTGCTGTCCGGCAAAACCCTGATGCAGTTTTTCCATGCGGTCTACAAGCCGGTCGAAAAGGTAGGGAAGGGAATCAAAACACAGGGACAGCATTTAAGCGAGTATCATGAGCAAAGGCGCCTACAGGGACAGGAGAAGCGACGTCGGGGGGAAATCTTCGACGTGGAGAAGTGCGCGGGCTTTAAGGAGAATGAAACGTCTCCCGACGAGGAGATGCCGGAACATCCGGTGGCTTCCCAGCAGCTGGATATCGAGACGCTGGAAGAGGCGCAGAAAAAGCTGGGCAAACAGAAAAAGGAGCCAGTGTCGCCGCAGCTGGAGGAACTGATTCAGAAAGCGATGGAGGAGAATGGCGCCGACAATAAAAAGATGACTGCCGCAGAAGTTGCGGGACAGTCGCAAGCGGTTTCGGAGGAGATCAAGGAGGCGAAGCTGTACCAGGATAAGGACCAGGTGGCTGTTTACAATTTTCCGTCTCTGGATCTGCTCAATCCACCGAAGGAAACTAACGCGGACAATATTTCGGAAGAGCTGAAGCAGAACGCTGCGACGCTTGTCGATACGCTAAAGAGCTTCGGCGTACAGACGCGGATTGTCGATATTTCCCGTGGCCCAACGGTGACGCGCTATGAGCTGCAGCCCTCCGCGGGGGTCAAAATCAGTAAAATCACCGGGCTGTCCGATGATATTGCCTTGAACCTGGCGTCTGCCGGTGTGCGTATCGAAGCGCCGATCCCGAACAAGGCGGCTGTCGGCATTGAGGTACCGAACAAGGTGGTCGACGTTGTCACCATCCGCGAGATTCTAGACAGCAAGGAGTTTGCCGGCGCACAGAGCCGTTTGACAGTTGCGCTGGGCAAGGATATTGCCGGCAATATTACGTTGGCGGATCTAGCCAAGATGCCACACCTCCTCATCGCCGGATCAACTGGTTCCGGCAAGTCGGTTTGCATCAACTCCATTATCATCAGCTTGCTTTATAAATCGTCACCGGACGAGGTGAGAATCCTTATGATCGACCCCAAGGTGGTCGAGCTGGGGATTTACAACGGCATCCCGCACCTGCTCATCCCGGTGGTGACCGATCCGCGTAAAGCGGCGGGCGCGCTGGGCTGGGCCGTGACGGAGATGCTCAATCGATACAAGTTGTTTGCGGACAATAATGTCCGCGATTTGAAGGGGTATAACAATGCCGCGCGAAGCAGCGGAGAGATGGATCCGCTGCCGGAAATCGTCATTATCATCGACGAGCTGGCAGACCTCATGATGGCCGCGCCAGGCGAGGTGGAGGACAGTATCTGCCGTCTGGCGCAGATGGCCCGCGCCGCTGGGATGCATCTTGTGATTGCAACGCAGCGTCCCTCTGTCGACGTAATTACCGGTGTCATCAAAGCGAACATCCCCTCTCGTATCGCATTTGCCGTCTCTTCGCAGGTGGATTCCCGTACGATCCTCGATGGTTCGGGTGCGGAGAAGCTCCTTGGCCGCGGTGACATGCTGTTTTATCCCACCGGGATGCCCAAGCCCCTGCGTGTACAGGGATGCTTTACCAGCGACCCGGAGGTGGAGAAGGTGGTCGGCTTCATCAAAGGGAGCGAGAATGCTGATTATGATCAGGGGATCATGGAGGAAATCGAGCGGCAGGCGCAGAACGTCAAGGGTGGCGACAGCGACAAGTCGGAATCCGGGGACGATGAATGCGACGAGATGCTCGCTCAGGCAGTCGAATGCGTGCTGGATGCGGGACAAGCTTCCACCTCCTATCTGCAACGCCGCCTGAAGCTTGGATACGCCCGCGCGGCCCGTCTCATCGATGACATGGAGGCGAGGGGGATCGTCGGCCCGTTTGAGGGAAGCAAGCCGCGTCAAGTGCTCATCAGCCGCGCGCAATGGATGGAAATGTCGCTGAATCCAAGCAGTGCGCTGGGTCAAAGTGAAGAAAAGGAACCTTTCTAATATGGAGCAGTTTTTACCTGTCAGCCGCGCCGATATGGAGGCGCGGGGAATTTCACAGCTGGATTTTATCTGCGTCACTGGCGACGCTTATGTCGATCATCCCAGCTTTGGCGTGGCGATCATTTCACGCGTGCTGGAATCGGAGGGCTTTTGGGTGGGGATCATCGCCCAGCCCCAATCTGACGCGGACTTTCAAAAGCTGGGGACGCCGAGGTACGCTTTTCTCGTCACCTCCGGCAACATCGATTCGATGGTCAACCACTATACCGCAGCAAAAAAACGCCGCAGTGACGACGCGTATACGCCGGGCGGCGTGGCCGGCAAGCGTCCCGATCGAGCGCTGACCGTCTATTGCCAAACGCTGCGCAGACTGTATGGGGACTTTCCCATTATGGTAGGCGGCTTAGAGGCATCGTTGCGTCGGTTTGCACATTACGATTATTGGGCTGATTGTGTGATGCCGTCGGTTTTGGTAGATACTGGGGCGGATCTGCTCATGTATGGCATGGGCGAGAATCAGATTCGGGAAATCGGGCGCCGGCTTCGCGCAGGGGAGAAGGTATCTTCCCTGACAGACATCCGCGGGACCTGCTATCTGACACGTCCTCAGGATACGCCTTACGGTGCGGTACAGTGTCCGAGCCTTGACATGGTCCGTAACGATAAGAAGCAGTATGCGATCGCCTGTCGCCAGCAGTATGACGAGCAGGATGAGGTTTATGGCAAGACAGTGATACAGCGTCAGGGGGATTGTATGCTGGTGCAGAATCCGCCGATGCCGGTGTTGACGCAGGGGGAGATGGATCGCGTTTATGCGCTGCCCTACCAGCGCACCTACCATCCGTCCTATGAAGCGCAGGGGGGCGTGCCCGCAATTCAGGAGGTCGAATTTTCGATCACCCATAACCGCGGCTGCTTCGGGTTTTGCAATTTTTGTTCGATTGCACTGCACCAGGGACGTAAAATTACCTGCCGCAGCGAGGAATCGGTCTTGCGGGAGGCACGGGAGCTGACGAAGCGCAAAAACTTTAAAGGCTACATCCACGACGTGGGCGGGCCGACGGCGAACTTCCGCGCCCCGTCCTGCGAAAAGCAGTTGAAAATGGGAATGTGTAAGGGGAAAAAATGTCTGGCGCCGACGCCTTGTCCGCAGCTGAAGGTGGATCATAGCGCGTATTTGAGGCTGCTGCGGCGGATGCGTCAGATTGATGGGATTCGCCGGGTGTTCATCCGCAGCGGCATCCGTTACGACTACCTGATGCAGGACAAAGACGAGTCCTTTCTGAAGGAATTGATTGAACACCATGTAAGTGGCCAGCTCAAGGTGGCGCCGGAGCACTGTTCCCCGGCGGTGCTGGATAAGATGGGAAAACCGCATATTGAGGCTTACGAGTGTTTTGCCCGCCGTTTCCATGAGATAACCAAGAGCATCGGGAAGGAGCAGTATCTTGTTCCTTATCTGATGTCTTCGCATCCCGGCAGCACCTTAAAGGATGCGGTCGAGCTTGCACTCTTTTTGAAAAAGAACCACATGCGTCCGGAGCAGGTGCAGGACTTTTATCCGACGCCGGGGACGATTTCTACTTGTATGTATTACACCGGTTTGGATCCTTATACGTTACAGCCGGTCTATGTGCCCAGGACGGCGGAGGAAAAAGCGATGCAGCGGGCGCTTTTGCAGTATTTCAATCCTCAAAACAAGCGCCTGGTGCTCAAGGCGCTTGTGCGTGCCGGACGGCGGGATCTGATTGGGACCGGACAGGATTGTCTGGTAGCGCCCGACAGGGAATACCAGCAGCGGGGCGCTGTGGAGGCCAAGCCGGGCCGTTCATCTGGCTATAGACGCGGTGGGAAACGTTCCCCTGGGTCGGGCCGGGAGAAAAGGAGGTAGCGTATGGCGAGAAGAAGGCGGAAGCGCAGGCTGCACTGGATCCCGATTTTGCTGATCTCCTGTGTGCTCGGTTTTGCTGGCGTCATTACGGCCAATGAGCGGCTGGATATGGGGATGAGTTTGCCCACCTGGGAGGAGATACGTCAGTGGTTAGAGGTGGAGGAGGCTCCTACAGTTATCGCCGACGCGGATGTTTCCGTCCATTTCGTCGACGTTGGACAGGGGGACGCTTGTCTGATCCGCGCCGGCAGCAGTAATGTATTGATTGATGCGGGCGACAATGTAGACGAAAACGATATTGCCGGCTATCTTCAGGCGCAGGAGATCCAGCGCCTCGACGCAGTGTTTATCACCCATCCCCATGCCGATCACATTGGCAAGATGGCGCAGGTGATCAAGGAGTTTGAAATTGGTGCGGTCTATATGCCGCAGATTCCGGACGAGATCGTTCCTACTTCGTATACCTATACCAACCTGCTACAGACGATCAAAGAAAAAGGTCTGACCATCAAAAAGGTCACGCCGGGCGAAGAACTGGCGCTTGACAAGGGGAGTATCCAGATGATGGGCCCGGTGGAGGAGTATGAGGATCTCAATGACATGTCCGCCGTGCTGAAATTTACCTACGAGGACGCGTCTTTCCTCCTCACCGGAGACATGGAAAAGACTGCGGAAAGGGATTTGCTGGAGTCGGGTCAATCGATGGGAGCGAGGGTTATCAAGCTGGGGCATCATGGCAGCTCTACGTCAAGTTCCCAGGCCTTTTTGGAAGCGGTGGATCCCTCTTATGCGGTGATTTCCTGCGGAGAGGGGAACAAGTATAATCATCCGCACACCGAAACGCTGGAGCGGATGACCAAGTTGAATATCCGTACCTTCCGGACGGATCGGGATGGGACTGTTATTTTTGAAACGGATGGAAAGGACATTTCCTTCCAGACGGTCGGAAAGGCCGGGTGAGTTTGTAAAGTCGGGACGGAGGGGATCTGTCCCGGGCAAAAGCAGATCTGCCGATTGCCGCAGGAAACGGTGTGGCGCGGGAAAGGTCCCGCAGGAGGCCTGTTTGTGTGCAGGAGGATGTTTTGATGGAGGCGAAACCAAACATGAAACAGTATCTGTCGATCGACCGGATAGAAGGCGATTACGCGGTGTGCGTCGGGGACGATTTGCGGGGCGAGTCGATACTGCTATCCCTCTTGCCGAAAGGCGTTTGCGAGGGCGATGTGATCGTCCGTGAAGGTGAGGGGTACCGCCTGGATGCAGAAGAGACAAAGCGTCGCCGGGCGAAGAACGCTGATTTGCAAAGAGAGTTGTTTGAAGGATGAGGCTTTGTCTTGGCCCGGCCAGATAAGATGGATCGGCCGTGCGGATCGGCATGTCTTGCGTACAGCCCCTGATGCACGCAACTGTATATGGGAGCGCTGGCAGCTCGCGGCGATGAAAGAATCAGGTTCCCCGAGGCAGGTTCACTGCTTTCGGGGAATTTTTATTGATCCCTTCGGGTAGAGGGACAATAGGAAGGGGTTGTTATCGTGTCCTACTTGAGACGAGCAGAGGGCTTGCCGTTTTCGCCTGTCTTCAGGGACCAATCCATGCGCGGAGATATGGAGATGAGATGAGAACGTTTTCCCGGTATTTTCAGTTGACAAAGGTCGGAAAATCTTCTATAATGGACAGAAGAATCAGGTTCCCCGCCGCAGGTCTTATCACGGTAGAACATGCGTGATGGGGATGAAAAGGGAAGTTGGGTGAGAATCCCACGCAATCCCGTTGCTGTATACGCGGAGCGGTCTCCTTTGATATGCCACTGGCGATTTGCTGGGAAGGCAGGAGGCTGTGTTGAGGCAAAGCCAGAAGACCTGCCTGGTTCGGATGATATTTATTTTCTGCGCGGATACGGAAAATGTTATCGAAGAGAAGTGAATCGGCCGCACGGCGCTGTCTGCCCGTTGAGGGGAGAGAAGCGTCTGTTTGCATGCCGTAAACACTGGGTAACAGCCGTTGCAGCATGATTGCGCAATGGCTTTTTTTATTTCTATTGGAAGTACAAAGGCGGATTCGACTTCCGGGGGGCAGCTGCTTGCCAAAGGAGGCGTACCGTCTGCCGCGGGACCTGCGGGCGCTCATGTGTGGTGTCATTCGAGTAGTTAGATGATGAAGGAGCTTTCGGGTCGAATGAAGGATATGGTGATCAAAAACGGCAAGCAGCTCAGGCGCGGCTATACGACGGGAACCTGTGCCACTGCCGCTTCTGCAGCTGCTGTAAGGCTTTTACTATCGGGCCAAAGGGTACAACAGGTGAAGGTGACCCTGCCGGGTGGTGAGGAAGCGCTGCTCGAGGTGGAGAGCGCTTCCGGCGGTGCATCGGCGGCAACCTGTACGGTGGTCAAGCACGCTGGTGACGATCCGGATGTCACCGACGGCATCCGGATCGGAGCGGAGGTTTCTTTCCACGAGGGAAACGGCGTTGTCATCCTGGGGGGAGAGGGCGTCGGCGTCGTCACCCAGCCGGGGCTGCAGATTCCGCCGGGAGAAGCGGCAATCAACCCGGTACCGCGCCGGATGATCGCGGAAAACGTCCGGGCCGTCTGTCGCGCCTATGGCTATGAAGGCGGAATACAGGTAGTCGTTTCCGCGGAGAACGGCGCAGCGGTTGCCGAAAACACCTTTAATCCTCGATTGGGGATTCAAGGGGGGATTTCCATTTTGGGGACCTCCGGTATCGTCGAACCGATGAGTGAACGGGCGTTAATTGAGACTGTCCATGTGCTGGTTGACCGTGCCTATATGCGGGATCCGCACCATATTGTCATTTCGCCGGGCAACTACGGGAGAGATTACTGTATCCGGCAATTCGGGTTCGATATGGAGGACAGCGTGAAATTCTCCAATTTCCTTGGAGAGACGCTCGATTACCTTTGCTATAAGGGCTTTTCCGACGTGTTGCTGGTGGGGCACATCGGCAAGCTGATCAAAGTTGCCGCAGGCGTGATGAACACCCATTCCTCCGTGGCGGACTGCCGGATGGAGATCCTGTCGGCCCACGCCGCGCTGTGCGGAGCGGACCGGGAAACGGTCCGCAGGCTGATGGACTGCAAAACGACGGACGAGGCGCTTGCCTGGTTGGACCATACGGGGCTGACGCAGGATGTCATGGCGTCGGTGATGCAAAAGGTAGGCTTTCAGCTGGACTACCGGGTCAAAGGACGCCTTCGCATAGAGGTTTTGATGTTCGCATCCCAGGACCGGGTCGTCGCGCAGACGGACGGCGTGGAGGCGCTTGCCGCCCTGATACAAGGCAATGGGCCGCAGAAGGCTGATGACTGATGGAAAGGAAATATGTAGGATGAAGGGAACTTTTTTTTGTGTGGGTACCGGCCCCGGCGATCCGCGCCTGATAACTTTTTTGGCGGCACAGACAATCCGGGCGTGCGATCGCATTGCCGTGCCGCAAAGCGGCGCGAAGGAGAATGCAGTGCTGAAGATTGCCACGGAGTTTATCGGAGAAAAGCCGGTGCTGTACTGTGACATGCCAATGACGCGCGACAAGGAGCGGCTTGCGCAAGCGCATGACGCGTCCGCGCGGCAGATAGCCAGCTATCTCGACGAGGGGGAAAACGTTGCCTTCCTCACGTTGGGTGATCCGTCAGTTTATGCGACCCCGATGTACCTGCACAGGCGGTTGAAGTCGATGGGGTATCCCACGCGGATGATCTCGGGTGTTCCCTCCTTTTGTGCGGCGGCAGCTGCGCTCGACGTCCCGTTATGCGAGGGCGGAGAAGCGTTGCATGTCATCCCGGCATCCTATCCGGATATGATGCGGGCGCTGGACAGCGACGGCACCAAGGTGCTGATGAAGTCAGGCAAGAGCATTTCGGAGGTTGTACGGCAGATTCAGGAACGTGGATTGACGGCGATGGCGGTCGAATGCTGCGGGATGGAGAATGAAAAGCTGCATCCTTCTGTCGACACATTGGAGGACGACGCGAGCTATTTTTGCATCGTGCTTGTTAAGGACGGTAAGAATGAGTAGCCCTCCCGGCTCAGAAAAACGTCAGGGAGGGGGACGGGAATACGGCTGATGAGGATGGCGTGGACGCGCTGTCGGAGCGGGCGTGAAAAAAGTTTTTGCAGAAAGGAAAACGAGTCGGAATGATAGATTTTGTAGGGGCAGGCCCGGGTGCACCGGATTTGATAACAGTACGCGGACAGCAAAAGCTTATGCAGGCGGATATTGTCATATATGCAGGCAGTCTGGTGAATCCGGCGCTGCTGGAGGGCACAAAGCCGGGATGCGAGATTTATAACAGTGCGTTGATGACGCTGGAGGAAGTTGTGGAAGTGATGCTGCGCGGGGAACGCGAGGGCAAGCGTGTGGTGCGTCTGCACACAGGAGACCCTTGCATCTACGGCGCTATCCGGGAGCAGATGGATTTGCTGGATGAACAAGGCGTGAGCTATGAGGTCGTTCCTGGCGTCAGTTCCTTCATCGGGGCTGCTGCGGCGGTCAAGGCCGAGTATACCCTGCCCAACGTCAGCCAAACGGTGATTCTTACCCGTATGGCAGGGCGGACGCCGGTACCAGATAAGGAGGATATCGAGAAGCTGGCATCCCACGGGGCGACAATGGTCGTGTTCCTCAGCGCGTCGATGCTGGACGAGCTGTCAAAGAAGCTGGTACAAGGAGGATATCGTCCCGATACGCCGGCGGCGATCGTCTACAAGGCGACCTGGCCGGACGAAACGATCATTCGGACCACGGTGGAACAGCTTGCGGAAGCTGCGAATGAGAACGGGATCCGCAAGACAGCGCTTATCCTGGTCGGAGACTTCCTTGGTGACGCTTACGAGCGTTCCAAGCTGTACGACCCGGCCTTTACCCATGAATTCCGGGAGGCGTCGAAATGACGCTGGGCCTTGTATGGTTCACGCCCAATGGGGAGCGGCTCGCACAAAAGATTCTGTCTTTGCCGGGGAGAGACTTTGTTGTCCGCCTGGAGGGGACGTCGGCGAAAACCTTTGTGCAGGAGAACCTGTCCCGTTGCGACGGTTTTATCTTTATCGGCGCCGTCGGCATCGCGGTACGGACGTTCGCGCCTTATATTCGCAGTAAGGACAGTGATCCGGCGCTTGTCGTTCTGGATGAGTTGGGGCGTTATGCAATCCCGGTGTTGTCGGGACATCTGGGGGGAGCGAACGAGTTGGCGCGGTCCCTGGCTACATATCTGGGCGCACAGGCGGTTGTCACGACTGCGACGGATTTGAACGGCGTATTCGCCGTCGACGTCTGGAGCCGGAAATCCGGCTGTGCCATCGCCGATATCGCGCGAATCAAGGACGTGTCGTCCGCGCTGCTGCGGGGGGAGCCCGTCGGCCTTGCCTGCGACTTCCCGGTGGAAGGGGAACTGCCGGAAGGGGTGGAACCGGACGGTCAGGCGCGCGTTGGAATCTGTGTGTCGCTGGATGACAAGAAGTCACCCTTTCCTGTCACGCTGCATGCGGTACCCCGTATCGTTACCTTAGGTGCGGGATGCCGCCGGGGAACCGATCCGGCGGCATTTGAAACGTTTGTCCTCGGCGTGCTGGAGCGCCAGAGAATATCCGTGCGTGCGCTTCATGCGGTGGCGTCGATTGATCTGAAAAAGGACGAGTCTTGCCTGCTTGATTTTTGCAGGAAGTATAGCCTTGCGCTGCGTACCTATCCGGCGGAGAAGCTGCGCCGAGTGGAAGGGGCGTTTACCGTGTCCGCTTTCGTCAGCAGTGTTACCGGGGTGGACAACGTCTGCGAGCGGGCGGCGGTCTGCGCGCTGGAAGAGCACAGCAAGTCGGGAGCAGACCGTAGCCTGATCCTGCGTAAGACCTCCGGGAACGGGATTACCGCCGCACTGGCGGCTGAGAATTGGAGATGTGTATTTTGAATATCCGGATGGCGGGGATCGATTACAGCTTGGCCGGTATCGATATCCGCGAGAAGTTTTCCTTGACAAAGGCGCGTCGGGGGCAGGTTTATGAGTACCTGAAGCAGTTTCATGAAATACGCGGCGCAGTGATCATCACGACCTGCAACCGCACGGAAATCTACCTTTCCGGCGAAGCGTCCTATCATGGCAACCCTTTTGAGCTGCTATGCGGCGCGCTGGATATCCCATTTGAGGATTTTTCACAGCTGCACCGGACACGGGAGGGACGGGATGCTTTCCGCCACTTATGCCGCCTGGGGTGCGGCGCCAAATCCCAGATATGGGGTGAGGACCAGATCATCACACAGGTGAAGGAGTCGCTGCTGGCGGCCCGTGAGGCGGGGGCAACGGACAGCTATCTGGAGGTGCTGTTCCGTACGGCTGTCACGGCCGCGAAGAAAATCAAAACGGATGTGCATTTCTCCCGGCTGGATAACTCGGTTGCCACCAAGGTGGTCGCGCTGCTGGCGCATCAGGAGCAGCCGGTGAAAAAGGTACTGGTGATTGGAAACGGCGAGGTCGGGCGCTTGGTGGCACAGACACTGTCGCATCATCCGTATGAGGTTTGGATGACGCTTCGTCAGTATAAACACAGCGCTGTCGAAGTCGTGCCAGGTGTACAGACGATGGACTATGCGCAACGTTATGAGCGGATGCATGAGTTCGACGCCGTTGTCAGTGCGACGCTGAGCCCACATTACACGGTCGAGGAGGCGCTTTTTTCCCATTTAACGCCGTACCCGCGTCTCTTGATTGATTTAGCTGTCCCGCGGGATATCGAGCCGTCGGCTGCGTTCCTGCCCGGCGTACGTTTATATGATGTGGACACGCTGGCGGGCGACGCGGTGCGTGAGGATCATGCAAAGCTCCTGCGGGAGATTGATGCCATTATTGACAAGTATGAAGCGGATTTTGAGAAATGGCTGAGCTACAAGGAGGCTGTTACCGTTTGAAGAAGATTTATATTGTAGGGCTTGGTCCCGGCGGGGACATATTTATGACTGGACAGGCACGGCAGGCGATAGCCGATAGCAGCGTTGTGGTTGGTTATGACCTGTATGTGCAGTTAATAGCGGATCTGCCCGAGATGGCGGGCAAGACGGTTGCGTCCACACCGATGAAGCAGGAGGTCGCCCGGTGTGAGGCGGCTTTGTCCTATGCGCTGGAAGGACGGACGGTGTCGATGGTATGCAGCGGGGACAGCGGCGTCTATGGCATGGCGGGGATTGTGATGGAGGTCGCCCAAGGGCATCCTGAAGTGGAAATCGAGGTCGTGCCGGGCATCACGGCGGCCTGCTCCGGCGCGGCGGTGCTGGGGGCGCCGCTGACGCATGACTTTGCTGTTATCAGCCTCAGCGACCTGCTGACGCCGTGGGAGAAGATTGAAAAACGTCTGCGCCTTGCGGCTGATGCGGATTTCGTTATCTGCCTATATAACCCTTCCAGTAAGAAAAGAAAGGATTACCTTGCGCGCGCCTGCGCGGAAATCCTTCCTTTCCGGGATGGGGCCACTCCTTGCGGCTGGGTGAAGAATATCGGACGGGACGGGCAGGAAAGCCGCGTCCTGACGCTCAGCGAGCTTGCACAGGAGCAGGTGGATATGTTTACGACAGTGTTTATCGGCAACAGCCAGACAAAAGTGGTCAACGGCCGGTTGTGCACCCCGCGTGGGTACAGAGTTTAAAAGGGGCGAGTGATGAGGCCGGACGAAAGAGGTGCGGGGATGGAAGAAAAAAAACTGCTTTTGTTCGCGGGGACAACGGAGGGGCGCAGGCTGCTTGATTTTTTGACGCGGCAGCGTATCCCTTGCGATGTCTGCGTCGCAACCGAGTATGGGCGCGATTTGCTCCAGGACGTTCCGGCAGGGATGGCCCGCGTGCTGACGGGGCGTCTGGACGAGGCGGCGATGGAGGGCTTGCTTCGGGAAACCGGATACGCGCTTTGTGTGGACGCGACGCATCCGTATGCGGTGGAAGTGACGAAGAATATCCGTGCCGCTGCGAACGCGGCAGGCGTCCCGCTGCTGCGGCTACTGCGGGACGCGGGGCGGGAAGACGGGGTGATCCGGTTTTCCACCCTGGATGAGGCGGTGGAGTATCTGGCAGAACACCCTGGCAATGTCCTTTCTACGATTGGAAGCAAAGAGCTTTCCGCGTTGACGCGTCTGGAAGGGTTCGGTAAACGGATCTTCGCCCGGATCCTGCCGCTCGCCGGAGCAGTCGAACAATGCGTCTCGATGGGCTTTCAAGGGCAAAACCTTGTCTGTATGCAGGGACCATTCTCCAAAGAGCTCAACGCTGCGATGCTGCGGCAATTTGGCTGTCGCTTTCTGCTGACCAAGAATTCGGGCGCGGCCGGCGGATTTGAGGAGAAGCTTGCCGCCGCCCGGGAGACAGGTGCGCAGGTGCTGCTGATTGGGCGTCCCGCGGAGGCGGAGGGGATGTCTTATGAAGCGGTAGAAGCGGAAATCCGCAGGCGGTGGGACATTCCCAAACAAGAGACGTTACGGAGCCATTTCCCGATTTTTGTCCCTGTACAGGGGAGGAAGGTTCTCGTGGTCGGCGGCGGGAAGATCGCACAGCGCCGGGTGAAAACGCTTTGCCGGTTTGATTGGCGCGTCAAGGTCGTTTCCCCTGAAGCGGGCGAAGGCATTCGTGCGTTGGCTGATGCCGGCCGTCTTGACTGGGAGGCGCGCTGTTTTGCCCCGGACGATCTCGACGGCGTATTCCTGGCGGTTGCGGCCACGGACGACCGCAAGGTCAATCATATGGTAGGGACGCTGGCGCAGGAGAGAGGCGTTTTCGTCAGTGTGGCGGATGACCGGGAAGCGTGCAGCTTCTTCTTCCCGGCGGTGGCTGTCGGGGAAAAGTTGACGGCAGGCATCGTCGGAGACGGGACGGATCATGCCGCGGTATCCCGCGCGGCAAAACGGATACGGGAGGTATTGCAGGATGAAAATTAAAATCGGAAGCCGGGAAAGCGCATTGGCTGTGGCGCAGACACGCTGCGTGATGGATGCGCTGCATGCTGCCCATCCCGATATCGAGCTTGATTTGGTGACGATGAAAACGACGGGGGATAAAATTCTCGATCGGACGCTGGATAAGGTAGGCGGCAAAGGGCTTTTTGTCAAGGAGCTGGATCGCGCGCTGCTGGATGGAACGGTCGATCTGACGGTGCACAGTTTTAAGGATTTGCCGATGGAGGCTGACGAACAGCTTCCTATCGTGGCGGTGTCCCAGCGGGAAGATCCCCGCGACGCACTGATCCTCCCGCAAGGAGCGGAGACGTTTGACCCGTCCCGCCCTATCGGCTGCGCAAGTGCGCGGCGCCGCATCCAATTGGAAAGGCTGTTTCCCGGCGTTGAGATAAAGCCGGTACGAGGCAACGTTCTGACACGTTTGGATAAGCTGGATCGGGGTGAATACGGAGCGCTGGTTCTTGCCTGCGCCGGCCTGCGTCGGCTGTCGCTGGAGGGGCGCATCAGCCGTATTTTTACACCGGAAGAAATCATCCCCGCTGCTTGCCAGGGTGTTCTCGCCGTGCAGGCGCGCAAGGGGTTCGATACGTCGCTGTTGGCATGTTTTCACAACAAGGAGGCGGAGGCGACGTCGCTGGCGGAACGTGCGTTCGTCCGTACGCTGGATGGCGGCTGTAGTTCGCCGGTCGCGGCGTATGCGCGTATCAAGGAGGGAAAGCTTGTCCTGACCGGGCTTTATGCCAATGAAGACGGCAGCGGGATGTGCACTGGCAGCGCCGAAGGAGCGCCAGCGGACGCACAGGCGCTGGGCCGGGCGCTTGCCTTGAGGCTAAAAGAAGGGAAGGGAACGCTGTGAGCGGAAAGGTATTTTTAGTCGGCGCTGGGCCGGGCGATGCGGGGCTTTTAACCGTCAAAGCAAAAGCGCTGTTATCCAAGGCACAGGTTGTAGTGTATGACCGCCTGGTGGGCGCGGATATCCTGGCGCTGCTGCCGGAAGAGGCGGAAAAGATAAACGTCGGCAAAACGGCGGGAAACCATCCGGTTCCCCAAGAGCAGATTAGCCAAATCTTAGTGGACAAGGCGAAAGAGGGGAAAGACGTTGTCCGGCTCAAGGGAGGCGACAGTTTCGTTTTCGGCCGCGGCGGCGAGGAGCTGGAGCTTTTATGTGAAAACGGCATCGACTTCGAGGTTGTCCCGGGGATAACGTCGGCGATTGCGGCGGCGACGTATGCCGGTATTCCGGTGACGCACCGCGACTACTGTGCGTCGGTGCATATCATCACCGGGCACCGTAAAAAGGACGGAGAGCTGAGCCTTGATTATGATGCGTTGGTCCGTCTCAATGGGACGCTAGTCTTTCTGATGGCGGTGAGCAACGCCGGAGAGATCGCCCGCGGCCTGCTTCAGGCCGGCATGGACGCATCCATGCCCTGTGCGATGGTGGAAAACGGGACGCGTCCGCAGCAGAGAAAGTTCCTCTTTACGCTGTCAGAGGCGTCCGGAGCGGTGGAAAAATACGGCGTACAGTCACCGGCACTGTTTCTTGTCGGGCGCGTCTGTGCGTTGTCCGACCGCTTCGACTGGTTCTCAAACCTCCCGCTCAAGGGCAGGCGGATTCTGGTGACCCGCCCCAAAAACAGCGCAAACCGTCTCGCTGACGGACTGCGTGCATGGGGAGCCGATGTGACGTTGCTGCCGGCGATCCGTACACAGGCGCTGCCGTTTGAGATGCCGTCCCTGGACGGCTATACCGCGCTGATCTTTACCAGCGCCCCAGGCGTACAGGCGTACTTCAAGCGACTGATGGAGGAAAGCGATACACGTAGCCTATTTGGCAAACGGGTGTTCTGCGTCGGCCGGGAAACGGCGAAAGCGCTGCTGGGATATGGCATCCGGGCGGACTATCTGCCTTCAGTTTACAGCGGGGAAGCGCTGGGACGGGAACTGGTCGGGCAGGGACTGGTAAAGCCGTCCGATCGTCTTTTGTTGCTGCGGGCTAGGCAAGCGTCCAGGCAGCTGCCCGGCATCCTGGCGGAGAACGGCGTCCCCTTTGACGAGCTTGCGGTATATGAGACGTTGTATGAGAAAAACGTCGCGCCGCGTCCGGATGTGTGGGAGTATGTTACCTTCACCAGCGCAAGCTGCGTAGAAGGATTTGTGCGCGGTTTTCCTGCCGGGACGGACTTTACATCTGTGCAGGCTTTGTGTATCGGGCAGCAGACGGCTGACGCCGCCAAGGCTTACGGTATGCGGACGCAGGTGTCCCCTCAGGCAACGATTGATTCGATGATAGCATGGATAGGTGGTATGAGCAGATGAATCTGACAAACAGGCCGCGCCGCCTACGGGGCAGCGCAATCATAAGGGATATGGTCAGGGAGACTCGTATGAGCGCGAAGTCACTGATTTGGCCGCTTTTTCTCAAGGAGGGTAGGGATATTCGGGATGAAATCCCGTCGTTGCCGGGACAGTTCCAGTGCAGCCCCGACCGCATTTTCGGGGAAATCGAGGACGGCCTCCGCGCAGGGGTCAGCAAGTTTCTGCTGTTCGGCATCCCCGCGCAAAAGGATCCGGAAGGGACGCAGGCGTATGCCGACGAGGGGATCGTTCAGCAGGGGCTGCGGGCGATTAAGGAATGCTACGGCGACGAAGCTTACCTCATCACCGACATCTGCATGTGCGAATACACCTCCCATGGGCACTGCGGTATCCTTGCGGGGCATGACGTCGACAACGATAAGACATTGCCGTTTCTTTCCCGGATTGCGGTATCCCATGCTAAGGCGGGCGCGGACATGGTAGCGCCGTCCGATATGATGGATGGCCGCGTCGCTGCTATCCGCGCGGGGCTGGATGAAAACGGCTTCGGCGCGCTGCCGATCATGTCCTATGCGGTGAAATACGCGTCGTCGTACTACGGCCCCTTCCGTGACGCGGCGGGGTCGGCGCCGAGCTTTGGCGACCGCAGGTCCTACCAGATGGATTACCACAACAAGAGGGAAGGGCTCAAAGAGGCGCTGGCGGACGCCGCAGAAGGCGCGGATATCCTGATGGTTAAGCCTGCGCTGGCTTACCTTGACGTCATCCAGACCGTCAAGGAGCAGACCTGCCTGCCGCTCGCGGCGTACAGCGTCAGCGGCGAGTATGCGATGATCAAGGCAGCTGCGGCACAGGGGCTGATAGATGAGCATGGCGTGATGTGCGAGAGCGCCGTCGCGGCTTTCCGTGCCGGGGCGGACATCCTGATCACGTACTACGCGAAGGAGCTTGCAAAGGCAATCCAGAAAGGGGATATCGGCTGATGGGACGTTCGGAGAAACTGTTTAAAGAGGCAAAACGCGTCATACCGGGTGGTGTCAACAGTCCGGTACGAGCATTCGCCGCAGTCGGCGGGACACCACGCTTCATCAAAAGCGCGAAAGGTTCTGCCATCACCGATGAGGATGGGATGACCTACATCGATTATGTCGGATCCTGGGGGCCAATGATTCTCGGCCACGCCAACGAGGCGGTGCTGGAAGCCGTCGCGCAGGCGGCGCAGGACGGACTCAGCTTCGGAGCGGCAACGGCGCGCGAAGTGGAGATGGCGCAGCTCATCGTGGAGATGGTGCGACCCGTCGAGATGGTGCGGATGGTCAACAGCGGGACCGAGGCGGTCATGAGTGCGATCCGTCTGGCGCGCGGCTTTACCGGGCGGGACAAGATCGTCAAGTTCGCCGGCTGCTACCACGGCCATAGTGACAGCATGCTGGTCAAGGCGGGTTCCGGCGCGCTGACGGGCGGACATCCCGACAGCAGCGGCGTCACGCAGGGTGCAGCGCAGGACACGCTGCTGGCACAATATAACCATCCGGACACTGTGCAGGCGCTGTTTGATGAGGATCCCGGTCAAATTGCGGCGGTCATCGTCGAACCGATCGGGGCCAACATGGGCGTTGTGCCGCCAAAGGACGGTTTCCTACAGGCGCTGCGGGATATGTGTACCAAAAACGGAGCGCTGCTTATCTTCGACGAGGTCATTACCGGGTTCCGCTTGGCGCCGGGCGGCGCGCAGGAATATTTCGGCATCGACGCGGATCTGGTCACCTATGGGAAGATCATCGGCGGCGGCATGCCGGTGGGCGCGTACGCCGGGCGAAAGGAGATCATGGAGCACGTCTCGCCGGTGGGGAGTGTTTACCAGGCGGGAACGTTGTCGGGCAACCCCGTCGCGATGGCGGCCGGGCTGGCGACGCTGCGTCAGTTGAAAGAAAACCCGCAGGTTTACACGGATATTGAGGAAAAAGCGCGGACGCTCGCACAGGCGATGCGACGGTATCTTCCGGCGGAGAACTGTACCGTCAACCAGATGGGCTCGCTGCTCTGCCCCTTCTTCACGGGGGAAGAGGTCTGCGATTACGAGACGGCCAAACGCAGCGACATCGCGCGGTACGCCGCCTATTTCCAGCACATGCTCGGTAAGGGGATTTATCTCGCGCCCGCGCAGTTTGAAGCGATGTTCCTCTCCGCCGCGCATACGCAGGCGGATCTGGAACGCACCATCGAAGCGATAAAGGAGTTTGGTGAGACGATATGAACGGAGTATTGATTCTTGCGCACGGCAGCCGGGCGAAGGAGACGGAACAGACGGTGGAAAAAGTTGTCGAAATGGTACGTCAGCAGATCGATATGCCGGTGGAGATGGCGTTTATGGAGTTCTCCGAGCGTAGCATCCACGCCGGGATGTCCGCGCTGGCGGACAGGGGCGTCACCCACGTGAAGGTCGTACCGTACTTCCTTTTTAGTGGGATGCACATCCAGGAGGACATCCCAGGGGAGCTGGATGCATTCCTTCGGGAGCACCCTGGCATGACGGTGTCGATGGCACAGACGATCGGCGCGGATCCGCGCATTGCGGATATCCTTGTTGATCGGATTACACAGTAGCGCGGGGAAAGGACGGGAAAGCACGGATGAACAAGCTAACGGTGGTCGGTATCGGGCCGGGGGAGCCGTCGCTGCTGACACAGCAGGCGAAGGACGCGATTATCGCGGCGGGAAGGGTATTTTGTACCGAGCGTCTCTACGGCGCTTTTGCCTCTCTCAATGCCAATAGCGTCTGTCTGCCTTTTTCCGCGCTGCTGGAAGCGGTACGGGAATACGGCGGTACGGACGGCGTCCTGCTGGCCTCGGGGGACGTGGGCTTTTACAGCGTCTCCGATACCCTGCAAAAGGGTCTGCCGGGCTGGGAAATCCGCTGTATAAACGGACTAAGCAGTTTGCAGTATTTCTGTGCGCGGCTTCATGTGCCCTACGGCGGTATCAAAACCGTCTCCCTACACGGCCGGGACGGGTCGGCGGTGCCTTACGTTTGTTACTATCCGCGCGTGTTCTTTCTGACAGGAGGCGCCAACCGTGCCGATAGCGTGATGGAAGCGCTGGTTGCCGCCGGACTGGGGCACGTCCGTGTCAGTGTGGGGGAGAACCTGTCCGCGCCGCAGGAAAGGATTCTGACCGGGACCGCACAGCAGCTGTGCGGTACGGAGCTGGATAGCTTGACGGTGCTCCTTGTCGAAAACGATACGGCGGCCGATCCATCGCAAATCCTGCGTGACGCTGACTTGATACGCGGCAAGGCGCCGATGACCAAGGAGGAGGTACGCAGCGTCAGCCTGGCGCGGCTGGACATTCGTCCGGGCGATACCGTATATGATGTCGGCGCAGGTACCGGTTCGGTGTCTGTGGCGATGGCGCGGCGCGCGTATGAGGGGATGGTCTACGCCGTCGAACGCGACGCTGATGCGCATGCGCTGCTGCTGCAAAACCGCGAGCGGCTGCGGGCGTATAACGTCCATGCTGTTTTCGGCAAGGCGCCGGATGCTTTGGCGTCCTTCCCGCCGCCTGATAAAGTCTTTATCGGGGGAAGCAGCGGCAGTCTGGAGGCGATTTTTTCCGTCCTGTACGGAAAAAATCCCAAAGTACGGGTGGTCGTCAACGCGGTGACGCTGGAAACACTGCATGAGGCGGTGGACTGCTTCGAGCGGCGCGGTCTGCGGGCGGATGTGGCCTGTATCAGTGTTGCGCGTGCCGAACCGGTTGGACGGTACCATATGATGAAGGCGCAGAACCCGGTTTATGTGGTCAGCGGGGAAGCGACTGAGGGGAGGCGGCCGCATGCAGAGGTATGAGGCTCAGGTGCCGCGGTTGATGCTGGGCGGCACCGCTAGCGGCAGCGGAAAGACGACGGTGACCTGCGCAGTGCTGCAGGCGCTTGTCGATGACGGGCTGCGGGTGGCAGGTTTCAAGTGCGGACCGGACTATATCGATCCGATGTTCCATTCTGAGGTGATCGGGATAGGGTCGCGTAACCTTGACGTCATGCTCAGCGGCGAGGACGGCGTGCGCTTTTTGCTGGCGCGCAGCGCGTCCGGCTGCTCGATTTCCGTCATCGAGGGGGTCATGGGCATCTATGACGGGCAGGGCTTCGATTCCGACTATGCTTCCACCAACCATATCTCCCGGCTGACTCAGTCGCCGCTGGTACTTATCGTCAATGTCCGTGGGATGGGCCGTTCCCTTGGCGCGTTGCTGCACGGCTATCTTAGTTACGCGGACAACCTTGTGCGCGGTGTCATCTTCAACAACTGCTCCGCCGGGATGTATCCATCCTACCAAAAGCTGGCGCAGGAAGCAGGCGTGACGGCTTACGGCTTCCTGCCTCCGGTGCCGCAGGCGACGGTGGAGAGCCGCCATCTTGGGCTTGTCACAGCACAGGAGCTGTCCGATCTCAAGGAGCGGTTGTCGATGCTGGCGCAGGCTGCGCGGCAGTCGGTGGATTTGGAGGGGCTTATCCAGCTGGCTCATACCGCTCCGCCGCTGTCCTACCCGGATTTATGGGAGGATCTGCCGCGCTTTGCGCCGGTTCGGATCGGTATTGCGCGGGACAGAGCTTTCAGCTTTTATTATCAGGACAACCTTGACCTGCTGCAGCGCCTGGGTGCGCAGCTGTGCGCGTTTTCCCCGCTGGACGATGCCTCCCTGCCGCCCGACCTGGATGGGTTATGGCTGTGCGGCGGGTATCCGGAGGAATATGCCGCGCAGTTGAGCCAAAACCGGACGATGCGGGAAAGTGTACGGGCCGCGGTGGCGGGCGGTTTGCCGACCGTCGCAGAATGCGGCGGCTTCATGTACCTGTTGGAGCGGCTGTCCGACAGGAAGGGAAAGGTTTTTGATATGGCCGGAGTCCTGCCCGGCGAAAGCCATATGACGTCGGGTCTGACGCGGTTCGGATACCAGACGCTTACCGCGCGGCGGAACAACCTTTTCTGTGCGCAGGGGGAGCGTCTGACGGCGCATGAGTTTCATTATTCGGACAGCAGCAATAACGGGGACGGATTCGACGTGTGTAAACGGGAGCGCAGCTGGCAGAGCATCCATACCTCGAAAAGTTTGTTTGCAGGGTACCCGCATTTCCATCTAGGTGCGCACCCGCGTGCCATGCAGCGCTTTGTCGCCGCCTGTGCGGCATACCGCGACTGCCGGACGGGTCTCAAAGGGATTTGCGGCTGAGAAAGCCGTTCGGTGGGGCCCCCGGCGCGCCGGATGTGTAGGGGGTCCTTGGGATCGGTATGGTCTCGATGCAAGGAAAAGGATACCAGTTTGCCCGGCCAACCAAAGCTGGGAAACAGATAGAGAGGAAAGAAAACCATGGAACGACTGACAGAGCGCCTGAAAGGGATTGGAACACCGGATGAGGCTGCCGCACAGAGAGCACAGGAACGTTGGGACAACATTGCGAAGCCTTTACGGAGCCTGGGGAGGCTGGAACAGGCGGTCGTGCGCATCGCAGGTATCACGGGTAGCGAAAATGTCGTGCTGGACAAGCGCTGCGTTGTGCCGATGTGTGCGGACAACGGCGTCGTAGCACAGGGCGTGACGCAGACGGGCAGCGAAGTGACCGCAGTGGTGACGAAAAATTTTGCCCGCGGGGATTCCAGCGTCTGCTGCATGGCGCGAAGCGTCCACGCCGATGTGATTCCGGTGGATATCGGCGTCCAAACGGACATAGAGGAACCGGGTGTATGGAACCGCAAGGTGATGTATGGGACCAACGATATGACGCAGTCCCCCGCGATGTCCCGGGAACAGGCGGAGGACGCGATCCTGGTCGGGATGGATGTCGTACGTCAGCTGGCTCAGGACGGTTATCAGGTGATTGCGACGGGGGAAATGGGGATTGGTAACACGACCACCAGCGCCGCAGTAGCGTCGGTGCTGCTTGGTGTGCCGCCAAAGACGGTCACCGGAACCGGCGCGGGGCTGAGCAACGAGGGGCTGCGCCGCAAAATTGCGGCCATCGAAAAGGCAATTGCCCTGCATCGACCCGATCCGAGCGATCCGATCGACGTGTTGTCCAAGGTCGGCGGGCTGGACATCGCGGGGATGATCGGCACCTATCTCGGCGGGGCGCTGTACCGCGTCCCGGTGTTGATCGACGGCGTGATTTCGGCTGTCGCGGCGCTGCTGGCCTGCCGGATCTGCCCGGCTTGTCATGCGTTTATGCTTCCCACGCATGTTTCCAAGGAGCCGGCAGGTCAGATGCTGCTGGATGCGCTCCAGTTCCAGCCGCTGCTGACCTGCGAAATGTGTTTGGGCGAAGGGACGGGCGCAGTGGCGGCATTGGCGCTATTGGACGTGGCGTTAGCAGTCTATCATGGGATGTGTACCTTTGAGGAGACGGATATCGAGAAGTACGAGGTGCTGAAATAGGGATGATGGTACTATTTTTAGGCGGCAGTGCCAGCGGTAAGTCCGAGCTTGCCGAGGATTGCGCCGTGGCACTGAGCGCGCCTAGTGCGTTTGGCAGTAGGAGGCTATACATTGCGACGATGCAGCCTTTTGGGGAAGAGGCGCGGCAGCGTATTGAGCGCCACCGGAGTCTGCGCGCCGGCAAAGGCTTCGATAGCCGCGACTGCTACGTGGATTTGTCCGGTACGGATACGTCGGGTTATGATACCGTCCTGTTGGAATGCATGTCCAATCTGACGGCGAACGAAATGTACCGCGAGGGTGTGGGGCGGCCGGACTGGGACGGCCTTGCGGACAAAATCTGCGGTGACGTTTCGGCGCTTCGAGAGAAAGTGCAAAACCTCGTAATCGTCACAAATGACGTCCATTCCGACGGCGGCGGTTACGATTCGGAGACGGCGCGCTATATCGGTATTCTGGGAGAGATCAATACGCGTCTCGCGCAGCAGGCGGATGCTGTTGTGGAAGCTGTCTGTGGGATCCCGGTGACGCACAAGGGAGCGCTTCCGGAAGGAATCGGAGAGGGGGAGAGGAAGTGTTAAAATCACTGTTTGGCGGTTTTGTCACCGCCTTTTCGATGTACTCTGCCATTCCGATGCCACAGATCGAATGGACTAAGGATACGATGAAATACGCGTTGTGCTTTTTTCCGCTGGTCGGCGCGCTGATCGGCGGTGTGTCTTACGCTTGGATACGGTTGTGCCTGTGGCTGCATTTCAGCCCGCTGCTGTTTGCAGCAGGACTGACGTTGCTGCCGGTGCTGCTGTCCGGCGGTATCCATATCGATGGCCTGATGGATACCGGCGACGCGCGCGGCTCGCATCTGGATCGGGAGAAAAAGCTGGCTATCCTAAAGGATCCGCATATCGGCGCTTTCGGCGTGATTACCTGTGTTTGTTACTTTGTCGCCATGCTCGGACTGAGCGGGCAGCTTTACCAGAATACGTCACTGGTGCCGCTTGTCTGTCTGTCCTACGTTCTTTCGCGCGCTTGTTCGGGATTTGCAATCGTCACCTTCCCGACAGCGAAAAACTCCGGATTGGCTTATATGTTTGCCGACGGCGCGCAGAAAAAAGCGGTACGCATTGTCAGTGTTCTTTACGTTCTGCTGGTGCTTGCGGGGATGATTGTTATCCATATTCCAGTGGGAATTGTGTCAGCGGTACTGGTACTCGGTTACTTCGGGTGGTTTTACCGTATCTGTGTGAAGCAGTTCGGCGGACTGACGGGGGATCTGGCCGGATTTTTCCTATGTATGGCGGAGCTTATCGTCCTGATATGCGCGGCGCTGGGTGGACTTATCGGATAAACAAAAGGGGGAGCAGGAATGAGACTGATTGTCGGCGGACGCGCGTCGGGAAAGCTGGGACGCGTCCAGGCGCTGGGGTATGGCATGTGTGACATCTACGACGGTGCACAGGGGTTGGCGGATGAGGCGTTTGCGCGCCCGGTGCTATACAACTTGCAGGAGCTGGTGCGGGACGTCATGCAAAACGGCGGCGACCCGTCTGCGCTTTTGCAGCGTATTGTGGAAGGCGGGACGCAGGTCGTGGTCTGTGATGAAGTCGGTGCGGGGATTGTCCCGGTCGACCGCTTCGAGCGTGACTGGCGTGAGGCCGTCGGGCGGCTCTGCTGCGCACTGGCACGGGAGGCGCAGATTGTAGAAAGGGTGTGCTGTGGGATTCCCACGGTGATCAAATCGGATGAAGCTTGATGTAGTGATGATACGGCACGCGCAGACGCAGGGCAACCTGCGCGGCGCTTATATCGGCAGGACGGACGAACCGCTGTGCCCGGAAGGGACGCGCCTTTTAGATGAGCAGATTGCGAGGGGAATCTATCCAAAGGTGGACGCTGTCTGCGCTAGCGATCTGCGCCGTTGTGTGGAAACGGCACGTCGGATTTACCCCGGCGTCCCCTTGACGCTGTGCGCGGGGCTGCGCGAGACCGATTTCGGCGTTTTCGAAGGGAAAAACTACGCACAGCTCAACGGAAATCCCGATTACCAGCGCTGGATCGACAGCGGTGGGACGATTCCGTTCCCCGGCGGGGAAGCGCCGGCGGACTTCCGCGCACGCAGCGTCAGAGCGTTTACCGAATGGTGCGAGTCGGTGGAGTGTGGCAGTGTAGCCATTGTCTGTCATGGTGGGACCATTATGGCGGTGCTGGACGCGCTGAGCCGTCCCCACCGGGATTTCTATGACTGGCAGGTGAAAAACGCCGGCGGGTACCGGTTTGTCTATGATACGCACTGCCGCGAGGCGACGGACATCTGTAAACTAAGGGAGGAAGGAGGTGCCGGATGATGGATATTCTTATCGCATTGCTGATCGGATACATACTGGACTTGATTTTCGGCGACCCGCATTGGCTGCCGCACCCTGTCCGCTTCATCGGCTGGATGATTACGCGCGGCGAGAAGCTGATGCGCCGTTTGCTGCCGGAACACCCCTTTGCAGGTGGGATGATATTGAGTATCCTTGTCGTGCTGATTTCCTTCCTGCTACCGCTGGGCATTCTGTTTTTGTGCGGGAAGCTCAACCGCTGGGCCGCGCTTGCCGTCCATGCGGTGATGTGTTATCAGATCCTTGCCACACGTTGCCTGCGGGATGAAAGCATGCGCGTTTACCGTTACCTGGTCAAAGGGGATCTGCCCAATGCGCGCAAATACCTGTCGTGGATCGTCGGACGGGACACCGAGAATCTGAACGAGCAGCAGATTGCGCGCGCGGCAGTCGAGACGGTTGCGGAGAACACGTCGGACGGCGTCATTGCGCCGATGTTGTTTCTGGCGATCGGCGGCGCGCCGCTGGGCTTTTTGTACAAGGCGGTCAACACGTTGGATTCGATGATCGGTTACAAAAATGACAAGTACATCCTGTTCGGACGTTTTGCCGCGCGGATGGACGATGTGTTCAATTTTATCCCCGCGATTGTGTCAGCTTGGCTGATGATCGCAGCAAGCTTTTTGACCCGTCTCGACGTGAAGAACGCCTTGTACATCTACCGCCGCGACCGGCACAACCACTCAAGTCCCAATAGTGCCAAGACGGAGGCTGTCGCGGCCGGCGCGCTGAACCTGCAGCTGGCGGGGGACGCGGTTTATTTCGGCAAGGTCGTGCACAAGCCGACGATCGGGGATGACAACCGTCCCATCACGCCGCAGGACGTGCCCCGGATGAACCGGTTGATGATAGTGACGTCGGCGTTGTCGGTCGTGCTGATGGGGGGCATCCGCGCTTTACTGGTACTGGTGCTGTAAAAAAGCGGTAACGAGTGGCATTTGATAAGGGCCGTACTTGATAGAAAGGAGTGGTCGTACGAGCGGACTGGTTCACGGCGGCGACGTGTATTCGCCGCGGGACACGTATCAGGGGGAATGGACGGATTTTTCGGCAAACATTTCCCCGCTTGGGATGCCGCAGGCTGTCCGGGAAGCGCTGGTCGGGAACCTGGATGCCTACGCCTGCTATCCCGACCCGCTCTGCCGGGAGTTATGCGGCGCGTTGTCGATCTTTCATAACGTCCCAGAGGAAAAGATTCTGTGCGGGAACGGGGCGGCGGACCTCATCTTCCGCCTGGCCTACGGGCTGCGCCCGCGTCAGGCGCTTGTGCCTGCGCCAACCTTTGCCGAGTACGCGCTGGCGTTGGAGGCTGCCGGCTGTGAGTACCGCTACGTCCATCTTCGGGCGGAGGACGGATTTTTTGTGGGGGAGGCGCTGTGGCAGGCGGTGACGCCGTCGTACGATCTCGTTTTTCTCTGCAACCCGAACAACCCCACAGGGCGCGCGCTGCCGCGTGCGGATGTGTTGCGTCTCGCCCAGCGCTGCGCGGAATGCGGCGCCCGTCTGGTTGTCGACGAGTGCTTCGCCGACTTTCTCGATGAGGAAGGAGCGTACAGCGTCATCGGTGATTTGGACGCGTATCCCAACCTGATCGTCCTGCGCGCTTTCACAAAGATGTACGCGATGGCGGGGATCCGCCTGGGTTACCTGCTGACGTCGGACACCTCCGTTTTGGACCGGCTGCGGTCGGCCGGGCAACCGTGGGCGGTGTCGACGGTCGCGTCGAAGTGCGGCGTCGCGGCGCTTGGATGTACACAGCATGTTGCGGCGACGAGGGAGACTGTCCGGCAAGGGCGGAGGTATTTGTCACAGGAGATGGAAAAGATAGGGCTTACTGTTTACCCGTCACAGGCAAACTTCCTCCTGTTCCGATGCAGCGACGCGGCGCTGCCGCAAAAGCTGGAGCGTCGGGGATTCCTGATACGCTCCTGTGCAAATTATCCGGGGC
Organism: uncultured Clostridia bacterium; assembly: GCA_946498095.1. Taxonomy (GTDB): domain Bacteria; phylum Bacillota; class Clostridia; order Oscillospirales; family Ruminococcaceae; genus CAMMMX01. Next base: position 124,000 of record CAMMMX010000002.1, read on the forward strand.
TGGACAGCAGCTACTTTCGTATCGCGGTCAGGACGATGCCGGATAACCAGCGTCTATTGCAGGCGCTGGCGGAAATCCTGTCCTAGCGTGTGTGTCCGTATTATGTATCCATAAAAGACAATCCATATCTGCTATACTTCCTTTCGGAGTTTTATCAGAACGGAGTTGCTCTTTTGAAAAATGTGCGCGTATGCATGTCCGCGCTGATGCGGATTGACAGATGACAGGGCCGGTTTTCCCGGCCGGAAAGGTGGAACAGATGGCAAAGGCAATCATGGTACAGGGTACCACCTCCAATGCGGGGAAAAGTCTGATTGCGGCAGGGCTCTGCCGTATTTTCAAACAGGACGGCTACCGGGTCGCCCCCTTCAAGTCTCAGAATATGGCGCTCAATTCCTTCATTACCGAGGACGGGCTGGAGATGGGGCGTGCGCAGGTGATGCAGGCCGAGGCAGCGGGAATCGCGCCCGATGTGCGGATGAACCCCATCCTGCTCAAGCCTACCAGCGATCAAGGGTCGCAGGTGATTGTCAACGGTGAAGTGCTGGGGAATATGAAGGCGAAAGACTATTTCAAACACAAGGCGCAGCTGATCCCCGACATCATGAAGGCATACGATAGCCTCGCACAAGAGAATGATATCATTGTCATCGAGGGGGCGGGCAGCCCGGCGGAAATCAACCTCAAGGCGCAGGACATCGTCAACATGGGGATGGCGAAGCTGGCCAAGGCGCCGGTACTGATTGTCGGAGACATCGATCGTGGCGGCGTATTTGCCGCGCTTTTAGGGACCATGGAACTGCTGGAACCTGACGAACGCGCCATGGTCAAGGGGACGGTGATCAATAAATTCCGCGGCGATGTGTCCATTCTCGAGCCGGGACTACGCCAGCTGGAAGGGCTGGTGCATGTGCCGGTGGTAGGCGTCGTGCCCTATATGCATCTCAACGTCGACGACGAGGACAGCCTCAGCGGACGTTTCGAGCGCAGCATGGCAGCGGCAGTGGTGGATATCGCCGTCATCCGTTTTCCCCGTATTTCCAATTTCACCGACTTCAATCCCCTTGAGTACATTGACGGTGTCTCGCTGCGGTACGTGGGCAGCTTCGGCGAGCTGGGCAATCCGGACCTCATCCTTCTACCGGGGACGAAAAACACGATGTCCGACCTGCAGTGGATGCGTCAGAGCGGGCTGGAGGCGGCCGTGCTCAAGCATGCGGCGCAGGGCAAGCCGGTTTTCGGCATCTGCGGCGGTTATCAAATGCTGGGGACGACGCTGTCCGATCCCTATGGTGTCGAACATGGCGGCGAGATGGCGGGGCTGGGCCTGTTGTCCGGCGGGACGGTATTTGCGCAGCAAAAGACGCGTACCCGCAAGGAGGGGACTCTGCCCGCAGTCGGCGGCGTGCTGTCGGCGCTGTCCGGCCAGCCCTACGATGGGTACGAGATCCATATGGGCGTGACGGAGAAAAACTGCGATCTGGTCTGCGAAGGTAATATTTACGGTAGCTACCTGCACGGCATCTTTGACCGCGACGAGGTTTCCCGTGCGTTGATCCAGGCGCTGCTGACAGCGAAGGGATTGGACGCGTCCGCTGTCAAAGCCTTCAATATCGCCGATTACAAAAACGAGCAGTACGATCTGCTGGCGGACGGCTTACGCAAATCGCTGGATATGGACTATATTTACCGGATATTGGAGGAGGGGCTGGACGCATGACGGGAAAAAGCGGGACAACCGGCGCGCTAGGGCTGGTCCATCTTTACTGTGGTGACGGCAAGGGCAAGACGACGGCGGCACTGGGGCTTTTGCTGCGCGCCGTCGGTAGCGGCTGCCAGGCGCTGCTGGTACAGTTCCTCAAGGACGGCGACAGCAGCGAAATCGCGCTGCTGCGTACACTGCCCGGTGTCACCGTGCTCACGGGCAAGGACGTTCCCGGCTTTACAGGCGGCATGTCCGACGAGCAGAAGGAGACTGTCCGGCGGCGGCATCAGGCGCATTTTGACGAGGCTGTCCGGATTTGCCGGGAGGGCGGCTGCGGGCTGCTCGTCCTGGACGAGGCGATCGGCGCGGTCAACAAGGGGCTATTGGATGGGGACGCGCTGCTGCGTTTCCTGCGAGAGCGCCCGGACGGGCTTGAAGTCGTCCTGACGGGGCGGGATCCACAGCCTCCGTTTGTGGAGCTTTCGGATTATGTGTCCGAGATTTGCAAGCGCAAGCATCCGTACGACCGTGGGATTACGGCGAGAAAGGGCGTTGAAAAGTGAGCATAGAAATCATCAAACCGCAGGAAATTGAAAAAAGAAGCTTTGAAATCATCACCGAGCTGCTGGGAGATCGTCAGTTCGATCCGTTACAGGAGCCGGTCATCAAACGGGTCATCCACACCTCGGCTGATTTCGACTACGCCGACAACCTGTTCTTTTCCGAAGGTGTGGTGCCTGCGCTGCTTGAGGCGATCCGTGCCGGTGCGGATATCGTCACCGATACGCAGATGGCGAAGGCGGGGATTAGCAAGCCGTCGCTTGCCAAGACGGGCGGAGCGGTACACTGCTTCATCTCCGACGAGGACGTTGCACAGGAGGCCAGGGAGCGCGGCGTGACGCGCGCCATCGTGTCGATGGAGAAGGCGGCGCGGCTGACGAAGCCGACGATATTCGCCATCGGCAATGCGCCGACTGCGCTGCTGCATATCAAGCGGCTGCATGAAGAAGGCCGGCTGTCGCCGGTAGCGGTTATCGGCGTGCCGGTGGGCTTCGTCAACGTCGTCGAGTCGAAAGAAGAGATGATCGCGTCGGGGTTGCCCTGCATCGTCGCGCGGGGACGCAAGGGCGGCAGCAACGTCGCCGCGGCGATCTGCAACGCGCTGCTGTATATGGCGATTGGACGGTAATCTCAGTGCAGGGATTTGCGTCCGGACAGGGAATGTCCGGACGTTTTGTTTTTATGAAGATGGAGACAGCTTTCCAAGATGGGCGCTTTGCGGTGAGCTAGTGGTGCTATTCTAGGAGGGTATGGCCTTTTTTATGACGCGATGTCGGCTATTCATGATTTTAGGAATTCATCCGGATGCCGGAGGTCACCCCGTCCAAGCGCCTGCTTTTCCATCGCTTTTGCGGGGATGCGTCGAATATGTCAAACCGTCGGCGTAAAGTCTGGAAAAGTGCCCGATACCATGCGACGGGATGTGGAAATTCTTACCGATGATAAAAATCAAAAAACGGATAGGCAGAACGGGAAAAATGTGTTATAATAATTTGGTAGCCATTTGAATACGGATTGAAAGCGTCTGGCTTTGCCTTTTTGTGCTGATAGCTTTACAGCTATTTCGAAGGAACAGGAAGCCATTGGCTTTCTTTTTCTGTTATGATGTTTACCGGTACAGGCGCTTTGCCTAGAAAAGTTTGATGCGGTAGGAGACCCGTTATGATGGATTTGGAAAATGCTTCCCAGCGTGCGGAGGAACTGAAAGGTATCCTTCGCCACCATAGCCATTTGTATTATGTGATGGACAACCCCCAGATCAGCGATTTTGAGTATGATCAGCTGATGAATGAGCTTAAGGACATTGAAAAGGCCTATCCCCAGCTTTTAACGCCGGACTCGCCCACACAGGTCGTAGGCGGGGAAATCCTCAACCTGTTTGACAAGGTGACGCATACGGTGCAAATGGGAAGTTTGCAGGACGTTTTCAGCGTGGAGGAGGTGCGGACCTTCGATGAACGGGTACGGGAGGCAGTTCCACAGCCGCGGTACGTGCTCGAACCGAAGATCGACGGACTGTCCGTCTCGCTGGAATACCGGGGCGGCGTCTTCTTCCGCGGATCCACTCGTGGAGACGGGTTCGTCGGTGAGGACGTTACCGCTAACCTGCGTACGATCGCTTCGATTCCGGCACAGCTATCTCGTCCCATTGCGTCTCTTGAAGTACGCGGGGAAGTTTATATGCCGCGCCAGACGTTCGAGGAACTGGTCGCTGCCCAGCTGGAAAATGGAGAGGAGCCTTTCAAGAACCCACGCAACGCGGCGGCGGGTTCGCTGAGGCAAAAATCCCCGAAGATTACCCGGGAAAGGAAGCTGGATATTTTTGTTTTCAATATCCAGCAGATCGAGGGGGAGACGATTACTTCACACGCGCAGTCGCTGCGGTTTTTGCAGGAGATGGGCTTCCATGTGGTGGAGGATTATCAGGTTTTCGATACGATTGACGGCGTCATCGATGGAATTGGCAAAATCGGTGCATCGCGTTATGACCGGCCGTATGATATCGACGGGGCGGTTGTAAAGGTAGATGACTTTGCACAGCGTGAGGTGCTGGGATCCACGGCGAAATACCCCCGTTGGGCGGTAGCGTTCAAGTACCCGCCGGAGGAAAAGCAGACCACGCTGCTGCGGATAGAAGTGAATGTCGGGCGTACCGGCGCGCTGACCCCCGTCGCCGTTTTTGAGCCGCTGACCCTCGCGGGGACCAGCGTCAGCCGCGCCGTGCTGCACAACCAGGACTTCATCGAGGAGAAAGGCATCTGTGTCGGTGACCGTATTACCGTCCGGAAGGCGGGCGATATTATCCCGGAGGTTGTAGCCGTGGCGGAGCACCGGCACGAGCAAGGCGTTTTCCAGTTGCCGGATCATTGCCCGGCGTGCGGGACGCAGACCGTCCGGTACGAGGACGAAGCCGTGCTGCGTTGTCCCAACCCGGACTGTCCTGCGCAGTTGCAGCAGCGGATCGAGCACTTTGCGTCCCGCGGAGCGATGAATATTGACGGACTGGGAAGCGCAGTGGTGGCGCAGCTGATTCAAAATGGCCTTGTGGCGTCGGTGGAGGATCTGTACCGCCTGACGGCGGAGCAGATTGCCGGTTTGGAGCGGATGGGAGAGAAGTCGGCGGATAACCTGCTCAAGGCGATCGAAAGTTCCAAACACAACGAACCGGACCGGTTGCTGTTCGGTTTAGGAATCCGGAATGTCGGCAGCAAGGCGGCGACGCTGCTGTGCGAGACGTTCGGCAGCATGGACGCTGTCATGCAGGCGACGGCGGAGGAAATCGCGGGGATTTACGGCATCGGTGACGTCATTGCGCAGAGCGTGACGGAGTTCTTCAGCCGGGAAAAATGCCGCGCCGTTATCGAAGCGCTGCGGGAGTGCGGCGTCAACATGACGTATACCAAGGTGAAAAAGGGAGACGCGCTGGAGGGCAGCACCTTCGTCCTGACGGGGACACTGGAGAAGATGACTCGTGCGGAGGCGGGGGAGAAGATCGCCGCTTTGGGCGGCAAGGTGGCGTCATCGGTTTCCAAAAAGACAACCTATGTCGTTGCTGGGGAGGACGCCGGATCCAAACTGCGCAAGGCGCAGGAGCTGGGGATTCGGATCCTGACGGAAGCGGAGTTTCTGCAGCTTCTGTCCGAAGGCGAGTAGCCCGGGGCGTTCTTGGAACGCGGACATACAGTTCCCGGATAAGGGGGACGGAGGAATTTGAGCATCAGGAAAGGTGTGGAGGACTTTATGAAAATCGATATCCGGCATATCGCGAAACTGTCTAAAATCCGAATCGAGGACCAGGAGATCCCGAAGTTTGAAAAGGATATGGAGCGTATCATCGGGATGGTGGAACAGCTGCCGGACATTTCCGGCATGGATCTGTCCCCGAACCCGGCGGATGCCATGCAGCTTCGTGAGGACGTGGCCGTTTCGGACAAGTACACGCGTAACGAGCTGTTGGCCAATGCGCCGCAAGTCCAGGCAGGCTGTATCGTGGTGCCGAAAACAGTGGAATAAGACGGACAAAACCGCATAGAGAAGGAGTATGACAATGGAGCTTTATCAGAAATCAGCAGTGGAGTTGTCCGCGATGCTCAGGCGGAAGGACTGTTCCGCCCGTGAGATTCTCTCTTCGGTGTATGCACGTATCGACGGCGCGGAGGACCGTGTCGGCGCGTATGTGACCCTGACGCGGGAGAAGGCGTTCGAACAGGCCGATGCCGTCGACGCCAAAATTGCGGCTGGAGAGCAGTTGCACCCGCTGGCGGGGATCCCTGTCGGCGTGAAGGATAATATCTGCACCAAAGGCGTAGCGACGACCTGTTCGTCGCGGATGCTGGAAAATTTTGTCCCGCCCTACAACGCAACGGTGGTGGAGCGTCTGATGCAGGCGGGGATGGTTATGACCGGCAAATTGAACATGGACGAGTTCGCGATGGGATCCTCCTGCGAGACTTCCTATTTCAAAAAGACGCACAACCCGCGCGATCTGTCCCGTGTCCCCGGCGGATCTTCCGGTGGCAGCGCTGCCGCTGTTGCGTCTGGGGAGGCGGTTGTCGCGCTTGGATCCGACACCGGCGGATCGATCCGGCAACCCGCGGCCTACTGTGGCGTCGTCGGCCTGAAGCCGACGTATGGGACGGTGTCCCGTTATGGATTGGTTGCGTTTGCGTCTTCCCTGGATCAAATCGGGCCGATGGCGCGGACGGTCACCGATACGGCGATGCTGTACGGCGTATTGTGCGGCCATGACCGTATGGACGCCACCAGCGTCCTGCGCGAGTACCCCTCTTTTACCAGCGGGCTGGACGGCAATGTCGCGGGGCTGCGGATCGGCGTGCCGCGGGAGTACTTCTCTGCAGGCGTGGACGCTTCGGTAAAGGAAAAGGTACAGGAGGCGCTGTCCCTGCTGGAAAGAAACGGCGCGGTGATTCGGGAGATCTCTTTGCCCAATACCGACGGTGCACTGGCCGCCTATTACATCCTGGCCTGTGCGGAAGCGTCGTCCAATCTGGCGCGTTTCGACGGTGTCAAGTACGGTTACCGCGCGAAGGATTACACGTCGCTGAATGACATGTATGAGAAGACGCGCAGCGAGGGCTTCGGCGATGAGGTGAAGCGCCGTATCCTGCTCGGCACCTTTGTGCTCAGCTCCGGGTATTATGATGCTTACTATAAAAAGGCAAAGCTGTTCCAGAAGAAGCTGTCCGCCGAATTTGAAGAGGCGTTTGCGGACTGTGACGTGATCGCGACGCCGACTGCGCCGAATACCGCCTTCCGGATTGGGGAGAACGTCGACGATCCGCTGAAGATGTACGCAAGCGATGTCTGTACGGTGACAGTGAATATCGCCTCCCTGCCCGCGATTAGCGTTCCCTGTGGAGTCGACGCAGCGGGGCTGCCCGTGGGCTTGCAGCTGATTGGAAGCCGTTACAGCGAACAGACGCTTTTGCGCGCCGCTTTTGGATATGAGACGCTCGTCGGCGGCTTTGACGGCGTTGCCGCCCTATCATAAAGACGGAGGGAAGACAGCTATGAAATACGAAACCATTGTCGGATTGGAAGTTCATGCGGAGCTTTCCACTGATTCCAAGATATACTGTGATTGTAAAAACGCGTTTGGCATGGAGGTCAATACCCAGGTCTGCCCGATCTGTATGGGGATGCCGGGGACGCTGCCTACCTTGAATAAAAAGGTGGTGGAATACGCAGTCAAAATGGGGCATGCGCTGGGCTGCACGATCAACACGGTGTCCAAACAGGACCGCAAGAACTACTTTTACCCCGATCTGCCCAAAGCCTACCAGATTTCGCAATCGGACATCCCGCTTTGCGAAAACGGTAGCCTGACTATCCTTGTGGATGGCGTGGAGAAGACAATCGGCGTCACCCGGATCCACATCGAAGAAGACGCAGGAAAACTGTTGCATGATGACAGCTTCGCCGGCTCGCTGGTCGACTTAAACCGCTGCGGTGTACCGCTGATCGAGATTGTATCCGAGCCGGACATGCGCAGCAGCGCGGATGCCAAAGCCTACCTGGAGACGATCCGGGAAATTCTGATGTATCTCGGTATTTCCGACTGTAAGATGCAGGAGGGATCTATCCGTTGTGACATCAATGTGTCCGTCCGCAAGGAGGGGGACACCCAGTTCGGCACCCGCGTGGAGATGAAAAACGTCAACAGCTTCAGCGGTGCGGTACGCGCTATTGAATACGAAGCACAGCGCCAAATTGAGGTGCTCGAAGCCGGCGGGACGATTTCCCAGGAAACGCGCCGCTGGGACGATGCGCAGGGGAAAAACTTTTTGCTGCGTTCCAAAGAGGACGCGCATGACTACCGTTATTTCCCCGAGCCGGATCTGCGTACCATCGTGATCAGCCCTGAGGAAGTAGCGCGCCTGAAGGATGAGCTTCCGGAGCTTCCGAATAAAAAGCTGGCACGTTATGTAACCGAGCTTGGGCTTTCCCAAAAGGACGCGGCCCTGATTGTCGAAAACCTGGACAAGTCGATGCTGTTTGACGAAACAGTCGCACTCGGGCTGTGCCAGCCGAAAAACCTGTCCAATTGGATTCTTGGGGATATTTCAAAATACATGAACGAAACTTCCCGCAGCATCCTGGATACCCCGCTGACGCCGAAGCGTCTGGGTAGCTTGATTCAGAGCATTGAACAAGGGAAAATTTCCAATGCGTCCGGTAAAATCGTATTCGACGCCATTCTCCATGAGGACAAGGATCCAGAAACGGTGATTCAGGAGAAGAGGATGGCACAGGTCTCCGACGCAGATGCGCTGACACAGATCGCACAGCAGGTCTTGCAGGCCAATGAAAAATCGGTGACCGACTATAAAAACGGCAAGACGAACGCGCTCGGATTTTTAGTCGGGCAATGCATGAAGCTGTCCAAAGGGCAGGCAAACCCGGCGATGATGAAGGAAATTATCACGGCGTTGTTGCAACAATAGTCTTCTTTTGACATGTCGGCGCTACGAGATGCATATCATGGATACCGATATAGGTGTCCCAGCGTTGTGATGTTTATGATAGTGGGAGGTTCAAATGAAACGTAAATTGATTGTGTCGGTGACCGCATGCTGCGCCGCGCTGTTGCTCTTAGGCATCGTATTTCTCCCGGGCTTTTTTGGCGCAGCGCATGCAGAAACCGTAGCATCTGGCACTGCCGATCAAAGACCATATGACGTAACGGTTTCGTATGTCAGCGAGCACGCGGAAGGAATTTTCAATTTTGCAAAAGGGCTGTTTGAAAAGCTGGACAATCTCAAGCGTCCGGTTGTGCTGCAGCTTCAGTCCGAGACACCGGTCAGCTCGGAAGAGCTGTCTTCGGTGGATGAGCTCAGCAGTATCATGGAAGCGCTGTCGTCGCAGCAAAGCAGCTCGCAGGAAGAGGTTTCGTCACAGGATTCTTCTATGCCACAGCCGTCTTCCTCCGATCAGTCGGTTCCCTCCTCCCAAGCTGTTTCGTCTTCCAAGCCGTCTTCTTCCTCCGCCGCGCCTCCTTCCAGCACATCGTCCGCCCCGGCCGAACCCGAGGAGTCGGCTCCCGTTGCCGGAGAAGTCAGGGCGATGTGGATTTCCTATCTGGAATACGGTTCCATGCTGAAAAACAAAAGCGAGAGCACGTTTACAGCCATTTTCAGGAATGCCATGCAAACATGTAAGGAGATGGGGATCAATACGGTCTACATCCAGGCGCGTTCCTATGGCGATGCCTATTACCCGTCCGATTTGTACCCTTGGGCGGCGAATGCTTCAGGAACCTTCGCCAAGTCCCCTGGGTTTGATCCCTTTGGCATTATGGTGCGGGAGGCCCATGCGCAGGGCATGTCGGTGCACGCTTGGATAAATCCCTTCCGCGGGCCGACTGACGCGGAGATGGCGAAGATGCCGTCCTCCTATCCGATGAAGCAGTGGTATGACGATGCGTCTAAAAAAGGCCATTATATTGTGAAGCACACGGACGGGCGCTGGTATCTCAATCCCGGGGTGGAGGAAGCGCGTCAGCTTGTCCTGGATGGCGCCAAGGAGCTCATTCAGAAGTACCCGCTGGAGGGGCTGGTGATTGACGATTATTTTTATCCTACGACAGCAGCTTCCTTTGATGCAAAAGCCTTCCAGGAAAGCGGGAGCAGCGATCGGACGGCCTGGCGGAAGTCCAACTGCGACAAGCTGGTCAAGGGCTTGTATGACACCGTGAAGGGCTTCAAGGCAAGCATGCTGTTTGGCGTCAGCCCAGACGGCACGATCAACAATAACTACACCAAGCATTATGCCGATGTTAGAAAGTGGTGCTCCAACACAGGATACCTGGATTACATTTCCCCCCAGATTTATTTTGGTTTTCAGCATCCGGTCGTTCCGTACCAGCGGGTACTGGACGAATGGAACGCGATGATCAAGCTGAGCAATATCCAGCTCATCCCCAGCCTTGCCGCATACAAGGTGGGCGTATCCGACCAGTATGCCGGGACGGGCAAAAACGAATGGATCGAAAACCACGATTTGCTTTCCAGGCAGCTGGTTGCGGCAAGAAAAAAGTCGGCTTACGGCGGGATTGCCTTTTTCCGGTATGATTTTATGGTCGGCGGCAGCGATGCGTTGAAAAAGGAGCTTTCCACGCTGCTTCCGCTTTTCAAGTAATAGGGATGCATGTCGGCAGCGGGCTACCCGCTGCCGAATTTTTTCAGAAAGAAGGAGCGCTATGACGATCTATCAGGTACCACGGAACCTGTTGGAAGGATTGCAGCCTTTGTTCGCAGGCTGGGATGAAACGTTGATTTGGTCCTGCTTGCAGGGATGCATGGGAACCGCATGGTGCGATAACCTCCACCGCCCGGGCAGCGCGCAGATACAGATTGGGGACTTCTGCTTTTTTGCAGGGCGCCCTTCCAAGCAGATGCTCTTGCATCGGACGTGGCAGGAGTTTGGCATACTGGTGCCGCAGGACGCGCATTGGGACGTGCAGATCAACCAGCTTTATGGGGAAGTTGCGGTCCAGGTGGAACGGTACGCTTTTTGGAAGGATCCGGGTGCGTTTGACAAAGCCACGCTGGAACAGGCCGCCCACTGCTGCGATCCTGCGTATGAATTTTGCTTGTTCGACGAAAAACGATACTGCCAGGCAATGGAAGAGGATTGGTCGCGCGATCTTTGCGGGCAGTTTGACGGATATCCCGATTATCAAAAGCGGGGGATCGGGGTGGCGGCGCTATACCAGGGCAGGCTGGTCGCAGGGGCGTCGTCCTATACCGTTTACCAAGGGGGGATCGAAATTGAAGTGGACACGCATGTCCTGCACAGGAGACGGGGGCTGGCTCGCGCCTGCGCGTCCAGGCTGATTCTTCGGTGCTTGGACAAAGGTCTGTATCCAAGCTGGGACGCGCACAACAGCTGGTCGGCTGCGCTGGCGCAGCAACTTGGATACCGGTTTTCGCACCGTTACCGCGCGTATGAAGTACGGATGCCGCATCCAGCAGAGAGAGACAGGGCGTAAGCAGAAACGTCCTGTTTTTTTACGTCTAAGCGCCGGAACAGGCCTCCTGGATGCAGGGCAGGCGGAACAGCCATTCCACGCCATACTGCGTTTGGCTGGTATGGACATATTTGATGCCGTTGGCGAATGTTGACGCACACAAAAGCGGTCGTTTGCCAAAATAGAGGGAAGGTACATCCACGTCGATGATAAATGGATGCCGCTGCAAAATGTCGTACAGTTGGGCAGGGGTATACCTGCCGTCCGGATAACGCTCATCGCCGGCCAATATCAGATAGGCGATACGTTCGGGCTGCTGTGAGGTTTCATACCCTTGCTGCATCACAATAGCAGTCACTGTCATGGGGCGGGCCATTCCTTTCCTAGAGAGCTTGAGAAGAAGTTTATCTGGCAACGATGTTTTGGATTATCTAAACATTTCCAGTATCTTGTACAAATCTAAAATTAAGTCATTTGATATTCATAATAATCGTAAATCATGTGAATTTCCGATATTTAATATATCAGAATCCTCCATAATTGTCAAGTATTACCTTAAATCTGCCTTTATTTTACAAAAGACGTCAAATTTCGTCAAATTGAAAATGTCATAATTTGTCTATCAACGCCAATAGACGCATCATTGGGGGAACTCCTTTCAGTAGTCGGGCGGAGAAAGGATGATGGCAAAAAATTTATAAAAATTCGTCTTTTTATTCAAGAAATTGTCTTTGTTCGTCGCGTATACTGGTAGACACTAAGGATTAAATGGAGGAATCATTTTATGCATCAAGTTTACCGTCCTTTCCGCTTTGGGCAGATCAAACCGTCCGGCTGGATCCGCAAGCAGATGGAAGACGACTTAATTCATGGGTTCGTCGGCCGTTTGGATGAAATCCTGCCCGATTTGATTGTACAGGACGATATATATTGCCGTGACCGTGTGACGCCGCAGACCGGGCAGAAGGACGTCGGCTCCAATGAGATGGCGGAAGGTGTTCAGATCGAATTTATGTGGTGGAACAGCGAGACGCAGTCCAATTGGCGGGACGGAATGGTTCGTCACGCCGCTTTGCTGGACAACCCGGAATATCTGGCCAAGGCGAAGATGTATGTCGAGCATATCCTGGCTTGGCAGGACGAAGACGGGTACCTGGGGATTTATGCACCGCAGCTGCGTTTCCACTTTACCAGCGAGAACGGCGAGCTGTGGGCGGCCTCCTCTTTGTACCGCTGGCTGCTTGCTTACTATGAGGCAACAGGTGACGAACGGGTACTTCAGGCGGTCCGGCGCGCGGTGGATGTTGTGATGCGGGCTTATCCGAAGGGGGCTTGCCGTCCCTTCCTGTCGGAGGTGTCGGCCGGCGGCGTCTGTCACGGACTTACCTTTACCGACTGCTTGTACCGTCTTTATTTGCTGACAGGAGAGGAAGAATATCTGTCTTATGCGGTTTTCCTCTATCAGAGCTTCGACGGAGAGGACGTGCGCGAGCATGACGCCTGCCTGCGTAATCTGGAGCGTGAGGACTATCGTTTTGAAAGCCACGGTGTGCATACCTATGAGCATCTGCGCAGCCTGGCGCTTGCCGCTTATGCGTCACAGGATGGGCGGATCCGGCGCGGTCTGGACAGCTTTCTGCACAAGATGGAAAGCTGCATCACGCCGAGCGGTGGCCCGATTGGCGATGAATATATCGGCGGCAGAGAAGCGGACGCTTCTTCGACTGGGTATGAATACTGCTCTTTGCAGGAACTGTTGGATTCCTATAGCCTGCTGATGCAGCTCAGCGGCGATTTGTCCTATGCGGACCGGATGGAGCATCTGCTGTTCAATGCGGCGCAGGGAGCAAGGCATCCTGCGGAAAGCGCGATTTGTTATCTGAAGACCGACAACGCTTACCGGATGCGGGGCTGCGCACCGGGTGAAACGCCGCAGGAAGGCAGTGTTCTGGGAAGGTACAAATATTCCCCGACGCATCAGGATACGGCAGCTTGCTGCGTCCCCAATGCCGGGAGAATTTACCCCTACTACTTGCAGTCCATGTGGCTGGAGGGGAAGGATGGGCTGACCTGCGCGTTGTACGGCGCCAGCCGTTTTGAAGGGACGATCGGCGGCCAGCGTTTTTGCGTCACGCAGGAGACGGCGTATCCTTTTGAAACCAGCGTGACCTTCCATGTCGAGACGGAAAGCCCTGTCCGGGCGACGTTGCGGCTGCGGGTGCCCGCCTGGGCGACAGGTGTGCAGGTCACTGGTGTGGAGTCGGTAGTAGAGGAAGGCTGTGTCGTCATCCAGCGGGAATGGCGGATGGGCGACGGCTTTACCGTATCCTTCGAAGCGCGCATAGAAGCGCGGCAGGATCTGCGTGGAGACTTTTATTTGCAGGCAGGTCCGCTTGTCTACGCGCTGCCGATCGAAGGAAAGGAGACACAGGGAAGATGCTATCCCGCGAGCGGCTTCCGCGACGTCGGTTATGACAGCGTTGGAGAGGATTACCTCCATTACCGTTTTGATCCCGCGCGGCTAGCTTCGTTTACCCTACATCACTGCACAGAAACCGCTTCCTGGCCATGGGATGGCGCGCTGTCGTTAGAGGGCGAGTTTTACCAGGAGAAGGAACAGGCGTATCGACGTCTGTCATTGGTTCCGATGGGAGGAACCAATCTGCGGCGCGTCACTTTCCCCAAAAAGTAACTGTTTTTGAGGTAGGGTGGCTCTATGTACAGCCGGCCGCTCCTATCATTTCATTCAATGGGGAGACAGGCGGTGCGGTCCGGTTCGAAAAACTTGTCTCGTATAGGAAAAAACCTCCTGCCGAATGGAAACGGCAGGAGGTTTTTCTATGGGAGAGGCGAAACCGGCGGATTACGGTTCTATCCATCCAGCACGCCCGTCAGGTTGGTGCAAACCATGGGCGGCGTCCGGGTGAAGGGGGCGTCAATGGCGACGGTTTTGCCTTCTTCGCTGCTTTTCTGGAAACTGGTCATTACCTGCAGAACATGCAGGAGCTGTTCGCTGCTGGCGCGGGGGCTGCGTCCCGAGCGAATGGCGGCGGCCATGTCGGCAAGCCCGAGGGCGCGGCTGTTTTCCGCGTAGCCAAAGGTGAGGGGCAATTCCATATAGCGGCCCATTTCAGGACGCAGAATGCGGATCGGACCTCCAAAGGTGTTGGGATCGGGGACGACAAGCGTCCCTTCCGAACCATATACCTCAAAGCGCGCCTGGCTGTCGGAATGGACGTCAAAGGTGGTGAACAGGGTGCCGATAGCGCCCGACGCGAAACGCATCATGCCGGTGATGTAGGTCGGCACGTCCACGTCGATCACCTCGCCGCGGTGGGGTTCACTGGTAATGGTCCGACGGGGGAAGGAGATCTTTGCCATACCGCTGACGCTTTCCACTGCGCCGAGCAGGTTGATTAAAGCGGTGACGTAATACGGCCCCATATCGAGCATGGGTCCGCCGCCAAACTTGTAGTAGAATTCCGGATCCGGATGCCAGGATTCGTGCCCGCGGCAAATCATGAACGCCGCCGCCCCGACGGGCGTGCCGATGTAGCCGTCATCGATAAGCTTGCGGCAGGTTTGAATCCCTGCTCCAAGGAAGGTGTCGGGCGCTCCTGCGATGATACGGTTTTGCGCTTGCGCCAGACGCACAAGCTCCTGTCCTTCCTCCAGCGTCGCACCCAGCGGCTTCTCGGTATAGACGTGCTTGCCGGCCAAAAGAGCCTGCCGTGTGACTTCGTAATGCTCATACGGGCGTGTGAGGTTCAGTACGATGTCAATCTCCGGATCGGCGAACAGTTCGTACATATCCTTGTATAGCTTGGGGATAGGGTATGTGTCCACTGCATGTTGGGCGCGTTCTGGAATCAGGTCGCAAACACCGCGCACCTCGATGCCGTGAAAGGTCTTCGTGATATTTTCCAGGTAGATGCCGCTGATGGCGCCTACGCCGACGATACCGATTTGTATTGGCTTCATAGGTACACCCCTTCCTTAATACATTTTCGCGGTGTTCTCGAACTTTTCCGTCGTCAGCCCGTTGAGGACCGCGAATTCCTTGCCGTCCGCCGCCCACAGCATGCCGCGCAGCATCAGTTCCTGAGCGGTGGGGGAGTTGTCAAACACATCGTCATGGTGGCCCAGCGAGCAGTAGAAGACGCGTCCGTTGCCCCAGAATTTCGTCCAGGCGACCGGCATGTCAACCGGCTTATTGGACACGTGGTAATAGTTGACGACGGGAAAACGCGTCGTGGCCAGCACTTCAATCGCAGGGTCGACATGGAGGTAGTAATGCTCGCTGACCACGGGGAAGTCCTCCAGCCCCTCGACAATGGGGCTGGAGCCCTTGCGGATATTCACTGTATAGGGGATGCCGTCCCCGCCGGGGTGGCTGACCCATTGCCCGCCGGTCATAAATTGCCATTCCACGTCCTGGCGGAAAGCGTCGCACATACCGCCGTGGCAGCCGGCAAGTCCTACGCCGGATCCGACCGCCTTGGAAATGTTTTTGGTGTACTGCGCGTCGATCTCGCCCATTGTCCAGCAGGCGATAATAAGGTCCAGCTGCATCAGGCGTTCCGCGTCAGCGAGGCAGTCCTGCGTATCGCTGATGGTCACTTCAAAGCCATGCTGGCTCAGCAGCCGCGCAAAGCGTTTGGAAACCAGCTGCGGCTCGTGCCCGTCCCAGCCGCCCTGGAAAATCAGTGCTTGTTTCATGGGATCCATCCTTTCTGTTCTCCATCACTCCATATTTTTGGCCGGGTTCTCCCCGGGTTGCCTCCATCATAGCACGTTTTTAGAAAAAAAGCATGTAAAATCTTGCGAATTTGTACAGGTGACGGCTGTTTGTTAGGGCTGGGATGCGGTTCCGTTTGGGGATTTTGGACAAAAGATAGACAATCTTGCAGGCAGGATGCTTCCTTTTTTTGTGCCTCTTTGAGAAAAAGAAGGGGGCAGGTTGTAAAATTCGACAGGATTCTTTATAATATATAGAAGATAAATCGATACAACACAATAGAGAGGTAAGAGCAGATGCCAGTAGGGTTCGATAACGAAAAATATCTCAAAACACAGTCGGAGCACATCCAGCAGCGGATTGCCCAGTTTGACAACAAGCTGTATCTGGAGTTCGGCGGCAAGCTGTTTGACGATTACCATGCGTCCCGCGTGCTGCCCGGCTTTGCGCCCGACAGCAAAATCAAGATGCTGATGCAGCTGAAGGACGAAGCGGAAATTGTTATCGTTATCAACGCGGCCGATATCGAGAAAAACAAGGTGCGTGGGGACTTGGGCATTACCTATGATCTCGATGTCCTGCGTCTGATCGACGCGTTCCGCGATATCGGCCTTTATGTGGGCAGCGTTGTGATTGGGCAGTATTCCGGGCAGCTTGCGGCGGACAATTTCAAGAAACGCCTGGAAAACCTCGGCGTCAAGGTGTACATCCATTATCCGATTGCGGGGTACCCCAGCAATATTCCGCTGATTATCAGCGATGACGGATACGGAAAGAACGAGTATATTGAGACGTCAAGGCCGCTGGTGGTGATTACCGCACCGGGACCGGGTAGCGGGAAAATGGCAACCTGTCTTTCCCAGCTTTACCATGAGTACAAACGCGGCATCAAGGCCGGTTATGCCAAGTTCGAGACCTTCCCGATTTGGAACCTGCCGCTGAAGCATCCGGTGAATCTTGCTTACGAAGCGGCGACAGCGGATCTCAACGACGTCAATATGATAGACCCCTTCCATCTGGAGGCGTACGGGACGACGGCGGTCAATTACAACCGCGACGTGGAAATTTTCCCTGTGCTCAACTCCATCTTTGAAAAAATTGCCGGAGAAAGCCCTTACAAGTCCCCGACGGACATGGGCGTCAATATGGCGGGATACTGCATTACGGACGACGAAGTTGTGCGGCAGGCTTCCAAGGACGAGATCGTTCGTCGATACTACCATTGCCTGTGCGAACAGCGTCAGGGGAGACTGGGAGCGGACGCCGTTTACAAGACGGAGCTGCTCATGAATCAAGCGGGGACGGACGTCTCGCAGCGCAAGGTTGCGACGGCTGCAAGGGAACGTGCGGAGTCGACCAGGCTTCCGGCGGCGGCGATCCAACTGCCGGACGGGAAAATCATCACCGGAAAAACCTCCTCCCTGCTGGGGGCGTCGGCAGCCGTCCTCCTCAATGCGCTGAAGGCGCTGGGCAACATCAACCATGACATGCATCTGATTTCCCCGATCGTCATTGAACCGATCCAGAAACTGAAAACGGTGCATCTGGGCAACCACAATCCCAGACTGCATACGGACGAAATCCTGATTGCTTTGAGCATCAGCGCCGCTACCAATCCTACAGCGGAATTAGCGTTGCTGCAGCTTCCGAAGCTTCGTGGCTGCGAGGCGCATTCCTCTGTGATACTCTCCCAGGTGGATGAAGTGACTTTCCGTAAGCTCGGCCTCAACCTAACCTGTGAGCCGCACTACCAGACGAAAAAGCTGTATCATAAGTAGTATCCCCAGGGGCGGAAGCGGGGCCATGCTTTTGATGAGAGACGGGCCAGATTTTCTGGGCCGTCTTTTCTATGGTGCACTGCCGGAAGGAGAAAGGCTCCGTGTCCCGCGGACGGTAGGGAAATATAAAGATTTGATAAAAAACGACGGAGGGATTGTTTTCCTTGATGGAATCTATTATAATAGTGCCTGTGCCTGCGGGAAAGGGAACCCGTGCAGGTAGATGGAGGTACGAAGTCAATGAAGTTTACCTATAAGCATACGGTGCGCGCCTGTTACATCGGGTATATTACACAGGCAATCGTCAATAACCTTGCGCCGTTGTTGTTCATCATTTTCCAGGATCGGTATCAGATTTCCTTTGAGGAGATAGGACGGCTGATCCTCATTAATTTCGGCGTGCAAATTTGCGCCGACATTTTGGCTGTCAAGTTCGCCGACCGGATCGGCCACCGGAAGGCGGCCGTTGGGGCGCATATCTTCTGTGCGGCCGGTTTGGTGGGGTTGTCTGTCCTGCCGTCGATCTTGCCGTCGCCCTACATGGGGTTGGTGATCGCGGTGATAATCTATGCGGTAGGCGGGGGCTTGCTGGAGGTGCTGGTCAGCCCGATTGTCGATTCCCTGCCGGGCGATGCGAAAGCGTCCGCGATGAGCCTGCTGCATTCCTTCTATTGCTGGGGCCAGATGGCGGTCGTGTTACTTACGACGCTGCTGCTGCGCTTGATTGGGCAGGATTTATGGATGCTTCTGCCCATTTTATGGGCGCTGGTTCCGTTTGCCAACCTGTTCCTCTTTATGAAGGTTCCGCTGGTGCCGCCGATCCCGGACGATCACCGGACGCCGTTAAAGGGCCTTCTACAGTCGCGGTTCTTCCTTCTGGCGCTGATACTGATGATGTGCTCCGGAGCGGCTGAGCTGACGATGTCGCAGTGGTCGTCCCTTTTCGCTGAGAAAGGGCTGCACGTCCCCAAAATGGTGGGGGATTTGCTGGGTCCCTGTCTGTTCGCGTTGTTCCAGGGGCTTGGGCGTACCTTCTACGGCGTGTTCGGGCAGCGTATCAACTTGACCAACGCCCTGCTGGCCAGCGGTGGACTGTGTATCCTCTGCTATGCGACGACTGTTTTTGTGCCGTCGCCGATGCTTTCGCTGGCAGGATGTGCGCTGTGCGGCCTGTCCGTCAGCCTGATGTGGCCGGGAACGCTGAGCCTGACTGCTGCACGCTTCCCGTCCGGCGGTACGGCGATGTTCGGCATGTTGGCGATTTTCGGGGACATCGGCGCATCTTTGGGGCCGTGGCTGGCGGGTTTGACGTCGGATCTTGTGACAAAGACCCCCTCGCTGGTTCAATATGGACAGCAGCACAACCTTTCGCCGGATCAGGTAGGGTTGAAAGGGGGACTGCTGATCGGCATGGTTTTCCCGCTGATTCTATTTGTGGTAATCCTGGCGATGAAGCTGCTGCGTAGGCGCAACCCCGCTGTCAGGACGGATGATACGGATGATGGGGAGTCCAGTCGTTTGGCGGAATAAGCACGGGCACGGATGCTTTTAAAAAGGCGCCGGACAATTTTGTCCGGCGCCTTTTGGCGTTATCCTAGAGGCTGCATTTTTGTTCGCAGCGTGAATTTTTTGTGCGAGCTGTAAGCTTTTTGTATCCGCGCCGATGCGGCCTCAGGCAGGCGCAAAGCTCAAATCTCAAATCTGGCAGACGATTTCCTCATTCGGGCGGGCGGCCAGCCGGATGCTTTTTTCACCGCAGAAGACGTCGACCTGGCAGGAACCGTCCCCACGGATGCGCAGTTCTCTGTGTCCAGACGCATCGGGGGCGCTGCACAAAAAGTCGTATGTATTTCCGGCGAACCAGTATTGTTCCACGCCAACAGTACAGGGCTGCGTCAAGTGCCAGGTCAACCGCCGCTGTGCTGCGTCCGGGCGCAGGCCGATGGCAAATTCCAGCAGGTAGGCAATCGGCGCGATACCGCTAAAACCTACGAAATCAGGCTTAGCTGGATTCCCTTGGGAGAGGGTCATTGGAGAGTAGTTTTCATAAATCGTTCCGGACTGCTTGAAAAGTGAGACAACGTAACGAAGATGCTCCATGGCGATTTCGTGGGCTAAAGCCTCATAGCCGTATTTGAGCAGGCCTTTTATGACCATTGTATTCATCGCATCCCAGACCGCGCCGCACCAGTAGCCGCCCGTTGGTTCGAAACCATCTGCATCCATCGCCAGCGTCGGGACGCGGTGGGGCGTATGGAATGTTTTCGGATTTTGAAGGTGTGCTGCGAGCGCCTGAGCCTGCTGTGGAGACGCGATACCAGCCAACAAAGGCCAGAATCCAGCAATCGTTTTTATATTGCTTTTCTGCTCATCATAAGTGAGATCATAATAAAAACCAGTATTTGGATCCCACATCTTTTCGTTAATAATATCTGACAACGCTAAGGCTTCCTGGAGGTATCGGTTGCTATCCTCTTGTTTGTCAAGCATACCAGCGATTTCTGACAAGCACCGTGCAAATAGTACCATTTCTGCAGAAGCATCTATGATGGTCCCGCCATTGTCGGTTAAGTAGTTACGAGGAGAGTTATCCATCGAGGCCCAATCCCCCATGTACAGCCCGTTCCCTTGCTGGACGTAATTTTGGAAGGCATGGTAATATTGCTTCAGTGGCTCCCAGATTAACGAGAATCGTTCCCTGTCTCCAGTGACACGGAAGCTTTCCAGCTCCGCCCAGGCTAAAACAGGGTGGTTGAGAGCATCCAACGTTAAATAAGGAGGAGAAACAGGGGGTTGACGCCCAATATAGTGGGCAGATGCTTTACCTGTTTCTGCGCAACCAAAACCGTACCGGCTGAAGAGAGGCTCTTTTTCAAAGTTGTTCCAAGGAAAGTAAGCACGGCCCGTTTCCCGGTTGGATTGTCGGCATATCTCTCCGTTTTGGTATTGGAGTGCATAAAAGTTGTCAAGTGAGCAGATGGAAGGGACATAGGGGGAAGCGTAGTTGCAGAACAGCGTCATAAAACAGGTGTCCCACATGAAAATATTATTATCAAAAGCGGCGTCAATAAATTGCGACACCATGCCGCTGCCTGGCTGGGGCTCGTAAAAATTACGGAAGGCCAGTTCCCATGCCTTCCAATAGCAGTCGATGTAGGCGGGGTCGTTTTCAAAAATCGGCCGCGGCAGCTTGTCCCGTGTTTGGGCAAAGGTGGGGAGGGGCTTCTTTTCATAGGCCTTTTTGGAAAAGAAAAGCCCCTGCTTTGCAGTTGCGTAAAAATCCTCCAGTTGCTGTTGCTGGGTATCCATTTGGAATCCTCCTTACCGGCTTCTATATTTTGAGAATACCTCTATTTTATCTGATGATGTGGCGCAAGTCAACCGTTTAGCAAAAAGGCCTGTGGAGGAATCTGAGTCCTACACAGGCCGAATATCCGTCATAAAACGAGGAAATCCGCGCGCACGCGGGGATATGGGGGCGAATAAGTTATTGGCAGGAGACCCTTTCGCAGAAGGACAGGATATCGCCATAAACTTCTTTGCGGTTAATTTCGTTGAGGATTTCGTGCCGCGCGCCGGGGTATAATTTTAAGGTAACATCGTCCAGCCCGGCTTTGAGCAACCGCAGATAGACCCGCCGAATCCCTTTGCCGAAATCGCCGACAGGGTCGTTTTCGCCGGATACAAGCAGCAGCGGCAAATGCTTGGGCAGGCTTTGGTACCAATCCTCTTCATTTGACTTCAGGTTCAGCTGAAACAGGTCGCGGTATCCACAGGCGGTAAAAGTAAAATTGAATTTCGGGTGGTCCTTATATTGGGAGCGTGCGACAATGTCGCGGGAAAGCCAGGAATTGTCGTCCTTTTCCACAGCAAAACGCTTGTTGAATGCGCCTGTCGACAGCTTTTTCAGCGTCTCGCTGCGGTAAAGCGGGCCTTTGTGCCGGATATACCAGTCCGCGATTTTAATGCCGAGCGGCGCTAAGGGGTTACCGTCTCCGCTGCCGCAGATGATAGCGCCGCTGTAATCTGCGCCGTAAGCAGATAGGCACAAGCGCGCGATAAACGATCCCATGCTGTGCCCGAACAGGATATAGGGCACGCCGGGATAGTCTATCTGTACCAGTTTCGTCAGGGTGTGCGCATCTTCCACCATGTACTTCCAGCCGTTCTTTTTTGCGAAAAAGCCCAGCTCGAGGTTGTTTTTCACCGAGTTGCCATGCCCGATATGGTCATTGCCGCATACAACAAAGCCGTTACAGGACAGAAAGTGGCAAAAATCCTCATACCGTTCAAAAAATTCGCACATTCCATGAGAGATCTGGACAATTCCTCGGATGCAATTGGAGGATGAGGGCAGGATATAGTAGGCGACAGTAGAGGTACCGTTCGCACTGGGGAAATGATATGGAACCAATTCAGAGACGCTCCTTTGTACAGATTTGAGTGCCGCTGCCAACAGAAACCGGAATGATAAATTGATTCTATTATACCGGACAATCTTATCTGGGTTAGTGATAAAATTTTATCTATTTATGAATTTATGAAGAATAAAAAAGCAAGCCGATAGAAGCTAGCATCAGGCGGTTTCATTGACAAGGAGGGAATTTTATGGGATAATAAATGCAATATTGTAAACTGCGTCAGAAAGGAGGCGAGGTTTCCGCAAGTGGAATCATCTGCGGCGGGATGGCGGCAATATAGCGCCTGAGCTTGTACGGGAAAAACGGGCTGTTCGCCGCCTTTGTGCAAGCTGACGAGGAAAGAGGATTATCGAAAAAAATCGGCGGGTGCCTCTTCGGTATGGACAGCCGTGTTCGTATCGTCAGGCCATATACAAATTGACGGGAGACCGTCCGACAAAAATATGGCTGACCGGCAGGACCGGAAAGGTCCGCGTTGACTTCTTGGCCGGAGAAATTTCATATTTGAAAGGGTTTTATGATTTATGTGTGGTATTGTTGGATATATCGGCGCAAAAGACTGCGCCGCCGTCTTGGTGGACGGACTGAGCAAGCTGGAGTACCGTGGGTATGACTCCGCGGGGATCGCGGTGGTTGAGGACGGACGGATCAAAACGGTAAAGACCAAGGGGCGCCTCAGCGATATGGTCGATAAGATGAAAACGCAGGGGAAGCCGCAGGGACATTGCGGGATTGGACATACGCGCTGGGCTACGCACGGGGAGCCGTCCGACGTCAATTCCCATCCGCATGGCAATGGGCGTGTGACGATCGTCCATAACGGCATCATTGAGAATTATCTGCGGATCAAAGACTTTTTGACGGAACGCGGATACGCGTTCGAGTCCCAGACAGACACCGAAACCGTCGCCAAACTTTTGGATTATTATTACCATGGAGATCCGATGGAATGCATCCGGGAGACGCTGCATATGGTGCGGGGGTCTTACGCGCTGGGCATCCTTTTCCAGGACTTCCCCGACCGCATTTTCGCTGTGCGTAAGGACAGCCCGCTGATTGTCGGCAAGGGTGAAGGGGAAAATTTCATCGCGTCCGATGTGCCGGCGATTCTCAAGTACACCCGGGAGTACTATCTATTGGAGGAAAATGAGATCGCTGTTCTGACGAAGGACAGTGTCAGCTTTACAGACAGTTACGGCGCGGATCTGACCAAGACGCTTCATGTCGCGCAATGGGACGTGGAGGCGGCTGAAAAGGGCGGGTTTCCGCATTTCATGCTGAAAGAAATCCATGAGCAGCCGGATGCGGTACGCAACACGGTGTCCCCGCGTATCCGGGACGGTCTGCCCGATTTGGAAGAGGCGGGTGTGACGGACGATTTGCTGCGCGGCGTGCGGCAGATCCATATCGTGGCCTGCGGCACCGCGATGCATGCCGGTATGGTGGGCAAGTACGTGATGGAGAAGCTGGCGCGCGTGCCGGTCAATGTGGATATCGCTTCGGAGTTCCGTTACCGCGATCCGATTTTGTCCCCGGACGAGCTGGTCGTCATCGTTTCACAGTCGGGCGAGACGGCGGATACGCTGGCGGCGCTGCGCCTGGCGAAGCAGCAGGGGGTACGGACTGTCGCCATCGTCAATGTGGTCGGTTCTTCTATTGCGCGGGAGGCAGACAGCGTGATCTATACCTGGGCTGGGCCTGAAATCGCGGTTGCGAGTACCAAGGCGTATTCCGTGCAAATGTCGGTGCTTTACCTGCTTGCCTTCCGTCTGGCGCTTGCCAAGGGGAAGATATCCCAGGAGCAGTGCCGTGCGCTTTGCGCGGAGCTGCTGACGGTGCCGGAAAAGATCGGGCAGATTCTGGAACATGCACAGCAATGCCAGTATTTTGCCGCCCAGTTCCAAAACGCGGAGAATTTGTTTTACATCGGCCGTGGGCTGGACTATGCTATGAGTATGGAAGGGTCGCTGAAGCTCAAGGAGATCTCCTATATCCATTCCGAAGCATATGCGGCGGGAGAGCTTAAGCATGGGACAATTTCCCTGATTACGAAGGACGTTCCGGTCATTGCTGTTGCGACGCAGAGCGCGCTATATGAGAAGACGGTCAGCAATATCAAAGAGGTTAAGGCGCGCGGCGCGTCGGTGATGATGATTTGCCGGCACGATGCGCCGTTGGCTGGAGAAGTTGCGGATTACCTGTTCGAGCTGGAGGATCTCAGCGATCTGCTGATGCCGATGTTGACGATCATCCCGTTGCAGCTGGTTGCTTATTATACTTCCGTTCTGCGCGGGTGCGACGTGGATAAGCCACGTAATTTGGCAAAATCGGTGACGGTGGAATAATCGTACGCCGGGCATGGGGCAGGGCGCATCCAGGAGAACCGGATGCGCCCCGTTTTGCGGCTCGGTATGGCGTCCGGGCAAGGGGGCGCAGGACATCAAAGAAAGGAACATGTGTTATGCAGACCTGTCATTTACCCACGGACAGCAGGCTTCAGGAGATCTACGGCAGAGACGTTGCCGCGCAGCGGAAACGCTACCAGGAGGCGGCGGAGCATTTTTACGAGACTTTCGGGGGGGATATGGCCGCGGTATCCTTCTTTTCCGCACCAGGGCGGACCGAGATTGGCGGCAACCATACCGATCATAACCATGGGATGGTGCTGGCAGGCGGCGTCAACCTTGACGTTATCGCTGTGGTGCGCAAGACAGCCGGCAGCCGCATTGTCGTCCAGTCGCAGGGGTACCCCTGCGACAACGTTGACTTGTCGGATCTGGATATCGTTGAGGCGGAGAAAAACACGTCGGTTGCCCTGATCCGCGGCATCTGCGCCCGTTTTCAGCAGCTAGGGTATCAAATCGGCGGGTTTGAAGCGTATACGACCTCGAACGTCCTCAAGGGCTCGGGGTTGTCCTCCTCGGCGGCTTTCGAGGTTCTCGTTTGCACCATCCTCAGCCACCTGTACAATGAAGGCGCGGTCGACGCTGTCCAATGTGCGCAGATTTCGCAGTATGCGGAAAACGTCTATTTCGGCAAGCCCTGCGGCCTGATGGACCAGATGGCGTCGGCGGTGGGGGGGCTTGTCCAGATTGACTTTGCCGATCCGAAAAAGCCGGATGTCCGCCAGATCCCGTACGGTTTCGACGGCAGCGGGCACACGCTTTGCATCGTCGATACCAAGGCGGATCACGCCGACCTGACGGACGAGTACGCGGCGATCCCCGCAGAAATGAAGGCGGCGGCACAGGTGCTGGGGGTTTCCTTCCTGCGGGAGACGGACAAGGCGTCCGTGCTGGCCCATGCGGCGGACATACGTGCGCAGGCCGGGGACAGGGCGCTGCTGCGCGCACTGCATTTCTGTGACGAGAACGCACGGGTACTGCGAGAAGCGGACGCGCTGTCACAGGGCGACTTTGATGCGTTTTTGCAACAGGTGCGGATGTCGGGGAAATCATCTTACGAATATTTGCAGAACGTTTTTGCGCCCCATGCCGCCGGGCGCGAGGTTTGCCTTGCGCTGTACCTGTCCGAGATGGTGCTGGACGGCACGGGCGCCTGCCGCGTCCATGGCGGTGGCTTTGCCGGGACCATCCAGGCCTTTGTCCCGCAGGACAGGCTGGACGCGTACGTCCGCACACTGGAAGGTGTGTTCGGGGAAGGAAGCTGCTATTGCCTGCGCATCCGCGAGCAGGGTGGTATCAGAGTATAAATGCCAAAGGGCGTTTTGGAGCGGCTGAAAACGGCAGAGTCGGCAATGGCGGGGAGAGCAAAAAACGGCGCTGGAATGCCAAAGCCGTTTCAAAAAGGCCTACAGCCGCTGGAACGAGGCTAAGTCCGGAGGAGAGAATGGGCCGGAATCGGGTCTGCTTTCCCTTTTCCCGTCCAAGGGATGACAGTCTACGCGGGCGGAGCCTGGTTCCGGCCCTTCTGCCTTCCGAGAGGGCAGAAGGGCCTGTTTGGATAGCGTTTCGGCTTCTGTCCGCTGGTGGTACGAGCGGGCAGTTTTTGTTTGAGAAAAGTGATGAGAACGGGTATAGGGTTTTTCCTGCAAATGTGTTATAATAACTTTATATGGGATCCGTTTGCGCTGGAACGGCGGAAACGCTGTCAGATGCCCGCTCCCATCCTGCGGCCATGCGCCGCGCTGGGTGAAAGTGCATTTTGCACGGCGCAACGGATTCCCTCGGATATGGATAAGCCGCACGGAAACGCGTGGCGGAAAGGATAATCAGGATGAAGCTTTTGGCGGTGGACGGCAATAGTATCCTCAACCGTGCCTATTATGGCATCAAGCCTTTAACCAACAAGGAAGGCGTCTTTACCAATGCGGTTTACGGCTTCATGACCATGTGGCTGAAGATGATGGAGGAGACCGCGCCGGATATGGTAGCGGTCGCTTTTGATATGCGTGGCCCGACGTTCCGCCATGGTATGTATGACGCGTATAAGGCCAACCGCAAGGGGATGCCGCAGGAACTGGCGATGCAGCTGCCTCTCGTCCAGGAACTGCTCTCCGACATGGGGGTCGCGATTGTACAGCGTGAGGGCTATGAGGGGGACGATATCCTGGGCACGCTGTCGCTGCAATGCGCGCAGCAGGGGGTCGACTGTGTCGTTGCGTCGGGGGACCGTGACAACCTGCAGCTGGTGGGCCCTCATACCGTCGTCCGGCTGGTCGCGACCAAGTCGACCGAGGATTACGATGAGGGGATGGTGCAGGAAAAGTATGGCGTAACGCCTGCGCAGCTGATTGAGGTCAAGGCGCTGATGGGCGACACGTCCGACAATATCCCCGGGGTCAAGGGGATCGGGGAAAAGACGGCGATCCAGCTTGTGCAGCAGTGTGGGAGCGTCGACGCCTTATACGCCGATCTTGACGCGGTGAAGTGTACCCAAAGCGTCCGGAAAAAGCTGGAGGAGGGCAGGGAGTCGGCGATATTGTCCCGCAAACTCGCGGTGATCGCGCGGGATGTTCCGCTCTCCGACGATTTGTCCGGCTATCTGTATTCGTTCGAGCGGATGGATCGGCAGAAGACCGCCGCGCTGCTCAAGCGGCTGGAGGTCTATTCGCTGCTAGGGCGTCTGGGTCTTGCAGACGTGGAAACCGCCCCGGTACAGGAAGAGCTACCCGCCGCGCAGACGGTAGGGGATGTGTCCGACCTGCATCTGGAAGCAGGGGACACCGCGGTGCTGATGCTGTCGGAAGAGACGCTGTCGGTGTTGAGCGGCGGCGTCAGCTGTGAGCTGACGTCTTTGGAGGAAATCCGGGCGGTGCTGGAAAGCAGCTGCACCAAAAAGACGCTGGACGCCAAGCTTTTGTACGAATTTGCAATCCCGCGCGGGATCGACATACAGGGAATCGTTTTTGATGTGACCGTGGCCGCCTACCTGCTCAATGCCAACGCCACCGACTACTCCCTCACCAAACTGCGCGACGAATACGGCATCGCCCAGAATCTGCCGGGTATTCAGGCGGTCCGAGACATTTGCAGGAGGATGGAAGAAGAAATCGAACAGGGGGGGATGCGCCGTCTGATGGAAGAAATCGAGCTCCCGCTCAGCCGCGTCCTTGCCGACATGGAGGACGCCGGCATCGAGGTGGATGTCGAAGGCGTTCGCCGTTTCGGCGGGGAGGTCAAAAGTCAGCTGGAGGGGCTGGAGGAGGAAATCCACCGGATGGCGGGGTCGGACTTCAACATCAATTCCCCCAAACAGCTTGGCGTGGTGCTGTTTGAAACCCTCGGCCTGCCGGTGCGCCGCAGGACGAAAAGCGGGTATTCCACCGACGCGGAGGTGCTGGACAGCCTGCGACAGGAGCATCCGATTGTGGAAAAGGTTCTGGAGTACCGAAAGCTGGCGAAAATGAGCAGCGGCTTTATCGACACGCTGCTGGACAAAGTAGGGGCGGACGGGCGGATTCATTCCTATTTCCGCCAGACGGAGACCAGGACAGGGCGTATCAGCTCCACTGAGCCGAATTTGCAGAATATCCCGGCGCGCACCCAGTTTGGACGGACGATGCGCAGGTTTTTTGTCGCCGGGGAGGGGAAGGTCCTGCTCGATGCGGACTATTCCCAGATTGAGCTGCGGGTACTGGCTCATATCGCGGACGATCCGAATATGATCGCCGCTTTCCAGCAGAATCGGGACATCCATGCGATGACGGCGTCGCAGGTGTTCGGGATGCCGCTGGAGATGGTGACGCCGGAGATGCGTACTGCCGCCAAGGCGGTTAACTTTGGCATTGTGTACGGGATCGGCGCTTTCTCTTTGTCCAAGGATATCGGCGTTACGGTCAAAGAGGCGGAACAGTATATCAAAGGCTACCTGAGTACCTACAGCGGCGTTGACCGCTATATGTCCGAGGCGATCCGGCAGGGGCGGGAGAAGGGCTATGTGACTACGCTGTTCGGGCGCAGGCGGTACGTCCCTGAACTGGCTGCGTCCAACCGGATGACCAAGGCGTTTGGCGAACGCGTCGCCATGAATGCGCCGATCCAGGGGACGGCGGCGGATATCATCAAAATTGCGATGGTGCGGGTCTACGACCGCTTGCGCCGGGAACGGATCGAAGGCAGGCTGATTTTGCAGGTCCATGACGAGCTGATTCTTGAGGTGTCGGACAAGGACGCCGATCGTGCGGCGGGGATCCTCAAGGAAGAGATGGAACATGCCGTGGATCTGACCGTGCCGATGCTGGTCGATGTGCAGAGAGGAAAGACCTGGTATGATACGAAAGGAAACTGAGCGATGCGAAGGCTGTTAATCGTTTGTACGGGCAATACCTGCCGTAGCCCCATGGCAGAGGGGATTGTGCGCGATTTGGCACGGCAGCGGGGGTTACCCATCGAGGTGTCCAGCGCCGGGATTGCCGCTATGCCGGGGGATGCGGTGTCGCCGAATGCGGTGGAGGCGCTTGGGGAGATAGGGATCGATATTTCCGCGCACCGATCGTCGCCGCTTCGCCTGGACACGCTGACGTCTGCGGATGAAATCTATGTCATGAGCCCTTCCCACCGTGCGGCTATCCTGGACGGCGTCAGGCCGTATTGTACGCCGTCCGAGGGAGAGAAAATCGCAGGCAGGATTACGGTGCTGAACGTCCCGGATCCGTTTGGCGGGGACCTGGAGGCGTACCGGTGCTGCCGGGATGTGCTGCGGGCTTACTTTGAAAAAAGGCTGGGAGAAGAAGATGCATAAACTGTCGATCGTACCGATGGAAGAGTCGCAGTTGGATCCGATCCATACGATCGAGCGCGCTTGTTTTACCGACGCCTGGTCCAGAAACGCTTTCCTGTCGGATATCCGTTATGACAAAGGCGTTTGCCTGACCGCGCTGTGGGACAGCCGGGTTGCGGGCTATCTGATGGCGGTGATTGTGCTGGACGAATGCAGCCTCAACAATATCGCGGTGGATCCCTCCTGCCGGCGCAAAGGCGTCGCGCGGGCGCTGCTGGACAGGCTGCTTGCTATCTGCCGGGAACGCGGATGCGCCAGTGTGACGCTGGAAGTGCGGGAAAGTAATTTTGCGGCGCAGTCGCTCTACCTCAGCTACGGCTTTGAACAGGTGGGGCGGCGGGAGAGGTATTATACGTCGCCAAGCGAGGCGGCGGTCTTGATGACTAAAAATCTGGACCGGCGGGAAGAGGCCGGCGGATACATAGAAAGGGGAGGCAAATGAGGATACTGGGAATCGAAAGCTCCTGCGACGAAACAGCCGCCGCTGTGGTGGAGGATGGGACCAAGGTGCTTTCGTCGGTCATTGCGTCCCAGGTGGATGAGCACAAGCTGTATGGCGGCGTCGTGCCGGAAATCGCTTCGAGGCGGCATTGTGAGAATATCTGCTGGGTGGTGTCACAGGCGATGGAAGAGGCGGGTACAACGCTGGATGCGCTGGATGCCATCGCTGTTACCTATGCGCCGGGGTTGATTGGCGCGCTTTTGGTGGGCGTCAACTTTGCCAAAGGACTGAGCCTGGCGTCGGGAAAGACGCTGGTGCCGGTGCATCATATCAAGGGGCATATTGCGGCAAACCATATCGCCCACCCAACGTTGCAGCCCCCCTATATCTGCCTGGTTGCGTCGGGCGGGCACAGCCATATCGTGCGTGTGCGCAGCCACACGTCATTTGAGGTACTGGGGCGGACGACGGACGACGCGGCGGGGGAGGCGTTCGACAAGGTCGCACGCGTGATAGGGTTTCCTTATCCGGGGGGCGTGCAGATCGACAAGGCCGCGCAAAACGGCAACCCGGACGCTTACCGTCTGCCGAAGCCGCATGCGGCCGGCCCGTACGACTTCAGCTTTTCCGGCCTCAAGACAGCGGTGATCAACTTGGTCCATCACGCGCAGCAGAAAGGGGAAACCATCCATCCTGACGATGTTGCGGCCTCCTTTCAAAAAACGGTGTGCGAGATTTTGGTGGACAAGCTGATGCGTGCTGCACAGGACTACGGATTGGACGTCGTCGCAGTTGCAGGAGGGGTCAGCGCCAACAGCGGTCTGCGCGCCCTGCTGGAGAAGGAGGCGTCCCGGCGGGGCATGCAGCTGTACATGCCCCCGCTGCCGCTGTGCGGCGACAATGCGGCGATGATCGCCAGTCAAGGCTATTACGAGCTGCTGGACGGACGGTGGGCCGGTGCGGATCTCAATGCGGCCGCTTCCATGGATTTGGAAAGGGATAACGAAAGTTACCGAAAATAATACGGAATATTCATGGATAGCACTATTGATTTTTACAAATATTTATAATACAATGGTAATGTGGGAAATATGTGGATTTCCTAATGGAACTGTACGGGTGTGTGGTTTTTCTATCCGTCCGAGATGGGACGGAGGGGAAAAGCCGTCTGCCGGACGGTTTTAAAAAAACGCTTAGCATTACCGGCACGGGAGCTTCCCAAAGCTCCTGTCCGGTTGAACATTTTGAAAGGAGATTCAAAATATGCTGACGAAAAACAAAAATGTGCTGGACTGGGTTGACAAAATGGTTGCCCTGACCAAGCCGGACGAGGTTGTCTGGATTGACGGCAGCGACGAGCAGCTGGAGCAGATCCGCGCGAAAAGCGTGGCGAGCGGCGAGATGCAGGCGCTCAACCAGGAAAAACTGCCGGGCTGCTATCTCCACCGTACCGCCATCAACGACGTTGCGCGTGTAGAACATAGAACCTTCATCTGCTCCAGAAAAGAAGAGGACGCCGGCCCGACCAACAACTGGTGGAACCCCACAGAGGCTTATGCCGAGCTGTCTAAGCTCTTCGACGGCTGCATGAAGGGCCGTACCATGTATGTCATCCCTTACTCCATGGGCCCGATTGGTTCTGAGTTCTCCAAGGTTGGCGTCGAGCTGACCGATTCTACCTATGTTGTTCTGAACATGGACATCATGACCCGTATGGGCAAGCAGGCGTTTGATCATCTGGGAGACGAGTCCAACGACTTTGTCCGCGGCCTGCATTCCAAGGCCCAGCTTGACGAGGAGAAGCGCTACATCTGCCACTTCCCGGAGGACAACACCATTTGGTCCATCAACTCCGGTTACGGCGGAAACGTGCTGCTCGGCAAGAAGTGCTTTGCGCTGAGAATTGCGTCCTACCAGGGCAAGAACGAGGGCTGGATGGCCGAGCATATGCTCATCCTCGGTATTGAGAATCCACAGGGCGAAGTGAAATACATCGCGGCGGCATTCCCGTCCGCCTGTGGCAAGACCAACCTTGCTATGCTGATTCCGCCGCAGCTGTACCGTGACAAGGGCTACAAAGTATGGTGTGTCGGCGACGATATCGCTTGGCTGAGAATCGGTCCGGACGGCCGCCTGTGGGCGATCAACCCCGAGAACGGCTTCTTCGGCGTTGCTCCCGGCACAAGCGAGAAGTCGAATCCGAACGCGCTGGCTTCGACCCGCCAGGGAACGATCTTCACCAACGTTGTGCAGAATCTGGACGACAATACGGTGTGGTGGGAAGGTCTGGACAAGAATCCGCCTAAGAACGCGCTGAACTGGAAGGGCGAGAAATGGGATCCCGCTTCCGGGGAGAAGGGTGCGCATCCGAACAGCCGCTTTACTGCACCTGCCAAAAACTGCCCCTGCATCAGCCCCGAATTCAATAACCCGCAGGGCGTGCCGATCTCCGCGATTATTTTCGGCGGCAGACGTGCGAAAACTGCTCCGCTGGTCTATCAGTCCTTTGACTGGAACCATGGCGTCTTCGTAGGTTCCATCATGGCTTCCGAGACAACCGCTGCTGCGACAGGTAAAGTCGGCGTTGTCCGTCGTGACCCGATGGCGATGCTGCCGTTCTGCGGCTACCATATGGGCGACTACTTCGCGCACTGGATCGAAATGGGCAAGAAGCTCGGCGACAAGGCGCCGAAGATCTTCAATACCAACTGGTTCCGTACCGACGAGGAAGGGCACTTCATCTGGCCGGGCTTCGGCGACAACATGCGTGTCCTGATGTGGATCCTGGGCCGCTGCGAAGGCACCGTCGACGCGGTTGAGACGCCGATTGGTTATGAGCCTAAGCCGGAAGACATCAATGTCGAGGGCTTGGATATCGATACCGAGGTCGTCAAGGGCCTGCTGGACGTTGACAAGGCGCTTTGGAAAGAGGAAGCCGCCGGTATCCGCGAGTTCTACGGCAAGTTTGGCGACAAGCTGCCTCAGGAGCTGAAGGATCAGCTGGCTGGGCTGGAAAAGAGACTGGGCTAACCCGGGGAAACGTATTTGAATCTCAAAAACGGCGTCTTTTTCGAAAGGTGCCGTTTTTTTACTTGTTAAATGCGGGCTTTTCAGTTATAATAGAAAATATATACATCGCATGTTCCGACAAACGGTGTATCAACTCAATCAGGAAAGGAAGCAGAGACTTATGCAGCGAGTCGATATCAAAAGACTCTATGAGGATCCGCAGAGCTTCGCAGGCCGGACCGTGAAGGTCGCCGGTTGGATCCGTACCCTGCGCGACAGCAAGGCGCTTGGGTTTATCGAGCTCAATGACGGCAGCTCCTTTAAGGGCGTACAAATCGTATTTGAGGATGGCGCTGTCAATAATTATAAGGAGATCGCGAAGCAGAATGTGGGCGCTTCCATTGTGGTTGAGGGAGAGTTTGTCCTGACGCCCCAGGCAAAGCAGCCGTTTGAAATCAAGGCGTCCGCGATTACGGTGGAGGGCCCTTCTTCGCCGGAATACCCGCTTCAGAAAAAACGCCATTCCATCGAATATTTGCGCAGCATCGCGCATTTGCGCCCGAGGACCAACACCTTCAGCGCGGTGTTTCGTGTCCGCAGCGTCGCGGCGTATGCGATCCATACCTTCTTCAACGAACGCGGCTTCGTATATGCTCATACGCCGCTCATTACCGCCAGCGACTGCGAGGGCGCGGGCGAGATGTTCCGTGTCACGACGCTTCCGCCTGTGGCGCCGCCGATGACGCCGGATGGGCAGGTGGACTATTCCCAGGACTTTTTCGGCAAGGCCGCCAACTTGACGGTGTCCGGCCAGCTGGAAGGGGAATGTATGGCAATGGCGTTTGGAAAGGTTTACACCTTTGGGCCAACCTTCCGTGCTGAGAATTCCAACACGCCCCGTCATGCCGCCGAGTTCTGGATGATCGAGCCCGAAATTGCCTTTGCCGATTTGCAGGACGATATGGAGCTTGCGCGTGATATGATGAAGTTTGTCCTGCGCTACGTGTTGGAAAAATGCCCGGACGAAATGCGGTTTTTCAACGATTTCTTCGATAAGACGCTGCTCCAGCGCCTGGAGTTTATCATTGAGTCCGACTTTGCCAAGGTGACCTACACCGAAGCGGTGGAGATGCTGGAGAAGGTTAACGACCGTTTCGAGTACAAGGTATCGTGGGGCTGTGACTTGCAGACCGAACACGAACGCTATCTGACGGAGGAGGTATTCAAAAAGCCCCTGTTCGTCATTGACTACCCCAAGGAAATCAAGGCGTTTTATATGCGTCTCAACGACGACGGCAAGACGGTCGCCGCTATGGATATGCTGGTGCCCGGCGTGGGCGAGATCATCGGCGGCAGCCAGAGGGAGGAGCGCTTGGAAGTGCTGCAGGCGCGTTTGAAAGAGCTGGGGCTGAAGGAAGAGGATTACAGTTGGTACCTTGACCTCAGACGGTTTGGCAGCACCAAGCACAGCGGCTTCGGTCTGGGCTTTGAACGCCTGCTCATGTACATGACCGGTGTGTCAAACATCCGCGATGTACTGCCTTTCCCACGTACGGCGGGCTCTGCCGAATATTGATCCGTCTACCGTCCTCCGTCGGCGGCAGATTCGTCTGAGGGCGGCAAATGGCGGCGTAGGCTAATGCATGAAAGAGAAAACGGGCTGGGCCGATGGGGACCCTGCCCGTTTTTGGCAAGGAGGAGAAAAGGATGCGCCTGTATCATGTCAGCGAAGAAGGGGGAATTTCCGTTTTTTTCCCCCGCAAGCCCTCCCGGCCGGATCTCGACCCGGAGATCGGTTTGGTGTGGGCGCTGGAGGAACGATGTCTGCCGAATTTTCTTGTGCCGCGCGACTGCCCGCGTGTGACCTACCATCTGCCGCCGGGGATGGAGGCGGATCCGCGGTTCTTTTCCTCCCGCACGTCGCGGCACGTGGTTGCCGTGGAATGGGATTGGTTCCAGGCGATGCGGGATGTCACCCTTTATTTGTATGAATTTTATCCGGACTCCTTTGTCCTGCAGGACGCCGCCGCGGGCTACTACGTCAGTACCAGAGCGGAAACGCCCGTGTCGGTCACCGTGGTGCCGGACGTGTTTGCAGCGCTTTCCGCCCGCAATGTGGAGCTGCGTGTGGTGGATAACCTGTGGGAGCTGTGCCGGGCGGTTCAGGAGACGGCGATGCATTGGTCGATGTGCCGGATGCGGAACGCGAAGCCGCCGGAGGGGAAGTTCCCTTTGGAAGGAATATGATGGAGAAAGGTATCGGCCATGCATTTGCCTGCTTTCCCTGGAGCAGGAACGTCTGCGCGAATGGGCGCGGCGTTTTTTGAGATATGCAGGGAAAAGGAAGGAAAGACGCCGTCTTTATTCAAAAGAGGCTGGAACAGGTCCGGGGGTGCGGGCAAGCTTTGGTTTTGCTTTGTCGCCTGTCAGGAGCGACAGAGGCTTTGCAAATCCCCTACCACTGGCCGGAATCGTCTTGATACGAGGGCGCCTTGTCTTGCCGTCAGGGGGATCGGGGTAGGGAATCCAGACGGCGGTGCAGTTTGTTCCAGCGCTGCCGCCGGTAAAGTGGCAAAAAAATTTGCAGGAATTGATTTTAGATATTGCAAAATCCCGCCGGATGGCATATAATAGACTATAGCTGTAAAAGAAGCTAGGGAATGAAGGAGATTGCAATATGACTTTGGAAAATTATTCAGTGCCACAGTTAAAGGAATACCAGGCCGGGCTGATGGACGCTTACCGTGCGTTTCAGGCACAGGGGCTGAAACTCGATATGTCCCGCGGAAAGCCGTCGGCGCAGCAGCTTGACCTTTCCATGGATATGCTCGGCGTACTTACGCCGCAGGATGTTTTGAAGGCGTCGGACGGTACGGACTGCCGCAACTACGGCTTAATCGACGGTATCCCGGAGGCCAAGGAGCTTTTCTCCCAAATGGCGGGCGTATCGCCGGATGAAATCATTATCGGTGGAAATTCCAGCTTGAATCTGATGTATGATACAGTTTCCCGTGCGATGTCCCACGGCGTGTATGGATCGGACCGTCCGTGGAAAGACTGCGGTACCATCAAATTCCTTTGTCCCAGTCCCGGTTATGACAGGCATTTCGCTGTTACGGAGCATTTTGGGATCGAGATGATCCCCGTCCCGATGACGGAGCAGGGCCCCGACATGGATATGGTGGAACAGCTGGTGGAGAACGACGCGTCGGTCAAGGGGATTTGGTGTGTGCCCATGTACTCCAATCCGGATGGGATTACCTATTCCGACGAGACGGTGCGACGGTTCGCCGCGTTAAAGCCCGCTGCAAAGGATTTCCGCATTTTCTGGGACAACGCGTACGGGATCCATCATGTGATGGACCAGCATGACCGGCTGCTCAACCTGATGGACACCTGCAAAAAGCTGGGCAGCGAAGACATGGTGTATATTTTCGGTTCGACGGCGAAAATTACCTTTGCCGGCGCAGGCGTCGCTTTCATTGCCGCTTCCAGGAACAATATCGATCACATTAAGAAAGCGATGGCGGTGCAGACCATCGGCCATGATAAAATCAACCAGCTGCGGCATGTCAAGTATTTCGGCAGCTTTGAAGGGTTGCTGGCACATATGGAAAAGCACGCCGCGCTCATCCGTCCCAAGTTTGAGGCAGTGCTGGAAGCGCTGGACCGGGAGATTGCCCCATTGGGGATTGCGTCCTGGCACCGTCCGAACGGCGGCTATTTTATCTCCTTCAACACGATGGAGGGCTGCGCGAAACGGGTGGTACAGCTGTGCAAAGAGGCGGGCGTTGTTCTGACCGGTGCAGGCGCGACCTATCCGTATGGGAAGGATCCGCTGGACAGGAATATCCGGATTGCACCAACCTTCCCGCCGGTGAGTGAGCTGAAAACAGCGATGGAGCTGTTCTGCCTCTGTGTCAAGCTGGCCAGCGTGGAGAAGCTGCTCCTTCTGAAAGAAGCGGCATAACGGAAACCGTCTCTCACTTCATGATCGATTTTTGCAAGGGAAAGCCAACCCGGCTTTCCCTTGCTTGTTACAGGAGAGCATGATAAGGGGTCGACTCGGCATGGAACAGGCCGGCGCAACGGCTGGTTGCGCCGATGTATACGGCTGTCGCTGGACAGGGACCGGCTTGTATGGTAATATCCGGTACGTCATTTTATAACAGGGAGGACGTTATGGAAATCGGAGAAATGATCGTGAAACTGAGGAAAGAACGTGGGCTGACACAAGAGCAGCTGGCGGAAAACCTTTATGTCTCCAGGCAGGCCGTATCAAAATGGGAGACGGGTGCCGCCCAGCCGGACCTGGATAACATCCGTGCGCTCAGCCGGTTTTTCGGCGTGTCTACCGACTTGTTCCTGCAACCGCCAGCCATAGAGGACGAATCTTTCACGGATAACGTCCAAGCCGAAGAGGAGAGAGGGGAGGAGGAGGCTGAAAAGCCTTCCCGTTTTTCTCGACCTACCCGGATAGGGGTATTTGTGATATTGGCTGTCACGGTTTGCTGGGTGGCCGGCTGGGCGGCGCTTCCTTATTTGCTGCGGCGTTATGGCATGCTCCCTTTATATAGCTGGCTCCCGTCGCTGCTGGCGGCGGCCGGTGTGTTGGTAGGCGGCGGTGTGTCGGCGTTCCTATGCCTGCGCAAACGCAGGTACAGAAGAGGAATCCTAGGGGTGGCGGCTGTATCGCTCCTGTGCGCGGCCGTGTCTGTCGCCATGTGGGTTTTTGATACGAAGGAGGCCCAGTCCTACCAGGAGTATCTGACCTTTGCACCCGGCGGAAAAGAACTGGTGCTGCTGAGGCAGGATCCGGACAGCGGCACAACCTCCCTTTACCGTCGGCGGATGCCCTTTTTGGTCAAGAAAAGCAGCGACCTTCCGTATCCGATGGAGGGCGCGCCGAAATTGGACTGGATGACCGACGATGTCTGCACGGTCACTTACATGGGCAAGGAGGACGGCGCGGTACATCAATATGTGGCAACGTTCGGCGACCGAGGGCCGGGCTCCTACTACTATGTCCAGACAGCGCTTTTGGGAAACTGGTCCGGCGCGGAGGAAGGGACGGAAGACTGGAGCATCAGGGTGACGGATGGCAATAACGGGGGCGTCAGCTTGCAGGTGGGCGACCAGCTGGAGGAATTTTACGCCTATGAGGACTGCGTGCAGTTTGGCACGACTGCCTTGGTATTATGCCGCGGCGGTTTGCCGCGCTGGACCCTGACGCTCAACACCGATTGCACGATTGACGGGATGTCGAATCTGGTCGCGCCGGGTGGCACCGTCCTTTTGACACAGGTTTCGATGCAGGATACGCCAAGTTACGTTTTCCGCTGCGATGACGACGGGAAGAAGCAGGAGGAAATCAAGGATCAGGAAATACTGGATACGCCGAAAAAGCGGCAGGAACAGGAGCTGGTTAGCAGTATACGGAGGCTGGCGGAACGAAAGTACATCACCCAGGATGAGGTGCCCGACGGAGCAGGGCTGATCACCGAACCCTCCGAGGATATCCCCTGGATGCTGTTTTTGGCGTTTGTCGAGACGGACGACAGTGTCATGGGGGCAAACGGGGTGGACGCTTGGATACGCTGGGACGCTGTCCAGCTGGTTGCGGGTGACACGTCCGACGGCTGCTGGAAGATCACGCGGACAAACGTTTTCACCTCTCCCGGCAACCAGGGTGCGGCGCCCAGCAGCGAGCAGAGTCAAAGCAGCTTCTATCTGCGCCTGGTCAGGACTGCGGGTGGGGATTACATGTACGTCAGTTCCAACGACGACTTATCCTTCGGCTTGCCGCAGGCGGACGCGGAGGTGATCGATTTGTCGGATAACGACGCCTTCCACCGGTTTTCCCCTGCCGATTACAGCGGGGAAAACTGGAAATATATGAATGTCGACAGGCTCTCCCCGGAGGAAGCGGCGCAATGGCTGTATGAGAACCAATTCGCGGATCAGTACCCCGATGCGGCGCCCTTGCAGAATAACGCCCGTGCCGGTTACGTCATGGATGACGCCGGTACCTATTTGCTCTATGACGGTATCTGGGAAGAGGATGGCCGGTGGGTTTACCGTTTCTGGCTCTACCAGGCGGACAGCCCGTCCATCGCCGAATGGGACGGGCAGGTCAGGACGATCGGCTTTTATGATGTGGATTTTTCCGCCTACGAGAAATAGGTCCCTGTGGCGCGACAGGGGAGCGGGAAGGCCCGTCCCATTTGCCATGGTCTGCCAAGCGCTCGGTTCGGCGTATGAGAGGTAAATGCCGCGGGAATCCCTGAATCATCCGTGACGCAATCTTTCCGCCGAGATACCCGGCCTATCCCGTGAGGGGGCGGGGGGAGCGGGCCGCAGCCGGGAGGATGGCGTCCCCTGCGGTTGCGTCCCGAAAAAATGGCTTCCTGCCGCCGTTTCCCACAAAAAATACCACCGCAGCTTTTTGCTGTGGTGGTATTTCTCTGTCTCTCAGGGGGATATGCCCCCTTACAGGCTCTCCTTTAGAATATGGACGATACCCATAGCGATAGGGGTTGCGGCGTCCAGAGGTGAGGCATTTGGCTTTCGGCAGAGGAGGGGCTTATCGGGCGCGTCTTTACGCACAGCATCCGCCCTTCTTATCACCGCGATCCTCCTGCACGATTTCCCCCTTGGCGTTTTCGTCATCCCGGATGATTTCCCCCACAGCGGGGAGACGGATACGTCCTTCCGCCGGGTTTTTAATGCTGATGACAGGCGTTGTAACCTCTGCGTCCACCTGGGACTTTTCAAAGCAAAGGTCGGCATCCAGCATTTCGCAGTGAATCAGTTTCAGTCGCTTGCAGTAGCAAAGCGGTTGGGTGCCGATGATTTTACAGTTCTCCAGCGTCAGGCCGTCGGAATACCAGGCCAGGTATTCGCCTTTGACGATGCTGTTTTTCACTGTCACGTCCTTGGCATGCCAGAAAGCGTCCTTGGTGTCGAAGACGCAGTTTTCAAATGTGGCGTTGCGGATATACTGGAAGGAATACTTCCCTTTGAATTGCACGTCGGAGAAGCGTAGGTTTTCGGAACGCATCATGAAGTACTCGCTTTCCGCTGTGCAGTGGCGCATGAGGATGCCATTGACCGACCAGCCGAATTCCGGGGAAATAATGTCGCAGCCGTCCATGACGACATCGCTGCATTCCCGCAGCGCTTTGATTCCGTGCAGTTTGGTTTGAAAAATCGAAATCCGGTCAGAGTACCAAAGAGCCGCCCGGCACAGGGGGGTCAGTTCCGAATCGCGGATTTCCAGCGTATGGTCATGCCAGAACGGGTAGCGCAGGTTGAAAAAGCAGTGGTCCACCTGGATGCGGCGGCTTTCTTTGAAGGCGCTTTCGCCGTCAGCCGGCCCGTCGAATACGCAATTCTTCACCCGTATATCGTCGCTGTTGTAGAGCGCGCGTTCTTCATCGAACGTCTGATTTTCTATGATTTGCATTTGGATTCCTCCTAAACGAAAGAATTGACAGAAAGACAGGGCAAACGTATGGGATGGAAAAGGGTTCCCTTTTCCGCGCAGATGCTCCGACAAGGCAAGCGGGTCCCGGTTCCCAAGCGGACTTCCCTTCTAGCGGCGGCTTAGCCTGCCCCGCCATCCGGCCCGCCGTCCTGATAGCATGAGGGTCGAGCAAACGGCCGTCCAGGACGTTCCGACCGCTTGTGACGCCTTCCGGCAGCTGCGTCCCATCCGTCAGGGGGGATAGACGCAGGAAGATATCGTTTTCAATACCCTTATTATAATACAATTAGAGGGAAGTTTCAAATACTTGTATCGCATACAGATGGATAACGTAAAAGGCATGGAACCCATAACAAAGGAATGGAGTTTCGGTATCCCCGGCAGTGGGAGGGGGATATCCTGTCCGGTACCCGCTATGACGAGGCCGGGCCACGGAGGGCGCTTGCATCGACACATTTCTGTCCAAACCGACATATATTGAACTAGGGCGCCAAGTGCCCGAATAACGGAAGGAGAAATCATAATGGGTTTAAACAATTCCAATAAAACCATCAACACGGACCGGATCGATTGTTCCGGCTCGTTTAAGGTCACGCTTGCGCTGGCCGCTTCGCCGGACATCAGTAGCCATCCCACCGACATCGTCCTCGTGCTGGACCGCTCGGGGAGCATGGCGGGGAGCCCTTTGACGAACCTGAAAAACGGAGCGAAAAAGTTCATCGATATTATCGATGAGGCGACCGACAACACGCAGGATGGCAACATTGGATCCGGAAGCCGGATCGGGATTGTCAGCTTTGCAGAAACGGCTGTCCAGAACACCCAGCTCATCACCTCGGTGGATGCGCTGAAAGCCGCTGTGGACAGCTTAACCGCAGGCGGTTCTACCAATCATGCCGACGCGTTCGCTCAGGCGACAGCGATGTTTGATCCGGCCTCCGCCAACGCGAAGGTCATCGTCATGTTTACGGACGGGAAGACAACTGCGGGGCCGGATCCCAACCCGGTAGCCGCGGCTGCCC
The DNA here is from genome assembly GCA_946498095.1 of uncultured Clostridia bacterium. Classification (GTDB taxonomy): domain Bacteria; phylum Bacillota; class Clostridia; order Oscillospirales; family Ruminococcaceae; genus CAMMMX01. Next base: position 165,393 of record CAMMMX010000002.1, read on the forward strand.
GCGCGATGGGCATCGTCATCTACTGCATCGGCCTGGTGGGGGCGGATGGGATAGATCCCAATGTGCTCAACGAGTGGGCGACCGATCCGGATGCCTCCCATGTAGCGGTGACTCCTGACGACGCGGAGCTGGAAGACTTGTTTGCCGATCTTGCGGCGAACATCTCCAAACCGGGCGCTACGGACATCGTCCTGAACGAAGTGCTAAACCCGGATTTCATCATTACCAACGTCATGATGCCTACCAAAGGTTCCGCCACCGTCTTAAGTCAGACGGCTTTGAAATGGACGATCGATCAGCTGGGAACCACAGCGAACGAGGGCGCGACGCTGGAATTCTTTGTCCAGCATGTGGCCGACACGTCGGGGACCAAGCTTGTCAACCAGTCGATCACCTACACGGATGCGGAAAACAACCAGGCAACCTTCCCTGCACCGACGATTGAGGTGGACTGCGGCGTCGTTGTCCAGCCCGAGCCCTGCCCAGTTCCGGTTGAAGTGTCCATCGGCGGCTGCCAGGATTCCCTTGTCTACAATGTGGGAGACGTCTATCTGGAATCGCTTGGCCGGATCTTGCAGCTGGATGTCAACATTAAGAATGTCTGTCCCGACAAGCGGGTAGCCCTGGCGGTCATCTTAACAGAGGTGGACCAGCAGGGGAACGAGTTCGAGCGCGGGATGAAAACCATTACCGTACCGGCACATCACTCGCCCAGCTGCCGGGACGTGCTTGTCAAATGTATCAAGTTTATTCTGCCTCAGGACTTGGACGTATCAGGCGGCACGCCTTTTGCCCTGTGCAATGCCAGGAATTTCAAGGTCCGTATCTTTGCGCATAATATTGATTTCGATTTCCGCTGTTGTAATGTCACCATTTAAACGTTTTGCAAGGTGGAAGCGTCGATGGCGAAAGGGATGGGCGGCCGTGGCCGCCCGTCCTTTTTCATATCATCGCAAGCGCTTTTTACGGGAGGGGGCGTCTGCGGGGATACCCTCCCGGCGGCTGGGCAAGCCGGAGGATCCCCCGCCGCCGGGAGGAGGTGCTGCCCCAATTGGCACAGGCATATCCGCTTGGGTATTCACATATATATTGCGTGATAACGTATGAGCACACGGCTTTCATGCGGCGAAGGAGGAGTCCTGGTGGAGATACAGAACGAACAGTATCAAAAGTATATGAAGGAAATGCTGGAAATGGCGAAACGGGCCCATGCGAACCATCCTGCGGACAGCGGCAAGCGTCCGGCGGAGGAGGAAAAGCAGGCATACCTCCAGTTTGACCGCCCTTTGGACGACGTCGAAAACATAGCTGCGCAAAACGAAGGCGAGTCCTCTACCCGTGGCGGCATGGACAGCCCCGGCGAAGGCAGCGAGGGTCAGGCCGATGCCGCGCCGCTGGAGGAAACGCAACTGCCTGAGGAGGCGCCCTATGGGGAAGATGCGCGGGAAGAGCAGGCGGTGATGCCGCAAAACCCGATGGATCCGTCGCAGACCCGCATGGACGACGCTGTGCTCTCGCCGAACGGGGCGCCGGGAAAAATGCGGTACGGATATATCCTGGTTCAAGCGGCCGCGTCCGGAAGCAGCCTGCCGATCTCTTTTGCGCGTGTGGTCATCACCCGCCAAACGGAGGAGGGGACGGAGCTGATAGGCTCCTTTTTGACGGACGAAAACGGGAAAACCGAACCGGTCCGGGTGCCCGCTCCGCCGAGGGAGCTGTCGGAACAGCCGGGGAGGGCCATCCCTTACAGTACCTACAATGTATATGTGTCGCATGTGGATTACGCTTCCGCAAACAGCATAGATGTCCAGGTCTTTGAGGGGATCGTCTCCATCCTGCCGGTCGAGATGCTGCCTATCCCGGAGTATGTGGATCCCGCACGGGCCGTGGAGAATTTCGTGATACCGGAAAACCCTCTGGTGAACAGCTACCTGTCACAGACAGCAGAGACGTCCGCGTCAGAGGAGAGGGGAGTGGATTAACTTGGCAATTACAGGGGAACCGTATATCCCGCAAACCATCACGGTACATCTGGGGTATCCGAACAGCGGCGCCCGTAATGTAACGGTCAGCTTCCCGGACTACATTAAGAACGTCGCTTCCAGCGAAATTTACCCGACATGGCCGGAAAGCGCCATCCGGGCCAATCTGTACGCGCAGATCTCCTATGCCCTCAACCGCGTTTACACCGAGTATTACCGTGCGCGCGGGTATGACTTCGATATTACCAACACCACGCAGTACGATCAATCCTTTGTGGAAGGGCGCGACATCTTCGATAACATCAGCGAGCTGGTTGACGAGCTGTTTACCGATTTCGTCAGGCGGATCGGTTCCGTCGAGCCCTATTTTACACAGTACTGCAACGGAACCACGACCACCTGCGACGGCCTTTCCCAGTGGGGGACGGTCGATCTTGCACAGCAGGGGTATGTCCCGTATGAGATCCTTACCTACTATTATGGCGACGATATCGAAATCGCGACCGATACGCCCGTTCGCATCAACACGCCGTCCTACCCCGGCGTGGCGCTGACGATTGGCAGCGCCAACAATGACGTTCTGGCTATCCAGAACCAGCTCAACCGCATTTCGCGCAACTATCCGCTGATTCCTAAAATCTACCCGGTGGACGGCATCTACGGCCCAGAAACGCAAAGCGCCGTCAGCACCTTCCAGGGGATCTTCAACCTGCCGCGTACCGGCATCGTCGACAAAGCGACCTGGTATAAAATCGCCTTCATTTACAGCGGCGTCAAGCGACTGAGCGAGCTGAACTCGGAAGGAATTTCGCTGGATGAAATCTCCAAGCAGTACCCGGAAGAGCTGGTGGAAGGGATGCGGGGCGACGCCGTTAAGGTCCTACAGTACTACCTGCGCATGATAGCGGCCTTTTACCCGTCCGTCCGGTCCGTCCCGGTGGAAGGGGTGTTTGGCCCGCTCACCAAGGAATCCGTCGAGTCCTTCCAGCTGTTTGCCGGGTTGCCGGTCACCGGTGTGGTGGACAGCATCACTTGGGAGGGGATTTACCGTACCTACAAGGGCATCATCGACGTGCTGCCGCCTAATTTTGGCGGGGAAGGGATTTTGCTTTACCCCGGTTACCTGCTCAAGCAGGGAATGGAGGGGCCTGAAATCCGTACCATGCAGGAATACCTCATTTTAATCGCGGAGTATTACCCGGACATCCCCAAAACACAGGCGACGGGGTATTTCGGCACCAATACATATAATGCCGTACGGGCGTTCCAGCAGCGCGCGGGCCTTTCCGTCAACGGGATTGTCGGCCCCCTGACCTGGGACGCGATTGCCACCGAGTATGAAAACCTGCGCAGCGGTTCCCGTACGGAATTCGGGCAGTACCCCGGATACATTCTGCGGGAAAGCTGAAAGGAGTTGCGATGATGCAAGACAGTATCTTGGAAAACGCTATGGACGTCAGTATGCAGGCCCCTGTACGGGTGGATCCCGACGCGCTGCGCGACAAGCCCGTCCAGCAGCTGCAAACCTTTTTGCGTGAAATCGCGCGTTTTTACCCGGAAATTCCCGCCATTATCCCGGACAATATTTTCGGGCCGGAAACGACGCAGTCGGTCTATGCCTTTCAAGCGAAATTTAACCTCCCGGCCAACGGCGAAGTGGATCAGGCCACCTGGGACGCTATTTATAACGTTTATGTGACCATTGCGCATAGCATGTCCGCTCCGCGGTCGATTGCACCGTTCGTCAATGCTGGGGTGGAGATAGGGGAAGAGGGGGAGGAGGATAAAATCTATCTGGTACAGGTGATGCTGCGTCATTTGGGGCGGCAGTACGTCAATTTGACCGTACTCGCCGTGTCAGGAAGATACGACGCCGCCACGCGGGAGGCGGTTTGCAGGTTCCAGCAGCTCAGCCGTTTGCCGGTCACCGGTATGGTGGATAAGGCGACCTGGGATGAAATCACCGATTTGTACAACGCCTCCCGGTGTAACCCGACCCAGTAACCGTTCCGCGGCAGGGATAAGTCTTGACAAATCCCTGCCGCTTGTGCTATACTTTTTATCGTTCTATGCGGGCATGGCGGAATTGGCAGACGCGCCAGATTTAGGTTCTGGTGTCTTCGACGTGCAGGTTCAAGTCCTGTTGCCCGCACCAGGCTGAGCCTGGACACCATTCGCGTTCCGGGCTCGTTTTTTTATTTTACCTTTTCGCTCGCGTTTGCAGCGGGTATCTTTTTTGTAGCGTAAACCCAAAATAAAACGCTGATAAGCGTCAATATATCTAAGGAGGATATATGGATGCAAAAGTTAGTTTATTTGAGTAATAGCCGGGATTATACGGAGCAAGGCAATATTAATGAGAATAAATATTTTTTGAACATTAACAACCTGTTAGAACAAGGCTGGAAAGTGGCGCATATTACCCATGATGTGGTGGAGATTGACGATAATCAAAATCCATCCCGCAAGGAGACGTTTGTAGCGTTTGTTTTATTGGAAAAACCGGAAGAAGAAAAGTAAGGAAAATCGCAAGAAAACAGGAAGAAAGCTCAGACCCGAACCCGAAATAGTTATTTTGAGTGGGTATCTTTTTTGTCAACGCTTTCCAGGCTGAGCCGGAACGCAATTCGCGTTTCGGGCTCTTTTTATTTTGCCTTTTCGCTCGCGTTTGCAGCGGGCATCTTTTTGTCCATGCTTCCTCTGATTGGGGGACAAAAAAGATGTCGCCCAATCTTTTTCAGCATTTATGCGGGGGATTCGGGTGCCAAATCCTATCACAACACTCGAAATGGTTAACGTGTTGTGGGAGTTTAATCGCTTGACTATTTCCATGAACCATGTTACTATTTGCATGTGGACTTGGGGAGACACCCATCACAAAAAACAGAACCCGTAGTATTATGGGTTATTGTCCACAGTTGCCGAAAATCGAATAACAAGGGGATGATACCCATCGCAAAAAACATGATTGTTGTCGATGAGCAAGGCAATGAATATGAAGCGACCTATCCGAAAAGAGCCAAAGGGCTTGTTAAAAATGGCAGGGCACGCTTTGTATCAGAAAACAAAATATGCCTTGCGTGTCCGCCAAATACTATTTTGGAGGATTTGAAAATGTCAAATATGTCGGATAATATGATAACAAAAGAACGAGTTTTCACACAAATTGCTGAACTCCAAAAGAATCTGGAATCTATCGATCAGGTACTATTTAAAATTCAATGCGTCAATGACTCTCAGTCATATGTGGAATCGGAAGATGGCGATCCACTTCTGCTTGATTATAAACCTGAAATTGCTCTTGAAAAAATTAAGGTAATTCGTGAGATAGTCATGTCGAGAGAACATACGATTAATTCGATGCTTAGTTTTTACTTATCAGTTTATAATCAATTAGAAGACGCTGAAAAAGAGTAATCATATTTTGACTGTGTGCATAGCAGAGCAGGCGTTATTTCGCTTGCTCTGCTTTTTTGTTCTGATAACCATATGTTTTGAACGGTTCGGTAGTACTCATGTGAGTTCAAGTCCCACAGCAAAAAACGCAGAGCATCTTTTTTTATCCTGGTTACACGTCGGAATGGACGACGCTCCATTCAAAACTGGGGATTTCTCACCCGCTCGGGTTTTTCCGAAAAAGGTCATGCATACCCTGGTAAACGCGGGCGGGACGCCTCCGCTGCGCTGCCAAGCTTTTGAGGGATGCGCGAGGGTCCCATTTCCCTTTTAAAAAACAGCAGGGATTCTTTTTATCGCCCACGCACATAAAGCGGAAACATCATCTTGCAGATTTCTTTGAAATGTGCTACAACATATTCAACGCAAAGTGGAATCCAGGCTCATCGTTCAGTCGCTTTTCTTTTCTCAAATCGTGTGTGATAATATAAGTGCGGTACCGAAACATATCGATGATGGGGGGATTTAACGGTGCAAGATACAATCGGTCAAATGATCAGAAAGTTACGCAAAGAACGGAATCTGACACAAGAAGAACTTGCCGAGCAGCTCGGCGTAACATTTCAAGCGGTTTCAAAGTGGGAGAACGATTTGGGCATGCCGGATATTTCGCAAGTCGTCCCGCTTGCAACAGTGTTCCATGTAAGTACCGATGTATTGTTTGGTATTGACACAACGAGTCAAGCGGACGAAGTAGATAAGCTGATGAAACAGGCACGATTGAAAATCACCTATCCTGCAACGAAAGAAAGCATTCGGCAATGCTATGAGGAACTTCAAAGGGGCCTGGAAAAATACCCGAATTACACGTCGCTCCTATCGCAATGTCTGGAAATGGGAATTTCTTTGGCTTATCCCGAAAATGACACTTTTGATGCTGAACATGGAGAAGCCATCTATCAAGAGTGTATCCGAGAGGCGAATATTGTTATCAAATACAGCAAAAACACGACAGATGTCCTTCGCGCCCATATGATCATGGTATTGCTTCATTCCGCATATGGCAATTTTGAGATGGCACAAGTCCATGCAAATGAGTTTCCTTGGCGAGCCGATATGACCATTCACAAAATGAAAGCGTATATCGCTCACTTTCAAAAAGACTATATGACTGAAAATAAATGGTGTCAAAATGATTTTCTGTATCATTTCGAAGCCATGCTGGATGATCTTGTTCAAATGGGATGCTGTTATCATAATCTTGCCGACTATCATCATGCAGAATATGTGTTCATGCAGGCGTTGGCAATGATAGAGTTGGTTTGCAAAGATGAGGATGTAGTTCCGCATTTTCATTATCGTGAACACGGGGATATCTATTCTTTATTGGCTGAAATATATTTAAAACACAACCGCCCTGACGATGCCTTAAACACATTGGAAAAAATGGTGTCTTACGATGTGCATGAGTTGGCAAAATTTAAATCCGGTAAAAAAATGAATACGCCTTTGCTTTCTGATGCTGATTACGATTTCTATTGGATATATGAGGATTATAAGAAGAAATTGTTACTCAAGTTAAACAATCCTGCTTTTGAAACTCTCAAACAAGACAGTAGATTTGTAAGCCTTTTGAAGGAAGTTGCGGAAGTTTAGTTGAACCGATTTGTTAGGGATGATTTTTCAAAACATCAAGTAACATGAAACACCTATTGCCTTCTGAAGTTCTTTGGAGGGGGAGCAATAGGTGTTTTGTGATTTGTATTGATTTTTATTAGGCTGTAGGTTCAAATCCGCAGCACAATTTTCCTCCGGCATCTTTTTGTCCCTGCTTCCCACGTCGCCGCGGACTTCGTATCGTTCGCGACGACGTTTTCTTTTGCGAAAGGAAACGTCGACTCTCACCCGCTCCGGCCGCTCCGAAAAAGGTCATGCCGACGTCGCCTGTTGACTGAGAAGCGCGCTTTCGACGGCTTTGTGACGTTACCGAGCTTTTACAGGTGCGTTTCCCAGCTTTTGTTCGCTTGTCAGCGCGGCATCCCGTACAATGTCAGACGCATTCGTAAGACGTCCCCGCCAGGGAGAAGAACCCCTGTGCCAAAATAGGAGAAAAACTGCAAAAAACTCTTCCCGTTTGCCTGGAAGTATGATAGAATAAGTGGGAGTTTAGAGAAAGTCGGGATATTGTATATGAGTTTGAAAGAAAAAGTAAGAGGTCTGAAGGATCATCCCCTCCTCCAGGTGCTGGCTGACAACGGGGGAAATCCGCGCACACTCGTCTTGATTGAACCGCTATGGGGCATTCCCTACAACCTGATCGCCCCGTTCGCCACCCTTTATATGTACACACAGGGCATCACAGATGTACAGATTGGCCTGATTCTCTCCATCACCATGGTAGTCCAGGTGCTCTTCTCCTTTTTTGGAGGCATTTTGTCCGACAAGCTGGGACGAAAATATACCACCATGATGGGGGATTTCTTCGGTTGGTCACTGGCCTGTCTGGTGTGGGCGGTTTCGAATAATTTCTGGCTGTTTTTGGTCGCCGCGCTGCTCAACTGCTTTGAACAGATCAACCAGACGGCATGGTACTGCCTGCTGATCGAGGATGCCCATCCCAAAGATCTGGTTGGGATCTACACCTGGGTGAGCATCGGCGGACTGGTGGCCATCTTTTTTGCGCCGCTTTCCGGCTTGTTGGTGAGCTCGTATTCCATTGTGCCGGTGGTACGGGTGCTGTACGTCCTCTTTGCGCTGACAATGCTGATGAAATCGTTCATCACTTTCCGGTTTTGCCATGAGACGAAGCAGGGCCAAATCCGCCGGGCGGAGACAAGGGGCGTATCCATTCCCCATATGCTGGGGGAATATCGCCAGTTGATTCCCAGTCTGCTGAAGAACAGGGACGTACTCAAAGCGGTAGCCGTCTCGGTCATCCTGTATATCACCAACATGGTGAGCACGAACTTTTTCGGGCTGTATGTGACACAGCGACTGGGGCTTTCGGAAAACTTTTTAGCGCTGTTTCCCATTTTGAATGCTGCTGTCATGCTGGTCTTTATGCTGGGGTTCCAGCACCGCATGAGCGCCACGAAATTCCGGGTTCCGCTGTGGATCGGTTTGGCACTGTACGCTATGGCAGCCTTGGTGCTAATTTTCTCTCCTGTGGACAGTCTGGGGTTTGTGCTGCTGTATGTATTGGTTGCCGCCGTAGCTGCTGCGCTGGTGAATCCGCGTAAAGACGCGCTGCTCCAGCTGAACATCTCCTCCCAGGAGCGGGCGCGCCTGAACGCCCTGATTATGGCCTCCACGATTGCCCTCTCCTCTCCCTTTGGGTATTTGGCTGGATGGCTTTCCAGTCTGGACCGCCGTCTGCCTTTCGTTTTCACGCTCGTATTATTTATTACGGCTATGATAGTCATCGGCCGTATCCAGGAGCCGCAGGTAGAGGAAAAAAGCTCCTGAGCGCGGGAAATCACGCTTGCAATTGGATGGCGAAGGCAAAATCGCAACCGAAAAAGAGAAAACGGTTCATGATTGCGTCGGGCAGCTTGTTTGTCAACGCTTCCTGTGTATGACGGCTTGTCGGAAAAGCTGCGTTTGCTTTTCCGGCAAATCGTATGGGAATCAGCCGCAGTCATTGCTGCGCTATCAGAAAAGAGGGAACCTGCAAGATGCATGGATCTATCCCTACATAAAAGGGGGGACGATTTTTTCACCCTCCTAAAAACGGAGAAAGCTATTTGGGACAAACCATTTATCGCAAAGAGGGGAACGCTTTGGCGAATGGGAACGATGGAAAAAGGAGAAAGAGGAGGCTTTTTGATGGACATCGAAATCCGAAAACTGACACCCGACCTTGCGCAGGCGTATGTACAATTTTTTGACGTGACGCCCCATGACGTCAACATCGATGAACAGAAATGTTATTGTGTGACCTGGCGCAGCGACGACTCCTATACCGGTCATGGCGACCACTGGTTCCCTACGCGGGAGGAAAGAAGGGAGCGCGCCCTCCAATTTGTCCGCTCCGGCAGTCTGCAAGGCTATCTTGCCTTTCGCGGCGGCCAGATCGTGGGATGGTGTAACGCAAACGCGGAATGTCAGTTGTGTATCCAGTATTTGCGTTCTTTCTGGCCGATAGAGGAGTATCCTGCGCATGTCAAGGTGAAATCCATCTTTTGCTTTCTGATCGCACCTCAAATGCAACGGAAGGGTATCGCCACTCAACTGTTGGAACGCGTTTGTAAAGACGCGGCGGAGGAAGGCTTCGATTTTGTGGAGGCATATGTCCACAAGGATTTTGTTGAAACCGACCATGACTTCCGAGGGCCTTTGTCGATGTATCTCAAATGCGGTTTTACTCCATACGCGGAACGGGACGGCAAGATAACGGTGCGAAAGGCATGTAGTCACAACGAGCGCAAAGGCCTTTTATCGAAAGAAGTCGATAACTGAAAAGTGGCTTCTTTCCTGTTTTGAGATAGGATGTATGAAAAGGAGAGGAGGAGGGAGAAAGATACGTCACCAAGGGGCGAAGGGGCCATTTTGGTTCAGACAAGTCCTCAGGGGAAGTGGAGCGGGGGTGCGAAGGTTACGAGAGTAGCCTTTGCGGAATCTGTTACGGGGAGCCCATACAGTCCTCCGGGGGAAAATGATATTAGGTTTCGATAGGAGGGGAAATCATGCTAGAGGCAATCACTTATGAAGATATGCTGAAACATCTGCGAGGGTACGAAATACAACAAGATATCATAGGGATTTTATTGGCAAGGCCGACCTCACACGCGGGGAAAGACATCGTTGAGGCATTGCCCTATTACCATCATCGTTCCGGGGAGAAGATCCATTTTTATTTACCAGGCTATGGGGCTTATTGGCATGGGGTTTATCCGGACGAACAAAACGTGGTCCGGATCGATGGGGTACAGTGGTCGTTCAGCAACCAAAAATATGTGGAGTTTGTACAAGCGCTTGAAAGCCGCTCCAGATGGAGATATTCCGGTGAGAGCGAGCTGCTGCTTCTGGAATATGCAAACGATAAGCTGGACTATTCCAATGTGCTGCGTTTTCATTTGGATGCCATGCTGCGGGATAAAGCGATCCCTTCCATCCATGTCTTGTTTGAACATATTTTTAGATATGCCGCGCAACAAAAAAATCTCATTCAGATCAGTGATACTGCTAGTTTCAAAACGTTGGGTCAAGAGACGATGGAGTATATTCTCGCACAATTGCCGACTTTCTTTGACGGAATCATCAAAAAAGGACGCCATTACCTCATCAGGGACTATGCGGAGGATGCGTCAGAATAGCTCCATCCGGCCGTAGGATGCCCGGATGAGAGGGGAAAGCCGCTTGCCTGATAGGAGGGGAAGCGGCTGTTTTTGTCTGATTTTTCTCTCCCTTTGTGACACCCGCTATGGGCCGCTGGGGTCTGAGCAGGTCCCTTTCATCCATATTATTGCAATGCTCCCCTCCGTGGCAGGCAGTTGTGCAAATATGTGATAAACGATGGGCTGCATTTCTTGTATCATAAAATCAGAAGCCAGATAGGAGGGAAAGATATGCTGCAGGATGTGATTGGCCGTCGTATACGGGAGTGCCGCCGGCGGAAAGGGCTGACGCAGGAAGGGCTGGCACAACTTTTATCGCTGTCCCATCAGGTGATTAGCAAATGGGAAAACGGGCTTACCATGCCGGATATTCAGTCGCTTTATACCATGGCGCAAATCTTTCATACCACTTTGGACGAAATGTGCGGCAAAAAGAATCGCGCAGAGGAAATTGTAGAGCAAGTACGGCAAGAATGCCCGTATCCAGATGAGGGAGACTTTCAGGCGTTCTATCAGAATTGGGAAATCATCCAAACGCAGATCCGTCTGCATCCGACCCATGAGGGATTACTGATCTATGGCTTGCAGTACCTTCGCCAGATGCACGACAGCGTTTGGACAGAGGAAGAAAAGGAACGGGTCAACGCCTGGATCCTCTCCATGGCAGAACGCATTTTGGATATTTCGCGTCAGGACGATCATCGGAGCCTGGCCAACTATAATTTGGCGCTCTATTATAGTGAACAGGTGCATTGGGCAGACGCCAATCCGGAGAATCAGAAGAATGCACAGCTGGCACGCAGATACGCGGATCGCGTCTTGTACAAAGACATGCACCCTTCCTTCTTTCATTTATTCGGCTGCGAAAGCATCGCGGAAAGCTGTAAGGCGTGCGAAACAACATGGGATGATTTGACGGATGCGTTACATCGTACGCTCCGCAATTGGATACGGTATGACGACATCCTCGGCAGGTCAGAGGAGGGCGCTTATTTACAAAAGTTCGCCGATGCGTGGCTACGGGAATCCAAAGAGATAAAAGAAAAGTGCAGCGGGAAAAACAGCTCTTCTTAGTCAGTCCAGCTGTGCCGTCCATAAGAGAAACCGGGGGTCAAGGGGAAAAAATCTTGGCGCCCGGTTTTTTGTCCGTTTTCCGTCTTCTACGCTGGTAGGCAGAATTCGGTGCGGGGTGGATGAAAAACACAAAATGTGTGTCAAGCTAAGCTGTGACGCTCGTCAGTGTTCCGGGGAGAGCCTATGACGGGCTAAAAGGGGTCCGTCACAGGTCAGGGAAAGGCTGTCGCGATTGGAATGGTAGAAAAGGAAATCAGAGAGGGATTCCGTCTATTGACAACAAAACGTGATTGCAGTATACTATAAATAGTGCTGATATGTGATAACAAGAGGAGGGTCGGCGCAAAAGAAAAGGGAAATCCCATAACGTCACGGGGGGGGACAGGGAAAAGGGGCATGACGGGCGACCGTACGGGAGCTAGGATTTCCTTCCTGGCGTGGCACACGTACCGTGTTGCCAATCTTTTGGGGCGTGTCGGGGAAAGGAGGGCATCAGGGCGTCTTGGTGGCATTCACGATAGGTGTAACGGGGTGGCTGGCGACGGTCGGGTGGGGCGTCTTTCACAGCCGGCGGCCGAGGAAAATCCAGGCGGCGGGCGAAGGCGGTTTGGCGGATGGGCAAAAAAACACCCGCTAAAAGCGGGTGGAATCTCTATGGAAGAAACTTAGAGGACAAAGCCGCTGATAGTCCGGCACAGGCCCGAAACGTCGGCTTTGCTGGTGAACTCAAATTTTACTTTGCCTAGGCCGCTGAACCAAAGTTCCAGCTCGCTGTCCAGATCCAGGACACCGGCAGACTCGACAGAATAAGCTTGGATTTTACTGTAGGGCAATGAAGTGACGTCTTTTTTCTTGCCGGTCATGCCCTGTACGTTAATGGAAATGATGCGCTTGTTGGTGAAGACAACACCGTCACGGATACTTTGGAAAGAGCCGAGGATTTTTTCCCCTTCCACGAACATGGGGGAGATAATGTCGGAGTAGCTGTTGTCCGGTACCGGCTTAAGCTTTGCAAAACTGGCGTTGTTGAAATCGATCATGTGGTTTTCTTCCTTTCCTTCTGACAGTTTTCAGGCTTTGCACAAAGCGCTATGAAGGACACCGCGGCGTACAGATGAGCCACCATGCTTTGGAGGCAATTGGAGACGCGAGGGCAGTTGTGTTCCCTGCCCGGGCGGATGCCCTAGAGGATAAGCCTACCACAGCGGGGGAGGGGAGTCAATCTGTTTGGATGTGTTTTTGTCAAATGCCGTCGCTTTTTGTAAGATTGTCCAGTGTGGATGGAAAAGGCAGGTTGTCGGTTGGGTGGGATGCACAAAGCGTCCGATTAGGCGATCTTGTTCTCCAGCGCTTCGACGCGGGAGAGCAGCCCTTCCAGTTTCTGATTCAGCAGTTCGTTCTGGCGTTCCAGCTCCCACTGCTTTTCATGGGTGAGCTTATAGCCGTCGAAGAGGGAATCGATGCGGCGTCCGACCTCGTTTTCGATGTGGGCCATGATACGCGTTTCGGTTTCCTTGATTTCAGATTTGACGCCCTGTACCTCTGCTTTTACGTCCTGTACTTGGGTTTGCACGCTTTCAATGGCTTGCAATAGCATCTGGAACTGTTCTAGGATTTCGTTATCCATGTCAATCAACTCCTTGGATGGAATGGTAGAGGGATGATTGGGAGGGTTGTCCGATTAGGCGATCTTGTTCTCCAGCGCTTCGACGCGGGAGAGCAGCCCTTCCAGTTTCTGATTGAGCAGTTCGTTTTGACGTTCCAGTTCCCACTGTTTTTCGTGGGTGAGCTTATAGCCGTCAAAGAGGGAATCGATGCGGCGTTCGATTTTGTTTTCCAGATACAACATCAGGCGGGATTCCGTTTCCCTGTTGGTTTCTTCAATTTTCTGGTTGAGACGCTGCTCCATAGCAGACATTTTGCTGTTGAGACGCTCTTCCATCGCAGACATGCCCTGTACGATGAGTTGCAGCTGTTCTAGGATTTCCTTATCCATGTCAATCAACTCCTTGGATGGAATGGTAGGGGGATGTTCGGGAGGTTTGTCCTGTTAGGCGATCTTGTTCTCCAGCGCTTCGACGCGGGAGAGCAGCCCTTCCAGTTTCTGATTCAGCAGTTCGTTCTGGCGTTCCAGCTCCCACTGCTTTTCATGGGTGAGCTTATAGCCGTCGAAGAGGGAATCGATGCGGCGTCCGACCTCGTTTTCGATGTGGGCCATGATACGCGTTTCGGTTTCCTTAATTTTGTCCTCTAGGCCGTCCATGCGTTTGTTGAGGCGCTCTTCCATAGCAGACATGCCTTGTACGATGAGTTGCAGCTGTTCTAGAATTTCCTTGTCCATATCAATCAACTCCTTGGATGGAATGGTAGGGGGATGATTGGGAGGGTTGTCCGATTAGGCGATCTTGTTCTCCAGCGCTTCGACGCGGGAGAGCAGCCCTTCCAGTTTCTGATTGAGCAGCTCGTTCTGGCGTTCCAGTTCCCACTGCTTTTCATGGGTGAGCTTATAGCCGTCGAAGAGGGAATCAATACGGCGTCCGACCTCGTTTTCGATGTAAAGGCGGGTACGGGTTTCCGATTCCTTGATTTCTGACCTCAAACGCTCTTCCATCGCAGACATTTTACTGTTGAGGCGATCTTCCATCGCAGACATGCCCTGTACGATGAGTTGCAGCTGCGCTAGGATTTCCTTATCCATATTAATCAACTCCTTTGATGGTATTGTAACATGCCGCGGGGAGGCATGTCAACGTGGTGCGTCGTTTTATGAAGATAGTTTGTACGTAGACGTCGGGCGTATAGAAGGAGTATACTGGAAGGGAAACTTGTCGAACCGGCGAGGGGATAGGGGTGGGGGTGTTTCCATGTCAAAGAAAAAGGAAGGAAAGAGAGGCGGCGGGTTCCAAGGGGGGAGGACATGCGGTGGTCGGGGCAAAATCGGCACAGGAAAAGGCGCGCTGCTGTAGAGGGACAGACGGGGCGCCGCAAAGAAAAGGAGGATGGCAATGGCGTGGATACAGGTGGACGACACCCTGCCGACACACAACAAAATCTATGATTTGATGGACACACTGCATCTCCGGCACGCACAAGCGGTAGGCACCGTCGTGCTGCTGTGGCTGTGGGCCGCTTCCAACGCTCCGGACGGGGATGTGACGCCGTACAAGCCGCGTGCTATCGCGGAGGCTGTACGGTGGGGGAAAAGCCCACAGGCGTTGTATGACGCGCTGCTGGCGGTCCGTTTCCTGGAGCGGGACGGAGACCGGATACGGATCCGCAACTGGGAGACGCGCGCTGCGATGCTGATGGATTCCGTGGAACGGAAAAAGAAGCAAAACTGCGAGCGCGTCAAGCGTTACAGGGAACGCAACAAAGCCAAAAAGGAAGGCGGTGCAACCGTTACAGATAACGATGATGTCACGCTGTGTAACGCGTTACAGGAGCATGACGGTCACGCGGATGTAACGCTTGTTCACGCACCTACCAAACCAAACCATACCAAACCAAACCAGTTAGAGAGAGAGAACGCGCGCGCGGAGGAAAAATTTTTGCAGGAGTGCGCGGGCTACTACGAGGAAACGTTCGGCAAACCCTTATCCGGGTCGATGCTGCGGGAGCTATCCTTCCAGGTGTCGGCGTGCGGGGACGCGCAGCTTATCAAGCAAGCGCTGATGCTCAGCCACGGCAAACAAAACGAGGCGGCATATTTCCGGACGGTCATGCAGAACTGGACGGGCGAGGGCATCCGGACTTACCGGCAGTACTGTGACAAATATGCGTCGGTGCAGGCTGCTCCTGTCCGGACGGAAAAGAGCAGTAACCCGTTTATGCAGCTATTACGGGAGGAGGAAGAAGATGGACAAGCGTGAGACGCTGAAAATCATGGCGGTGCTCAAGGCGGCCTATCCCAAGTACTACGCCGGAATCAGTACCGATGACGCAAAGCAGACAGTTTCTCTTTGGCAAAGCATGTTTGAGGACTACGACTACACGGTGGTGGCACATGCGGTCAAGGCGTTGATAGCTGTTTCCAAGTGGCCGCCGTCTGTGTCGGAGGTGCTGGACAAAATCCGCCTTCTGACGCAGACGGAAGAGATGACGGAACAGGAGGCCTGGGGGCTTGTTTGCAAGGCTGTCCGCAACTCGGCTTACCACGCGGAAGAGGAGTTCCAGAAGCTTCCCAAGGAGCTGCAGCGTGTGCTGGGGAGCCATTCGGTGCTGCGGGAATGGGCGCTGGTGGATGTGGAACAGCTAAACACGGTAGTAGCGTCTAACTTCATGCGTTCCTACCGGGCGCGGATTCAAAGCGCTAGGGAGTACCTGGCGCTGCCGTCCGAAGTGCGGGAATTCGCCGGGAAGCTGGCGCAGGCAAAGTCGCTGGATGCGCTGGAGGAGGCGGAGCCGTCGCATGGCCTGCCGGCGTATGGCCGGGTGACGATGGGGGACGCGCCGTCCCCGGAGAGGGAGGCGCCGTGATGCGGGGGGGAGCCCTTCCCCAGGGATGTCCGCTGCGGGAGGGCAGGGGCGAAAGGCCGGGGCGCGCGCCCCCGCGACGCGTCCCACAGGCAGCAAGTGAAAGCACAACAGGAGGTATTTTGTATGAACCAGTTTGAACGAATCACCCAATCGCCGGAGACGCTGATGGAATTTATCGACAGCATTTCCTTCGAGCCGTTACCGGATTGCGCGAAATGCCCGGCGAAGACGTTTTGCCGGTCGCTTGAGGGGGAGGTCGACTGCCGCAAGGCTTTCGCCATGTGGCTGGGCACCGATGTGTCGGAGGAGGAGTCGCATTGACCGCTCAGCGTCTCAAGCAGCTGTACTACCTGCCGCGGGAAATCCGGCAGGCACAGGGGGAACTTGGTCTGCTGCGGCGGATGTCCCCCCTTCCCGACGAGAACGAAGGGCAGGCGCGGGAGCTGCGGCAGCAGGTAGAACGCCTGGAGGAAGAGTACCGCGCGCTGTCCGACTACATCGAGGGGATACCGGACAGCGCGACCCGGCTGATTTTTACCCTCCGCTACCGTCAGCGGATGCAATGGGCGCAGATTGCGGCCCGTATCGGGGGCGGCAACACGGCGGACGGTGTGCGCAAGGTCCATGCGCGTTACCTACAAAAGTAGCGTATCCCATTCCCGGCGCGGAAGGAGGGGGATCTTGTTTCCGCGCCGGTGCGCCGCGGGGGAGGGGGGAAGTTGTCCGTTTTGTC
Organism: uncultured Clostridia bacterium; assembly: GCA_946498095.1. Taxonomy (GTDB): domain Bacteria; phylum Bacillota; class Clostridia; order Oscillospirales; family Ruminococcaceae; genus CAMMMX01. Next base: position 182,390 of record CAMMMX010000002.1, read on the forward strand.
CGTTTTGGAGTGGTATCATAAAGATAGGGGGAAAACTTCGGGAGGTGGCGAGGATGGACAGCGAGCTGCTGCGTCAGCATGTCGAGGCGCGGGACGCCCTGCAAAAGCGTCTGCGATGGTTGGAGCTTTGGCAGCGCAGCCGGGAAAAGGCGCTTGACAGGCGAATAGGATGCCTGCGGGAAGAAATCGCCTACCTGGACTGGCAAATCGGCGAGATTAGCCGATCCCTACGCCGCGATAGGTGACGGCGGGACGTGTACGAAAAGGGACGGGACAAGGAAAATCTGCATAAGATGGGTATGGGGGGCGCGTCGGGAAAGGCACCGCCCCCTCTGTTGGGAAGGAGGCATCGCGTGCTGGAGTTTATCGCGCGATATTGGATAGAGGTCTTGTTTGGTCTTGCTGTGGCGGCGATGGGGGTCGGCTACCGGCGGGTGACAAAACGCCTGCGGGAGTATGCGGCGCTCAAGGCCGGGATGCTCGCCATCCTTCACGACAGGCTATACCAAATCTGCCGCTCCCATATCCACAAGGGATACGTTACGGTCGGGGAGCTGGGCAACATCGAGCGCCTGTACAACGCCTACCATGACCTAGGCGGGAATGGGACGGGCGAGGAAATCTACGGCAGGGTGATGCGGTTGCCTTTGCAGAAGAAGGAGGAGGAATGACAGTGGATCTGTTTAAAGAATTTGTCAAGCCGGAGCTTCTGGTGCTGGTGGCGGTGCTGTATTTTGTCGGGATGGGGCTGAAAAAGGCCCGGAATGTCCCGGACCGGTATATCCCCTACCTGCTGGGTGCTATCGGCATTGTGCTGTCCGTCGTTTATGTCTGCGCGACGTCGGTATTAGACGGCTGGCAGGCGGTATTGATGGCTGTTTTCACCGCAGTGACGCAGGGCATCCTCTGCGCCGGTTGCAGCGTCTATGTCAACCAGCTGCTGAAGCAGTCCGGTGACAGCGACGACAAGGGAGGGGGCGCGTAAATGGTCGGTATTGTGAAAAACCTGGTCGACCCCAGCCGGTACGGTATCAAGTGCCCATACGCCATGACGCCGCAGTTTGTCGTCATCCACAACACGGCGAATGACGCGTCGGCAGAGGACGAAATCGCGTATATGCGGTCAAACGACAAGGAAGTGTCCTTCCACTACGCCGTCGACGACAAAGAAATCGTCCAGGGCATCGAGGAAAACCGCAACGCCTGGCACGCCGGGGACGGTGGCAGTGGGCAGGGCA
>CAMMMX010000003.1 GCA_946498095.1 uncultured Clostridia bacterium
AGGCTTGCCGGTACGATGCCCTTCTAGGGCTTCCTCAAGCCCCCGGCTTTGCCGGGGGGCCTGACTCCATTTAGTTATGTGTTTAATCCATCCGCGATAGGAGAGAGAAATATCAGTTTCTTACAGATGAATTGGCGCCTTTTATACCTTTGCGCTAGGTTTTCTAGGTCCGTACGCTATGTCCGGCAAGGCTTTCGCTGATGGGATTAGGAAACACGAGTTGTCAAATAGGCAGCGGTTATACCTCCATGGAAAACGGATCGATAAAGAGCATGTCCCTGAGGAGGTTTTACATCGCGGGCTCTCCCTTGCAGGACAAGCTCTGTTTTTTTGACCGGCTAACGGATGTTGTAGCACTTACTGATCCATGGATTCATAGAAGTTACTCATGATCCGGCATATCAGCGGAAGGATCCGGCTCCTGCTTCAGATCCACGCCATGCTCAGGGGATGAAGGATTTTCCAAAGAGATTTCCTCTGGCGCATCCGGATTAAAAGGAAGTTCGCCGTTCATTAGCTTTTTGAAATCTGGACCATCGATCTTCTCATAATGCTTGAGATATTTTGCAACGAGATGGAGCTTATCCATATGCTCCGTCAATAGCTGACGGGTGCGATCGTAGCAGCTCTCGACAATGGAACGAACCTCTTCATCAATCTCCGATGCAACACGTTCGGAGTAATTCTTTGTATGGTTAAAATCTCTTCCTAAGAAGACCTCGCTGTCCTCCTGACCGTAAACAATAGGACCAAGCTTATCGCTGAAGCCATATTTTGTTACCATATTCCTCGCGATGTTGGTGGAACGTTCCAGATCGTTTGACGCTCCTGTGGAGATATCATCCAGTATCAGACTCTCTGCCACACGTCCGCCTAACAGCGTGACGATTTCCGCTTCCATCTCATGCTTGGCCATATAGCTGCGATCCTGTTCGGGTAAGGACATGGTATACCCTCCCGCACTGCCACGCGGAATGATAGATATCTGATGTACTGGCGTTTCAGGCTGCCCGTAATAGGTGCAGATTGCATGCCCAGCTTCATGATATGCGGTCAGGTGTTTCTCTTTCTCGAGTACCACACGTGATTTCTTTTCAGGACCGGCGACAACCTTAATGGTTGCTTCCTCTATATCCTGTTCAGTAATGGCCTTACGGTTTTGGCGAGCGGCAAGCAACGCAGCTTCGTTTACGAGGTTTTCCAAATCCGCTCCGGTAAAACCGGCTGTCGTTTTGGCGATCACCTCGAGATTGACGTCGGGAGCCAGCGGTTTATTGCGGGTATGAACTTTCAGAATTGCATGACGTCCTTTTGCATCTGGATAGCCTACGACGATTTGACGATCAAAACGGCCTGGACGCAGCAGAGCGGGATCGAGAATATCGCGACGGTTTGTCGCAGCAATGATGATGATACCTTCGTTTCCGGAGAAACCATCCATCTCGACAAGCAGCTGGTTTAATGTCTGCTCTCGTTCGTCATGACCACCACCAAGACCCGCGCCGCGATGACGGCCGACAGCATCAATCTCATCGATGAAAATAATGGCGGGGGCGTTCTTTTTCGCTTGATCAAATAAGTCACGGACACGGGATGCGCCGACGCCGACAAACATTTCAACGAAATCAGATCCGGAAATAGAGAAGAACGGAACGTCCGCTTCACCGGCAACTGCACGAGCGAGCAAAGTTTTGCCAGTACCAGGAGGCCCCATCAGCAGTACGCCCTTTGGGATCCGCGCACCAATGTCAGTGTATTTACGGGGGTTTTTCAGAAAGTCGACGATTTCCTGAAGTTCTTCCTTTTCTTCGTCAGCGCCGGCGACATCAGCGAAAGTGGTCTTTTTCCCGCTCGGGGTGTTTTTGGCGTTGACCTTGCTGAATTGAGAAATTTTACCCGCGCCCCCAGCCTGCTTCATCATCATAAACCAGAGAAATACCATAACGCCGATCAGCAGCACATAGGGAATGAGGCTAAACAACCAAGAGTTGTCGGTTGCGCGGATATAGTTCATTTGTAAAGGATTGTCGGGGTTTGCCTCGTTATAGGCCTTACGATAGTCCGTGATGTCGTCCACAAAAAGGCCGACATTCGGGACTTTGTACTTGACGATCTGATCTTCCTTTTTGAGTTTCATGGCAAGATCGCCGCTCCCAAGATCCAGACTGTATTCCTCGACGTTCAAATCGTCAAAATGCTTTAGGATGTCGGAATACAGATACTGCTGAGACGGCTGTGAGGTAAGCGTCAGCATCCCTAGTGTAACCAGTACCAGCAGGATCAGCACAAGTACATATATCAACCCTCTGTTCTTATTGCCTGTCGTCATGTATCACACAAACTCCTCTCAATATGCTGTCAGGGGCCATGCCCCGTCTATGTAAAAACGCTAACGGTTTGAGTAAACGCTCGGTTTCAGTACGCCGATATAAGGCAGGTTTCGGTATTTTTCCGCATAGTCCAGCCCATATCCGACGACGAACTCATCCGGTACATGAAATCCGGAATAGACCGCGTGAACGTCAACCTTTCTACGTTCAGGCTTGTCCAGCAGCGTACAGACACGGATCGAGTTGGGATTGCGCTGAGACAGAATGTCGATGATGTAACTAAGAGTCATTCCACTGTCGAGTATGTCCTCCACCAGAAGAATATCGTATCCCTCGACGTTAATGTTTAAATCCTTAATGATCTGGACAACGCCGGAAGTTTTGGTTCCCCGGCCGTAGCTGGATACACACATAAAGTCGATCTCGCAAGGAATATCAATTGCACGCATCAAGTCTGCCATAAATACGACGGAGCCTTTTAATATGCTGACAAGAATCAAGTTTTTATCGCGGTAATCCTCGCTGATCTGTTTACCTATCTGTACGACCTTGTCCTGTATTTCCTGTTGTGAAAGAAGTACGCGCTGTATATCCTGAGTCATAAAAGTAGTATACCTCCTGTATGCTTTTTTATCTCCAAGCGAAGCGCTTTTTTTGTCGCTGTACCAACCGCTGCACGCTCTGCTGTCCCGAAGCCCTCCACAAAGAGAATCCCCTTGTCGTCGCGCAACACTATCAGGCTGTCCCGAACCTGCTGCGGCAAAGCCGACTCATTAAAGAGCTTTTTCAGCGTCTTGGTTACGCCCCGTCCATGAAGGCGGACCGCGTCTCCCGGGCGCCTTGTGGTAATTAGAAGCTTACCTTGTATTCTATCATAATCGAGTAACCCGGACAATATGTTTTTATTAATTTTTGGGGAAGGATTGTGATGTACAGGTGAGAAGGAGGCATTCAATGTGAAAACGATCTCCTTTCCGCCGGGAAGCGAATAGTTGGGACATCGGAGCGGGTCCGCCGCTACACACAAAGGATCCGAATCAATGGGGTGAGCCGCCGCGCGCCAAATGGAAAAGATACCGCCTTGTACCTGCGCATAGACGTTTGCTGCAAGGTTCACCTTGCCCGAATTTTCCCGGCGCATCCGCATCAACGTTTCCACTTTGTCGTAGGATGGCTGAATCCCGAACTGTTCCAGCATCAAGCACAATGTTCTGCTGAGGACACTGGCATGCAGTTCGCACAGTAGAAGGGCGTCATCGCTGATTCTGTCCTCTGACCGTGTCAGAGACGCGTAAGCGTCGCGAGCCAGCGTATCCAACAGCTCGTCGTCCGTACGCAGGGACTGCGTACAGCGCATGACAGCGTCGGAGACGGAGGGGTTGAGTGCCCGTAGCACCGGCACAACGCAGTGCCGGAGACGGTTGCGCGTATAGGCGTCGGAAAGATTCGAGCTATCGGTGACATAGTCTATCCCCTGTTCCATGCAATAGGATTCGATTTCCCCACGGGAACAGCACAGAAGAGGGCGGATAATACGTCCGCGGACAGGGGGTATGCCGCACAGGCCGGACAGAGCAGATCCACGGGTGAGATGAAACAGGACGGTTTCCAACTGATCGTCAGCGTTATGAGCGGTCGCAATACGTGTCTTGGCCGGGAAAGCCTGCGCAATTTCTTCAAAAAAACGGTAACGCAAACTTCTCCCCATATCTTCGACACTTTTCCCCATTTTGGACGCTTCAGCTGCGCAGTCGACATGCCGAACTTCACATTGAATGGCATGTTTCCGGCAGTACGCGCATACAAATGCCTCGTCGCGATCACTTTCCGCACCGCGCAATCCATGATTCACGTGGCAAACGATGACATTCGGCAGGGGAGATACGTTGCCCGTATACTGGGAAGTAAGCAAATGAAGAAGCGCCATGCTGTCTGCGCCACCAGATACGCCGATGACAACGTTTTGACAATCTTCCAGCATAGCGTTTTCGTGCATCCATGCAAATACTTTTTCTTTGAAATCCACACAGGACATAACAACAGCGCCTTTCCTCGTTCTATATCAGCACGCTTGTCCCAGCTATTCCGTGCGGAACATCTCCGGATCGGAAAACAGCGTATACTGGCCGTCCCAAATCAGATTGACTGTGCCGGCCTCGCCGTGCCGGTTCTTTGCTACGATGCATTCCGCAAGATTCTGTTCTTCGGCCTCTCTATTATAGTACGCGTCACGGTATAAAAACATGACGATGTCCGCATCCTGTTCGATGGAGCCGGACTCACGCAAATCGGACAGCATAGGCCGGTGATCGGAACGCGCTTCCGGTCCACGGGAGAGCTGGGATAAAGTAATCACCGGGACATTCAGTTCTTTAGCCATGATTTTCAAATTTCGGGTAATCTCAGATATTTCCGCGACGCGGTTTTCGATTCGCCGTCCCGACGACATCAGCTGCAGGTAATCAATTACGACAAGCCCCAGATTTTTCAGTCTGCGTAGCTTGGCCTTCATTTCAGCTACCGACATACCTGGCGTATCGTCGAAGTAAATGGGGGAACGGGCGAGGAGCTCGGCGGCTGACGCAAGCCGGACCCATTCATCAGGCGAGAGCATCCCGGTACGCAGGTTGTAGCTGGGGATACGCCCGTCGGAAGACAGCATCTTGTTGACCAGCTGCTCCTTGGACATCTCAAGGGAGAAAAAAGCGACCTGATACCCTTTGCGTCCGACGTTGTCAACAAGGTTCAGGGCAAAACTTGTCTTGCCCATACCGGGCCGTGCCGCAATCAGGATGAGGTCGGACTTGTTCAGGCCCGTCAATAACGCGTCCAACCCTTTAAATCCGGAGGGGATACCGAGGTACTGCTCCTTATCGTCGGAACTGAGTTTTTGCAGGCGGTCATAAGACTCAATGATGACTTCTTCGATCGGCGTAAGGCCAGAAGCGTCGCGTCCTTGGCGGATGGAAAAGATCCGCTGTTCCGCATTATCCAATAGCGCTTTGGCATCCTCCTGCCCGTCGGAAGCGCTAGCGATAACGTCCCGGGCGACATTGACAAGGCTGCGGATATAGTACTTATCCTCAACGATATGGCAATATACTTCAAAATTTGACGTGGTCGGTACCATCTGCATCAGGTTAACCAGGTATACTTTGGCTGATTCAATGCTGTCGAAGACATTCTCATGCATGACTTCATCCAGTACGGTAATCACATCAACAGGTTGCCCGGAAGTGAACATCCGAAGGATGACGGCAAAGATGCTCCGGTGCTGATCCCGGTAAAAATAATCCGGTTTGAGTAACTCCATCGCTTTGGGAACGAGGGAGGGTTCCATCAATATGATCCCCAGAACCGACTGTTCGGCCTCCAGATTATAAGGCATATTGATATTGACAACATTGTCGGTCATATTGAAATCCATTTTTGTATCCTCCCAACTTATCTGTATACAGCTAAAAAACAAGGACGTGGCATCACCACCCCGTCCTGTTAAGCCTTGTGCGGCTGATTCTTTGATAAGCTGCGGTTAAGCTTCCACAACCATGACTTTCATCTTGGTAACGATACCTGTAAAGAGCTTGATTTCAATTTCGTAGCAGCCAAAGGCTTTAATGTCACCGTCAAAGAGGATGGTGATCTTCTTTTTGTCAATAGCTGTTGCAAACCTATCATTGATAAGCTCTGCAATCTCCTTTGTCGTAACGGAACCGAATAACCGTCCGTTTTGGCCGGCCTTCGCTGTCAATGTGACAGTTTGATCCTTTAGCTTTTCCGCCAACTCTTTTGCTGCTTGGACTTCCATATCATGGTGATGTTGCTGGGCGTCCTTTTGCGTGTGGATGATATTGAGATTGGTTTTGTCTGCTTCGACAGCCAATCCCTTCTTCAGAAGGAAGTTTCGAGCAAACCCGTCGGCGACCTCCTTGATGTCACCCTTTTTGCCAGTACCTTTGACATCCTGCATTAAGATAACTTTCATTGTCGTCATTCCTTTCTGGGACTATGTATGCCGTAACTGACGTCCGGCGGACGTCAGTCGGCGGACTGGAGCGAGTTGAAGTAACGGTCGATCGATTCCAGGAGCATCAGGCGTACAGATTCCGTAGTCGTATTGGCCAGTTGCGCGCCTGCCATTGTTTGATGTCCGCCTCCTCCCATCATTTCCATGATGATTTGGACATTGATTGCCCCCATCGAGCGGGCGGACAGGTTGACACCGCCATTGTTTTCATAAAGGACAAAGGATGCGTCCACATCCGTGATCCCCAAGAGCTCGTCTGCTGCCTGTGGCGCAACAATACGCAGATCATCTGACGTAAAATCGCTGATGGCAATCGCACACTTTTTATAGATTTCTGCGGAAGCCACCAGACGCGATTTCCGCTGATAAGAATCGATGGAGCTGGAAAACAGGCGGCGTACAGCGACTGTATCGGCACCGATTTTACGTAGTACCGCCGCCGCTTCAAAAGTGCGGACCCCTGTTTTTATCGTAAAGTTCTTGGTATCCAGCATGATGCCGGACAAAAGCGCCTCGGCTTCCTGCGGGCCAATTGTCGCCTTGTTGCCAAAGTACTGGATAAGCTCTGTCACCATCTCGGAGGTTGACGAAGCGAAGGCCTCATGGTGCCAAACAATGGCATTGTCTATGTGCTCCACCATCTTACGGTGATGGTCGATGACAATAACCGTTTTACAGGCTCTATAGACGCGCTCGTCCTCGACAAAATCCGGATTGTGCGTATCGACAATGATCAGAAGCGTGCGAGGCGTAATCGTGCCAAGGATCTCATCCGGCATGACAAAAAAATCGCCGTTTCCGCTCTCCGTAAGATGGTCAATCAGGACCGACGCCAGATTTTTATATCTGTTGACGGCGATGAATGTTGGAATTCCCATATTTCGGAATGCGCGGGTCAACCCGATTGAGGCGCCAAGACTGTCCAAATCGCCGAACTTGTGCCCCATTATGATGACCTTATCGGAATTGACGGCGAATTCCGTTACGGCTTTAGCGATCATACGGGTTTTTACCTTCGTCTGTTTTTCGATCCCTTTGGAGATACCACCGTAAAACTCGTAACCGTTCTGCGTCTTGACGGCGGCTTGATCGCCGCCGCGTCCAAACGCCATGTCCAGTGCCTGCCGCGCCATCTGTTCGCTTTCAGCCAGAGTACCCGCGAACCGACCGACGCCAATAGAAAGAGTGACGTGCATCCGATCGCCCACCATGATAGCGCGAGCTTTGTCCAGTACGTTCATCCGACGTTCGATCAACTGCATCAAATGGCGTTCTTCAAGGATGATCATGTATTTGTCATTGGTAAGCTTTTTCATGATACCGGTGGTCTGCGCAATTAAATCCTCAAACAGTTTGTTGATTTCACCAATGATATGGGACTTTTGGCTTTCCCGCGCGTTTTCCAAAAGCTCTCCGTAATTGTCAATACAGACGTACATCACAGACGGCCGCGACATACGGTATTCAATCTCCAGCTTGCGCAGGGGAGTGATATCCATGATATGCAGTACGAGGAAAGGGATGTCTTCCTTGGTGTCCTTGCGGATAATAATTTTATAAAAATGATCTTGCGTGGACAAGTCCACGCAGTCGCTTTCGTTAATTCGTGTCGTGGTTAAGTCCGGGAAGAGGTCGGATATAAAATTGCCATAAAAGCTTTTGTTGACGACGCTGTTGCTCCATAGCGTTTCAAATAGCTCATTCCCCCACAAGATCTGCCCGTTGACGTCGGTAATGGCAATAGAGGCAGGGTAATCAAAGGAAGCGCTGCGTTGTATCAGCTTTAAACGCTGCCCCATTCCATTTAAATACGCATAGGTGTTGCGTGAAATACGGACTAAAAAGACAGCGGCCAGGACACACACAATTAACACGCAGGGGGCAACGTAGTAGAAGAAAACAGGATTAGCAAAATATAGCACAACTGTTACCATTACAAGTGCCGCGATAAGCGCTATCGTTACGGGAAAAATCACCGAAGACGCTTGCTTTTTCTGCATACGCTTAGCCACCACCTTCTGTCCAAAGGGACCTTATATTTCCATAATGACGGGGAGGATCATCGGACTACGCTTGGTCTTGGCATAAATGTAATCTGAAAGGTCATCCTTGATAACCTGTTTAATCGCGCCCCATTCTTTTAATCCCTTATTGCAGCAACTGTCAAGGGAAGCGCGCACGACTTTTTTTGCACCGTCCATCAATTCTTCCGATTCTCTTACATAGACAAAGCCGCGGGAGACAATATCCGGGCCACAAACTGTCGCGCCGCTTTCGCTTTCAATGGTTGCAACCACCACAATCAAGCCGTCTTCCGCCAGATGCTTCCGGTCGCGCAAGACAATAGAACCCACGTCGCCGACGCCGATGCCGTCCACCATAACCTGTCCAGCCGGGACGGTTCCCGTACACTTGATTTCTGTCCCGTCGATTTCGATCACCTGTCCAATACTGCCGATTAGAATATTCTGCGGCGCAATCCCCATCGAACGCGCTAAAGCGGCATGCTTTTTCAAATGCTTGAATTCGCCGTGGATTGGCATGAAGAACTGAGGTTTCGTCAGCGAAAGCATCATCTTCAACTCGTCCTGACAGGCATGGCCGGAAACGTGGACCTCGTACATCGCTTCGTAGATCACCTCGGCTCCGGTTTTCATCAGATCGTTGACAACGCGAGTGACGAATTTTTCATTGCCGGGAATTGGGTTGGCGGAAATGATGATAAAATCATCTGCCGTAGCCGTTACCTGTCGATGATCCCCTCGGGCAATCCGTGAAAGAGCGGACATTGGCTCTCCCTGGCTGCCGGTGGTGATAATGACAAGCTTGTCATGGGGGTAACGGTTTATAGTGTCAATATCGATCAACATATTTTCTGGTATATACAAATAACCAAGCTCAATCGCCTTGGTGACGACATTAATCATACTGCGCCCTGAAACGGCAACTTTCCGACCGTACTGCTGCGCATTGTCGACAATCTGCTGTACACGGTGGATATTGGATGCGAAAGAAGCGACGATGATACGTTTTCCTTCAGCTTGTTTGAACAGATTATCCAGCGATTTACCGACTTTACGCTCGCTCATGGTATAACCGGGACGCTCCACGTTGGTGGATTCGGAAAGCAGTGCAAGTACGCCTTTATTACCTAACTCGCCAAAACGCGCAAGATCAATAATTTCTCCTTCAATTGGGGTGTAATCCACTTTGAAGTCGCCCGTATGGACGATGACACCCGCCGGTGTATGAATCGCCAGCGCAACTGCGTCCGGGATGGAATGGTTCACACGGATGAACTCTACCGCCATACATCCCATCTTGACAATTTGGCGTGGCTTGACGACGTTGAGCGCTACCTTGCCCAGTAGGCCATGTTCTTTCAGTTTGCCTTCTACCAGCCCTAACGTCAGCTTTGTGCCGTAAACCGGAACGTTGAGCTTTTTGAGCAGATAGGGCAGGCTGCCGATGTGATCTTCATGTCCGTGTGTCAGAATAATACCGCGCAGCTTATTTACGTTCTTTTCCAGGTAGGTAAAATCGGGGATCACAAGGTCAACGCCGAGCATATCAGCGTCGGGAAAAGCCAACCCGCAGTCCACAATAAACATGTCGTTGGCATACTCGTAGCAGGTAACGTTTTTTCCGATTTCGTCCAGTCCCCCAAGTGGAATGATTTTGATAGGGGAACGCTTTTGCTTTTTCTGTTCTGGATTTTTTGATTCTTTCATGTCCTTTGCCTGCTGTGGTTTGGGATCATGAGGTGTTTTTGCCTGATTGCGCGGTTGCGGTGCAGGAATTTTTTCCTGGTGCGAATTCGCATTTTTTTCTGTAGCCTGGGACGGCACCGGTTGGACCGGTTCCGTTTTCTGACCGGCTGCTGGCCGGCTGGGTTTTACAAAGGAACGCGATGTACGCGAAGCCCGTGCTGGAGCTGCAGTTACCGCAGGCTTCAGACTGCTTTGCGGAGCATATCCGGTGTAGACGTTCTTTTTGACCGCAGGAGCCTTCCGTTCTTGTTGAGCTGCAGTGCCTGCCGCGTTTTTTCTTTCTGATGAATTCGTTTTTTCGCCCGACGCAGGGCTCTTTTTGTTTACATATGCCACGTTCATACCTCACTTATTTTCAAAATTTCTGACAGACAATCCTGCAAGGAGCAGGCATGGCAATCGCCGAGGGGCGATTTATGTACATTTTTCCGATTATCCGGATAGGTCTTTTACGCAGCTTATCGCATCCGCGTTACCCCTTGAAACGCAGCAGGGAAGTATGGCCGAAATACCTCCTGCAAAGGGATACACCGTGACATTTACGCGGCTGATGCATGGGAGCCGTATGAATCCGAACCGAAAAAAGCGTATGTACCCGCGGGAGACAAAATCCACCGCCGACATTCACTAAGGAGACCGGGACAGCTTTCAGAAGGAGCCGCCCCGGCGAAACGTACACTTCAACCAGCGTCAAAGGTTCTGCTTCATGGTGGATAGACGAGTGCCGCCCAAGTTTTGTCATCGAAAATGAACAAGGCGGCCGCTTTCTGATACAAGACAAACAGAACAGACAAAACCGGTTACCAATATTATTATTTTACCATAAAAACGATTTCTGTCAAGGTTGGTGATTGCCATCCTTGATCCGCTGTTCATACACATCGCACAATTCGTCAGCAATTTCTGCTTTGGCGCTTTGGATCTGTAACAAGAGCCCTTTTCCATTTTTCATGGGTTTAATATAGATATCACTACCGTCCTCCTTCAGCCAGACACCGTCTTGGACGCTGATATTCTTACCTGCCAACGAGCTGAGGATACCGGATACCGGCGACTCGCTGACAACAAAACGTCCGGCCACGTTCAGCTGAGGGATACCGGATAGCGACTGCTCTAAGGTGTTTCCAGATTCCTTTAAGATTCGTAACAGCTGAACTGCCATCATACTCCCGTCGCGTAGATAACTTTGCGAGCAGGCGAGTTGACGTGCGAGCAGATCGCTGTCGTCGCAGGTACAGCTGTAATAACGGTGTACCTGCCGTCCGTATTGCTGCGCCAGAGCGTCAGCAGATTTGGAAAAGCTATAAGGAAGTGCAACGTCATTGCCTGCCTGGAAGGCGTCGCGGCACAATATCAGGAGGAGGCGTTCATGGCTGATAAAACCGCTTTCAACGGTATAGGCCGTCAAACGTTTGCCGTCTGCTGATATATAAAGAATGAGATCATCAGAAGCTTTAACGCCCATATCCGTCGTAAGATTCGAAAGCGCCTGCTGTATTGTTTGATTCTGTGATCGGATTTGTGCACGTACGCCTTCCAGCCCTTGAGGGGCCAGTCGGCGCAATGCGTCTTCATACAGCTTTCGCATTCCTGACAGGTCTATATGACGCCCAAAATCATCCCACAGGCAATGCTTGCCTTCTCCACGGTTGAGGTAACTTTCCAGCCTTCGCTCTTGTGCACGGGTCAACGGCAGGCCGTGCAGCTCGCTGACTGTGATCGTGGTATGGAGTCCGGACTGGACGTAAATGCCGAAATATGCTCCGGATTTGTTGCAGCAGAAGTCGAATTCGGCGCCGGACAGCGTTCTGAAATCCCATACGTCGCTGCCTGCGCACATGATTCCGGATATGACGGCGAAAGCCAACGATTTCCCGGCCTCGCATTCTGAGCAACCTACAGCGACAGGAGTCCCCTTTGCCAATGTTGCCACAGCGTTTCCGATCTGTGCGCAAACCTCGGGCGTTATATCGGCGTTGGTGGTTCCGCAAAGTCCGTCATCGTCAAAGGTAAGATCCCGGGCATAGCCATATTTGACATCATAGGTAACCAGGGTATCGTCCTCTATTTTTTTTCTTGGCCAAATGCGTACACCTGGCTGGATGGTCGCCCGGCTTCCCATTGTACAGCCCTCACCGACTACCGCGCCCTCGTAGACACCGCACTGATTTCCTGTTCGTACGCCTTCACATAAAACTGCGCTGCTGAGTGAGCACTGGTTGCCGATCGTCACATTGTTCAGTGCGACGCTGGCGTGTAACTTGCTGCGTTCACCGACAGTGACGTTGTCCCCCAGTACGGTGCCTGACTCCAGCACCGTGTATGCGCCGATCCGGCAGTTCTCACCGACATAGACGGGGGGAGAAAGTTTGACGGTGTCGGGTAACCGGGACCGAATCACATTGCCTTCCAAATCTGTATGCCCATCGAGTTGACAATTGACCTTCCCATCCAGAATATCTTGCTGGCATCGCACATAGCTCCGGATGTCGCCGATATCGCACCAGTAACCGTTCTCTTCATAACTGAACAGCTTCATCCCTCGCCGGAGCATCTCCGGAAAGACATTCTGCGCAAAATCCGTTTGCTTACCTTCCTCAATGAGCTCCATGACGCTGGGGGAAAGAATGTATATGCCGGTATTGGCGATATCGCTGGCAGCGCTGGCGTAGGACGGTTTTTCGATAAAGCCCGTGATACGCCCGTCCTCACTGGTACTGATCAGTCCATATTCCCGCGGATCGGAAACGTGTTTCACCACAATCGTTGCGTCTGCTTCCTTTGCTTGATGAAAGGCGATGGCGGAGGTCAAATCAAAATCACACATAGCGTCGCCGCTGATTACCAGGAAGGGAGCGTTATCCAGCATCTGGTATGCCTTTTTGACGCTCCCAGCCGTCCCAAGAGGTGTATCCTCATAGGAAAACAGAAGTTCTATTCCTACCGGCTGCTCTGTAAAGTGTGCTTGTATCATTTCGCCTTTGTACATCACTGTTAGAACGGCCTTGTCACATCCGTGCAGACGCAGCAGATCGGTGATATAATCAACAACGCATTTCCCGCATAGCTTGGCCAGGGGCTTGGGCATATTACAGGTGAGTGGACGCAGACGGCTGCCTTCTCCGCCTGCCATAATAACTGCTTGCATGAATGATGATACCTCCTGTTTTCCCTTGTATGCTGCAGCCCGGCTGTCTTCAATCGCAAAGTCTGGGCTCCGGCTTCAGATACCGTCCTCTTTGCGGATAGTATTGACACAAGGTAGGATACTTTATTCCGTAGACATACAAATTATGTTGAAAACACTTCGTATCAATGATAGATACCGCTATTTCGTTCCCTTTTATTGTGCATTATAGACATATAAAAGGATAAATGTTTGCTGAAATTTGATATAAGAAATTTCGGAAAAGCTCTTCCTTTTTTCAATGAAACAGCTATAATTATACTAGCCGGAAATCCGAAAAACAGATGCTTTTCCGTCCGGTGGTACGAAGTCCATTCGGACAGGAATGAAGGAAAATTTGGGGGCGGTGAGACTATGTTTCAGTTGAGATGGGTATGGGCGAATATGAAAGGCTATCGGAAGTTGTTTATCTGCGGCCTGCTTTGTACCCTGACTTGTTCGTTTTCTGTACTGATCAATCCGATGATCAGCCAGCAGCTAGTCGATAAGGTTGTAATTGGGGAAACAGCAGCAGACGGCACAGTCACGCGTGCGATGAATCTTTTGATTCCTCTTTGTGTGGCCATGATCCTGTGTACCTTTATCCGATCCAGCTTAAACTATTTAAGTAAGGTATGTTATGAGATTTCTTCACAAGGAACCGTTCACAAGATTCGTAATTACCTATATCAGAATTTGCAGAAGCAGGACATGAACTTCTATGACAAAAACCGTACGGGGGACCTGATGACCCGTGTCACCGGAGACTTGGATATGGTTCGCCACTGCATTGCATACGTGTTGTGGATGTTGCTGGATTCCCTGGCGATGTTTGTGTTCGCTATTGTTTATTTCCTGACGATCGACGTTTGGATGACATTGTGCCTTGTGGTGTTGACACCGATTATTTTTGCCATTACGAAGGTCTATTCCTCCAAGGTGCGTCCTTTGTATATCAATTTGCGCGAAAAGATGTCGGATCTCAATACAGCCGCGCAGGAGAATATTTCCGGCAACCGCGTGGTTAAGGCGTTTGCGCAGGAACAGTTTGAGATGGATAAATTCGATAGAAAAAACGATGATTTCCGTGTTGCAAACAAGGAGCCTTCCTATATGTGGCTGCGTTATTACCCCTACCTGGAGACTGTCGCGCAATCCTTGTCTGTTGTGACGCTTTTGGTCGGCGGAATCTTTATGATTCAGGGGCGCATCACCCCCGGCGAGTTTACAGTGTTTAACGGTATGACCTGGACGCTGTCCAACCCGATGCGCCAGCTTGGTATGTTGCTGAGCGATTTACAGCGTTTCTTCGCCAGCGCGTCCAAAATTATCGAGATTTATTATGCTCGTCCTACCATCGTTAACCGGCACGATTGCGTGCAGCCAAAGAAAGAATATGACGGAAAAGTCGAATTCCAGCATGTTACGCTGAAGTTCGGTAAGGCGACTATCTTGGAGGACGTCAACTTTACCGCAAATCCGGGTGAAACAATCGCTATCATGGGAAGTACTGGCAGCGGAAAGACGAGCCTTATCAACCTCATTCCGCGTTTTTACGATGCGTCCGACGGCAAAATCTTGGTGGATGACGTTGATGTGCGTATGCGTCCATTGGAGGATTTGCGCGGGCATATCGGTATGGCGACACAGGATGTCTTTCTGTTCTCCGACACAGTGGAAGGAAATATTTGCTACGGTGACACGGAGATGCCGGAGGAGCAGATTCAGGAATATGCTGTGCTTGCTGCTGCGGACGACTTCATACAAAAAATGCCAGACGGCTATGATACGATTATCGGCGAGCGCGGCGTAGGGCTGTCCGGCGGACAGAAGCAGCGTATCGCACTTGCGCGTGCGCTGGCCATCCGTCCGAATATCCTTATCCTCGACGACACTACCTCTGCTGTCGACATGGAAACGGAAAAATATATCCAGCATTCGTTGGATACACTTAATTTTAAATGTACGAAATTTATCATTGCACAGCGTATCTCCTCTACCAGGCATGCAGATAAGATTATCATCCTTCAGGACGGGAAAATCGCCCAGATGGGGACGCATGAGGAACTTGTCAAACAGGATGGGTACTATCGTGAAATCTTCTGCCTGCAAAACGAGGGCGCAGAAATGGCAGGTGTGAACTGATGGCCAGAAATAAATTCGATATTGACGAAACCCTGGAAACGCCATTTGACATCAAGCATCTGAAACGTTCGTTTATTTATATCAAAAAACATACGAAAAAGATGGTTGCCGCGCTGCTTCTTAGTGCGTTAGGCGTTGTCATCTCATTGTTTGGGCCCATTTTGGTCCAACGTGGCGTTGACGTTGCGGTTCCGAATAAGGACATTGCGCAGGTTGTGTTGTTATCCGCTATCTTCTTGGGAACAATCGTCATCAACGTTATCTTTATCACCATCCGCAGTAAGTTGATGGTTGAGGTCGGACAGGATATTGTTTACGATATCCGTAAGGATTTATTTAATCATTTGCAGGAATTGCCATTTAAGTATTACGATGACCGGCCGCACGGGAAAATTATGGTACGTATCGTTAACTACGTGAATAATGTTTCCGATTTGCTTTCTAATGGCATCATCAACTTTGTGCTGGAACTGTTTAACATTATTTTTATCCTGATTTTCATGTTTTCGGTCAGCGTCAAGCTGTCGTTGGTGGTGCTAGCGGGGTTACCTGTCTTTATGGTGGTCATCTTCCTGATTAAGAATTTTCAGCGTAAAGCTTGGCAGCAGGTGTCGAACAAAAGCTCCAATATGAACGCCTACCTGCATGAAAGTATTAACGGTATCCGGGTCACGCAGATCTTTACCCGTGAGGAACAAAACGCTGGAATTTTTGCTCGGCTCAGCGGTAATTATCGCAAGGCATGGTTGAAAGCGACGTTTATTTCCCAGTGCGTTTGGTATTCAGTGGATAATATCGCCACCATCATCAGCGCTTTGATTTATATTGTCGGTATGATGTATATGGCGCCAGAGGTTTCATTTGGTGTCATCCTGGCAATGAGCGGGTATGCTTCCCGGTTCTGGCAGCCGATTATGAATCTGTCCAACCTGTACAATAACTTTATTAATACCATCGCTTATTTGGAACGTATCTTTGAGGCGATGGACGAACCTGTCACCATTACCGATGCGGCAGACGCGTACGAATTGCCTAAAATTGAAGGGCAGATTACCTTTGATCATGTGACGTTCGCTTATGAACCGGGCAAGAATATCCTAGAGGATGTGTCCTTCACGGCGCAGCCGGGGGAGAGTATCGCGTTGGTTGGCCCAACTGGAGCGGGCAAAACGACAATCGTCAACCTCATATCCCGCTTTTATGATGTTGACGGTGGTGCGGTTCTCATAGATGGGAATGACGTGTCCCGGGTGACGCTGCATTCGCTCCGTTCTCAGATGGGGATTATGTTACAGGACAGTTTTATCTTCTCGGGTACCTTGTTGGAGAACATCAAGTACGGTAAGCTGGATGCGACTGATGAAGAGGTTCGGATTGCCTGTCAGACGGTCTGTGCGGATGAGTTTATTGAGGAGATGGAAAAGGGATACGATACAGAGGTCAACGAACGAGGATCACGCCTGTCACAGGGGCAGAAGCAGTTGATCGCGTTTGCGCGTACGTTGTTATGCGACCCCAAGGTCCTGATTCTAGACGAAGCGACGTCGTCCATTGACGCCAAGACGGAACGTCTACTGCAAAAGGGGTTGCAGGAACTGCTCAAGGGACGTACTTCTTTCATCATAGCGCATCGATTGTCAACCATTATGCATTGTGATAAGATTATGTATATCTCCAATAAAGGCATTACTGAGTGTGGTACGCATGAGGAACTGATGGCGAAACGGGGAGATTACTATCATCTGTATACTTCGCAGCTACAGGAAGCATAGGACAAACAGGTATCGTCTAAACGCAAAAACGTAAAAGACGAGTAAACAGGTCTTGTTGAAACGGAAATACCTGCGCTCCTCTTATCAAGAACAGCATGAAAAAGGCTGCCTTAGATAAGGGGAGTGTTGATTTTCCCCAAAACGGGAGGAGCATACAGACAATTTGTAGTACCTGTTAGCCATTGTATCCAGTGAGGAAAAAGAGGATGTTTACGAATTTGGAACCGGAAGGTAGCGAAGGAGACTTCCGCATAACATGGACATTTAATGGCAGTGCCCCAGCGTTACAATTGAGCCCCCCCTTTCAAAGTAAGCATGTGGAACGCTTTCTATATAAGCGTCTCACCTGTATACGGTGAGTATGATGATTACGTTATGCCGATACGCAGCTATATAGAGCAAAAAAGGAATGACATAAACAATGAATTATGATGTTTTTCTTCCTGCGTATTTCGTTGCAGTAGTGTGGAACTGCAGTAGACCGTCGAAGAAATCAAGCATAACAGGAAGGGGAGAGCGGTAGACGGATTTCCGGTCGTTTTGAGCCGGGATAAAGGAAAGATGATGGAAAAAGAAATTTTTTCAGAAAATCTGTTGACAAGCAAATACGCGTGTGCTATAATAATTAAGCGGTTGTAAGTTAAGAGCTCAAACTTAAATCATGCGAGTGTGCTGGAATCGGCAGACAGGCACGTTTGAGGGGCGTGTGTCTTTGGCGTACGGGTTCAAGTCCCGTCACTCGCACCATTGTTTCCTTAAAAATGGAAGCTGCAAAATTAAATATGCGGGCATGGCGGAATTGGCAGACGCGCTAGCTTCAGGTGCTAGTGAATGCAAGTTCATGCAGGTTCAAGTCCTGTTGCCCGCACCACACCTGCGGTGAGCAAGTCGCGCACCGCAGGTTTTCTATATTTGAAGCTTTTCTGCCCGTGTTTATAGCGGATATCTTTTTTGTTAACGCTTTCCAAACAAATCCCGGTATTATGGCATTTGTCGTGATATCGGGGCCTTTCTTTGTTTTAATATTTGAGATTTACGACAGTACTACGACACTTGTAACGGGCTTGTTTCAGGGCGATCTCATTTTCTCCAAAAAGCAGTATAACCTGCCTTGTCCATTATATTAAATTGGATAAGGTTTTCTAAAAGTGAAAAATTGACTGACCGCTCCCATGAAATTCGGATTAGTTCTTTGGTATGATCATATCCGCACAGATCAATTTTCTGAGAGAAGTATTCAATTGTTTTCCGTTCGGGAGCTACAGCAAAATGGTATTTCGCTGCACTGAAACCAATAATAAAGGTTCCGTGTGTAGTAAACATTGGCTGATTCCATGCTATTTTGGGCGTAAGCGATGGAAAAGTCTCACATACCCAGAAAAGAACCTCCTGCATTTTGGCGCGGTGTTGTAGATTTTCTATGGTATTGAGGTATGATGTAAAGGCGTTCATAGCACGTTCCTTTCTTGACAAAATTTTTCCCTTTTATTTTTAACAAAATTTTTCTTGCTATCCGCAATGGAATCCGTTAAAGGTATCTTCTTTGTCAACATTTCCCATACCTGCGGCGAGCAGTTCGCGCACCGCAGTTTTTTTCTATTTTTGGGTTTTGTGACCGGGTTTAAGTCGGGTATCTTTTTTGTCAACGCTTCCCACCAGATGAGTCTGAACGTAATTAGCGTTCGGACTTTTTGTTTTTTGTTTGAAGTGAGCGACATGAATATTCGCGCTCTTTTTTATCTCAATATTTCGCAGGAAGCCGTTATGGAACCATTTATTATCCCCGTATGCCCGATCTTTTTGTTTCACAGAAATTTTATTTTTATTCAATTTTAAACTTGAGGATCTTATTTGTAAATATTATCATTTCCTTTATCCATCCATATTTGCATGATAAGACGAAGGAAATGAAAAAGTCCGGGTATGCAGTCCCGGACTTTGGTGTTTCATGAAAACGAACCTATGATCAGCTGCTATCATGAATATAGCCTCTGATAAGCACTGCTGAGTAACATACCACTCCTGTCATGTGACAGCGCCCAAGCGCCGACTCCAGCCAGGCCTAGAGATTTGGCGAGGGAAGTTTTTGCGGCAATGGACTGCGGATCCTCATAGGTCAGGAAGGTGTTTTGGCCATACAGATAAGGAACTTTAGCACTATCATGTCTCAATAGGGTAAATGAGGGATGGTTGAAATACGATTGACGCACAGTGTCATAGCTGATTGACTGAGCAGAAGTAAACCTGCTGTACAGACCATTATTGCTGCTATTCACTCCTCGGTAAATGTATCCATAAAAGGGCATACCAAGCACAATCTTATTGGCGGGAACACCAGCTTTTAAGTAGGCGTTGATGCTGTCGTAAACGCTATTTTTATATTGAGGAGAGGGTTCAGCTGGTGAGTACAGTGGGGCGTTAAAATCAGCGTAGCTATCCCAAGGACCGTGCATGTCGTATGACATCACGAAAATGTGATCAACGATAGCGGCAATGTTTTTTGCTTCTATTTTGGACAGGTAGCTAGTATTCGCAGCTCCCGCAATCGTTAGATAGTAATATCGCCCATCTTTTTGTCCCTGTTCATTAAGCTTTTCTCTTACTGCTTTCAGCAATAGGGTAAAATTTTGTTTATCCTGCGGTCGGTTGGAGTTGTCGGAAGCTCCGCCTGATACCGGATATTCCCAATCTAAATCAACACCGTCAAAACCGTGTGCTATCATTAGGTCAACGCAGCTTTGGGCAAACGTGGATCTTCGTGCACTGGTGGAGGCTACATCGGAAAAATAGGAGGAGTAATCCCATCCACCGATGGACAAAAACGTTTTCAGCTGCTTGTTACTTTGTTTCAATTTTCGGATAGCTGCAAAATTTTTACGGTCATTGGTCGGATCCGCCAGTGTCGCTCGGCCCGTAGCAGGATCAATCTTGGCAAATGCGTAGTTCAAGTGTGTCAACTGATGAGCGGGGATATTTTGAGGTGTGTAACCACTGTAGGAGGACCATCCGGTGTAGTATCCAGCGATGATTTTCCCATTTGGCGTTGGTGAGGGAGTCGGTACAACTGTTCCTTCTCCTCCGGGAGATGGTGTGGAAGACGCAGTAGAGATTGTGGAGGATGTTGAAGAAGATGGGCGTGTAGTTCCCGAAGACGCTCCAGGGCGGGATACAGTCGGCGATGAGGAGGAATGTGTATGAGAGGACACAAAGCTCGTCTGTGAGTTCGTTGCAAAAGAGCTTTCAGTGACTGACGATGTCCATGCATGTGACAATGCTTCCAGAGATTGGAGGGGAAATATTTCTTCAACGGAAGAAACGGTGATGTCAGATGGACCTTCGGAGGACAACATGTCGGAAACGGAGGAAGTTACAGTCGAGGAGCTGAGTTGTGTTTGGAAAGATGCCGGTATTCCAAACAAAGACATAATTAAACAAACACAGCCGATCAGTCCGGTGAATCTAACAAAAATTGGTTTCAATGGCATTTTCCTTTCCATAATTCATTAAAATATCATGTATCGTGATTCTATTATAAATGAAAATCGACATAACGTGCAACCCACAATTTTTGGGAAGGATGGATTGGAATAGAATATTGGCAGTTACAGGATTGTAATTTGTTTGTCCCACTGTTATAATGAAAACAGTTCAGTAGAATAAAAAAGATATTGACCGTGAGTAAGGAGAATCAAATGATGAAAATAAAAGTAGCCATTGCGCAGATAGAAGTGTCTGACGATATTGCTGTAAACCTTAATCGGATCAAATGTGCGCTTGCTTACGCCGCTGATCAAAAAGCGGATCTTCTTTTGACCCCGGAAGGGTCCTTAAGCGGGTATACCCATCTGTTTGACGTATACACGGCTAAACAGGCGCTGCAGGAGGTGGAATCAGTTGCCAAAGGAGCGGGAATAGGCCTAGCGCTGGGCACCTGCATGGTGGAAGAAGACGGACAATGCTATAATGAGCTGCGCTTTTATGAAAAGGACGGCACTTACCTCGGCTGCCATACAAAAACGCTCCGTTGTGGGACAATGACGGAACCTCCGGTGGGGGAAATTAATGTATACGGGGTACGTTCGTTGCGTACTTTCTCTTTTATGGGAATCACAATAGGTGGATTGATTTGCAATGACATGTGGGCCAATCCGTCCTGTACGCCAATGCCCGATTCTCATCTGGCCCATCAGTTGGCACAGATGGGAGCAAAGGTGATCTTTCATGCCGTGAACGGCGGCCGTGATAGGAGTGAAATGTCGCAAGTAGTCGTGAAAAGCTATCACGAGTCCAATTTACGGATCCGTGCAGCGGCGGAAGGCATTTATATCGTTACAACGGACAATGCTGCTCCGAGTGATATACCCACGTCAAGTTATTCTGGCGTGGTTGTCCCGGACGGCTCCTGGTTGTGCCGTCTGCCGGATACAGGTGAGCAGTTCATGTGTGCGGAGATCTGTTTTTAAGTAAGCGGCGCAGTTTCCCCGGCGATTGGAGAGCGGACCAGAGAGGACGGGCCCTTCCTGCAAAATTTTATCCGACCGAATGATTTCACCGTTATGTATATGGAAGCCAAACAAGGGGTATTTACGGATGTATCTGCATGAAAAAATTGCTGGGGATCGAAGATGCGACCAGATATTGATGCAGTGACCGTACAGAGGATTGTTTAGATTGACGGATATCCTTCAAGCGCATGAAAAGATAATCGCAAGTATCGTTTGTATTAGTTTCTTTAATAAGCGGATGGACAGTGTTTTAAGCGCTGTCAGACGGGGGTACTTGATATGAGGAGGGGAGCATCCAATACACGTAACAAAGAGACCGGCCAGGGCGGTTGCCCTGGCCGGTCTCTTTGTACGATGTCTTTTCAAAGGACTCATTAGGTATGCTATTCAGCAGGATCGCATGATGAATAGAAGCATTTGCAGACATAATGGCGCATCCATCTAGTATGGGAGAAACTTAAGCGACTGAAATGGTGTTTGCCCATTGGATAAACTGAGGTTTGAATTTTTCAGCGTCTTTCTTTTCGCAGAAAAACTGGCAAAGCCAAAATGCGTCGGATCCTTTTTTGACAACAGCAAAGTAGGTAAAATCCTTCCCAGAGCTGGAGCGTTCATAGCTGAATGTTACCAGATCCCCTTCTTTGACAACCTCGCTGCTGAGCTGGTTATTTTCAATTGCCAGCTGAGCGTACTCTTCCAACGTCATATCGGTGGAAATCCCTGCATCTTCAAAAAGAGAAAAATCCTCCTTCAATGCAACGAAAGCGGAAGACGAGCTTTCATAGTAGCAGGTTTGCGATACCAGTTCCTTTTCGTAGAAAGCATCCGTCAGTGTAATGGAAAGGCCGGCGTTTTCAAAGGTCTTTTCTTTTGCCTCAGATCCACAGGAAGCGAGTGTGCACATGGTCAAGACAATCACCACACAGACGGCAGTTAGTTTCACAATAAGACTGCGTTTCATGTAAAAAGTTCCCCTTTTCTTGATTAACCTGTCATTGATATTGCTAACATCCATTATAGCAGACTATGGAGTCCTGTCAACATATTTTTTGGAATAAACACCGATATCCTGAAGAGAGTCTTTTCATAGAGTCCTATCAGGAACCTCTGGAAAACATGTTTACGCCTCTATGCGGATACATTGAGACGGGCATAGCTCGGCACATTTACCACAATGAGAGCACTTAGCGTAGTCGATTCTGGCACAGTTATCCGTTATAGTGATGGCGTCGTTTGGGCAGGCCTTTTCACACCGCCGGCAGGCAATGCAGCCGCTCTTACAGGTGCTGCGGGTTTCCTTGCCCATTGCACAGCTTGCGCAAGCGACGTGCACGCACGAAGACAGAGGGACGATGTCGATTAGGCCTTTAGGGCATTGCTTGGCGCAGAGGCCGCAACCGACGCATTTGTTGCGCTCGACCTTCGCAACGCCATCCTGAATATGGATGGCATCGTAATTACAAACGGCGACGCAGTCCCCGAACCCCAAGCAGCCGTAGTCGCACGTTCCTTTCCCGGCATAGAACATGTTACATGCCTCGCACGAGGGCGTACCGGTATAGTAATAGCGGTTCTGTGTCAATGATTTGGTACCGTTACAGCGTACAAAAGCTGTTTGTTCCTCGACGTCCTCGTAGGCAACGCCAAGCAGCTCGCTGATTTGTTTGGAGGTTCTGTCGCCTCCGGGAACACAAAGGTTGGTTTTAGCCTCGCCTTTTGCCAGCTGCTGGGCATAGGCATCGCAGCCAGCAAAACCGCAGGCGCCACAGTTGACGCCGGGCAGGATGGCACGGATGCTTTCCTCTTTTTCATCCGTTTTGACAGATAGCAGCACCGACGCCACGGAGAGGATCAGGCCGGCTAATATCCCTAGGCCGACGAAAATCAAAAGGGGAAGAATAAATGTTTGAAACACAGTCTATACCCCGCTTTCCGTTTATTGAAAGATTCCTTCTACAACACCGCTGAAGCCCGCAAAGGCAACGGATACAATCGCAGCGGCCATCAGTGTAATCGGCATTCCCTGGAAAAAGGCAGGGACGTCGCAACTTTCCATTTTTTGTCGGATACCTGAAAATAGTACCAGGGCAAGCATGAACCCTAGCCCGGCGCCCAGCGCATTGACAAGAGAGGGGAGAAAGGTATACCCGTTGTCAACATTCAGCATGGTTACGCCAAGGACAGCACAGTTTGTCGTGATAAGCGGTAAGTAAATTCCCAAACTATGATAAAGAGAGGGGAGAAAGCGACGTAGTAAAATCTCTACAAATTGGACGAACAGTGCAATTACTAAAATGAAAATAACGATTTTCAAATACTCCAGATTGAACGGGACGAGGAGATAGGTGTAAATCGGATAGGTAACGGCAGTCGCCATGACCATAACAAAAGTCACTGCGACGCTCATTCCGACCGCCGAATCTAGCTTTTTCGAGACGCCAAGAAAGGGACAAATTCCCATGAATTTGGAAAAAACAAAATTGTCAACTAAAATTGCGCTGAGAAGGATCGTCATCATTTCTTTCATTGCATATTCTCCTCCTCATCCGTGGACTTTTTATCGCATGCAGCATGACATGCACCGCTTGCGGGACAGCCACTGCATCCCATCTCTTCCAGAGGTTTTCGTTTCCCCATCCTGCGGATCAAATAATTAACGCATGCAATCAGGATGGCAAAGACGAAGAAGCCCCCGGGCGGAGAAATAAAGATACGCATCGGCTCGATGAAATCCTTGGTAACAGGAATACCGAACAATGTTCCGGCTCCCAAAAGCTCCCGGATCCCTCCCATGACCAACAATGCCAGTGTAAATCCGATGCCGCGTCCCAGTCCGTCCAGCAGGGAGGGGAGAACTTTATTCTTGCTTGCAAAAGCTTCAGCGCGCCCCAGGATGATACAGTTGACAGTGATCAGGGACAGGAAGACGCCGAGAGAATCATACAGTGCGGGGGCGTATCCCTCCATCAGAAAACCGACAACCGTAACAAAGCCTGCAATGATGATAATAAACGAAGGCAGGCGTACCGAGGACGGGATAAAACGCTTCAGCAGAGAGATAACAACATTGGAGCAGATTAGAACGAAGGTCGTTGCAAGACCCATGCCGATGCCGTTGACAGCGCTCAGTGTTACTGCAAGCGTTGGACAGGTACCAAGCAACGTTACCAGCACAGGGTTTTCCCGGATAATTCCATCGGTCAGCGTGCGCAAGTTCCCAGATGGTTTCATGCAGACAACGCCCCTTTCAGCTCTTCAAAAGCCTTCAATGCCTGGTTGACCGCTGTAACAGCCGCTTTTGATGAAACGGTAGCGCCAGTGACAGCGACAATTTCCTGTTCCCCTGCCATGCCGTTTTTGATAACTGACAATACGCCGCTCTTTCCCTTGAACTGTTCGGTGAAAGCGTCCTTGCTGATTTCCTGTCCCAACGACGGCGTTTCGCTGTTACGGCCAACCACAACGTCCTGTACGCTTCCATCCTTGTCAACAGCTACAACGAAATCAATATCGCCACCATATCCCTTGCTGACGACATACAGCGCCATGATCGATTTATCCGGTGAAGTAAAAGCAGCCCGGACACATGCTTCGTCGGAAGAAAGCGCCGATTCGTCCAAAGGAATTTCCTGTGCATCTTTTGTGGAAAGCGTTTCTTCGACAGCTTTCTGTACAGTATCATCCAGCGCATTGGGATCTTTGCCAGCGTTGGTCAGATTATAGGCCAGTACCAACGCGGCGGACACCACCAGGGCGATAACGGCAATGACAACGGTGGGTTTCACGATATCACGGGCGACTCTCATTTTCTTCCCCCCAAAAGGTTTTTCTTTTGTGACCCTGTCTATATACGGTGTAAGGATGTTCATTAAAAGGATGGCGAAAGACACTCCTTCCGGATAAGCGCCGTAGACGCGTATCACCATTGTAATCAGCCCTGCACCGAGCGCGAACAGCGTCTTTCCCAGTTCTGTAACTGGGGATGTGACGTAATCGGTCAGCATAAAGAAAGCGGCTAATACAGCTCCGCCCGCCATCAATTCATACAGCGGGTCGACGCCGAACAATACGGAAAAGCTGGCAATGGATACAAGATAGACAAGCGGGATAGTCGGGGAAATGACCCGGCGGACGATAAGGTATACGCCACCCAGCAACAGTGCAAGGATACAGGTTTCCCCCATACAGCCGCCTCGTACACCGAGAAACATGTCCCACAGTGAAGGTAAGCTTTCCCCACTCGCGATAGAAGGCAGAGGCGTCGCGGTAGTCAGAATATCAGGACTTTTTTCCAGATAAAAGAAAGGCACAGCCCACGTAGTCATCTGTCCGGTGAAAGAAACAAGTAAGACAATGCGTGCTGTAATCGCAGGATTGGCAAAGTTTTGCCCCAAACCGCCGAACAGCTGCTTGACGATAACGATGGCGACAAATGAACCGATGACCGCCATCCATAGGGGGAGAGTGACTGGCAGGTTTAAGGCGAGCAGTACCCCAGTAACAGCGGCGCTCAAATCACAGATGGTATTCTCCCGTTTCATCAGCCTGCGGGACAGAAATTCAAATATGACGCAGGATGCGACGCACACTGCGGTGAGGAGAAGCGCCCGCAATCCAAATAGGATATTTGCCGCAAGCAGCGCAGGCGCCAGGGCGATGAGAACATCGAGCATGATTCCCCTTGTCGTGCGAGGGCTTTTTATATGCGGAGAAGGAGATACGGCCAACTGGTTCAATCATAATCCCTCCTGATTCTATTAAGGGCTTGTTCCGAAAGAAAGGGATAAAGGCTGTAGTAGCCTTACCGCTGTTTGGAACAGCTCTCATTTTCTTGCTGTCTAGGTTTGGACCTCTTTTGCGTTTTGCTGCTCCAGATAACGCCGGACATGCGGCTTA
Source organism: uncultured Clostridia bacterium (assembly GCA_946498095.1). Classification (GTDB taxonomy): domain Bacteria; phylum Bacillota; class Clostridia; order Oscillospirales; family Ruminococcaceae; genus CAMMMX01. Next base: position 26,612 of record CAMMMX010000003.1, read on the forward strand.
GCCAGCTGGATTTTCTGCGTCAGGTTCCTTTTAGCGGGGCAGACGTAAGAGCAGCAACCACAACCAATACAGAGATCGACTCCTAACGCGGGCATTGCCGCAAAATCCCTGCGATCGTAGGCTTTTTCCAACATGGCCGGCATCAGGTGCATCGGACAGGAACGGATACATTTGCTACAACGGATGCAGGCAGTGGTATCGTGGGAAGTGTTTCGGCCCGACGGGTGTTTCAAGATTGTCAGCGCGTTGTTGTTCTTGATAATCGGATCTTCCAGCTGTGCGACCGCGATCCCCATCATAGGACCTCCCATCAGTACGCTTCGAAGGTCTCCGTTGACACCGCAATAATGCAGGACATCCGCCACAGAGGTTCCGATCGGTACGATGACATTGCAGGGCGAGGCCACCGCATCACCGGACACAGTGATGCGCCGTGTTGTCAGAGGCTGGGAGGTTTTCATATAATGAGCGAGAAAAGAAATGCTGGAAACATTCATCACAATCATACCCTGATCAGCCGGTAAGCTGCCTTGAGGAATGACGCGCCCCGTAGCCGCATAAGCAATCATCTTTTCCGCACCTTGGGGATAGCGGTTGCGCAACGGAATGATTTGTATACAGGAAAAAGCGGAAGTTTTTTCCTGTAGCAGCGTAATAGCTTGCGGTTTGTTGTCCTCAATACCGATAAAAGCACGCGAGATGCGAAGATGTTTCATGACCAGAAGGATTCCCTCCAGGATTTGATCGGGGTGTTCCATCATTTCGCGGTAATCAGAGGTAATATATGGTTCGCATTCTGCCGCGTTGACGATCAGCGTGTCCAACCGATCAAAATCCCGGTACCCCAGCTTGACATGGGTAGGAAAGCCCGCGCCACCCAGGCCGCACAAGCCGCTTTCTCGCACTGCGTTGAGGAAGCTGTCCCGATCTGGCGTATCCACTGGCATATCAGGATGCTCGAGAGTCTGTGTACCGTCGGTATCAATGACAACGTGCTGTACATGTTGTCCGCTGTAGGCTGTCCGTGTTTCCACGGTGCGTACGGTACCGGAGACACTGGCATGTACGGGAACGCTCATCAAAGCGTCGCTATCGCCGATTTTTTGACCGACACATACGGTATCCCCCGCTTGGACAAGCGGTTCACATGCATGCCCCATATGCTGCAGCATGGGGATGCGTACGCATGCCGGGACGGGCATCGACACCGTCTGCATCTCCTGCCCGTCTTTGAGATGGGGAAGACGCAGCCCCGGCAGGGAAGCTATCTTGTTTCGTTTGAACAATTCAATCACCTGTTTCTGTTCCAGATTGTGCACGATCTGATTTCCTGCCTGAAATATCCGCAGAGAACTCATGAGGAAGGAGAACCCCTTGCAGACGTCCCATTACAGGCATCAGCGTACGCAGAAGGAGCCCTGTCGTACTGCCCATCACTACACCGGACACTAGGAGCAGCGGTAGGTATCCAACAACCAACCAGGTACCCGCTAGAAGAGAGGCTAAGGCGAGTTGTGCAAGGTTGTGACTCAACGCGCCGGCAATACTGATGAGAAAAAAACTGGGCTGGCGATGTTTCAAATATGTAAGCAGAAGCATAACACCCACTGATACAAGTCCGCCGGACAGACTCATTGCTGCTGCAACCGGACCGCGTGTCAGCAGTACGAATCCGGATCGTAAAATAGCAATTACGATAGATTGATTCTTGCCAAGGAAGAATAGCACATACATGGTTACAATGTTAGCCAGCCCTAGCTTTACGCCAGGCGGCAGGGCGGGGATCGGCGGAATACATGCTTCCAGCCAGGACAGCGTGACCGCTATCGCCAACATCATCCCCATCAGTGCCATGGAACGAATTGTTTTTTGTTTATACTTCATCTCAGTTCACCATTATGTCGAGAGGTTGCTGTTGCGTGTCAGCCGTCAATTTGACCGTAACACGTTTCGGCAGGCAGACCGCCGTCTGTCCGTTTCGGGAAAGGAACCCCGCCGCTTCACAGAGATGATCCGGGCAGGAGGACGAGACAAAGCCAATGGTCTTATCGCGGATTTCCAGATACACAGATGGCGCTTCAGGCAAAGAGAAACGTATATTTTGCGCCTTAGACAGATCAATCGTCCGTATCAGCGAACCGTCGACATAAATTTCCGCTTGGACATGCGTCGTTTTTGTACACACGCTTTCGAAAAACCAAATGGTACCCGATAGGAACAGGAGCCCGGCTATCACAAGAAGATCGACTCGATGAAAAAAGAAACGTCTACTGGGTGGAGCATGATACCGCCGCCGCAAGGACATCTCCCCCTTCAGTCCTGTAGGATATGATAACCTGCGTCCTGGGCTGCCTGTGTCAGGGAGAAGTCGGGGCGTAGGCTGTCGGAAATGAGAATGTTTTTGTTTTTATCGATCGCAATAACAGAGAAATCCGTTTCATGTAGGTATGTTTCCGCCATCTGCCTGCCTCCGATGAAGATTGCGGTGGACATGGCGTCGGCTAAGACGCCGTCCTGGGAGACAATCGTTACCGACATTAGATCTGTGTCTGCCGGGTAGCCGGTACGAGGATCCAACACATGATGATAACGGGTACCATCTATTTCGAAATACCGTTCATAAGCGCCGGTGGTAGAAAGGGTCGTATCCGTCACCGAGAGAGTCGCGACGGCGTCGTTGGGGCCGCCGAGAGGATCGCGGATTCCTACGGAGAAAGGGTTACCATCCGGCCGAGCACCGACAACGACGACATTGCCGCCAATCGACGCTAGGGCGGAAGCTACGCCTGCTGCCCGATATAACTCAGTGACCTTATCGCTGGCGTACCCTTTCGCAATCCCACCCAGGTCAATACGCATGCCTGTCTCTGCCAATGTGACGGACAAATTTTCATGATCCAGTAAAAGCTTTTTCCAGTCAACCAGAGCGCGTGAAGCCCCGATCTCTTCCGGGGCGGGGACGCGCGGTGAATTTGAGGTGATCCCCCATAGTACGCTCAATGGGCCGATCGTTACGTCGAACAGACCGCCTGTTTGTTTCGATAACTCTTTTGCCCGTACAAGCAGGGAAAAAACGTTGCTATCCACCTGTATAGGGGGATTTCCCGCGTTTTGGTTGATCCGATCTGCCTCGGAATCCACCAGATGAACTGAAAGCTGCTGTTCCAGTGAGCGCAATAATTGCGCTGCTTCACGGGCAGTATCTTCATGTCCAGGGGTATAAATCTGCTGGGTGACAATCGTATCCATAATGAAGTCCTGTCTGGACAAGGGCTGTGAAGAAGGATGACAACCTGTCAACGGAAAGGAAACTAGGCAAAAAGCGACAAAAGCACGGACGGATCGTCCGATTTGTATGCCCATGAGAATATCGCCCTCCATTCACAGGAATATTTGAGGTTGCTTGTCGTCAAACATCTGAATATATCCTTCATCATAATCAATCTTTCAGGTAAAGTCAAGTGAATCAGTGAAATTCGCTTTCAATCAAAGAAAAGCCCTCTTTCGGTATAGAAAAGAGGGCACATAAGGCTTAAAATTTACGTCCGCCGCCGCCATGAGTACGCCTAGAGCTGGAACGATGGGTGGAGGAAGAACTCCGTGATGAGTGGGATGAGGATGTATGCTGAGGCTGGATTTTTACACAAGAAGTGTGTTCCGTAACGAAACGATCGGCTTGTGTCGCCAGCACAGGTTCAGAACATCGAATGGACGCAAGCGCATTCTTAGATGGGAGACGTTTATACTTTACTGTGACTGCCAGACAAGCGCCAGCACCCACAGCTACGCCAGATGCAAGGGATATAATTATTATCCAAACATAGTTTTTCGGTTTATCATCACCTGACGTGGGAGAACCTAGATCAAGATAAGTCTCAGTGTTAACAAGAAAGACCTCTGCCGCACCTGTGTAGTCGCCATCCGACATTTCTTCCATGATTCTATCCAGCGTTGTGTTGATGCGGGCATCGGTATAAATATCAATCAAGCTGCCATAAGTGGAAATATAAACTTCACGGTTATCCATATCAATCAGCAGCATTACGCCGGACTTATCCATCCCTGCATTTATTTGGACACTATCAAAGAAGTCGTTGGCGTATTCCTGCGCCGGCTTACCTTTGGTATCACTGGTCGTGGTGATCATGATGTCAACGCCGTAGTTTGCACTTAGCGTGGATGTCTTTTCCTCCAACACCCAGCATTCCTGTTCCGAAAAAAGTCCGGCCTCATCATAGACCAGGGGATATTCCTCTGCCGACACACAGGGAGAAAGGACGAAGAATATCGCAAATAGGCCGGTCAACAGTAGAACCACACGGCGCTTCATAGCAGCATCCCCCCAATCAGCATAAAAGCGGTGATCGCCACCGAGACCACTCCGAAGAGGATTGCCAACTTCCCAAGACAAACGGGGAGCAGTCCGAACAGCTTGCCGGTTTGTCCGTTCATTGCAAAGTAGTACTTTTTCTTTTTATATTCGTAATGAAGCATCCAAACAGGAAGTAGGACGTATTCCCAATTGATACGGCTGATTTCGGCATCAGCATCCGTGACAGAGACAGTGTCATACCCTTTGACAGTAGCGTATAACGCTTGACGGCTATAGTTGCGTGCCATCTCCTGTATGCTGGGGAGAAAGACTTCCTTGTCCATATCATATTTTTCAGCAAAAAATCCGGATAGGTATGCCATAGAAAAATCCTGCATTTTGGTAAAATCGTAGGGAGCGATCGAACCAATTAGCTGTGTGTCAAGCTTCTTCAGCGCGGCGTGGGCAATATTCTGTAAAGAGATGCTTCCAGCACGTTGTACCTCGTAAACTTTCGTTTCGGTATAACGATATTGGCCGCTGCGCCAAGTACGTATTTTGTTCGCGTTGGCGCTGAGACGGCCGTCTACGTTGCAGTCAGTAAGCCAGAAGGGGATATAAATGCCAGTTATTTTCTCCTGTATTGCCTCACGCAGGAAAGCCTTAGGGGCAAACCACTTTTTTTTGCAAAAGGTTGTCAAAGCATTCATGGCGTCTTCTTTGGTATAACGGAAGGGGATTGCTTTGTTGGGGCGCAGTACTCCTGTCAGCCGGTCGCTGAGCACAACCGGATTGTGACAGTAACAACAGAACGTTGCTGCCGTATTTTCGTCTGTAATGATTTGGGCACCGCAGCTAGGGCAGCTGTAGGCGACAGCATGGGCTGTAAAATCTTCATCCGCCTGGCGGTTTGGTTCCGCATCCCCCTGATCCACCTGTGCACCTGAAGCGGATTTTGCGTTGAATTCTTCCAATTCCTGTACAGTGAATTCACTGAGGCAATACTCACATTTGAGATGCTGCAGCTGAGGGGCGAAAGCAATCTCAGCACCACAGCTAGGACATTTATATGCAACAACAGACACGTCTGACAGGCTCCTTTATCAAAATGGTTACTGGTCAATATCGTTTGCGTTAAAGGGATCACCGCATTCCGGGCAGAATTTTGGCGGAGCAGTGGGGTCTTCAGGTACAAATCCGCAATTACTACAGCGGTATTTGGACGGCGCAGCTGCCGGCACATGAACCGGGCGGCTTTTTCCGCATTCGGAACAGAACTTGCCACTATTCTCCGTTCCACAGGAACAGATCCAGCTGTCGCCACGTGGTTTCCCACATTCGATACAAAATTTTCCGCTGTTTACCGTGCCGCAGGAACAGGTCCAAACATTTTCCTTCGTTGCCTGTGTGGACAGTTTTTCCTGTTCTTCCAGCCTGCGAGCCTCTTCGTTTTGCCACTGTATCTGTTGCTGGTTAGCCTGCGACATAGCGCCTACCGACACGCCGGTGTTCTGCATGCCGATTCCCATCCCCAGAAAGCCGTTCATTGCTCCTCCCGCGTTGGAACCTGCCGCCTCGATGCCGCGGGCGACGGAGCCCTGTATATACCCCTCCCGGATATTGGGATCGACCAGCATGGCGCCCTGATTACGCATGTTAATGAGCTTCGTAGACGCGTCGTCATAGGAGATACTGGCGATACCGACGGACTGGATCTGCATGCCACGCAGCTTATCCCAGTCCTCGTCAAGGATACCGGACAGATACTTGCTCAGTTCCCGGCTTTTCGATGTGACAAAGGAGATGCGTTCTCCATCAGCGGACATCTGGTTCATCGCCGACTGCAGGGCGTCAAGAAATTCGGTCAGATACTGTTCGTTTATGTCTCCAATATCAACACGGGAACGGTTGCGTGGGATGGCTTCTGAAAAGAACTTAAGCGGATCAGTGATCTTGATGGAGTAGGTACCGTGTGCGCGAAGGAAAAGCTCCGCATTGTAGAAGCAGTCGAAGTAGTTGATAGGGTTTCTGGTTCCAAATTTGATTCCCTTTATCTCCTGCAAGTTGATATAAAAGACTTGCTGGGAAGTTGGGGTAGTCCCACCATAACGAATGCGATTAAACGACTCTTTCAGCGTATCTCCAAATTGTCCGTTAAACAGCGAGGGAAGGGAAGAATTATTTACCGTGTAGTAGCCTTCCTCGGCGGTATAATCGACGACCTTACCGCCGTCCACCAGCATCATAAATTGGTTGGGCTGCACATGGATGACCGATCCGTTGGAAACGGTGTCCATCGTGCCTTTCTCGTTCTGGTTACGCCGGTCATTCTTACGTACTTGAACACCACAGGTAAAGACAGTACTGTCCGACATATTGTCAGCTTCTATGACTTCCAACCATTGGTCGGCCAGAGAGCTGCCGATAGCTGAAGTGAGTGCTTTGATAATTCCCATTATGCATCCTCCGCTTTCCTGTTAATATGTATGTCACCTCAATTATAACCGATAAATCGTGTGAAAACAATAGACAAACACACCTGTAAGAAAATGTCATGTAGATCTGATTATGATGGGAAATGGCGGCTATAATAAAAGAGTCATCGTGCTGTCAATACGCATGAAAAGGGAAGGAGATTAGGTATATGCACCAGATGAATGCATCTGTTTTTGAGCCGCAGCGTGATACGCCAGAAATCCCATTAGGACTTGGTATGTCCCTGGCGCAGCATCCGGACGCGATGACTGCTTACGGACGAATGAACAGCGAACAAAAACAAAGGATCGTCCAGTACATCCAAGACTCCACAACAGGGGATGAGGCGAGGCAGCGCATCCGTCAGACGGTTCAAATGCTGCTGGAACGAGAAGATCAGAATTGAAACGAGTGCCTTAACAGTTTTCTGTTAAGGCACTCATATTTGAAATAAAAACAAATAAATGATAAATATTTACAAATCACATCATTTTATTTGACAAAATTCGACAATAAATATATAATGAATACATAAAGATGGATGTACAACGGATTATGACTTTGAGGGGGATTACAATGAAGAGAATGACACGAAAACAGCGCGGCCAGCGGATGATGGCAGGTTTTTGGGCAACCGTATTTTTCTTGTTCTCTGTGGCATTGCCGACAGCAGCACTGGATGAATCCACGACATATGCTTTTGCGTATCATGGGAAAATCACTGGCGGGACAAGAGTAGACAGGGAGAGTGAGGAAGGAGTAGCTCTTGCCAAAACGTTACAAGATAACCGTATCAGTATAACGATGAATATTCCGGACGAAGTGCAGGGTAAGGTGTCCATATCCGTTTCAGTCCGTTCCTCTCCCATGGGTAGGACGCTTCAGCTGTGGCAGGACGATGTGGACACAGATCAGTATGTTAACGTTGTTGCGGAAGGATCAATCGGTCCGGCAGAGGGGATGCTTGCGGAGGAAGCACGAACACAGAATTATTATGTTGCAGGGGATGTAGGGGAATACCGAGTGACTTTTACTGCATTTGAAAAGAGGGCGTCGGGAGACACCATACTGACCCAGCAGAAATTATTTTTCCGTATTACTGACCTGGGATTGACGCTGACGCCTGCGGACAGCCAGGATACGCTGCTGCCCGGCCTCCTTCCGCCACAAGAGGTGCCGTCTCAGCTGGATCACTTGCTGCCATGCAATTATACGCTGTCTAGCACGGAGGGTTGTCCGAATCCCGTGCGTATCAAGCTGTCTGCACAAACGGACCGTGATGCCTCTGTTCAGCTTTGGTATCAGGAGGAAAATGGGGAATGGCGCGACGTTTCTATGTCTGGCGTTGTGGGACCGGACAGTTTTGAATGTCAAACTGGATACCAGGGAGGCGGAACTGTATATTTAACCGCCGACAAAAACTGTTGTGTTACCTTGCGAATAGAACTGGAAGACACCGTAACGGGCAGGTGCTTGACAAGTCATACGGCGTCTTTGGACGCAAATGTCCTGGTACCGGTGCAGACTGTGGTGCTGGATAAGGTATCCGCAACCATTCCGTGTGGGCAGCAATTGCAGCTGCATGCACAAATTTTACCTCAGGATGCTACTTTGCAGGAACTGTCATGGAGTTCATCAGCGCCCTCTGTCGCGGAAGTGGACAGCTATGGATGCGTTACGGCGAAGGAGCTGGGCCAAGCGGTCGTAACGGTGACTGCCGGAGGAGTCAGCGCCGCATGTACAGTGACGGTGACGGAGAAGGAAATGCCGGAGAAGGAGGGCGGCCTGACCCTGGACAAGACCGCTTTGACGCTGCAGGTTGGAGATACTTCGAAATTGACCGCGACAGTATTCGGGGCGGCGGAAAACGAGAAAGTTTCCTGGACCACATCGGATGCATCGATCGTAACGGTGGGGCAGGATGGCCAGCTCGAAGCGAAAAAGGCTGGGGAGGCGGTTATCACTGTCGCTGCTGGTAATTGGAAGGCTTCTTGTACAGTGACGGTGACGGAGAAGGAAACGCCGGAGAAGGAAGGCGGCCTAACCCTGGACAAGACCGCTTTGACGCTGCAGGTTGGAGATACTTCGAAATTGACCGCGACAGTATTCGGGGCGGCGGAAAACGAGAAAGTTTCCTGGACCACATCGGATGCATCGATCGTAACGGTAGAGCAGGATGGTCAGGTTAAAGCGAAGAGGGCTGGGAAGGCGGTTATCACTGTCACTGCTGGTAGTTGGAAGGCTTCCTGTACAGTGACGGTAACCGATTCACCGGCGATGACGCAAGGAGAAGATGGATTGGGGTATGCGGTCGGAGCTTTCTTATGCTCGTGTGTATGTTTCCTTGTACATCTTTACAGAAAAAGGTGTGAAGGGTGAAGAATAAGTACGAGATCGTCCTGAGTAAGGAGGAGCAATCGTACTGAGGAATGTAGCTCCATTGCTTTTCGGGATAGGGTGGATTTTTCTGGGAGTGAGCTGTACGACCAAACTGTTATGGTTAGGCGCACAAAAGACAAGGATAGCTGGCGGGTAAACTGCATGATGGCTGAGTAAGCGAAATAGGACGCCTTCATACAGGTTGACAAGCAGACCAGGCCCGGTGTAAGATGTTATTACAGCCTGTTTCCGGTTCGGAGGCTGCGCGAATAACATGAAAAGGATTGATCACATGAAAAAGTGGCTTCAAACCGCATGTACGGTACTTGGCGCCGGAATGCTGCTGATGTTTGCGTCCTGTGACAGCGCGCCTGTTGAGGGAACACCGGAGGCGGCGATACATCATGCTGTCGATGCGATCAGTAGGGCAGATGTTGAGACGGCAAACGCATGGATGGATTTTGACAGCCTTTTGCAGGAGACAGAGGGAACAGCGGAGGAAAAGGAGAGTCTAGAGCTGCTATTTAGTAAACTGTCTTGCCAGACCAAAGACAGCAAAATAGATGGCGATAAAGCAACGGTCACCACGGATATCCGGAATATCGATCTGCAAAAGGTTTTTACCGACTATGTTGCCAAGGCGCTTGAAATGTCCATGGAAGAAGAGAATGAGCTGTCTGACGAGGAGCTGCAAGCCAAGCTGGAGGAGCTTCTGGACGAAATGATGAAGGAAGAGGACGAGCTCGTTACGACGACGGTTGAAATTCAATTGACGAAAAAAGGGGAGAACTGGTGGATTGAAACATCTGAGGAACTGCATAATGCTTTATTAGGCGGTATGTTGGAATCGCTGGAATCGTCTGATTCTTCTGATACACAATCGAGCTAAGTGAAAAGAATAGGGACGGCACTCTGCCGTCCCTATTCTATTTAAATGCTTTAGCACAACAAGCCCCCCCAGCTCGGCTGTGGAGAGTAAATAAACATTAGATTCAAGTACCGAGCGAAGCGAGATATAAACAGCAATTTTGCTACATAAGAAAAGCTGTGTTAGTACGCAAAGGCCCGTTTACGGGTTGTGGGGCAAGTGATGCAAGTGGTAGATCTTTTCAGTGCCTCTTGAGAGGCTTGCCGGTACGATGCCCTTCTAGGGCTTACTCAAGCCCCCGGCTTTGCCGGGGGGCATGACTCATAAAGGGGAAAATATATCTTTTAATCGGTTGGCGGCGTTATGTTTCCTGTTCGTTACGGCGGTTGCGGATAATGCTGCGGCAGCTAAGATAGGTCGCACAGAAATATCCTCCGTAAATTACGATAAGGAATAGCGCAGTGAGGAAGATGCCGGTGGATGCGTTCATATATGCGACCACCTCGATGGCCTGTTGCATGACGGTGAGCGCGACGGCAGCGTGCGTGATAGCGAGCAGCAGCGGCAATAGAAAGTAAATGGCAATTTGGATTAGCAGGGAGCGGGACATCATCCCTTGCTCCACCCCGAGCTTTCTAAGCAGACGGTAACGGCTGACATTATCGGATGTCTCAGAAAGCTGCTGGAGAGCCAAAACTGCGGCGCTGGCGATCAGGAAAATAATACCGAGATAGATGCCGACGAAAACGACGGCGGATTTCATGCCGAAACTGATTTCATACACCTCTATGGCAGACATCGAATAATAGGTGACCCCATACTGCTGAGCAATCGCATCGATTTTCGGTTGCAGCGCCATAAGCTGGTTTTCTGTGGTTTCGGGGTCGCCGTTGAAAAGTGCGGCGAAAATATGATTGCCGGCAGTCAGGCCGCTGTCGATATGGTCGGGAAGAATCAACATCAGGTCGATCGCCGGGTTACTGGCGTTGAATGGCTGTGCCGTCTGCAACGGGATATCGGCGACTGTGAGCGGGACTCCACCTATGGTGATGGTGGCGCTACCTTCCTTCAGGATACGGTTGGCGATTCCCATCATGGAATTGATGTTGGAAGCTAGGCCGAATTCCCCATCTCCAAGTACCATAATGTCTTTGCCCTGCATTTTCAAAAGACGGTTATAATCAGAGAGTCGTATCGCCCAAAGAGGATTTTCCAGGTACCAGTCGGCCATCGTGTCCGGTAAGATATCGTCATAGGGGCGCAGAAGCGATTCATAGAGAGCATCGCATTCATACAGGGAAAAGGAGTGCATATCACGGAAGTACGTTTGACTGTCGATCCCAGCATCCTTCAGGATCTGCGGCATACCGGGATCACTATCAGTGGGCCGCTGTGTGACGTAAGTGACGTCATAGGGAGCGTTTTTGTCTATCACCTCTTTTGCCGTTGTGTTGAAACCGGCTGAAGTGGCAAGAATGCTGATGGTGAGCATCAACATAATGCAGATAACAGACATAGATACATATGTGGTATTGATCTTACTGTTGATTTGTCGGAGGACGAATATATTGAGACCTTTGTAGTAGATCCGTTTGTTCAGCTTAACGACGCGGAGTAAAAAACCGGAGAGGGACATGAAAAATAATAGCGTCCCGACAGTACCCAGGGCAAGCGTCAGAAAAAAGCGGTAATCAAAGACGTAAATACCGTTGTGCAGAATCATGCAGTATGCGGCTACCAGCAGTGCTACGGCAACGAGAAACAGCGCCACGGACACCCAAATTTTTTTAATTTTGAGGGACTCGTTTTTCTTTTCCGCATAAAACAGGTCAATCAGCTTACAGCGCGAGATGGTAAGCGAGTTGAATATCATGACGACGAGGAAGATGATTCCAAAGTAAACAAGCGTTTTCAGCAGTGCTGCTGTGGACAGGATAAAATGAAAATCCCGTACACGGACGTCGAACAGTTGAGCAGTGATAACGGAAAGCCCTTGAGAGAGAAAGATACCAAGAATCAGCCCTGCAAACAGCGCAATGAAACCAATGATGAGCGTCTCCAGCAGCAGAATGGCGGAAATCTTTCCTTTTGGCATGCCGAGCGTCATGTAAATGCCCAGCTCCTTTTTGCGGCGCTTAATCATGAATTTATTTGCGTATAAAATCAGGCAGGCCAGAATGAGCGAAACGAAAACGGATAGTACGCCTAGCATGTCGATAAGGACGGTAATGATGCTGTTCTGAAGCGAGGACATATCCAGCATAACCTGCTGGGAATCAAGTGAATTAAAAATATAAAAGATGCAGACGCCGAAAAGAAGCGTCAGAAAATAGATCAGATAGTCACGCAGGCTTTTGCGGACGTTTTGAACAGCGAGTTTACAGAACATTGTTGCTGTCACCTCCTAGCAGGGTAACGACTTCAATGATCTGGTTAAAAAATTCTTTCCTCGTGTGGTTTGCACGGGTAATTTCGTTGAAGATCTTGCCGTCCTTGATAAAAAGGATCCGGCGGCAATAGCTTGCAACAAAAGCGTCGTGTGTAACCATCAGGATGGTAGCGGAAAGATCGCGGTTCAACGTTTCCAGACTCTCCAATAGCATGCGGGACGATTTAGAGTCAAGCGCTCCTGTCGGTTCATCAGCCAAAATAAGCGACGGGTTTGTTACAATTACGCGTGCGCAGGCAACGCGCTGCTTCTGTCCGCCGGACATCTGATAGGGATATTTATCCAAAACATCAGAAATCTCCAGCTTTTGTGTAATGCTGTGAACTCGCCGATCAATTTCTTTAGCGGGTGTCTGGATGACCGTCAAAGCAAGGGCAATATTTTCAAAAGCAGTAAGGGTGTCCAGAAGGTTAAAGTCCTGAAAGACGAAACCCAGTTTCTCCCGACGGAAACGGGAGAGACTGCGCCCGTTCAATTCGGTAATATCATTGTCGCGGATGTAAATATGTCCCGAGGTCACGGTATCAATTGTCGAGATGCAATTAAGCAGCGTTGTCTTTCCGCTGCCGGAGGCTCCCATGATACCAATGTATTCTCCGCAGTCCACCTCAAAGCTGATGTTGTCCACCGCTTTCGTCACATTTCCGCGGCTCCCGTAATACTTCACAATATTTCTTACACTCAAAATCGTGTCCATAGCTTGGCATCCTTTCCGATTACTTTTGTTTACCGTCATTCAGTTTACCATCGGAAAGGCATCGATGCCATCGTTTTTCCTTACGTTGTCCTTACATTTTTGTAAGACGGCAACCGGAAATGTACCATGTTGAAAAATTACCGCTCCATCTCCAGCCGTGTTTCGTGTTCCATCAGGAACATCTCACTTTTAGGAAAAATCACTTCCACGGTGGTACCTGTACCAACCTGGGAAGACAGCCGAATTTTCAGCCCAAGCTTGCGGCAGAGTTTACGGCACAAATACAGGCCAAGCCCGGTCGATTTTGCGTACCGGCGGCCGTTCGCCCCAGTGAAGCCCTTGTCAAAGACTTTGCTAATGTCTTGGGCAGGTATGCCGATACCGTTATCGGAAATTCGAAGATGGAGCTCATTTTCCCCTTCCAGAACAGAAAAGGAGAGGGAAGAGGACTTCTTCGAGCGGTATTTGACAGCGTTGCTCACGATTTGATGCAGGATAAATTCCACCCATTTGGGATCTGTAAAGACGACGGCGTCGAGGTCATTCATTACAATCGAAACCTTGCCTTCAATTAGCCGCTTCGCATTACGTTTTATAACGCTTGAAACAATATCCTTGACGAGAATGCGCTTGACGATATAATCTTTCTCTACGGTGTTGCTGCGAGCATAAAACAATGCCTGCTCGACATAGTCTTCAATGTGAACCAGCTCCTCTTCCACGCTTTGCATAACGGCGCTGGGATGGTTTTCGGCAATCAGCCGTCCGGACGCAATGGGGGTTTTAATTTCATGTACCTATGTTTCGATGTATTCCCGGTATTCCTCTGAAGCGATATGGTAACGAGCGATTCGATCATTCATAGATTTGCAGCAGATTTGCAGCGTTTCATAGAAAAAGGCGCCCTCCGAAAAACCGGGCTGGGATATCATCTCAGACAGCAAATATTTCTGATCGAGTGCTTCTAGGCATTTGCGCACCTGTCGATAATAACAGTTCTTCCGAATAAACTCGAACAGCAGGGAGAAGATCGTAGCCCCACCGTAGCAGACGCATAGAAAACAGATGGTATAGCCGTTTACTCTGATTGCGCTCAGGAGTATGGTCGTAAAGAGAATCACGCTAATCTGTAGGCAGATGAACCAGGCCTTGTCTCTGAGAAAGGTTACAACTTTCATACGCGGTACCCTTGTCCGCGTTTCGTGACAAGCAGGTCATTCACGCCGATAGCCGATAGCTTCCTACGCAATCGGTTGATATTGACGGTCAACGTGTTGTCATCCACGAATTCGTCCGATTGCCACAGTGCATTCATCAAATCGTCACGCGAGCTGATAACGCCGGGATGTGCCATCAATTGGTGCAGGATACGGAGTTCGTTTTTGGTCAGCTCCATTTCTTGTCCTGCGTAACGAATCGTACTTTTGAGCAAATCCAGCACAACACCTTTGTAGGTCAGCACCGTAGACGGTGTGTTGTTGGGGTACGCGCGGCGCAACAGCGATGCGATTCGTGCCAGTAGGATTTGGGTGTTGTATGGCTTCGTAATAAAATCGTCAGCACCGAGATTCATGCTGATCAGCTCGTCCACATCGCTATTACGGCTTGTAACCATGATAATCGGTATATTCGTATGTTTGCGTAGTTGACGGCAGATATGATATCCATCGAAAACGGGAAGGTTGATGTCCAGTAGGACGAGTTGGGGTGCTGTTCGAAGAATGTCCTCCACTACGTGTTCGAATTCATTGCCGCCCAGACAGAGGTAGCCATATTTTTCTAGTAGCGTTTTTAGTTCCGAACGCATTGTTTCATCGTCTTCGATGATATAAATTGTAGTCATGGAAAGCTCCTCTCAGTGGTGTTCACACGCCCAGTTACAAGTGTAAAGCGGATTTCTAAAATGTTTACATCAATCAAATGGAATGCATAACTATTTTTTATCCGTTATGCTATGATTTGATCGTAACATATTTTACCATAGGAGATCGGATGTTGCAACGGCGGCGCGCTGCTTCTCAGCAGGATGTCGTCATTTGATCCGCGAGATTAATGACTGGTAGTCCGCGCTTGATTGCATATTGTAGCATGAACCGCGAACTGCTGTCCCTGCGGCTTTTCTGGTAGCAAATACAGCCGCTGCTATTATCCACAAGGTACCGGTCACGCTTTTGCAGGCAGCCACGCTGGTAGCGGGTTGAGGTATATAGGATTTCGTCAGCCCAGTCATGAATTTCCCTTTTCCTGTGCAAATCATATGCGGAACGTCCGCTTTCGTAGCCGGGATAAGGAATGATCAGATGTAGTTGGATATGCGGGTATTGGTTTTTGCAGCGCAGAACGGACAAAGCCGCTTCTGTGTCAAAACCAATGGAGTCCCCTACGAGCAGATCTGTTATATTGCTTTGTTCGATGAGTCGGTACAATTCTTGATCCAAAAGCATTTGCAGTGTTCTTCTATATGGATAGGGAATAAATTTTTGTCCTGTAAAGCATAGTGTGTGTTCCATAATATAATCCTTTCATACGCTTCATACGCTCGACGATATATCACTAATTATAACATATTTTTATTGTGACGATAAATCACTAACTAAATTTTTCTAAATCCGCTAATATGGAAGTGGTGATATTTCACTAAAATCTGTAAATTGCTGTATAAAAATATATAATTAGGTTATTGCTGCCGTATCAAGCGGGGAAAGGAGCAGGCGTATGGCTACCGCAGAGCTAATTGTATCACGGATCCGGGAATTATGTCAGGAAAGGGGTTTGACACCTAATGGGCTGAGCTATGTGTCTGGCGTCTCTCAGTCCACCATCAAAAGTATTCTAAACGGAGAGAGCCGTAACCCTGGTGTGGTCACAATGAAAAAGCTATGTGACGGATTCGGCATTACCTTGCGTGAATTTTTCAGTACGGAAGAATTTGACAAATCCGAGCAGGAGATCTGTTAAAGCCGCTGGAGGTTCTCTCCAGCGGCTTTTTAACAACAGGCAGGTATAGAAAACGCCCAGATGTTCAGCTTTTATCACCGGGTTTAAAGATCAGGGCGACGAGAAGGCCAAACAGGATAGCAGCCGTGATACCGGCGGCCGCTGCAGTAAAACCTCCTGTCATTGCGCCTAGGAGCCCGTGTTGGTCCACAGCGGTGGCGACGCCTTTGGATAATAGATAGCCGAATCCTGTTAATGGGACGGTTGCTCCTGCGCCTGCGAAATCTACCAGAGGCTTGTAGACGCCGATGCCTCCTAAGATGACGCCGGCCACAACATAGGAAACGAGAATCCGCGCAGGGGTTAGCTTTGTGTAATCGATCAGAACCTGTCCGATCGCGCAGAAGAGCCCGCCGACCAAAAAGGCTTTGAGGTATTCCCATATCATATCCATCTTATTTTTCCGTCCTTTCTTAACGCTGCGTGGAGATGTTCAGGCAGTGCGCAATGCCGGGGATACTTTGGTTTTGCTGGACGCTTGTTGTCGACATCAGCGCACCGGTAGCGATAAAGAGGATGTTGTTAAGCTTGCCCTGACGCATCTTTGGCAGGATGTAGCCGCACAATGTTGACGCGCTGCATCCGCAGCCGGATCCCCCAGCGTGTACATCTTGTTTCTCCAGATCATACAGCAGAAGACCGCAGTCATTGTGCTGCTTGGAGATGTCGATGTTGTCCCGCATCAGCAGGTCGATCAGCAAATCGGTCCCCACCTGACCAAGGTCTCCGGTCAGGATGAGGTCATAATCGGACGGCTGGGTTGCGGTATCTTCCAAATGAGTTTTGATGGTGTAGTAGGCTGCGGGAGCCATTGCTGCTCCCATATTGTTGACGTCGGTAATACCAAAGTCACGAATTTTGCCGATGGTCACGCTTTTGACAAAGGGACCGTCGCCGTTCGGGGCGACGATCGCGGCGCCGGAGGCTGTCGCCGTCCATTGAGCCGTCGGGGTGCGCTGTCCGCCGTATTCCAGCGGGAAACGGAACTGCCGCTCCGCCGTACAGAAATGGGATGAAGTGACGGCCATGGCATAGTTAGCAAGTCCATTGTCGGCAAAAATGGAAGCCATGGTCAGGCTTTCCGCCATTGTGGAACAAGCGCCATATAGCCCGATAAAGGGAATATCCAGGTCTCGGAGGCCATAACTGCTGCCGATACATTGGTTGAGCAGGTCTCCAGCAAAGATAAAATCCATATCGGTAGATTTTAGGTTGGCTTTTTCCAAGGCCTTGTTCACAACGGTTTTTTGCATGGTAGATTCCGCTTTCTCCCAAGTGTCTTCCCCGAATAAAGAGTCCTCGTTGATGATATCAAAATAGGAGCCGAGCGGGCCTTCGCCTTCCTTTTTGCCGCCAACTGCCGCAGACTGGACGATCGTTGGACGGTTCAGAAGGTCGATGGTGTTTGCTGAAAGTTTTTTAGACATTACAGTCACCTCCTTTACAAAAACAGGCCGATGAAATAATAGATAACGCCGTAGACGACCGAAGCGACGATGCCGTAGACGATGACCGGTCCGGCGATGATGAACATTTTAGCGCCCAGTCCCAGCACGAAGCCCTCCGCCTTGAATTCCAGCGCCGGGGAGACGACAGAGTTGGCAAAGCCGGTAATCGGGACGAGCGTGCCGGCGCCGGCGTGCTTGGCGATGTTGTCGTACACCTTCAGGCCGGTCAGCAGCGCCGCACAAAACACAAGGGTAATCGACGTCATCATACCGGCGGACTCCTCGTCGAAGCCGGCCATAGCGTACAAGTTGAGTAACACCTGTCCAATGACGCAGATGAGTCCGCCGATGAGAAAAGCTTTGGGAATCGTTTTATAGCTTTTTGTATTCTTCGAATACTTTTCTGTCATTTTGGAATATTCCTGCGGGGAAGGCTGTCCGCTGTTTTGCGTCATATCCATTTCATCCTTTCAAAGGGATACGTTTCAAGAACGCAGCCAGTAAGTTTGCCGCTTTGGGCGGTGGTTAAAGCTATTTTTTGCAGGAAAGCTGTTTCTATACATTTGTTTCCGGTGAAACGTGTATGCTTGCGGTGTTTAAATTCATGAATAATCATGTTTTAACTTTTTTATAGCAAAAATCATTTACAAACATGAACAATAATGATATAATGTGAATGTAGAAGGGCAGCTACAAAATTGGCATTACTGTTTTTGATTTTCATTAGGGAGAAAGGAGAGTATGTTCATGTTTATCGAGGAACGCCATCAAGCAATTTTGAAAACAATTGAGCAGGAGGGCCGTATCTCCATCCAGCAGATCCAGCAGGACTATCGTGTTTCTGCCGATTCGGCAAGGCGCGACCTGCGTATCCTGGAGGAAAAGGGGCTGCTTAAGCGTACCCACGGCGGAGCGATCCCGCTGAGCGGTGTAGACAGCCGCCCGCCACGCGTCCGGGACTTCAACAACATGGAGATCTGGCCCACCTATGACGCGATTGCACGCTGTGCGGCCCGGATGGTACAACCGGGCAATGTAATTTACCTGACCAGCGGATCCATCGGATTTCTGATGCTGCGCCATCTGCCGCGCGACATTCCCTATACGATCGTGGTCAATTCCGCCGCACTGGCTGACGCGCTCAAGTACTGGGATAATGTCACCGTGTACGTGACGGGCGGAAGGATGCGTATGCACGGGACGGCGAGTATGGTTGATACCTTCGCAACAGCCTTTGTCCGGGGGCTGCGTTTCGATGTCGCTTTCCTGACGGGAGCGGGCTGTGACGCGGACTTCGGCTTGTCCAACGGAACGGATGAGACGGCCTCCTTCCAGCGCGCGGTCGTCGAGCAGGCGCGGAGAAAGGTACTGCTGATGCCGGGTGTCAAGATTGGCGTGCAGGCGTTCATCCGCGTTTGCTCAATCGAGCGGTTCGACACCCTTGTCACAGACTGGGAGGCGGTCGAGGATGAACTATCCCGAATTGAGGAAAAAGGCGTTGAGGTGCTCGTTCAGGAGGAGCCTGCGGCCGTACAGAAATAGATAGGAAAAGACCGCTCCGGTTGGAGCGGTCTTTGTTGTTTAATGTCGGGGATGTATGATTACGTCTTACGACGCGGATAAGGTTGTTTTTCATCTGTCAAACCGGCCAGATAATCCATGCTGGTGTCTAATGCGAGAGCAATTCTTCTCAGCTGTTCAAAGGTATAATATCGTTTTCCATTTTCTATTTTTGAATAATCGCTTTGATCAATACCGGTTAGCATCTGCATTTTGATTTGTGTAAAACCGCGTTCTTTACGAAGCTCTCTAAGCCTGCTCATTATCAGCCATCCTTCCGCTAAGGGTTAATTTTATTATGGCTGATTGACCTATTGGCAATATGGTTGAATTGACCTATAATATAACGTAATTAATTATTTCATTTCTTACCTTATCCTTCTCCTACTGGGGCTGCCCACCTCGGCCCCCCGGCAAAGGAGTTTTCTCTTTCTTCCTAATATCTGAATTTAATCGTTATCTCTCTTCTATCGGGGCTTCCGGCCCCGAATCCCGGCCAGGGACCTTGCTTCGCCAAGGCCCCTGGACCCCAAGGCGATTTAAGGGGGAAACTGCTTCACGGATGATGGCAGGAGAACAGTTTCCCCCTTAAAAATCCCCCTCCACGCTCAACATCATACTGGAAACCGGAGACATATCGCTTCCTAAGATTCGGACATGACAACACTCTTGCCCAGCTATGACGCTGCTGCGCGAGGGGATGACCGTTCCAGTAGAAGCGATGACGCAAATAACGACTGGCTGAAAGCGATGAGGTATCAGGGGTGCGTTTTCAAACTTGTTGGCGGTCGTGGGTGAACTCGATATCTAAGATGCCGAACGAGAGTTGAACCGATAGGGGATACATAAGGGGCGGACGCTCTGTCAAGTTCGAAGTGCGTCCGCCCCTTATGCCGGGGGAATCCCAAGGGGGAGTCGGTACTCCCCCTTGGGCCGGGGCGCGGGGCCGGAGGCCCCACATTAAAAACTGGAGGACAAAGTTCTTCAACACGAGAGGGCTTGGGGCAAGCAGCCCCAGTAGGAGAAAGATAAGGGGTTCAAATTGGGGTGAGGGGCGAAGGTCCTTGACAAAATTACTTTATCTCCTGTTCCAGATTGTTGAACTCAGGCGTGCTGAAAAATTCGCCAAGAGTAATTCCAACCCCATCACAAATTTTCTTAATGGTTGCAACTTCCGGGTTTCGGCTCTTATCACCCAGAATACTATAAATAGTTGATTTATCTATGCCACATAACATGGCAAGTGAATATGGGGTCAATCCATTTTCAGCACATAGCTGCTCAATGCGGCGTATAATTACTTCTTTCAGTGTCATATTCTCATCTCCTTCGGGGGACGTATCCCACGAATATTGTATGAGATTATGAAAAATTATTAGTGGGACTTGTCCTCCTATCAAAAATGTGGTATAGTAGGATATATCCAAATAACGAGTCAACGAGGCGAATTATTATGTCAAAAGATCCCTTTATCGAAGCCTTTCTCGCAGCCTGCGAGGAAACCTCAGCCGACGCATTGGTGAAAAAACAGAAGGAGAGTGCGCGTTATCAAGCGCTGAACCGGCGGTATCAGCACCTGTTTAAGAAGCTTCGGGAGCGTCTGGTAGGGGAGGACGACCTGTTATACCAGCTGGAGGAGGTATTCGATGAACGCTCAGCTATGGACTTTAGCTGGCTTTACCGGCAGGCCTTCCGCGACTGTATGACCTTTCTGCGCTGGACGGGCTGCCTCGGACCGGCGAAACTCTAGGCGTGGTTGCGGTAGGGTGTTTTATCTGATATAATGGGAGAAAAAAGCTGGTGACGCCTGTGGGGGTGGCCGGCAGGGGAGTGACGTTATGCGGACAGCATTGGTAACCGGCGCGTCGCAGGGGATCGGACGAGCGGTTGCGCTGCGCCTTGCAGGGGATGGTTTTGCCGTCGCCGTGCATTACCATACACACGGGGAGGAAGCGCTGGCAACTTGCCGGGAAATTCAGGCAAATGGTGGACAGGCTGTCTGTGTGCAAGCTGATGTGTCCGATCGCGCGCAGGTAAGGGAGATGTTCGCGGCGATCCGGCGGGAACTGGGAGGCGTTGACGTGCTGGTGAATAACGCCGGGATCGCACAGATCAAGCTGTTCCAGGATATCGCTGAGCAGGACTGGGACCGGATGTTCGATGTGGACGTCAAGGGGATGTTCCACTGCTGTCAGGAAGCTTTGTCCGATATGTTGCACCGCAAGAGGGGGAAGATTATCAACCTGTCCTCCATTTGGGGGCTGACGGGGGCCTCATGCGAGGTGCACTACTCCGCGGCTAAGGCGGCTGTCATCGGGCTGACGCGTGCGCTGGCCAAGGAGCTGGGCCCGTCGGGGATACAGGTCAACTGCATCGCGCCGGGCGTCATCGATACGCCGATGAACGGGTCGCTCGACAGCGAGACGCTGCGGCAGCTTTGCGACGAGACGCCGCTGGGACGAATCGGTACGCCGCAGGATGTCGCCGAGGCGATCGCCTTTTTCGCGTCGGACTCGTCGGATTTCATTACGGGACAGGTGCTCAGTCCCAATGGCGGGATGGTTATTTAATGGTCGGCGGCATATGCATTCAATCGGGACTGCTGTTAAGCAGTCCCGATTTTCTCTGCCGTCAGCACAGGCGTTGCAATATGGCAGAGGTTCAGGTATAATAAAACGGTATAAGAATGAAATAGAACAGGAGAAAGAGCAGCATGAATCCTGAGCTTGAAAAAATACTGATGCAGGTGCAGAAGCCCAGCAGGTATACCGGCGGAGAGCTGAACAGCGTCGTCAAGGACAAGAGCAAAGTCGATGTACGATTCGCGTTCTGCTTCCCGGACGAATATAGCGTCGGTATGTCCCATTTGGGGATGAAAATCCTGTATTCATTGATTAATTCCAGGGACAACTACTGGTGTGAGCGGGTTTTCGCTCCTTGGACTGATTTTGAAGCGTTGATGCGGGAAAAAGGTATCTTGCTTTATGGCCTGGAGAGCTTCGATCCACTGACGGAATTTGACATTATCGGTTTTACGATGCAGTACGAGCTAAGCTATACCAATGTACTCAATATGCTCGACTTAGGCGGCATTCCGGTCCTAGCTAAGGACCGAACGCAGCTGAAAGGTCTGGTCGTTGCAGGCGGGCCCTGCGTCTGCAATCCCGAGCCGCTGGCTGACTTCATCGATGTCTTCATCCTTGGTGAGGGAGAGGAGGTCACGCTGGAATGGATGGATCTTTATGCCCAGGCGAAACGTGAGGGATGGACGAAGGATGCGTTCCTTCGAGCGGCGTGCAAGATTGAAGGCGTGTACGTCCCCTCCTTATATGACATTTCCTACCATGACGACGGCACCATCGCGGCGGTGACGCCGAGGGAAGGCGCGCCAGCGAAGGTGCGTAAGCGTGTCGTTGCCGATCTGGACGGGATGTATCTGCCGGAAAATTTTGTCGTCCCCTATACCGAAACCGTGCACGACCGCGCGGTCGTCGAAGTGCTGCGGGGATGCATCCGCGGTTGCAGGTTTTGTCAGGCGGGCTTTATCTGCCGTCCGTTCCGCCAGCGCAGCATCGGATCGATCCGGCAGCAGTCGCAGTCGTTGTGCGAGAGTACCGGGTATGAGGAAATCTCCCTCTCCTCGCTCAGTACCAGCGATTATACCGAAATCGAGCAACTGCTGAGTGATCTGACCGATTATACGGAGGGGGAGAAAATCAATCTTTCCTTGCCGTCCCTTCGAATCGATAATTTCTCCCAAGAAGTGTTGGACAAGATCAAGAAGGTGCGTAAAAGCGGCCTTACTTTCGCCCCGGAAGCAGGGACGCAGCGTCTGCGGGATGTCATTAATAAAAACGTCACCGAAGACGAAGTGATGACCTCCTGCCGGATTGCGTTCGAGGGCGGCTACACGGCGGTCAAGCTTTACTTTATGTTGGGGCTGCCTACGGAAACGATGGAAGATGTGGAAGGAATTGCGCAGCTAGCGCAGCGGATTGTCGACATGTATTATGGGATGGAAAACCGCCCGAAGGGAAAGGCTGTGTCGGTGTCGATCAGCGCGTCTTCTTTTGTGCCTAAGCCGTTCACGCCATTCCAGTTCGAACCGCAGGACACGATGGAGCAAATTGTCGAAAAGCAAAAGCGCTTGGTAGCGTCAATACGCAGCCGTAAGATCAGCTGTAGCTGGCATGACGTTCACGTCAGCGTGCTGGAAGGAATTTTGGCAAGAGGGGACCGTCGTCTAGGGGCGGCGATTTACAAGGCGTGGAAGGACAAGGGGTGCCGTCTGGATAGCTGGGACGAAGTTTTTCGTTTCGACGCGTGGATGGAAGCGTTTGCAGAATGTGGCATCGATACGGCGTTTTACGCCAATCGCCGCCGTAGTTATGATGAAATCTTGCCATGGGATCATCTCGACTATTATATCCGCAAGGATTTTCTGATTCGGGAGGACGAAAAGGCGCATGAAGCGGCGACCACACCCAATTGCCGCCAGCAATGTTCAGGTTGCGGTGCGCGTCTAGAAGGAGGCGTTTACTGTGGATGAGCGGGACGTAAGAGTCTTCTTTTCCAAAAAGGGAAGGGCAAAATATATTTCCCATCTGGATTTGAACCGGTGCATGCAGCGGGCGCTAAAACGTTCCAGGCTGCCGGTATGGTATACAGAAGGCTTTAACCCCCATGCTTATGTAACCTTTGCTTTGCCGCTGTCTCTAGGTGTGGAAAGCGATTGCGAGGTTATGGATATGCGGCTTGAAGGGGAAAGAATCGATCTTGACGGGGCGCGTGACGCTTTAAATGCCGTCTTGCCACCCGATATCCGGGTGACGGCGGTGTGTCGGCCTATTCTGAAACCAACGAAAATTGTATATTCGGAGTATGCCATTACAGCACAGTCGGAGGAATCAAACGGTCTGCTGGACAAATGGGAGGAATTTTTGTCTGCCGAAAAAATAGAAATTACGAAGAAATCAAAAAAAGGGATGGTGACCATCGATATCCTGCCGGATATTTGTGTTCTGCATTTAGAAGGTGGATCGGATGTCCTTCGGATGCTGGTACGCTTACCATCATCCAACGTCAAAACAGTCAACCCTCTTCTGATGATGACAGCCTTTGGTGAGCTGACCGGAGCACGACTGGATCGTCTTGAGGTCTGCCGTAAACGTATCCTGACGGCGGAGGGAAAAGATTTTGCCTAGTCAGAGGCAAAAAGCGCTTGCAATCTACTAAAAAGTGTGCTATCATATAAAAGCATTTGATTTTACCGTGAAGCGTAGTTGGTTTCATGGGGGTTAATGCCTGTGAAAAAATATTTTCACAAGAGTCTGTCTGAAAATCGGGCGGTATGGGTTAAGTGACAGAAAGTGTCAGGGCCAACGCCAACATCCCTTGAAATAAAGGCATTATTTTTCAGACACGCTCTAAGACATTAAAGCGGACAGTCCTCTATCGTCGGTACAGGTTTTAGAAAAATCTGCGGATATGAATGTCTGAAAACTGAGGAGGAAAAATTGTGGACGCATTGAAGCTCATTAGCGCTCCCAGCATCAAATCGGAACTGCCGCAGTTTAACGTCGGCGATACCGTTAAGGTGCACGTTAGAATTAAGGAAGGCGATAAATCTCGAATTCAGATATTTGAGGGTACGGTTATCGCTAAAAAGCACGGCGGCATACAGGAAACTTTTACCGTTAGGCGTGTTGCGCATGGTTGCGGCGTGGAAAGAGTATTCCCGATTCATTCCCCGAACGTGGAAAAGGTCGAAGTCGTTAGGAGCGGTAAAGTTCGCAGAAGCAAGCTGTATTATTTGCGTGATCGCGTTGGTAAGGCTGCTAAAGTGAAAGAAGCGAAATAAGGCTGCCAGTATTACTTGAGGTAAGGCAAAATGAACCGGCAGTTTCCGCTGTTGGTTTTTTGAAACAGGGATTGGGCGGCGTGCCGCCCAATCCCTGTTCATTTTGCAGTTGATGAACAGCAGTTAGATTTATGTCTGAAAGGCTGGGGTGACCATGTCTGATTCTCATGAAATGGAACGGGCTTCCGCTGCGCCTGGCGACAACAAGACCGGAGTCGGCCAGGATTTGCTGGATTGGGCGGAAGCTATTGTTTTTTCTCTTGTCGTAGTTGTTTTGCTTTTTACCTTTGTTTTCCGCATCATTACCGTTGACGGAGAGTCTATGCTGCAAACTTTGCAGGATCAGGACCGTCTGATTGTTTCCCATTTGTTTTACCAGCCTCAACGCGGTGACATCGTCGTAGTTAACAAGCCGGACGGACTTGGGAAACCGATTATCAAACGGATCATCGCCTTGGAGGGGGATGAGGTGGACATTGATTTTGTAAACGGCTACGTATCGGTAAACGGTGAGCGTCTTGACGAACCGTATGTCAATACGCCGACCACGACGAGTTACGACGTGCGCTTCCCGGTGACTGTGCCAGAAGATTGCGTTTTTGTGATGGGGGATAACCGAAACGATTCCACAGATAGTAGGGACTCCCGTGTCGGTTTTGTCAATGAGGGTTACATATTGGGAAAAGCGGTGTTCCGCCTGTTCCCGTTCAAAACTTTCGGTTTTCTTGAATAATGATGCCGCTTACCCAGAGGATACTCCGTTGAGGGTAAGCGGAATTTGTATCCGGATATTCTAACGAGGAAAGGAGATGTGTTATGCGAAAAGGACAAAAGCATGCAGAAAGGGCGGCAGGTCGTGCCTCCAAGACGGCGCAACCGTCTCCGGATAGACCGGATATCCAATGGTTTCCGGGACACATGGCCAAGACCCGTCGCTTGATTCAGGAAAGCTTGCCGCTGGTAGATTTGGTCATTGAGCTGGCAGATGCGCGACTGCCGGCCGGCAGTCGCAATCCTGAGTTGGACAGGTGGCTGGGGAATAAACCGCGTATCCTGCTGCTGAATAAAAGTGACGCGGCAGATATGGTGGCGACCAGAAAGTGGTTAGACTATTATCGCAGTCAAGGCGTGACGGCGTTGTCTGCTGACTGTAAAAGCGGTCAAGGCGTGCAGGCAGTCTTGCCGGTGGTTCGGGAGCAGCTGAGCGAGATGTTGGCACGGCGGGCGGAAAAGGGCGCTTCTGGCAGGCCGATTCGCGTGATGATTGTCGGAATCCCCAATGTGGGGAAATCGTCGCTGATCAACCGTTTAGCAAAAGGGAAAAAGGCCAAGGTGGAAGATCGTCCCGGCGTGACGATGCATCGTCAGTGGGTACGTTTGGAGAACGACGCGGAGCTGCTGGATATGCCGGGTGTGCTATGGCCGAAATTCGAGGATCGTGACGTTGCGGAACGGTTGGCTTTTACCGGTGCGGTTAAGGATACCGTGGTCGATACGGAACTGTTGGCGATGCGCCTATTAGATTACTTGCACCACCAGTATCCAGAGATGCTCGAGCAGCGTTTTCAGATCGATTTACCGCAGGACACGTCGTCTTACGATCTGCTTTGTGCGGTGGGAAAAGCACGAGGCATGCTGCTGCGGGGCGGGGAAATTGATACCCAGCGTGCAGCGGTGGCGGTGCTGGACGAGTATCGTGCAGGCAAAATAGGGCGTATTACCCTGGAGATGCCACCGGAAGGGATGGGGACACCTGATGGACAGGACAATATTTGATTATGACCGCGATATGCGCACGTATAGCTGT
This sequence comes from uncultured Clostridia bacterium, assembly GCA_946498095.1. Classification (GTDB taxonomy): domain Bacteria; phylum Bacillota; class Clostridia; order Oscillospirales; family Ruminococcaceae; genus CAMMMX01. The sequence continues at coordinate 53,464 of CAMMMX010000003.1, forward strand.
TGCAGCCTGCTCTGCGGCGTTGACGAAGCTGGGCGTGGTCCGCTGGCAGGTGATGTCTACGCCGCAGCGGTCATTTTCGGCAGCGGCGTGCAGATTGACGGGCTTAACGACAGTAAGAAACTATCTGAAAAGAAGCGGGAAGCGCTTTACGACGAGATCGTCGCGAAAGCGGACGCGTATTCTGTCGCAACGGCGAGCGTAGAAGAAATTGATGCATATAATATCCTGAACGCGACCTTTCTGGCAATGCGGCGTGCTGTGGCCGCGCTGCATATTGCCCCGGAAATTATCCTCGTGGATGGAAATCGTCTGCCTGACTGGGAGTACCCGTCCCAAGCGGTAGTCGGGGGGGATGGTAAATCGGCGAGTATCGCCGCGGCGTCGATCCTGGCTAAAGTGAGCAGGGACCGCTATATGAGGGAAATGGCGCGGCAGTATCCGGCGTATCAGTTTGATAAGCATAAGGGATATGGCACAAAGCTCCATTGCGAACGGATTCTGCAGTATGGCCCCTGTGAGATCCACCGGCGGACATTTTTGCGCAAGCTGTACGGGGGCAATGAATGATGGATCGTTGGCAGCTAGGGCAGTACGGGGAAGAGTACGCTGCAGCAACGCTGGAGAAAAACGGTTATACAATCGTACGCCGCAATTTCAAGTGTCATGGCGGTGAAATAGATATCATTGCGAAAAAGGGGAATACGCTCGCCTTCGTCGAGGTAAAGACACGGGAGGCACATTCCATGGTATCCGGTTTTGAGGCAATCGGGCCGCGAAAGCGAGCGGCGCTGGTTCAAGCGGTACGGTATTATCTGTGGAGTTTTCCGCAGCCCGATTTACAGCCGCGTTTTGACGCTGTCCAAATTACGGTTCGGCAAGATGGGACGGGCTGTAAGGTAGTGGGGTTCGATTACCGGAAAGGCGCGTTCGACGTGGAATAGCCGGAAAGGAGCAGACGGATGCGGCTATTTGATTTGCATTGTGATACGCTGTATGCGTGCACCACAAGGAGCTTGCCACTCGAGGAAAACGGCCTATCCGTCTCGTTGGAGCAGGGAGCGGGGATCGCAGCCTGGGTGCAGACTTTTGCCGTCTGGATCCCTGACGATGTGCAGGATAAGGCCGATCTGTTCGCTCGACAGGTCCGGCTGTTTCAGTCCTTTCTGCGACGCTACCCGAACAGACTGAGGCAGTATGATGGAACCGTCGTACCTGGTGTCTGCAATGCGATGCTGTCGGTGGAAAGTTGCTCTTTTCTAACGCCGGACTTGCAGGGCGTTCAACTGATGAAGCAGCTGGGGGTGAAGCTGGCTACTTTGACCTGGAATGGTCAAAACGCCTTGGCGGGCGGCGCGCATTCCGACGGTAGATTGACGTCGTTAGGACGCAGGGCAGTTGCAGCGATGGAGGAGGCGGGGATTACGATAGACGTGTCCCACCTGAGCGACGAAAGTTTTTATGATGTCCTGGACTGTGTAAAAAATCCGGTGGTAGCCAGTCATTCCAACGCACGGTATATTTGTGATGTGAAAAGAAATTTGACCGATGATCAGATTCGTACAGTTGGGCAGAGCGGCGGACTTATAGGACTGAATTTCTATCGGGATTTTCTCTCTCCGTCACCGCCGGATGTGGACTGTATCCTGCGGCATTGCGACCGGATACTTCTGCTTGCGGGAGAAAATGCTGTTGCTATTGGCAGCGATTTTGATGGCAGTGACGTCCTCGATGCAATAAAAAACGTCGGAGCCGTTTACAAGTTGTATCAAGCTATGGTAAAATTATATGGGAGCGTTTTGGTGAATAGGATCCTATTCCAGAACGCACAAGATTTTTTCGGCAATGCCCGGAACAAGGAAAGGAAATGAGTATGGATTATCAGAGCACCAGGGACAGTGCGTTGCGGGTGTCCAGCGCACAGGCGATTACAAGCGGGATTTCGTCTGAGGGGGGGCTTTTTGTTCCTGCGGCGCTGCCGTCGGTGACAGCGGAAGAAATCCGAGGTCTGTGCGGAAAGAGTTATACCGAGCGCGCGGCCTTTATCCTGGAGCGCTTTTTGACCGACTTTTCACGAGAGGATATTATTGATAGCGTGGAAAAAGCGTATACTGCAGAGAAATTCGGTAGCGATGCCATAGCGCCTTTGGCTCATCTTTATCAGGGCACATATATCCTCGAGCTGTGGCACGGGCCGACCTGTGCTTTTAAGGACATGGCGTTGCAGATTCTGCCGCTGTTGCTGACCAAATCGGCGCGGATGCTCGGCATCGAAGACGAGATTGTCATTTTGGTCGCAACGTCGGGCGATACGGGCAAGGCAGCGCTGGAGGGCTTCAAGGACGTACCTGATACGCGAATGATGGTCTTCTATCCGCAGGACGGCGTCAGCGCCATGCAGAAGAGACAGATGACTACGCAGGAAGGCGGTAATGTTGCTGTCTGCGCGATTGAGGGGAATTTCGACGATGCGCAGACCGGCGTGAAGAGGCTCTTCACCGACGAAGGGGTCAAGCATAAACTTTCCGCTTCGGGAAAGCGTTTCTCCAGTGCAAACTCTATCAACTGGGGGAGGCTTGTGCCTCAGATCATCTATTATTTCTCCGCCTATTGCGAGTTGGTGGAAAACGGAGAAATTGAGCAGGGAGAACAAATCAACGTTGTTGTACCCACTGGAAATTTCGGAAATATCCTGGCGGCGTATTATGCGAAGCAGATGGGATTGCCGATAAAGAAACTGATTTGTGCTTCCAATGCCAATAACGTCTTGACGGACTTCATTCGTACCGGCGTGTATGACCGTAATCGCGGCTTCCATGCGACGATTTCCCCGTCTATGGACATCCTGATCTCTAGTAACCTTGAGCGTCTGTTGTATGAACTAACTGGTCGGGACGATGAAAAAATACGGCGGTGGTTTGGACAGCTTTCCCAGTCGGGGCGCTACGAGGTTGATGAAGATGTTAAGGCAAAACTGCAAGAGTTGTTTGCGGCGGGTTGCTGTGACGATGACCAAACCCGGGGGACGATCCGAGAAATCTTCGAGCAGTATTCCTACCTGTGCGATACCCATACGGCGGTCGCAGTGAAGGTGTACGAGGACTATCGCCGAGAGACAGGAGACATGGCCAAAACTATTATCGCCTCCACGGCCAGTCCGTACAAATTTAGTGCCAGTGTCCTTTCGGCATTGGGCGCGGATGTGGAGAGCGCGGACGAATTTGAAAAAGTTCGTATTCTCAGCCGTGTATCTGGAACACAGGCTCCCCAGTCGCTACTGTCGTTGCAGGAGAAGCAGGTACGTTTTGACGGCTGTATTCAGCCGTCTCAGATGCAGGAAACGGTATACGGGATGCTGGGCATCCGGGAGTAGGAGCGGAGGGAAGCAGAAGAGTGGCTTTATACGCAATAGCAGATCTGCACCTGTCCCTCGGTACGGACAAGCCGATGGACATTTTCAAGGGCTGGGACAATTACGTGGAGCTGCTCGAGCAGCATTGGCAGGAGACCGTTGGGGAGGACGATGCCATCGTCATTGCTGGGGATATCTCCTGGGGGATGTCCTTGGAAGAGGCTTTGCCCGATTTGCAGTTTATCGACCGCTTGAATGGCAGGGAGAAAATTTTGCTCAAAGGGAACCACGACTACTGGTGGAACACGAGATCCAAGATGGAAGTTTTTTTTGCCGAAAACGGACTCTCGACGCTGCGCATTCTACACAACAATGCTTACCCCTGCGGAGATGTTTGCGTCTGCGGAACACGCGGCTGGATCAACGATACCTCGCAGGAGCCGGACCGCAAGGTCCTACTGCGCGAAGCAGGGCGGCTGAGGGCGTCGCTTGTGCAGGGGCAAAAGGCTGGTAAGCGTTTGCTTGTGTTTCTGCATTACCCTCCGGTATTTGCTACCGATCGCAATGAGGAGATTCTCAAAGTATTAGAAGAGTTTGGCGTATCGGAATGCTATTATGGACACATCCACGGTCGGGGGGGATTTTCCAAAGCGGTCACGGGGGAACGTGACGGCGTCCACTACCGTCTTATTTCCTGTGATTATGTTCAATTTTGCCCTGTGCAGGTTCTTTAATCTGTACAAAATGTAAATTCGTGAAACAGCATGTAGAAAATAAATTTTTTTTGTGCTATACTGAATAAAGTTTTGACGTATCGTAAGTAGGAGGAAACAAGATGAGTCTGACTGCAACCAATCAGGTGGATACCAACAAATATGAGCTGGAAATTCAGGTGGATAAGGACCGCTTTGAAGAAGCTGTCGGTAAAGCATACCGGAAAAATGTGAAGAATATGCAGATCCCCGGCTTCCGGAAAGGAAAAGCGCCGCGGAAGATGATAGAAAAGCTGTATGGCGAAGGCGTTTTCTACGAAGATGCCGTGAATTCGTTGTACCCTGTCGCTCTGCGTGAGGCGGTGGAGGAATCCGGTCTGGAGATTGTTTCCACGCCTGAAGTCGAGGTTACGGAAGTGGGAAAAGAGAACGGCGTCACAATGAAGGCAACCTTCTTTGTTAAGCCGCAGGTCGAGATCAAAAAATATAAAGGGATCAAAGTAGAAAAGCCCGCGCGTGTTATCACAGACGATGATGTCGACGGAGAAATCAGCAAACTTCAGCAGAGAAATGCCCGCATTGTTCCGGTTGAAGGGCGTGAGGCTAAGCTGGAGGATGTCGCAAATATCGATTTCGAAGGATTCCTGGATGGTACCGCTTTTGAAGGCGGCAAGGGAGAGGGCTTTGATCTGACATTGGGCAGTGGTCAGTTTATCCCTGGCTTTGAAGATCAGATTGTCGGTCATAAGCCTGGCGATGAGTTCGATGTGACTGTTACTTTCCCGGAAGATTATCAGGCCGAAGAACTCAAGGGCAAGGAAGCCGTATTTAAGGTAAAGCTGAATGAGCTAAAAGAAAAGGAGCTTCCGGAGGTTGACGACGAGTTTGCCAAGGATGTCAGCGAATTTGAAAATGTAGCGGATTTGCGCGCTGATTTGAAGAACAAGCTGGAAGAAAGAGCAAAGAATGAGTCTGAGGAAAAGGTTGAAACACAGCTGATCGATGCCTTGATCGCTGCCCTCAAAGGCGATATTCCGGAAGTCATGTATGAGAATCGTGTGGACGATATGCTCCGTGATTTCGAGAATCGTCTGCGGATGCAGGGCATCAATATGGATATGTATATGCAGTACACCGGTTTGACACCAGATGCCATGCGCAAGACCTATCGTGAGCAAGCTGAAAGCCAAGTAAAGCTGCGTTTGGCTCTGGAAAAGATTGCTGCGGTCGAGAATATAGAAGTGTCTGATGAGGAGCTGGAAGCTGAGTATCAGAAGTGGGCCGACAACTACAAGATGGAGTTGGAACGCATCAAACAGCTGCTCACTGAAAAGGATTTGAAGGCCGACATTGCTGTTCAGAAAGCGATGGATCTGGTTAAGGACAGTGCGAAAATCACTGAGGTTGAAGCATAAGTGGATGTATTATCCCTATAAGGGGAAAGAAAATCAGGGGGGGCATATGCGTCGCGGCAGCCGTTTGGGCGGCCCGGCGCAGGCTTCCTCTGTTATGCTTTTTCGTAGAACTGGTGAAAACCGGCACAATCCGTCAAACACCGTCAGCTTTCGTCAATCTGTTCACAAATTGAAATGGAATAGAAAGCAGGCGGAATGCTATAATGTTGTTTGTCACTGATGAAAAGGAGTGTATAACGATGAGTTTGGTACCAATGGTAGTAGAGCAGACAAGCAGGGGCGAGCGCTCCTATGACATTTATTCTAGGCTACTCAATGACAGAATTATTATGCTGTCAGAGGAGATCAACGATGTAACAGCCAGCTTGGTCGTTGCGCAGCTTCTCTATCTGGAAGGGCAGGATGCGGAAAAGGACATTCATCTTTATATCAATAGCCCTGGAGGCAGTGTTTCGGCTGGGTTTGCAATCTATGATACGATGAATTATATTAAGTGTGATGTTTCAACCATCTGTATCGGTATGGCGGCATCGATGGGCGCATTCCTCCTTTCTTCCGGCGCAAAAGGAAAACGTCTGGCACTTCCGAATAGTGAAATCATGATTCATCAGCCTTTAGGCGGTGCACAGGGGCAGGCGTCGGATATTAAAATTCATGCGGATCATATTCTGAAGACGCGTGAGAAGCTCAACCGAATTTTATCCGCGAATACCGGGAAGCCGCTGGAAGATATCATCAGAGATACCGAGCGCGATAACTTCCTTTCTGCGCAGGAGGCTGCGGAGTATGGGCTGGTCGATAAGGTTATTGAAAAGAGATAATAGGATAGGTGGAAACGGCTGATGGCGGATGAAAACAAGATGCATTCCTGTAGTTTTTGCGGTAAGCAGGAATCACAGGTAGGACAGCTTTTATATGGCAACGGAGTTTATATTTGCGATGAATGCGTCATGCTGTGCTACGATATCCTGATGCAGAGCGAGGGAATGTCCAATAGACGTAAGCTAAATCGCGGGCAACAGAAAAGGGAGGAACCTTTTGAGTTACCGAAGCCAGCCGAGCTGAAAAAGGTGCTGGATGAATATGTGATTGGACAGGAAAAAGCGAAAATCACATTGGCGGTATCCGTTTACAATCATTATAAACGGATTCACAGTACGGCGGAAAACGATGTGGAGATTCAAAAGAGCAATGTGCTGATGTTGGGTCCCACTGGTGTCGGAAAAACGTTACTTGCTCAAACTTTGGCGAAGCGTCTGAAGGTGCCTTTCGCCATTGCCGATGCGACAACATTGACGCAAGCCGGTTATGTGGGAGAGGACGTGGAAAACGTTCTGGTACGTCTTTTACAGGCAGCAGATTACGATGTGGAGGCGGCTCAGAACGGAATCATTTACATTGATGAGATCGATAAAATTACCCGTAAGTCGGAGAATACCTCCATTACACGGGATGTCAGTGGGGAGGGCGTACAGCAGGCCTTGCTGAAAATTATCGAAGGGACGGTATCCAACGTTCCACCTAACGGAGGACGCAAGCATCCGCAACAGGAGTTTATTAAGATTGATACCACCAATATCCTGTTCATTTGCGGCGGCGCCTTTGAAGGGTTGGAAAAAATTATTGCTAAGCGTACCGACGAGTCGGCGATTGGTTTTGGGGCAGTCCTGAAACAGGAGACTAAAGAGCAGCGGGACAAACTGCTGAGCATGGTTACAGCGGAAGATCTGGTCAAGTTTGGTATTATTCCTGAGCTAATCGGACGTCTGCCAGTTGTGGTTTCGCTGGATGAGTTGGACGAGGAGGCGCTGGTCAATATTTTGACACAGCCGAAGAACGCGATTCTCAAGCAATATGTACAGATGTTCAAGATTGATCATGTCGAGCTTGATGTCGAAGACGCGGCTCTGCGTGCAATTGCAAAGAAAACTTTTGCCCGCAAGACTGGTGCACGTGGCTTGCGCACGGTGATGGAAGAATTGCTCATTCCGATTATGTTTGACGTCCCGTCTGATCCAACGATCAAAAAAGTCGTGATTACAGAAGCCTGTGTCAACGGGGAAGCGCAGCCGGTGATTGAGCGGAAAGCGGCGTCCTGAATTTCATAGCTCGTGCGAGTGGTAATGCCTATCCTGATTGGAATATGCAGATTTTGCTTGACAATACTTGATTGTTCTGCTAAAATGAACCCAAATAAGGAAAGCGAGGTGGACAAAATGACAAGCATGATAGTGGTAAAATCAGATGCCGTTTTGTCCGCTGGTTGAGATACCTTTTTCTGCCGATATCATTGTCGCCTCTGATTTTATCAGGGGCGATTTTTTGTATTGGATAAAACAGAAAGAGGTAACACTATGAAAGAGTTAAAATGTATACAGCCTTCTTATTCCTTAATTCCGGCAGCGGAGGAGGAAGCAGTATTTGTTATGATGTTTTACAGACAAAATCGAGAGCGCTTGCACGGAACTCTCATATCGCTTGAAGAGTGGAAAAATGTTTTATCTTTAGATGACGAGGATGAACGGAATTTTTTGGTCTGCCGCGGTTGTCTACCGGTCGCATGGTTACGTATCAACGGACTGCTTAACAAGGACATGGCTTGGATTAGTATGCTTGTCGTCAGCGACAAGCATCAACGTCAAGGTATCGGGAGCTATGCGATAGATTTTTCCGAGAAATTTGTGAAAGAAAAAGGTTTTAGCAAAATAGGAATTCATACTACTGATGATAATATTCCGGCGCAAAATCTGTATAGAAAGTGCGGATACACGATTACCGAATACAGCAATACCACAACTGGTGACGGAATTAAACGTATGGGATATACATTTGTAAAGACGCTCAAAAATGTTTGAAAATACCTTTGATAGCATCAGCAATAAAAAGCAGTGCAAATAGGTTTTACATGCAATAAGGGGAAGTGTTTGATCTACGCGTTGAAAGGGATCCGGGGAATCGCTCATGTATGGAGCAGGTCTACACGTTTATCCTACCGGCTCTCTAATTGGCTATGACAATCCCGTTTTCCTTTCATTTTACGGCTTACAATCGGCAAAAAAGCCCCCGGTTAACCGAGGGCTTTTGGTTCCAGTGTACCTTATTTCAAGCTCTGCGCGAAATCCTGTCCGAAGGCTTTCGCTTTCTCAAGATCTTCCGCAGTAGGGACAAATACGACTTTGAACTGCTGCTCAAAAAGATTCACCTTCAGTCCCTTTAAACGGTCCGAAAGGTTGGCGAGCGCCTCGCCGCTCCAGCCGTATGAGCCGAATACAGCGGCTGGACGCTTAGCGATATTGACAGCGTCAATGTGTGCGAGCAGGATCCAGATAGGAGCTACAGCGTCGCGGTTGAGGGTAGGAGAGCCCAGCAAGAAAGCGTCGGAGGCGTTGAGCTTGGCGCCAAGCTGCGCCATGTCATGCTCGATAACATTCAGTACTTCGACTTCCGCATCAGGAAGGACAGTGCGAACGCCCTCAGCGATAGCGTCTGCAAGGAGAGCTGTGTTCCCGTAAGCGCTGCAATAGAAGATTGGGATGCTTTTTTTCGTTTTGGTCTGTGGGGCGCTCCAGGTACGGTACATGTCCCGAACATAGGAAAGGCGTCCCTGCTTGGTCAGTACAGGCCCATGGCTGGGACAGACGATATCGATGTCCAGTCCGTCGGTTTTCTCCAGACCCTTCACCACATATGGTTTAAAAGGCCCAAAAATCGCGTCGTAATAGCCTTTAAAGGCTTCCTCATAGCTCTTTGTATAAGACGTTTTATAATCCCAGATCAGTGGTTCACAAAAATGTGCTCCAAAAAAGTCGCAGGAAAACAGAAGTTTTTCGTCTTCCAAATAGGTAAACATGGAATCCGGCCAATGCAAAAAGGGTGCGTTAATAAAGCGTAGGACTTTGCCGCCCCCTAAATCAAGTGTATCACCGTCTTTGACCACCTGAACTTTTATATCGGAGCGGTTGGTGATGTTCTTCAAATACAGTGCTCCTGCCTGAGATACAACGACAGTGATGTCCGGATTGATTTCCAGCAACCGAGCGATTGCGCCGGAATGATCAGGCTCGTTATGGTTCATGATCAGATAATCTACCTGCTTGAGATCACAGCATTCGGCGATGTTTTCCAAATAACTCTCGAAAAAGTCTAGATGGACTGTTTCCACTAAAGCCGTCTTGTTGCCGCCCTTGATCACATACGCGTTATAGGATGTGCCAAAGTCTGTACGCATAATAATGTCAAACACACGCATATTGGGGTTGAGGATCCCAACGTAGTCAACGCTGCCAGTAATTTTTTTGCTTGGCATATTGTCAATCCTTTCTGATAGTTTTTTCCAATTCTGCAAAAACGGCGCCGTTTTTGTTATTCGGCCTCAAACAAGTCTTTGCCTACACCGCACAAGGGGCAGACGAAATCCTCCGGGACGTCTTCCCATTTTGTACCGGGCGCAATCCCCTGTTCTTCACAACCTACTTCCTCGTCGTATACATATCCGCATACCGAACAAACATATTTCGCCATAATAATACCCTCCAATTGGTGGGGAAAACTCCCCATTTATGATCAAGAAAGCAAAATGAAAAAGCTTCCTTTCCTCTGGAAATAGTATAACACAAAAACTGACAAATATAAAAGTACACCTTTTTAGTAAATGATTAACATTAAATGAATAAACAAACTGTTCCTAGCACGAACCTGGCAGAAGCCGTTTCAGATACTGCCCCGTATAAGATTTTTTACAAGCAGCGATCTTTTCTGGTGTACCGGTCACGACGACAGTACCGCCCGCGTTACCGCCTTCCGGGCCCAGATCGATAATATAGTCCGCTGTTTTGATGATGTCCAGGTTATGCTCGATTACCAAAACGGTGTTACCGGTGTCGACCAGCTTCTGTAGGACCTCAATGAGCTTGTGCACATCAGCGGTATGCAGGCCGGTGGTGGGTTCGTCTAAAATATAAATGGTCTTACCTGTGGAACGCTTGGACAATTCTGTCGCCAACTTGACACGCTGTGCCTCGCCGCCCGATAGCGTCGTGGCCGGTTGCCCTATCTTGACATAGCCAAGTCCAACATCGTAAAGGGTTTGTAGCTTACGCTGAATCTTGGGAATATTGGCAAAGAAGGCAAGGCCCTCTTCCACGGTCATCTCCAAAACGTCATAGATGCTTTTCCCCTTGTATTTTACCTCAAGGGTTTCCCGGTTATACCTTTTTCCCTTACACACCTCGCAGGGAACAAAGATATCCGGTAGGAAATGCATTTCAATTTTCAGGATGCCGTCGCCTTCGCAGGCTTCACAACGCCCGCCCTTGACGTTGAAGGAAAAGCGTCCACTGGTAAAGCCTTTCATCTTAGCATCATTGGTTTGTGCAAATACCTCCCGGATGTCGGTGAAAACACCGGTATAGGTCGCGGGGTTGGAACGGGGTGTACGGCCGATGGGGGATTGGTCGATATCGATGACTTTGTCCAAGTACTCCAACCCATCTATGGAAGCGTAAGCACCTGGATGTGTCTTCGCACCATTGAGTTCGGATGCCAGCACCTTATAGATAATCTCGTTGACCAACGAGCTTTTGCCGGAACCGGACACACCTGTAACGCAGCAGAAGGTACCGAGTGGAATATCAACGTTAACTTTCTTCAGGTTGTTTTGCGCCGCTCCTTTGATGCGAAGGTATTTGCCGTTTCCCTTCCGGCGGTTAGAGGGGACTTCGATTTGCTTCTTTCCGCTGAGGTATTGTCCGGTGATGGAATTTTCGCAGGCCATGATTTCACTTACGGTACCGGCACAGATCACATTCCCGCCGTGAACACCGGCACCGGGGCCTATGTCGACGATAAAGTCCGCCTCGCGCATGGTATCCTCGTCATGTTCGACGACAATCAGCGTGTTTCCCAAATCGCGCAGACGCTTGAGCGTTGCGATGAGCTTATCGTTATCACGTTGATGGAGCCCGATACTCGGTTCATCCAGGATATACAGAACGCCCATCAAGGAAGAGCCAATCTGCGTTGCCAGACGAATACGCTGGCTTTCGCCACCCGACAGGGTGCCGGATGCCCGTGACAATGTCAAATACTGTAAGCCGACGCTTTTCAAAAAGCCTAAACGCTCCTTTACTTCTTTGAGGATACTATCGGCTATCATTTTGTCACGTTCGGACAGCTGTAACTGTTCAACGAAATCCAATGCTTCTGTGACGGACATCTTACAGAATTGACTGATGTTGACGCCGCCGACAGTGACAGACAGGGACTCCTTTTTGAGACGTTCGCCATGGCAGTCGGGACAATCTACCGCGCTCATGCAGGACTCTATTTCACTACGCATATAATCGCTACTGGTTTCCCGGAAGCGTCGTTCCAAGTTGTTGACGATGCCTTCGAACTCGCTCATATAAGTTCCGCCACCATAGGAGCCCTGGCGTGTCAACTCAATTTTCTCACCTTTGGAACCATAGAGCAGGATGTCGACAATTCTCTCCGGCAGTTCCTTCACCGGCGTTTCCAGGGAGAAGCCATAATGCTTGGCCAGACCCTCGTAGTACATTTTAGCGATAGTACCTTCCTCGCAATAGTACCAGCCGCTGGCTTTGATTGCTCCTTGCGCGATAGACAAATTCGGGTTTGGTATGACCAGTCGTGGATTCACCTTGAGGAAGGTGCCAAGTCCGGTGCATTTGGGACAGGCACCGAAGGGGTTGTTAAAGGAGAACATCCGGGGAACGAGTTCCTCGATGCTGACGCCATGTTCAGGACAGGCGTAGTTTTGGGAAAAAAGGATTTCTTCCCCGCCTACAACGTCACAGATAACAAGACCTCCGGAAAGAGCGGCCGCCGTCTCGATAGAATCAGAAAGGCGAGACTTGATGTCAGGTTTTATCACAAGACGGTCGACGATGATTTCAATGCTGTGTTTCTTGTTTTTTTCCAATTTGATTTCTTCCGACAGGTCGTAAACGTTTCCGTCGACGCGTACGCGTACGTATCCGGAACGCCGTGCGCTATCAAACTCCTTGATGTGCTCCCCCTTACGTGCACGAACAACTGGGGCAAGCAGCTGTACGCGCGTCCCCTCCGGCAATGTGAGAATCTGGTCGACGATCTGATCCACCGTTTGCTGTTTGATTTCCCGTCCACAGACCGGGCAGTGCGGGATACCGATTCGGGCATACAGCAAACGGAGATAGTCATAGATTTCTGTTACGGTACCGACAGTGGAACGGGGGTTTTTCGACGTCGTCTTCTGGTCAATGGAGATGGCAGGCGAGAGTCCGTCGATGCTGTCCACATCGGGCTTTTCCATTTGGCCGAGGAATTGCCGGGCGTAGGAGGACAGGCTTTCCATATAGCGGCGCTGACCGTCTGCAAATATGGTATCGAAAGCGAGGGAACTCTTACCGGACCCGGAAAGCCCGGTGAAGACGATCAGCTGATCGCGGGGAATTTCCAGATTGATATTTTTCAGGTTGTGCTCACGTGCGCCGCGGATGATAATTTTGTCCCGCTGCGGGCGGTGCGTTTCCTGCGTGTTGGACTGCATGCAGATCTTCCCTTTCCATTTATCTTTACTTTTTCAGTTCAGCGATTTTATCACGCAAAAATGCCGCGTGTTCGAATTCCAGCATTTTTGACGCGTTTTTCATTTCGGTCGTCAGCTTGCGAATTAACGCGTCCTTTTCAGCTCGCGTCATCTGCTTTTCCGTAGGCTTGGTTTCCTTTTCGACCTCTTCACGTACCGAGATTTCCAGAACGTCGCGGACCTCTTTGCGGATGGTCTGAGGCGTAATTCCATGCGCCTCATTGTACGCCATTTGGATCTGCCGGCGCCGCTGCGTCTCGTTCAATGCCCGTTCCATAGATCCTGTCACTTGATCCGCGTACATGATGACCTTTCCCTCACTGTTGCGTGCGGCACGCCCGATGGTCTGAATCAAAGACGTTTCGCTGCGAAGGAAGCCTTCCTTATCAGCGTCTAATATGGCGACAAGCGATACCTCCGGCAGGTCAAGACCTTCGCGCAACAAGTTGATGCCAACCAGAACATCAAAGCGTCCAAGTCGGAGATCCCGAATGATTTCCATACGCTCTATGGTGTCAATATCATGATGCATGTAACGGATTTTGATGCCAAGATTTTCGTAATAAGTCGTCAAATCTTCCGCCATTTTCTTGGTTAGCGTCGTGATCAGGACACGCTCCTTGCGTTCGACGCGCTGATTGATTTCCGACAAAAGATCGGCGATTTGACCTTCTACAGGCCGGACGGAAACCTCAGGATCTACCAGCCCTGTCGGACGGATCACCTGCTCCACCACACGGGTGGATTTCGTCCTTTCAAATTCGCCGGGGGTTGCACTGACAAACATCACCTGGTTCAGCTTTTGATAGAATTCATCGAAGTTTAATGGGCGGTTGTCATAAGCGGAAGGGAGACGGAAGCCGTAGTCTACAAGGGTCTGCTTCCGTGCTCTGTCACCAGCATACATGGCCCTTACCTGGGGCAACGTGACGTGGGACTCGTCGATCATCAACACGAAGTCCTTCGGGAAGTGGTCGAGCAGCGTATAGGGCATAGAGCCGGGCTTACGGCGGGAGAGGATACGCGAGTAATTTTCAATTCCTTTGCATACGCCAATCTCCTGCAGCATTTCAATATCGTACAGGGTACGCTGTTCGATTCGCTGCGCTTCCAGCAGCATCTCGTTATCGCGGAAAAATTTGACCCTTTCCTGCAGCTCCGCCCGAATTTCGTCAATCGCCTCGGCCATTTTTTCCTTTGGTACGATATAGTGTGACGCGGGATAGATGGCCGCGTGGGTGACGACCGCTTTTACTTCTCCTGTCACGACGTTGATTTCTGAAATCCGGTCAACTTCGTCTCCGAAGAACTCGACGCGAATAGCGGTATCCCCTGAATAGGCAGGAAAAATTTCCACGACGTCGCCGCGTACGCGAAATTTGTTGCGGATAAAATTAACGTCGTTGCGGTCGTATTGAATCAGTACCAGCTTATGCAGCAGATCGTCACGGCTGAGAGACATACCTGTACGGACGGAGACCATCATGTCACGGTAATCATCTGGGCTGCCTAAGGAGTAGATGCAGGAAACGCTGGAAACGATGATCACATCGCGCCGTTCTGCCAATGCACTGGTCGCCGAGTGACGCAACTTGTCAATTTCGTCGTTAATCTGGCTGTCTTTTTCGATATAACTGTCGGTGGAAGGAATATAGGCCTCCGGCTGGTAGTAATCGTAATAGGAGACGAAATATTCCACTGCGTTTTCTGGAAAAAATTCCTTAAATTCGCTGCAAAGCTGCGCGGCGAGCGTCTTGTTATGCGCGAGTATTAACGTTGGACGGTTAATTTGTTCGATGATATTCGCCATCGTAAAGGTTTTGCCGGAGCCGGTAACGCCCATCAGCGTCAGTTCCTTTTCTCCTTTTTGCAGACCGTCCACGAGCTGGGCAATCGCCTGCGGCTGGTCGCCGGTCGGTTTATATTCTGAATGTAGCTTGAATCGTCCCTCTGTATTCATATTCCGCTCCGTTAAATGACCCGGAGAAAAAATGCTCCGGGAAGTTTCTGTAGTCCGTAGAAAGGCATTCCGCATCTATTGTAAGCCCTGCGGCGACAAATGTCAACGATTGAGCATATTGGTAAAAAAAGAAAGAATTTAGAATTCAATACACAACATTTGTACCGTTTTTATAGCATATTGATAGCTTTTCAGTTATGAAAAACGTTGATATAACCGTCAAGACATGACGTTCCTCCTGCACTCCTGAAGTTGTCCGCTTTCCGCGAAGGAGAGATAGCCTTTATTTCCGACGATGATATGATCGGATAACGTAATCCCAACGTGAGAGAGATACTCCGCAGCGTAAGCGGTAATAGACAGATCTGCATCGGAGGGGATAGGCGCACCGCCGGGATGATTGTGGGCCAGAATCGCATAGACCGCGTGATGGGCGAGGACAAACTCCAGAACTTTGCGCAGGCTGAATTGTACACGGCTGGCGTCGCCAGTTCCTAGACTCTTGTGCGCTGTCATGCGCCGTTGTGCATCCAGACAAATTACGCTGTACTCCTCTGCATTTTTTCCTACATAATAGGAAGACAGGTAATCTGCAATTTTTTCCGGACGATCCATGACCAGACTGCTGATACTCTTTTCCATCATGTAGCGACGGCAAAGCTGTGGAATCATTTTAAGCAAAATGGCGCTGTTGCGTCCGATACCGCTGACCTCCTGAAGCTGCGAAAGCTCAGCGTCGATGACGCCGGAAAAACTACCGAAGGTGTCAATCAGGTCGTGAGCCAGTTCATTGGTATCACCGCGCGGAAGCGCGTAAAAAAGAACAAGCTCAAGGATGTTATGATCTTCCCAACTGTCCAACCCTTCCATAACAAAACGGTTGCGCAAACGCTGACGATGGCCGCTATGTGCATTTTCATTCCCGGGAAGTTTTTGCTTTGTTTTCATATACTTCATGCAAAACAGAGCAATAGTGCTCGCTTGGCAATCCAACCGCCTTTCTTCATGAATAAAATCAGAAAAAACCAAATCGTTCCTGATTCCATTATAATATACAAGCGGATGTTTGCATAGATGATTTTTTCAACCAACTGTGCTATAATAAAGCCATCTACTTGCGAACAAGCAAAAACGGGAGGCCCAGCACCTATGAGGGAATTTACCATCAACGGCAATGACGCAGGGCAGCGTGTGGACAAATTCATAACCAAAACGGTGCCGAGTCTGCCTCAGAGCCTTATATATAAGTATATCCGGTTAAAGCGGATCAAACTCAACGGCAAGCGTTGCGATATCAATACCCGTATACACCAGGGCGATGTGCTGCAAATGTACGTGAACGACTCATTTTTTGAGAACAGTCAGGAAATGGCCTTTCTGCATGTACCGGCTGCACTGGATGTCATCTATGAGGATGAAAATATCCTTCTGATAGATAAAAAACCCGGCCTCGTTGTTCATGAGGATGAATCCGGAGGGATCGACACGCTCATCAACCGGATTCTTCACTACCTGTATGACAAAGAGGAATACCGTCCGCAGGAGGAAAATAGCTTTGTCCCAGCGTTGTGTAACCGCATCGATCGCAACACTGGAGGCATTGTCATCGCGGCGAAAAACGCGGCCGCCCTGCGCGTGCTCAACCAAAAAATCAAAGACAGGGAAATACAAAAGCTGTATTTGTGCATCGTACTGGGCCATCCCCGTCCCAGGAGCGGCGTTATGACCGCTTACCTCGAAAAGGACGCTGCTGGGAATAAGGTTACGGTGTCGGACCGGAAAACGGGTTCGAACCGTACCATCGTTACTGCGTACAGGGTACTGGAGGAAAATCAAAAATACAGCCTCGTGGAGGTTGATTTGCGCACAGGGAGGACGCACCAGATCAGGGCGCATTTTGCTTACGCAGGCTACCCGCTGCTTGGAGACGGCAAATACGGAATTGGTAGGGAAAACCGTATTGCCGGCCTTGATCGGCAGGCACTTTACGCGTACCGGCTGACTTTCCATTTTACATCGGATAGCGGATGCATGAGCTATCTTGATGGGAAAACCTTCACGGTACCTAGAGTCTGGTTCCGGGACAAATATTTTCCAAACCACACGTGACGGTTCTTTCTCATTATACGCTTTCCCTCTACGGAGTTTGTGACATTTTTCTTAGAATATTAAGAATTTTTATTGGAATTTCTCCAAGAAGTTTAGGCAGATAGGACGGTAGTTTCATAAAATATGCAGGCATACAGTCGAATCTTGTACGGAAGATATCGATAATGAGGAATCTGCGATCTGATTGAAACTGTTGGGGACAGTTGATGATATATCAATAGGAGGGGTGTATATGAAACAGAGATACGACGTTGCGGCATATGTATGGCCATCTTACACGGGGGACGAGCCGCGCAGCCGCATTTTCTGGCCGGAGGGTGTCGGCGAGTGGCAGACGGTGCGGGAAGCTGGGGCGAAGTTCCCGGGGCACAGGTGGCCGCGCCGCCCGGTGTGGGGGTACGTGAATGAAGCGGATCGGTATGTGATGGAGATGGAAATCGAGGCGGCTGTTGATCATGGAGTCAATGTTTTCCTTTACGATTGGTACTGGTACGACGGGCGCCCGTTTTTAGAGAACTGCCTTAATGACGGCTTCCTCAAGGCGAAGAACAACGAAAAGATGCACTTTTTTCTGATGTGGGCCAACCATGACGCGACCTATCTATGGGATAAGCGCAATGCGTCTGATCAAAGCACTGCCATTTGGCGCGGTGGTGTGGGGAGGGCTGAGTTCGAGCGTGCTGCCGGCAGAATAGTAGACCGTTATTTCGGCCTCCCCAATTATTACCGTATTGATGGCAGGCCTGTGCTGGATATCTACATGCTGGAGAACCTTCTTGACGGACTAGGCGGCATTGAGGAGACGAAAAGTGCGTTGGACTGGTTACAAAACCGCTGCATACAGGCTGGGTTTCCCGGCGTTTACCTGATGTTGTCCGTGTCCGATTGGCTAATCCGTCCTTATCGATGCACAGACGGACGTGTCATCGATATTCCTGCGGACATTGCGCCGCGCCTGGGCTTCCATGGAGCGACCCATTACCAGTTCTGCCATTTCACCAACATTGATCAGCCCTATCCAGATGTTGCAGTGCAGGCGATCGCATCATGGGAGACGATGTCGGCACGCTACGGCGTTGCCTACTACCCACATGTCTCTGTTGGCTGGGATAACAATCCCCGATTTCCGGGACAAAATGGCGGGCAAATGGAGAAAAACACGCCGGAGGAGTTCGAGAAAGCCCTGCTGGCTGCAAAGCGGTATGTGGATGCTCACCCGCAACAGCCCAAGCTCATCACCCTCAACAGCTGGAATGAATGGACCGAAACAAGTTACCTTCAGCCAGATGATCAATACGGGTATGCTTATTTGGAAGCGGTCAAACGGGTTTTTGTTCGGTAAAAATTGCCTTTTCCTTGTGGAGCGAAAAAGGACATGGCAGGGCGCCACCTGTAAGAGAGGTGCCCTCAGCCGGCTCTTTTGCAATGTTCACATTCTCGAAGGGACTGGGGGAGATTTTGGGGAGAAGGCTCCGGTATCACGTTTTTGTGTTTGTAATGGTATTGGTGCATATTTCCTTTGTTGCAATAGCATAAGTGTATATCGATCGGGCATACAGCTTTGACGCTGTTTGATTCAAGAGGTCCCACAATCAATCCGTAGGATTGACATAACAATGCCGTTTAACGGCCCCATCCGTTAGACGGCATTGTTATGCTTATCAGTATATTTCGGAGGGTATCATGCGTGTCAAGTAAAGATGGAAAGCTGGCAAACGACCGATTCCAGATATCATACACCTTGATGTTCTTTTTAATAATTTGTAAAACGTGGGATTTATGGATTAATAATTTAAACGAATTAAAATATAATAGAATTAAAACGAATGAAAGGCGGTTTGAAAGATGTCGAATGCAGAAGAAATTCGGTTTTATGTCAAACAGCTGTTGGAAGACGGGCAACCGCATGATAAAGATGAGATGCGCGCCTATCTTGCAGCAAACGCACCACGGGCGGCTTCGTACACGTCGGGGATGCTGGCGGGGGCGCTTTATAGCCTGGTACAAAATAGCGGAGGGAGGTATAAAAGCCTTGGAGGAGGCGTTTACCAGAAGATGTCCGGTGTATCCAGGTCCTATAGACCGGGGCTGGAGGAAGAGGTACTGGAAGTGTTACAAAACACCTGTACATCGCTGGAGAACGCCTGCACGATAAACATTTTAAACTTATCCCAGCAGGAGATGGCCGTCGCCGATAAAGTGCGCGGCATCATCCAGTATCTACACAGCGCTATCGCCGAACTACGTGCGCTACCGGGACCCAATTCATCACAGGGGTAACCGAAGAGAAACGCAAATCCTTTTGTTTGAGTGCGAACGAGCTTACTTGCTTCATAATGGTATTTTTTAGCATATGAATGCCGGACGCTGTGACAGTCCATACTGACATTGAGAAAGAAATGGACCTAGGGGGCGTTGGTCATGATCAATAAGGTGGAAATCTGTGGGGTCAACACAGCAAAGCTTCGGGTGTTAAAAGAAAGTGAAAAAATCGAGCTGCTTAACCGAATGAAACAGGGTGACGCACAGGCACGTGACGAGCTGGTCAAAGGAAATCTACGCTTGGTGCTAAGCGTCATCCAGAGATTTGTCGGACGGGGCGAAAACCTTGATGACCTGTTCCAGGTGGGATGCATCGGGCTGATCAAGGCGATTGATAACTTCAACGTCGACCTGAACGTTCGATTTTCGACCTACGCGGTACCGATGATAATCGGCGAGATACGCCGCTATCTGCGCGACAACAATTCTGTCCGTGTTAGCCGTTCGTTGCGCGACCTCGCTTATAAGACGATGCAGGCGAGGGAACAGCTGATGGGAGAGAATATGCGGGAACCGACCGTCGAACAGATCGCGGAAAAGGTGGGGGCGACACGAGAGGAAGTCGTGATGGCGATGGAAGCTATCAGCGAGCCAGTTTCCCTGTACGAGCCTGTCTACTCGGATTCTGAAGACACCCTTTACGTTATGGACCAGCTTGGGGATAAGAACGACGACGCCAATTGGGTGGACGAAATAGCGCTGAAAGAGGCTATCCGTAAACTGGAGGGCAGGGAGAAGAAGATTCTATATATGCGTTTTTTTCAGGGGAAGACGCAGGTGGAGGTTGCTCAGGAAATCCATATTTCTCAAGCGCAGGTGTCGCGCCTGGAGAAAGGGGCGTTAGATCGGATCAAAGGGCATATCTAGGAGAATATTTCGCTGTGCCGGGCCCGGATCTGTTCTTTTATCATCTTTCCACAAAACATCAGGATCACTGTCTCTATCAGAACAGTGGAAGAGAAACCGCCTGTCTAGAAGGGACAGGCGGTTTCGTAGTGGAACACACCTTGCATATACGCATTACATATGTTAAAATAATACAAACTCCTCAGCAAGCCGCGACAGAAAGGAACCGCGCCCATGAACAGAATTCGCCCGCAGGACATAGTCATATCCATCCTGATGATTGCTTATATCATTGTTACGAACCAAGCCCTTACGCCTCAGGCGATGGGCATTATTCTTGCTGTGCTGACGGTGGGAGCAGCTGCCACAACAGTATGGTTGTTCCGGAAAGAGAAAAACAGCGTCGGCCGGATCGTCTACTGTCTGATCACCGTATTTGTTGGCGTAGGTTCGGTGCTGCATGTCCTAGACTTGTTGTAAGTCTGAGTCAATAATACAAGAAGGGGTGTTAACCATGCAGGAAATCATACTGGACGAGCGGATCGTTTCTGCTACCTTTGACGAGGCTTTCGCTATCATGGATGAGGCTTTCCCAAATAGCGAGATGCGTACCTATGAGAGGCAGCGGGCGCTTCTATCCGACCCGACCTACCGGATGTATGCTTGTCGTGACGCATCAGGACGACTTGTAGCATTTCTTGCGGCCTGGGAATTCCCGTTTTTCCGTTTTGTTGAGCATATTGCCGTCAGCGCCACCCAGCGAGGCGCAGGATTGGGCGGCCGGCTCATGGAGGCCTATAAGAAGCGTTCGGACCTGAGAATTGTCCTGGAGGTGGAACCGCCGGAGAACGAGATCGCCCAGAGACGGATTGGCTTTTATCAACGTCACGGATTTCAGTTCAATCACTTTCCCTATGAACAGCCGCCGATGCGTGAAGGGCAGCAGGCGATTGCGCTGTATCTGATGTCATGGCCGGAGGCCTTATCTGAGGAGGCCTTCCACTCTGATAAAGCGACACTGTACCGGTGCGTCTACGGGCAGGAGGAGGCTTGAGAGGGGTTATTTTTCCGGGATTGTCCGAATAAGCTTGTAAGGGTGGACGGCATTGCGCCGTCCGCCCCATTTGCTTGATAAAGGAGACAGGTCGGACATGAAGCACAGGAAAAAGGAAAAGGCGCAGTCCGAGCAGGGGTTCATTCAGGGAGCGGCGATCCTGGTAGGCAGCCTGTTTATCACCAAAATCATTGGTGCGCTGTTTAAAATCCCCCTAACGAATATCATTGGCGGCAGTGGTATGGGGTATTTCAACAGTGCGTATGTCCTCTTCCTGCCGGTATATTCCCTAGCAGTGGGCGGACTTCCGGCAGCGGTGGCGCGGATGGTGGCGCAATACCGTGCGCAGGGTGATTCTGCGTCGGTCAAGCGGCTTTTACATCTGTCGCTGACGTTGTTTATAGCGTTGGGAGCCGTGTGTATGGTGGGAGTGGCGTTGTGTGCGCCGCTATTTGTGCGTGCGGTGGGAAACCCTAAGGCCTTGCTGTGCGTGCTGCTGATCGCGCCGTCTCTTTTGTTCGGCGGGATCATGGCGGCTTATCGCGGCTATTATGAAGGGCTGCGCAATATGGTACCCACCGCGATTTCTCAGGTGGTGGAAGCCCTGTGTAAGCTGGTGGCGGGGCTTTTATTTGCTTATGTGACCGTCTTATTTGGTCAGAGGCAGTTTGCGCTGACGGGGACGGTATTCGGTCAGGAGGCGTCGACGCCCCAGCAGGCCAGCGAGATTGTCATGCCTTTTGCGGCGGCCGCAGCCATTCTCGGCATTACTATCAGCACGATGGTCGGTGCAGCCTATCTGATGATCCGGCATAAATGGAAAGGGGATGGCGTCGCCGTGCCGAAAGCGTCCGGGAATCAGGGGGAACCTAACGGGACGCTTGTCAAACGACTTGCACTGCTGGCACTGCCGGTAGCCGTTGGTTCGATTGTGGTGAACATATCCTCGCTTATCGATCTTTTGACGATTCACCGTTGCCTGTCCGATGCCATTAGTATTGATCCTGTTTATTTTGCTCGTACCTATCATTTCGCCCTACAGGGAACGGTAGGGCTGCTTGACTTACCCAATCTAATTTATGGTTCCTATACAGGGCTGGCAGTGACAGTGTTCGGCTTGGTTCCCGCTTTTACGGGGATGCTGGGAAAGAGTCTGCTGCCTAGCGTGACCAGTGGCTGGGTGGAAGGAAATTTGGACGAAGTGCGGAAAAGCGTGTCATCCATGCTGCGCGTGACTTGCCTGTTCGTTTTTCCATGCGGGTTCAGCGTGGCACTTCTTGCACAGCCGATCCTGGATTTTTTGTTTCACAGCCGTACGGTGGAAATCGCTATTGCAGCAGAACCGCTGTCTGTCATGGGAATCGGCCTTATCTTCCTTGCCTTAGCGACGCCGCTGTTTAGCGTTTTGCAGGCGGTGGGAAGGGCGGATTTGCCGGTCAAGTTAACTGCGGCTGGGACCGTCGTTAAGCTTCTGCTTAATCTGGCGCTGATTTCTCGTCCGCAGATAGGGATTATCGGGGCCGCAGTTGGTACTGCGGTTTGCTATGGCGTTATCGTTATTGGGGCGTTGGTTGAGGTAAGACGCTTGACAGGGTTGCGGTTGCATGCAAGCGAATGCTTGATCCGACCGGCGATAGCTGGGGGGTTCTGCGCTGCGACGGCGTCGCATGTACAGCGGACGCTGCAAGATTGCTTGGACAGGCGACTGTCTTTCTTGATTGCGTTGATGGCCGGGGGACTTGTTTTCGTCATTTTTGCCTTTGCGTTGCGTCTTATCAGCCGTGAGGACGTCATTTCCCTGCCAAACGGAGAAAAAATTGCAAAAACACTTGAAAAATATCGTCTGATAAGGTAATATATAAGACATAAGACACACTTTTAGGATAACAGGAGTAAAAATGGCGGATTTTGAGAGAAAAGACAAGTATGCGATGGCGGATCTTCTTGCGATCATGAAGCTGCTGCGTAGCCCGGACGGATGTCCGTGGGATAGGGAGCAGAATCACCATTCGATCCGTAAAAATTTCATCGAGGAAACCTACGAGGCTGTTGAGGCAATTGACAACGAAGACAGCGCCCTTCTTCTGGAGGAACTCGGCGACGTTCTTCTGCAGGTCGTCTTCCACGCTCAGATCGAGTCTGACGCGGGTGGTTTTGACTTTGATGCGGTCTGTGACGGCATTTGTAAAAAGCTGATTGTCCGCCATCCCCATGTTTTTGGCGATCTGAAGGTATCCTCAGGCGACGAGGTGCTGAAAAACTGGGAGCAGATTAAAAACGACGTCAAAGGTGTCCAGACAGCTACGGAGACGCTGAAAAATGTTCCGAAGGTGCAACCGGCGCTCATGCGTGCGCAGAAGATCAGTCACCGTGCCGCTAAGGCGGGCGTAACTTTCGTCGATGCTAATGCCGCCGCACAAAAGCTGGCGGAGGATGTACGGAGTTTGACGCAAAATTTAACGGCTGAGGATGTGTCTGCGCAGCTGGGCCGTGTGTTGTTCGACTGCGCACATGTTGCCAGACTCTTATCCGTTGACGCAGAACAGGCACTGGGGAAAACGTCGGATCGTTTTATTGGAGTGTTTTCCCGTTTGGAAGAAGAAAATCACTTGACAGAAGGAAAAAGCAGTTTGCTGGATGAATTTTAAAGACAGAAGAAGGAAAACTAATCAAAAATAAGGAAACAGCTTAGTTTAATGGCGCTCAGCCGTTGAATAAAACTAAAAATTTTGGAGGTAATCAAAAATGACGAAGGCAGAATTAGTTAATGTTATTGCTGATAAAGCGCAGTTGACCAAAAAAGACGCGGATGTAGCGTTGAATGCGGTTGTGGAGGCAATTACGGAAGCTCTGGCGAAAGGCGACAAAATCAGTTTGGTTGGTTTTGGTACGTTTGAAGTACGTGATCGTTCGGAGAGAAAGGGCAAGAATCCGGCAACCGGTGCGGAAATTACCATTCCAGCTACCAAGGTTCCCGCTTTCAAGGCCAGCAAAGCACTGAAAGACGCTATTGCGAAATAAGCGGCGAGAACGTATCAAAAATCAGCTTTCGGTGGACTGTCTCGAAGGCTGATTTTTTCTTTTTACTTTTATGATGGAGGATTTTGAATGAGACTGGATAAATATTTGAAGGTGACACGACTAATCAAGCGGCGGACTGTGGCGAACGAGGCCTGTGACGCGGGAAAGATACTGGCCAATGGAAAAGCCGCGCGGGCGTCTTATGACGTAAAGGTGGGAGACGTGCTAGAGATTCAGCTGGGGGCGAGACCGTTGAAGGTGAAGGTGCTGCAAGTGACGGAGTACGCAACAAAAGAAAACGCCGCGGAGAATTACACTGTTATAGAGTGAACAGACCCTCCCCGGACATAGAAATAGGTTCTGCAAAACGTCGGATTAGATGAGGAGTAAATGCCGGCTTGTCATATTCACAGAACATCATGAATACACTGATATTACAGCAAGGGCAGGCTATCCGCTGAGCTGAAACGGCAAGGAGTGGTTCATGATGCAAGAAGTCCGAACAGAGGAAAAGCGCACCTCAAAAATCCCACACAACATTATCATGGAGGATCGTAAGTCACTCTCGATATCGGGCGTCGTCGATGTGGACAGCTTTGATGAGCAGACAGTGGTGCTATTCACTGATCTGGGGGAACTTTGTATCCGTGGTTCCAATCTACATATTAACAAGATTAGTGTGGAGACCGGAGAGCTAACGATGGAAGGGAACATCTCGTCCTTGGCATATACGGAGCAGATGAAGAAAAGTGGTTCGATGCTGTCAAAGCTGTTTAGGTAACGTGAGATGCAGGTTTTCTTTTCACTGAACGACTATACCCGCTTCTTCTTGGTTTCCTGTTTGGTCGGGGCGGGACTCGGGGCTCTGTACGATTTTTTCCGCGTCCTTCGTGTGGCGGTATGGTCGCCAAAGTGGATTGTCGTTGCAGAAGATCTTCTCTATTTCATCCTTTGTGCGGTGATCACGTTTCTATATATGGCCGGCTATGCGCAAGGACAGGTGAGAGGCTATATTCTCATCGGTGAACTGCTGGGATGGATTCTTTACTATTTTACAATTGGAAAGCTGGTCATTCAACTTTCCAAAGGTCTTATTCGCATCGTACGGGCTATTGTACAGACAATATGGAAGGTTTTTACCTTTCCTTTTCGTACTTTGTGGAAGGTGATTCGGAAATTTGCACAAAGTACGAGAGCCTTTTTTGTGAAACATGCTGTTTTTTCAAGGAAACAGAAAAAGGAGCGAAAAAAGCCCTTGCAACTGGGGTGCCGTTTGTTGTATAATCTATTTAATAAACAGAAAAAGAGAACGACGCAACCTCAAAACGCAGCCTCGGTGCAGCCCGACGGACTGCAGGAAGGTAAAAAATGAAACGGGAAAAGAAAAAAAACACTTTCTCCAAAATCGCTATCAGGCTGACAGGTGCAGTCTTTTTTATATATGCAGTCGTCTCCCTCGTTACGATGCAGATTCAGATTAGCAATAAGAAGAACCAACTGGAACAGGTTCAAGCCAACATTGCCCAACAGCAGAAAACGAATGACGAATACAAAGCGCTCAATAACGAGGAAAATCTGCGTGAGTATGTCGAGCGGATCGCGCGGGAGAAATTTGGGTATGTTTACCCAGATGAACGCATTATCTATGAGATTGCAGGCGAATAAGCCCGGAAGCGGAATATTTTAAGGGGGACTTTGTTTATTTTATGCAACTCGAAGTGGGAAAAATCGTTGAAGGTAAAGTAACTGGAATTACAAATTTCGGCGCTTTTATTGATTTGGGTGACGGCGTAACCGGAATGGTACATATTTCTGAGGTAGCGTCGACATACGTCAAGGAAATCCGCGATCATCTGACAGAAAATCAGATTGTTAAAGTCAAGATTGTTAATGTAACGGATGACGGTAAGGTTAGTTTGTCTATCAAAAAGGCGGTCGAGGGTGACGCTCCACAGCGCAATTCCCGTAACCGGTCGCAGGGAGGCAATCGTGGACAGGGTGGACGTGCACCGCGCGGGAACGTCAATGAGAGCCGGGATTTCAGCCGGAGAAATGAACCAGAGTCGTTTGAGGATATGCTTAGCAAATTCAAGCAAAACAGTGAAGAAAAGATGTCCGATCTCAAGCATATGCTGGATAACAAGCGCGGTAGCAGACGCTACGGCGGAAAATAGGATGGTCAGAGGCGGATGAGATACCGCCTCTTTTCATGCCCGCAGATACCGTACGGAAAATAGGCGCAATACGTGGATGAAAGGTAGGGATGAGAGATTGCTACTGATACATGGATGTTTGGAAACGATGGAAAATGACGCCGTCTATCATGACGGTTTTCTGCTTGTCAGAAACGGTTTGATTGCTCAACTCGGCGATATGAAGGATTGTCCAGAGGTGATGGACGGCGAGGAAGTGCTCGATCTGTCCGGGAAGACAATCTTTCCTGGATTTATCGATGCGCATTGCCATATTGGTATTTTAGAGAATGGACTGGGATTTGAAGGGGACGATGTCAACGAGGAAACCGATGCTTCCACTCCCCAGCTAAGAGCGCTGGACGCTGTTAATCCGATGGATTACTGTCTGAAAGAGGCGGCAGCCGCCGGCGTAACCACAGTGGTAACGGGACCCGGTAGCGCAAATCCTATCGGTGGGCAATGGTGCGCACTGAAGACGGCGGGGAAAAGAATTGATGATATGCTGCTTAAGGCGCCGGTCAGTATGAAATTTGCTTTTGGAGAAAATCCGAAAAGCGTCTATCACGGTAAAAATCAAGCGCCGATGACACGGATGGCAACGGCAGCGATGATACGGGAACAGTTGATCAAGACCCAAAAGTACGCCGAAGAAAAACACCGCGCTGAGGAAGATGATGGTTATGATGCGCCGGAATATGATATGAAGTGTGAGGCGTTGATTCCGGTGCTGCAAAGGACTCTCAAAGCGCATATGCATTGTCATCGTGCGGACGATATTTTTACTGCAATCCGGATTGCGAAAGAGTTTGGGCTCGACTATGAGCTGGTCCATTGTACAGAGGGGCATCTCATTTCCGATTGTCTTGGTGCGGATGGCGCATCAGCTATTATTGGGCCGATTATTTGTGACCGTTCTAAGCCGGAGCTGGTGAACCAGACGCTCAAAAACGCCGCCCAGTTATATGCAGATGGTGTTCCCTTTGCGATTTGTACCGACCATCCGGTTATTCCTATCCAGTATCTTCCGCTGAGTGCAGGGTTATGCGTGAGGGAAGGCTTGCCATACCGGGAGGCCCTGAAAGCGATTACCATTCATGCTGCCCGCGCTGCGTCCATAGATGGGCGAGTGGGTTCGCTGGCGGTTGGAAAGGACGCAGATGTGGTTATTTTTGAAGGAGATCCGCTTTCGGTATACGCCAAGCCCGTGCTTGTGCTGATTGACGGTAAGCGTGTGGAACTGTAAACTGTAACAGGAAAAAGGAGGAGGATGGAAACGATGAGGGAAGTCACATGCGCCGCAGTAACCGCGACGGTCGCGCAGCTGTGTGTCGAGGCAAACCGCATGTTGCCGCAGAGCCTACAGGAGCGCATTCAAAGCTGTGCGCAATGTGAAGCGTCGCCGCTAGGACAGGGGATTTTCCATGATATGCTGGATAACCTTGATGCGGCGCAGACGCTTCAGGTGCCGGTATGTCAGGATACCGGCATGGCTGTTGTTTTTGCAGAGTTGGGGCAGGAGGTTCATATTACAGGGGGAAGCTTTGAACAAGCTGTCAATGACGGTGTTGCGCAAGGCTACACAAAAGGCCTGCTGCGTTGTAGTGTCGTTTCCGATCCGCTGCGCCGTGTAAACACCGGGGACAATACGCCTGCGGTACTGCATGTCCGTATCGTACCGGGGGACAAGCTGCGTATCACTGTTGCGCCGAAGGGGTTTGGCAGTGAAAATATGAGCACGTTGAAAATGATGACGCCGTCAGCGACACGGACGGATATAGTCTCCTTTGTTACCGATGTGGTCAGCCGTGCGGGAAGTAATCCTTGCCCGCCTATCGTGGCAGGGGTCGGCATCGGAGGCGATTTTGAGCAATGTGCGTATCTGGCGAAGAAAGCGTTGTGCCGCGACGTGGCGGTGCGCAATACAGATCCTTACTATCAGGAACTGGAACAGGAAATGTTGGACAGCGTCAATCGTTTGGGGATTGGTCCGCAAGGCTTTGGAGGGACAGTCACTGCGTTGGCGGTCAACGTCGAGGTGGCGCCGACGCATATTGCGGGTTTGCCGGTGGCGGTCAACATTGGCTGTCATGTCACGCGGCATCAGTCGGCCGTTCTATAACTGCAGAGAGGAAGAGCAATGGGAAGATATCAAATCAGCTGTCCCTGCCATTTTGGGCTGGAGAGCGTTTTGAAGTTCGAAACGCAGCGCTTGGGCGGCGAGGACATCTCCTGTGGGGATGGCCGTGTAACCTTTTATGGGGACGAGAACACGATTGCGAAGGCGAATCTCTGGCTGCGGACAGCGGAACGCGTCCAGATTGTTCTTGCGCAGTTCCCAGCAAAAAACTTTGAAGAGCTGTTTCAAGGCGTCCGTGCCATCGCTTGGGAAGAATATGTCGGGAAAACGGATCGCTTCCCCGTGAAAGGATACAGTCTTCACTCTGCACTTCACTCCGTGCCGGACTGTCAGTCGATTGTCAAAAAGGCTATCGTTGAACGGATGAAGCAACATTACCGTGTCGGATGGCTGGAGGAGACTGGACCGGTGGTACAGGTTCAGTTTGCTATTCTCAAAAATAGCGTGACTGTCATGCTGGACACGAGCGGTATAGGCCTGCATAAGCGTGGTTACCGTCGTGATGCCAATGCAGCGCCGATGAAGGAGACGCTTGCTGCGGGTATCGCAGACCTTGCACGTGTGCGTGCAGATAGCTATGTATATGATCCCTTCTGCGGGTCGGGCACGCTGCTGATTGAATCAGCGCTCAAGGCGCTGAATATCGCGCCGGGTATAAAACGCCGCTTTCTGGCAGAGCGTTGGGGTTGGCTTCCTCTTACGATTTGGAACCGGGCGAGGGAGGAGGCCTTGGACAGTCTGAACCGCGATGCACGGTTTGAGGGGATCGGCTTTGATTTGGATCCGGCGGCGGTCGAACTGACGCAGCAAAATGCGAGTAAGGCGGGAGTGGGCAAGCGGATACGTGTCTCCTGCGCTGACGTCAAGGACTTTCCCCGCGTGGAGGACAAAAGTATCATTCTATGCAACCCTCCTTACGGTGAGCGGATGCTGGAGTTGCGCGGGGCACAGGCACTTTATGCTGTCATGGGGCGAGTTCTGCGCCAAAATCCGCAGACTGGCTGCTATGTCATTACAGCAGATGAGGATTTTGAAACATATTTCGGAAGGAAAGCGTCCAAACGTCGGAAGTTATACAATGGGATGCTTCGGTGCCAGCTGTATATGTACTTCTGATGGGAAGGAAATGGGATGAAAGCTCAACTTGAGGATACCTTGCAGCGAATGGAAACGCCGCTCAATATGGATACGGTGGCGGCGCGGTTAGATGGCGCTGTTTCACCGCTGATGGAATGGTTTGCAGGACATGCGCGTGTCCTGCCGTGGCGATCCCACCCGGATCCTTATCGCGTCTGGGTGTCAGAAATCATGCTGCAGCAGACACGGGTCAGCGCTGTGCTCCCCTATTTTCAGCGATTTATGGATGCTTTGCCCACGGTGTTTGAGCTGGCGCAAGTCGAAGAAAGAGTGTTGTTGAAGTTGTGGGAAGGGCTTGGATATTACAGTCGGGCTCGGAATCTACAAAAAGCGGCACGGATTATCGTTGAGCGTTATGGTGGAGAAATGCCTGCTACCTACAGGGAACTAAGCGCTCTGCCCGGTATTGGGGATTATACCGCAGGTGCCATTTTGTCGATTGCTTATGGGCAGCGTGTGCCGGCGGTGGATGGGAATGTCCTTCGGGTGCTGTCTCGATTGCTGTATGCCGTCGCGGACGTGATGCGTCCCGATGTACGCAAGGCGTTCCGCACCCTGATTGCCGCGCATATGCCCGACGATCCCAGCCGTTTCAATCAGGCTCTGATGGAATTGGGGGCGACTGTTTGTCTGCCAAACGGTACGCCGCTATGTATGGAATGTCCTTTGAATGAGCTATGTGAGGCGCACCGACGTGGTCGGGAAATGCAGCTACCGGTAAAAGCGGCTAAAAAGCAGCGGCGGGTTGAGAAGAGAACGGTACTGCTCGTCCACTGTGGGGGAAAGGTATTGGTACGAAAACGACCGGATCGAGGACTGTTAGCTAATTTGTGGGAGTTTGCTGTTGCCGACGGTTTTCTTTCGCCGTTTGAGGTGCAAGATGTGGTGTGTCACATTGGACTTGTCCCGCTACAGATATTTGAGCTGCCCGATGCCAAACATATTTTTACGCATGTTGAATGGCTGATGCAGGGATATGACGTCGTGGTCGGAGAACCGTTACCGGTGAAGGGGTATCGTTGGGCTACCTGGGACGAGCTTCAAGAAGACTTTCCAGTTCCGAGCGCATATAAGGTATACTTGGAATGTTTGCCGAAGCTTTTATCCCCGCCGTACGAGAATGACAGAAAGTGAGCGTTTTATATGGAAATCCATTACCAAACAACAAAAGTGCTGGAGAAAGGCGCATTGCAGGAGTTGTTTTTATCTGTGGGGTGGGCTTCGGGAAACCATCCCGACAAGCTGGCTCATGCTTTGCGTAACTATGGAAGTGTCTTTACGGCATGGGACGGAGAAAGGCTGATTGGCCTTGCCGGTGCGATGGACGACGGTATCATGACGGCCTATGTCCACTATGTGCTAATCCATCCTGCCTATCAAGGAAAAGGGATTGGGAAACAGCTGATGAATTTGGTGCGGGAACATTACAAGGATTATCTGCGGATTGTCCTGATGGCAGAGAAGCATGCGCTGGACTTTTATAAAAACAGCGGTTTTGTAGAGGTGGATGACGCAGTGCCAATGTATCTGGACCGTCTGTGAGTAGAAGGACTGCTGCAGCCGTCCCATTAGAAACGCCCGAGAGATCCGTTCTTTCGAGCGTGATTTATTTAATATTTCTCCATATATTCTTTCATCCGGTCAAAGCTTTCTTGGCTTATCACATGCTCAATGCGGCAAGCGTCCTGAGCGGCGGTTTCCATACCAACGCCAAGAACATCGGACAAGAAACGTGTCAGAAGCAGATGCCGTTCATAAATATTATTGGCTTTTTCCAAACCTTTATCGGTCAATATGATATTGCCACCGCTTTCCACTGTGACGTAACCCTCTTTTTTTAAAATGCCAATCGCGCGGCTGATGCTTGGCTTGGAATAGTCCAGTTCGTTGACAATATCAATGGAACGGACACTGCCGAGTTTTTTCTGGAGAATCAAAATGGTCTCCAAATAATTTTCTCCGGATTCATGGATCTTCATGCCAGCTCCTCCTTTATATCGAATCCATTTTATGGTTGGTTCCACCTAACGTCTCTGTTAGAGACTACTAATGTTCTTATTCTAACATATTCTGCAAACAAGCTCAAGTTCTTTATCAGCATGTAGATCATCGTGTATAGGGGATTTTCCCCAATCCCTTTATTTTGGCTTCCTCATTCTTCCAGGCAGCATGCTCGTCTTGATGATATAGCTTTAGAGGAAAGCGTGTGAGATATGTATAGAATTAGATAGGAAAGGTTACTGAGAGAAGCTGATCTTCTTGCAAACGGGATAAAATTATAAAGGGGAACGGAACCGCATACTGTGTCGAAAAAAGGGGGACTTTTCGGGGGTTGTTATCAGTCTGAGAGAAGTTTTTTCCAAAATAACATTGCCAAATGGGAAAGAATGTGCTATGATAGGTATCGTAAATCAATCGATTTGCGACAACTTTATCTGAAGGAGTGTTAAAAATGAAAAAGTTCGTAGCATTATTGTTGGGAGCAGTATTGGCTCTGAGCTTGGTTTCCTGCTCTGGCGACAGCAGCACCTCTTCTAGCGGTTCTGACAGCAGCACCAGCAGCACAGATACCTCTACTTCTTCCGAGGCCTAAGTCAGCAATGGCTGAATAGCACGAATGCCGGTGGCTCTCTTGAGCCTATTACATAGGCGAGTGCGCAAAAAAACCTGACTGTTTCCAGTCAGGTTTTTTATTTTATGCTAAGACTATCCTGGTTGGGACGAAAATGGGTATGCAAGTACCACGATATGTTCTGTCCAACATATCGAAGGAAAAAAATGGTCCACTACGGCTTTTTATTTTTTAGTTACAAATTTGATAGATGGGTATAAATTCTATTTCAAGATGAAGAACTGTTGGAGGGGAGTGCATTCACTCTATGATGCTCCGTTCTGTCGTGATAAGCGATGAAAATTTTTATCCCGTCAGGAATATAGTTGACAAACAAGGTGTGTAGTGGTAATATAACAAAATAGTTGTTCTACGTGAGCCGTATCGCAGCGAAAAATAGATGTGGAAGAAAAAAGAAATACAGGGGGTACCACATGCTGTTCGCCGTTATGATGTTTATCCTGTTTATTGCCAGAGGCCTCAATGCTGTTTTTATCAAGCAAGCACAGGAGGACCAAGTTAAATCTTTTTCGGACGCTTTGCTGTTTACCATTCTTTTTGCATTTTTTCAAATGGTTACAATATTTTTACTACCACCTTATAGGCCGCTGCATTTCGACTGGGTTTTTCTGATCTATCCGTTATTATTTTCTGTTTTTTTCTTCCTATGTTATATCTTGATGATGAAGGCATTGGATACCGGACCGGTTGGCATTTCGAACGCTATCTTTGCTTTTTATGTAATCATTCCAATATTAGCAGGCTTTTTCTTTTTTCATGAGGGTATCTCGCTCTGGCAAATTTTTGGTATCGTGCTGTTTGTCGCTTGTGTCATTTTACTGAATTTCGGATCATACAGCGACAAAAATGGGCCGAAGCAGGGGCGTCTGAGCGGGAAATGGTTTCTATATATTATTGGCGCTACCGTAGCGTCAGGGTTGTCGACGCTGGTATCCAAATTTGCCATGGCCGCTGCGCCTGAGATGGACAAAGAATACCTTTTGTATTACAACGTCATCGTCGTGTTAATCGGAATCCCCATCCTTCTGATTCGAAGGAAAAAGCTCACCCAGTTAATGAAAAGCCTGCGGTTCCTTGGGGTGACGTTGGGGGCTGCGGTGACGCAGAACGTCGGCAATTTAATCTTTGTCATGTATGTAAGTACGGTATCAGCGGCAACATTGATGCCGCTGATGGGAGTGCTCAACATTGTCAGCGTGCTTATTGCCGGACGATTTTTTTTCAAAGAGAAGATATCCAAAACGGCTTATGTAGGGCTTGCGTTGAGCGTTGTTGCGATTGTGCTGCTCAATCTGTAGGGGGATGCTTTGATGCAGGACTGCCATATACATATCGAACGAGGCGACTATACGTTCGCATGGATCGGTCGGTTCGTTGATACGGCGCTTTCTCGGGGCATGGACGAAATCTGGCTGCTGGAGCACTGCTACCGTTTCCGGGAGTTCGTTCCGATGTACGACGACGTCTGCGTGCGCAGTCCCTATATCGACGCGTGGTTCCACCGCAAGGCGGGAGTACTTTCGCTTGCGGATTATCTCCGCTTGATCGATGAGGTACGTGCCGCCGACTTTCCTTTGCGTATCCGTTTTGGGCTGGAAGTGTGCTATTTTCATGAACAGGAGGACTTCGTCCGGCATCAGACGCAGGGTATGGGGCTAGATTTCCTCGTGGGAAGCGTCCACTTTATCGACGGCTTTGCCTTCGATCACTTCGTGCAGTTGTGGGACGGGGTGGACGTGGATCACAAGTACCGCCGTTACTTTGAAATGAGTATAGCTCTGGCTGAAAGCGGGCTTTTTGATGGGATTGCCCATCCGGACAGCATCAAACTGTTCGGACATAAAGCCTCTTTTTCTTTGCTGGAAGCTTACGATCGCCTGGCGGGTGCGCTTGCTGCACAAGGAATGTACGCGGAACAGAGCAGCGGCATCAAGCGCCGGACCGGTGCTGCTTTAGGGATGGATCCGGAGCTGCTCGCTGTCATGAAACGTTATGGCGTCACGATCCGTACCGCTTCGGATGCGCACTATCCCGAGGAGGTTGGGCTGGGCGTGCGCCAGCTTTACAAGATGCTTGGATAAGCTGACTATGAGGGAGGGGGGATTTTATGAAAACTCAAGAGAAAATAGAAAAAGTATTGCTTAATGATAAAGCATTATATACTGAATTTTTATTTTGTCTGTATCATAAAGGGCTTGCGGAAATTACATATCGCTATCAGGATGATAGGAATTTTTATTTCCAAAGAAAAGCAGAGCAATTTGGTATAAATGATGTGTTTATAAGTTTTACGGAGTCTTGTTTTTTTGACTCTACAATAAGACAACTACAAGATGCTAATGTGATAACAATCATTACGCCCAATAGACCTATGTCTTTTCGAGACTATGAAATAGATTGGAAAATATCAATCAGAAAACAATTCTAGAAACATACAATTGAATCAGGCCTCACCTCTACGGATCTTACACTGCTTAATTCAAATCATAAAGATATGATTCAGACAAGTCAGTCAGAAACCTCAAAGCAAAACTATGAGCTATCATTGGAATTTGGCGATAGTTGCTATGCCATTATTAGTGATAATCAGTTAATCAGTTTTGCTAGTGTAGGTAAATTGGAACAAGCTAAACTTGCGGAGATAAACTGGATATATACAGAAGAAAACTATAGGCGCCAAGGCTATGGACATAGACTGTTACAAGGCATCATTAACGAGTTGGTTTCTGACGGATATCTAGTTACATATCATTGTGCATTGGAAAATGAGGCTTCTGCCCGAACGGCAATTCGTGGCGGAATGGGCTTTGAGCTCGATGAAATTATATTTGAAAGAAAGTAATTCATCCGCAATCATATCGCCTTGATTGTTCAAGGTGAATTTCGCTCCCATGGGGCGATGTCAGATAAAAAAGAAAGGCTGTGATTGGAGTGGAGGAAGCAAAAAGGAGGATTGCCGTCGTTTATGATGCGGCGGCTGGAAGAGAGAAAAATCGTAACGGCGAGAATGACTGGGACGTGTATTTGCCGGAAATACTTGGTCAGGCAGGTTTTGCGGCCGACATCCTGCCACAGGACTTTACACCGGAAGCAGTGCAGCAATATCGTGTTTTGCTCGTCGGATCGGTGTCTCTGGCGGGCAAGAGCTTTTTGCGTGATTGGATGCGCAGCGGGGGGACGCTGATTTGTTTTTCTACGCCGGGATGCGAGGAGTGGACGGATGTACAGACAACTCAGAGGGTCAAGCAGCATGATGATATCTACACCATCGCAGCGAACCTCATCTTTCGGACACAGGAGATGGAAGGGTATTTTCGTCTGAAGGAGCATTGTTCGTTGCCGGTTATCTCCGATTACCGATTGATTGAAGTCCAAGGGGAACATACCGTGCTTGCAGATCTGCTGAAGGGGACAATCGGTGGAATTTTCGGTTGGGAAAAAACCGGTACGCCTGCGGTTGTCCAGGTGGATGAAGGCGCAGGGTGCCTGTATTACTTTGCCTTTGATCTGTGTCAGACCATGCTGGTGCTTCATCAGGGGCGTAGGGTCGATCGCGACTATGACGGCGACGGCTATTATCGTACAGGAGACGCCATTGTTTTGACACGTGCGCATAACTTAAACTGCCCGGTGTCGGACTACTATCTTCATCTGCTGACGGGGATGATTTCCCGCGGACAAAAAATAGGCGTTTACCAGTTGCCGGCGACACCTCAAGGAGAGGTCCCGGATTTTGTACTGCATTACGGCGGCGACGACGAAGGCGACCAAGAGTATCAGATGATCGCAAGCCGGGTGATGAAGGCACGAGGGCTTCCCTATCACGTCAACCTTATGCTGCGTGACGGGAAATTCGCAGTGGACGAGGCACAGTTTCAGGAGCTCATCGACAATGGGACGGTACCGTCTATCCATTTCGACTTCTACCGTCCACATACCTTCTATACTCAGGCGGACGTGAATGAACAACTGGACGCTTATGAAGCAGCGTTTCACTGCACGCCTGTCGTGTCAGCAAACCACGTGCTGATGTTCACCGGCTGGGCGGAGCATGCGCGCTGGTGTTCGGAACGTGGGATGAAGGGGGATAACTCCAAGGTACATACCCACCTGATGCCGGCCTACAACCCTATCAATGAATTCGGGATGCCTTTCGGGTCGACTTACCCATCCTTTGTCTATGACGACGCGGCACATGATAATCGGGCGCTTACTTTTGCCGATTTGCCGATTGGTTTATACGAGCCGCGTGTATTTGACGAGTCCAAGGAAAAGGACCAAAAGAACCTGACGAAGATTCTGGAGAGAGCGGACTATTTTGCTTTTACCCTCAGCGTTTTCCTGCACCCGGTCTACTTGGCGAAAGAGCCTGCTTGTGTAGCTGCGGTGGATTTTATCTTGGATGAGATCAAACGCCAGGGTTATTGTGTCCATCATATGAGCAACGACGCGCTCTGTCTGTGGTGGTTCGACCGCAGGGAAGTCAGCATCAGTGGGGTGCCGGATGGCGGCTACCTGGTCGATACTGGGAAGGCAGATCATATCGTCCTGCGTATGGATACGCAGGCGGATTATTGCTTGATTGATGGCGTTCAAACTAAGGGACGGCGCAAGGCAATTGCGGGTCGGGAATGGCTGCTTTGCTCAGTGCCGAAAGGAAAGCATAGGGTACATTTGCCAGTATAAGTGAGCTAGGGACACAAGTCCTTTGCGATAGAGAGAACAGGAGGAAAACAGGATGGAAAAGGTGAGACTTGGCATTATCGGAACAGGACCGCGCGCGCGGATCCTATCGCGTACCTACGCGAAACAGCCGCAGCTGGAAATCGTCGCGGTCTGTGACCAGTTTGAACAGAATGTACAGTATATGCAGAAGGATTTGAAGGAGGAGTCGGGATATGGAGACATTCCGGGCTACACTTCCTATGAAGCGTTATTGAAGGGGACACCGGTCGATGCGTTGTTTATCGCGATTGACCCGCAGGATCAGGTTGATATGGCATGTGACGCGATGGAACGAGGGATTCACGTCATGACGGAGGTACCTTGCGCATATACCATTGAGCAATGCCAGAAGCTTGTCGATACAGTGGAGCGCACCGGCGTGAAGTACCAGCTTGCTGAGCAGACACGGTATTGGTCCTTTATTCGTATCTGGAGGGAGATGGCGCGCGCGGGTAAACTGGGCGACATCCTCCAGATGGAAGGAGAATACATGCATTATGAGGCCAATTGGGATTATTTTGTCGATCGCAAAAACGGTGAGCTTTTTTATGGATCGGCTGTCGCGCCACAGGGTAGGGACACACGTCCTACCTGGCGTTATCGATCCTTCAAGCATCCGATTTTCTATCTGCCGCATACCTTAAGCCCACTTTTGTCGATTGTCGACGACCGTGTGGATAAGGTGTCCTGTTTCGGGTCGCGGATGGGTAGCTACCAGACGCCAGGTCTGGAGGTGCGGGATCTGGAAACGGCACTGATGCATACCTTCCGTGGGACCATTTTGAAGGTTTCGGCGGGCTTCACTACCCCACACGGCGGACGCAGCGGGACGTGGGCGCATTGGTATAATGTGATAGGTACCAAGGGCAGCGTGGAATGGAACCGTTCAACCCTTGACAAGCCAAAGCAGTACACGCTGCAGGATGGCTGGTCAGAGCAGGATTGGACTACCGAGGAGCAACAGGCGGACGAGTTTATTAAAAGCAGCGGCCATGGCGGGGCGGATTATTATCCGATCGATTCCTTCGTCCGCGCTATTCTCGACGACACAACACCGCCTATGGGCGTCTACCGTGCGGTGGAGACGGCAGCTCCGGCGATTATGGCCGCCAAGTCCTGCGAACGAGGCGGGGAACTGATGGAGGTTCCCAATTTCCGTAACAAGTAAGAAATGTCAATGGTTCTCCCCCTCCGTCTTCCAGATAGGCGGGGGGAATTTTTTTCTTAATAGACAGTATAAATGACGTATTATATGGCAATCATCCAAACAGATTTCATTTATTTTTTCAGTTTTTTTCTGAAAAGAGAAAATGATTGAAAAGCATGGAAAAACAGGCTATAATAATAGCGTACTGTATGGGAAAGAGGGAAGGACCGTGCCGATCATCGTGATTCATGTCGTGTTCGCAGTGGGAGCCGCCGCCGTTTTTGCGAGGCAATATATGCGTTACCGGCTGTGGTATCAAGTCGGTCTTGCAGTGCTAGCACTATCCACATTGTTGACCTATATTTCGCAAAATCGCGTGTATATTACGATTCTTAGTGTGACCCAGTTAGCGCTTTTGTTTGCTTGCATTTTCTCCATGTGTCGGTATCGCGGGCTGCGTTTTGCCCGGGAGCGCCGGCATTCTCGGGAACAACAGCAGGAGAACTCTACAGATACAAAGCAGGACAAGGAGGAAAAGCGGTGAGAATTGCTATCCTAGACGCGTCCACAGTATCGGACAATGATATTGACTTTGGCGTGTTTGATGCCTTTGGCGAAGTGACGATTTATCAAAAAACGCTTCAGGACGAGGTGATACAGCATATTGGAGACAGCGACTGCGTGCTACTCAATAAGGTTCAACTGACAGCGGATATTCTGAAACGGTGTCCATCGTTGAAGATAGTCTGCCTGTTCGCAACGGGGTACAATAATGTTGACCTACAGGCTGCTCGAGAAAGGGGGATCACCGTATGCAATGCGCCGGATTATTCCACAGATGCGGTGGCACAGCATACCTTTGCATTGATTTTGCACTTTTATTCCCGTGTTCCAGTATATGAGAGCTCTGTTCGTAAAGGGGATTGGATGGCTTGTGGAAACTTTTCCTACTTTTTACAGCCGCAGCGGGAATTGGCCGGTAAAACGATTGGGCTTGTCGGCTTTGGTAGCATTGCCCGCCAAGTGGCGAAGGTAGCTTTGGCTTTCGGGATGCGAGTCGTAGTACATACACGTACCGTCCCTCAGGAGTGGGGTGGTGTTTTTTTTGTTCCATTCAGCGACTTGCTTTCTCAAAGTGACATCGTATCCCTTCACTGCCCGCTGACAGAGGCGACGCGCGGACTTATAGGTGCGGACGCACTGGCACGGATGAAGCAAGGCGCACTGCTGATCAATACGGCACGTGGCCCCATCGTTGACGAGAAGGCATTGGCGCAGGCGCTGTCTTCTAGGAGACTGTTGGGAGCCGGACTGGATGTTTTGGACGCCGAACCGATGCGAAAGGATTGTCCGTTGCGTGGATTGGAAAATTGCGTCATTACGCCGCATGTTGCATGGGCACCGCAGGAGACGCGCCGTCGCCTCATTGACGTTATCTGCCGCAACCTTGAGGCGTATTGTGCGGGAATACCGCAGAATGTCGTCAACCCTTGATAAGCCCGATGCCACAGTTGTTTTTGTAGAAAGTCATGGGTGTTTCCCATTGTCGCCTCGGAGTCGATAAGAGAAGTATATATTCAGAGGTTTTCCTTTGCGGGTTGCTTCTGTAGCGGTTTTCGTTTATAATGAAAGGACAAGTTGAAAAAACGGGTGAGTGAATTGAACAATCAAAGTGGGATTGATTTGTCCCATGTCAAACGTGTAGTATTTAAGGTAGGGACTTCTACCTTAACGCATGCAACAGGGCGGTTAAATCTGCGCCGGGTAGAACGGCTGGTACGTACGTTGGCAGATATCCGTAATTCCGGACGGGAGATTATTCTGGTAAGCTCAGGCGCTATCGGCGTTGGTGTTGGCAAGCTTGGATTGAAGCGGCGCCCGACAGACGTGCCGTCCAAGCAGGCGGCTGCTGCGGTTGGTCAGTGTGAGCTGATGTATATGTATGATAAGCAATTTTCCGAGTACAGCCATACTGTTGCGCAGGTGCTGATCACTGGCGATGACATCAGCGACGCGCAGCGGAAACAGAATGTCTGCAACACATTTGAAAGGTTGCTCGATTTCGGTGCGATCCCGATTGTCAACGAAAACGATACCGTCGCAGTGGAAGAGATCATGATTGGCGATAATGATACTTTGTCGGCCATTGTCGCATCTCTGACACATGCGGATTTGCTTGTCATTCTCTCTGATATTGACGGACTTTACGATAAGGATCCACACAAGTATCAAGATGCGCGGCTCATCCGCACCGTCAGCGGCGTCACGGATGAGATTTTGGCTCTGGCCGGTGGAAAGGGTTCGGAACTGGGTACCGGTGGCATGTTCACGAAGTTACATGCCGCGCAGGTCGCGCAGGAAAACGGTATCGATATGATTATTATGAACGGACGGGATCCGGCGCGGATCTATGATATATTCGATCCACAGGCGCCGTTTACCGGCACGCTTTTCAAGGCAAGGGAGGCAGACGAAGATGCAGTGTGACATTTTGGAAAT
This sequence comes from uncultured Clostridia bacterium, assembly GCA_946498095.1. Taxonomy (GTDB): domain Bacteria; phylum Bacillota; class Clostridia; order Oscillospirales; family Ruminococcaceae; genus CAMMMX01. Next base: position 94,313 of record CAMMMX010000003.1, read on the forward strand.
GGGGAGACGGGCAAAAGCTGTCAAAGCGGAACTGGCGCGGATGGGCGTGCAGAAAAAAAACGAGCTTCTGACGTCGATTGCTGACGCATTGACGGTCAATGAAGATAAGATTCTTGCAGCCAATCAGACCGATTTGGAGAATGCGGAGCATAATGGCGTGCCCAAGCCGATGCTTGACCGTCTGAAACTAACGCCGCAGCGCATCCGTGGGATTGCCGACAGCGTTCGGGAAGTGGCGCGGCTGGAGGATCCGGTGGGACGCGTAGAGGAGGGCTTTATTCGTCCCAATGGCCTGCGGATTGAGAAGGTACGTGTGCCGATGGGGGTAATCGGGATGATCTATGAGGCCCGCCCCAATGTGACCGTTGATGCAGCGGTACTTTGCCTGAAAGCCGGCAGCGCGGTCATCCTGCGTGGCGGTAAGGAAGCTTTTCATTCCAGCAGCGCGCTGGTGCAGGTGATGCGTAAAGCCATCGCTGCCTGTGGGGCGCCGGAGGATTTGGTCCAGTTGGTGGGAGATACCTCGCGGGAGAGCGCGACGCAGATGATGCGTCTCAACGGCTATATTGACGTATTGATCCCTCGTGGCGGTGCGGGGCTTATCCGCAGTGTCGTGGAAAATGCAACGGTACCGGTCATTGAAACAGGTACCGGTAATTGCCATATTTACGTGGATGCTTCAGCGGATCTTGAGATGGCAGCTGCCATCACGGATAATGCGAAAACCTCACGGCCGTCGGTATGCAATGCTGCGGAAAGCCTTTTGGTACATAAAGACGTTGCGGAAGCTTTCCTGCCGATGGTGAAGGAGCGTTTGGACCAGTCTCATGTGACACTGCACGGGTGCCCGGAAACAGTACGGATTCTTGGCGCCGAAGTCGTTCCTGCGACGCAGGAGGATTACGCCAAGGAATACCTTGATTATCAGATGTCCATTAAAGTTGTCTCCGATTTGGACGAAGCGATTGCGCATATTGCGCGTTATTCGACTGGGCATTCGGAATGTATTGTCACCCGTAATCTGGAGAGCGCACAGCGTTTTACCGACGAGGTGGATTCCGCAGCCGTTTATGTCAACGCCTCGACACGTTTTACAGACGGAGGAGAGTTTGGCTTGGGTGCCGAGATAGGGATTTCGACGCAGAAACTTCATGCGCGCGGACCGTTGGGACTGCGTGAATTAACTGCAACCAAGTTCCGGGTTTATGGGAACGGTCAAATTCGGTAGTGGCGCGAAGGTCCAGAATGACAAAGGAATGGTTAATGAACATGGATAAAAAGGAATCCAGAAAATCAAAAAATCAGGGGAATACTGGTGAAGATATTTTACAGCGCTTAAGCGGTGCGCTGGATGAGGATATCTCTGAGATGGAAGGGCTGTCTGCTGCCGACTTGGAGGAAAAACCTCCGCGGAAAAAGCGTTCCGCAATGGCGGTGAAACGCAGAACGCTGGCGGTTGTCGGCGTGGTGGTATTCGTCTTTGCCATCATCGGGTTTGTCGCAACAGTATTCGCAGGCGTGCGTTTGGTTGCGCGTATTACCGATAACACACAGCAAAAGGAAGAGATCGCCCAGTTTATCTATCCAGTGGTCATGAACGATCCGGCTCCCTTTGATGATGTGCAAAGTATCCAGCCGTCTGTACTGATTATGTCTGCGATTTGGGATATCATCATCAATGAGAATTTGGATAAATACCAAAAGGATGAGTTCCAGTATATTACCATTCCCCAGGTCGATATTGAATCCCATGCGACCAGATTATTCGGCACGGGGCTCCGCTTCCAGCATCAAACGGTAGGAGATGCGGAGTATTCCGCTATTTACGATGAACAGACACAGTCCTATACGGTGCAGGTAGTGCCCCGCACGATGACTTATCGTCCTTTTGTGGAAAAAATTCGGCTGGTCGGCGAAGAATATTATGTCACAGTGGGGTATGTTCAACCGGCGCCGGCCTGGGGCGTGGAAAAATTTCAGGCGGAAAACATGCAGCCGGATAAATATATGGAATATGTGCTTTCCAAGGCGAACGGGGATTACACGATTGTTGCGATCAACCAGCCGGAGGAGCTTGCTTCCAGCACGTCGTCTCAAGGTTGACGATATCGATGAAAAACGCCGCGGGCCAGGGAGGCATGGATGCCCCGTAGGTCAGGCGTTTTTCTTTTATCGGCTTTTGATTTTCAATATAGGAGGATAGATCGGTGGAAAAAGCAAAGCAGGTTCTTTTGCGTTTATATCATAAAATTGGATTCAAACGCCTTGTGCTCGGTAGTTTGGTTGCGGTGGCGTTGATTGTGCTGCTCATCATTTTTTGGCCGCAAATTAGCTATATGGTATCGGCCGAGGGGATGGAAAGGATCCGTCGGACGATTCACAAAGCGGGGATATGGGGAGTCTTTATCTTCCTGGGGATTCAGATACTTCAGATCATCGTTGCAGTTATTCCTGGGGAGCCCATAGAGGTGCTGGCAGGTGTATTATATGGTACCTGGGGCGGTCTGGCTTTGTGCTTACTTGGTATCCTGCTAGGAACTGCTTTGGTGTTTTTTGTTGTAAAGTGGCTGGGCAGATCGTTTGTGGAGAAAGTTGCTAAAGGCGAGGCGCTGTCCCGGTTTGGTTTTCTGCACAATGCGCAGCGACTAGAGTCGCTTGTGTTTATCCTCTTTCTCATTCCCGGTACGCCAAAGGATGTGCTGACTTATGTGGTCCCTCTGACGGCGATTCGTCCGCTTCGTTTTTTTCTGATTGCAACGTTTTCGCGTCTGCCCTCCGTCATTTCTTCTACCTGGGCGGGCGCAACGCTACAAAGCGGTAAATGGTGGATGACGATTCTGATTTTTGCAGGTACTGCTGGTATCGGTTTGCTTGGAATTTGGTTGAACAACCGATTGATGGGACACCTGCAGCAAAGGGAGAAAGAGAAGGATCAAAATGAGGAAAGGTGAGAAGCCGTTTGAATTTAACGAATCAGTCGGTTATTCGGGACATCATGAGAAAATTTGGGTTTTCTTTTTCTAAGGCTTTGGGGCAGAATTTTTTAATTAACCCATCCGTTTGTCCCAGAATAGCACAGTTGGGAACGGACCCGGGACGTCCAGTAGGCGTGATCGAAATTGGGACAGGATTCGGTGTGTTGACTACTGAACTGTCGAAAGTAGCGGAAAAAGTGGTTGCAGTGGAAATCGACAGCCGTTTGATACCGGTGCTGGAGTATACCCTTGCCGATTGCCCGAATGTGAAGGTGATTAACGCCGACGTATTGAAAATCGATCTGCTTGAGGTAGTTCGTAATGAATTTCCGGGTATGGACGTCTATGTCTGTGCGAATCTCCCTTACTATATTACCTCGCCTATCATTATGTCTCTGCTGGAACAGAGGTTACCGGTTCAGGCAATTACTGTTATGGTACAAAAGGAGGCAGCGGCACGTATTTGCGCCGAGCCCGGTTCACGTGACGTTGGAGCCATCAGTATAGCGGTGCGTTATTTCAGTCGTCCCCGCATTCTTTTTTCCGTTTCGCGTGGCAGCTTTATGCCCGCCCCCAATGTGGATTCCTGTGTCGTTCGGATGGATGTAGGGAGTGACACGCCGAAAGGGGTCGAAGACGAGGCGTATTTTTTCCGTGTGGTGCGCAGCGCGTTTGCGCAGCGACGGAAGACGTTGGTCAACACCCTTTCAGCGTCGTTGGGCTGCAAAAAGGCGTCAGTAGCGGCTGCATTGGCTCAGGCGGGGTTGAAACCGTCGGCACGGGCGGAAGAGCTCCATATAGAGGAGTTTGTGCTTTTGGCGAATGCAATGAGGAAAGAAGAATTAAAACGTTGATTTTGCATATGATATAGCAGGGCTGTTCTTGTCTGCTTTGTTTCGTATTGTTTACATTCTCCGGAAGATCAGATATAATAGAAAGAAAGCGAAAATGCGGAGGATATTGTAATGAGAATCGCTTTATTTACTGAGACATATCTGCCTTATATAAACGGTGTCGTGACGCATGTGAAGGCCCTAAAGGATGGGCTGGAAGCGTTGGGTCATGATGTCCTTGTTGTGACGGCTGATGCTGCCGCCAAGCGGCATTACATCCGCGATGGCGTGCTGCACTGCCCGGCGGTCAATTCCAAGAAGTTTTACAATTACAGCATTGCCGGACCGGTCAGCCGGGGCCGTCTGCTGATGCTGACACAGTTTAATCCCGACATTATTCATATACACAATGAGTTTGGAATCGGTATGTCGGGTGCTATTATTGCACAGATACTGAAGGTGCCATTGGTTTATACCTTGCATACAATGTATGACGATTATATTTATTATGTCGCGCCTAAGCCTTTCGTTCCACTGGTGAAGAAGACGAGTCATAAGTACGCGAAGCTGTTGGCATCTCGTGCGTCGGCGCTAACCGGTCCGTCTAAAAAGGTGGAGGAATTTTTCCGTGACTGCGGCGTCAAAAAGCCGGTGTCTGTTATCCCTAATCCAGTTGAGCTGGACAAGTTTTCGCCTCAAAACGTTACTGCTCAGCAACGTAAGGAATGCCGCGATAAAATAGGGGCTGGCGATGATACGCTGGTGGCCTGCTTTTGCGGAAGATTGGGGCGGGAAAAGAGCGTTGACATTATGCTGCGTTATTGGGCTGAAACGGTACGTCCGTCCGATCACTTTAAGCTCATGATTATTGGAGACGGCCCCTGTAGGAAGGAATTAACAAACTTGGCAAAATTACTGGGCATCTCCGATATGGTTTATTTCACCGGAGCGGTTTTGCACGACGATCTGCTGCCGTATTACGCAGCCTCCGACCTGTATATTACTACTTCGGTATCTGATACCAATTCTATTTCGATGCTCGAGGGAATGGCGATGGGGCTTCCAGTCTTACATATCCGGGATGAGCTCAACCGCGGGCAGGTGCGCGATGGCGTCAACGGGTATGTGTTTGGTACAGCGCAGGAGATGTACGAACATATGAAGCGTTATCAGGAGTCCAGCGCAGAATTTAAAGAGGCATTTTCACAGTCGGTGCGCCAGTCGGTACAAAATTCCGGCGCGGAAACCTTGGGACGCAACCTGATTGCAGTATATCAGCAGGCCATAAAAACTTACACGCAAAAAAGGGAAAACGCCAAGCGTAAAAAGAATTTACGCTATAAACAACACAATCTTCAATAGTTGAGTCATGGAAGGGATGGGATGTGTATGAAGAAGGTGCTCAATTTTCTCACATCAAGGCTGTTTATCATTTCATTCCTTCTATTTTTGCAGGTAGCCAGCATTGTGCTGGCTCTGCTTTTTCTCAGCAGCTATTTCGTTTATGTCTATGCGGCCTTTTCCTTGCTTAGTGTGGGGATTACCATTTGGATTGTCAGCAAAAATGAAAATCCGATGTTTAAAATTGCTTGGCTGATCCCGACGCTGCTGTTTCCGATTGTCGGGGCTCCGCTATACCTTTTGTTTGGGAAACGGAACATTTCACCGCGGATGAAGCGCGATATGCGACGTATTTCGGAGGTTTCAAGAGGTGTCCTACCGGAGGATAGAACTTTGTGCGAAACCTTATCCCAGGAGGATACGGTGGCTGCACGTCAAGTCCGCTATATCCAAAGAACGTCCGACAGCCCACTGTTTGCACACACTTATACGGAGTTCCTGCCGCTGGGGGAGTTTTTTTTCGAACGTTTGGTAGAGGAGCTGGAAAAGGCGGAAAACTTTATTTTTATGGAGTATTTTATGATTCAGGAAGGAAAAATGTGGAACACCGTCCTGGATATCATGGCAAAAAAGGCAGCGCAAGGACTGGATGTACGTTTGATTTACGATGATTTGGGAACTATAAACCTTCTTCGTCCGAAGTATGACGCGGAAATCCGGAAGCTGGGGATCCGGGTTCAGGTGTTCAACCCGTTCCGCCCGTCGCTGGATGCTTTTATGAATTATCGGGATCACCGGAAAATTTCTGTCATTGACGGCAATGTCGGATTTACCGGAGGAAACAACCTGTCCGATGAATATATCAACGCGTACCCGAAACATGGACATTGGAAGGATTGCTCCGTCATTCTCAAGGGGGATGCCGTATCCAAGCTGACGGTTATGTTCCTTGAGTTCTGGCAACTTTGCAGTGGGGAGGTGCCGGATTATTCCAAATACCTTTCCACACAGCGTTATGAGACGAATGGGCTTGTACAGCCCTTTGGCGACGGCCCGGTGACCGGACATTTGACGGGGGAGCTTTCTTATATTGGCTTGCTCAATGCTGCAACACGTTATGTGTACATTATGACGCCGTATCTCATTTTGGACAACGAGATGTTGACAGCGTTGAATTTGGCTGCTGACAGCGGTGTTGATGTGCGGATTATTACCCCTCATGTTGGGGATAAATGGTTTGTACATGAAGTAACGCGTGCCAATTACCGGGATTTGTTGGCCCATGGCGTGAGGATATACGAATATACACCGGGATTCGTCCACGGAAAAGCCGTCGTAGCTGACGATAGGCTCTGTATTGTAGGAACGACAAACTTTGATTTTCGAAGTTTTTATCTGCATTTTGAAAACGGTATCTGGATGTACGATACGCCCTGTGTCGCGCAGGTCAAAGTGGATTTTTTGCAGACGCTGGAAAAATGCCAGGAAATTACGATGCAAGAAGTCCTGACAACGAAATGGTACCGTAAGGTGATACGTGCCTTCTTGAGGCTGTTTTCACCGATGATGTGAGGCTACCCGATTGACAGTACAGAGGAATATGCTATAATAAAAGCATCCTTACATTTGCTGGATCGTTTTCAGGGCAAATGTTCAGGGGTTCAGACAAAATTTCTGGAAGAGGAGCGGTAGACATGGCAAAATATCCGGTAGGCATCGAGCTTTATTCCATCCGGGATTTGTATGCGCAGGATTTGATGAAAGCGCTGGAAACGGTCAAAGCGATGGGGTGCGATTACGTTGAGTTCTTCGGCGGCTTTCAGTATTCCACAGACAGCATCAACGAGGGGCTTGCAAAAACAGGGATGTCCTGTGTAGGATGGCATACGCCGGTGGATATGTTGACGGACGATAAGATTGACGAAACGATTGCCTTTAATCAAGCGGTGCGAAATCCGTATATCGTTATTCCGGCGTTGCCCGGCGATATGACCGGAAGTGTGGAGAATTGGAAAAAGACCGCACAGCTGTTCAACCAAATTGCGGCGAAGTTACGTACACAAGGAATGTACTTAGGTTATCATAACCATACGGAGGAATTTGTTCCTTTAGAGGATGGAACGGTACCATGGGATATTCTGTTTTCAACGGTAGCAGACGACGTTATTATGCAGGTGGATACGGGCAATGTTTTATGCAGCGGTCATGCAGAGCCGTCGGAGATTGTCCGCCGGTATCCTGGTCGTTCAACGATTATCCATATGAAGCCTTATTCTCTGTCAGATGGCTATGATGTTGTCATTGGAAAGGATGACGTGAACTGGCCGGAGGTTGTCAAGGCGTGTGAGGAAGCAGGTGGAACGAAATACTTCACGCTAGAATATGAGAATCAGAATGTGGATGAGATTGCGCAGTGTACGCAGGCGCTGATTGCGATGTTGCAGTAGGGCTTCTGTGGCACGATAGCAGAAAGTCATAAGATTTTGATGGGAACAAATGAGAGTTCCTGTGTGTTTCGTACTAAGCGGACACAGAAAAGAAATTCCCGGGCGTATTTCATGCCTGGGAATTTCTTTTTTTGTATCTTGAGGTATCTCTACAGGAGTTTCGCAGGAAAAGCATATTCGAACCTGTTTGCGTATAATGGACTAAAGGACAATAAGAAAAGAATTGCTTTCGAATTTCGGCGGTCTGAGTTTCCGCCGCACAGTTGTCTGATAGGCGGAAAGGAGGAAATCGGATTGGAGATCGTATGTGTTCTTGCCCTGGGTATCCTATTAGGATGCTTTTTAGTTCCGCAGAGACTGTCCAGGGCTTTGCACCATCTTGTGCAGGCAGGTATCGTTTTACTGCTGTTTTCCATGGGCGTATCTCTGGGAGCAGGGGACGGATTTTGGGAAAATCTAAAAAGTATGGGACTTTCTTCTTTGATTTATGCGGTACTTTCAACAGCGGGAGGCGTTGGGTTAGTCATACTGGTATCCCACCTTTTACCACGGTATAGGAAGGGTGAAAAACCGTGATTGTGGTGGCTGTTGCGGGCCTGTTGCTTGGCATCCTGTGTGGGAGCCTGTGGTTTCCGCCTCAGATTTCTGCCTTCTTTACCGAATTTTCAGGCGTTGCTCTGAACGTGCTGATTCTGGCAGTAGGGATCGACATCGGGCAGAATAAGAGATATTTTGTACAGCTTCGCCGCTATGGGATACGGATCATACTGATTCCGTTAACGACCATAACGGGATCTGTTGCCGGCGGAATCCTTGCCTCGATGCTGATGGGAAAGTCTCTGAGGGAAGGCGGCGCCGTGGGTGCGGGCCTGGCGTTTTACAGCGTGTCTGCTTTAACGGTCAATGATCTCATCAGTCCGCAGGCGGGGACAGTCACCTTCCTGGCGAATGTCCTGCGGGAACTGTTTGCCATCATTCTGGCGCCCTGTCTGTCTGTTTACATAAGCCCTTACGCAGCAATTTCTGCTGCCGGCGCTACGTCCATGGATACCGCTCTTCCGGCAATTTCTCAATATGTTAACCGAGAATTCTTGTTGATCTCCGTTTTTCACGGCGCCGTATGTACCGCGGCGGTACCGGTTTTGTTACCGCTGCTCTGTCATCTGCTTCCTACATAGCTTGGGCATGGAAACAAGGGACGGTGCTTGCAATGGCATTTTGAGGAGAATACGGTACGAAATTTCTATTTTTGACAACTCGCCTGTTTGGAGACTTGTCGTTCTGTCCTTTTATCCAAAGCCGGCCCGGGATAAAATTCCGAGCCGGCTCACAATCAGACTATTCGAATTGTTTGCGGATGAGTTTATCGAGTGTTTCTTCGGATAAGAACGGCGCGAGCTTTGTAACTGCGTCGAAACGGTTCCGTTCCTGTAAGTCCAGTGCCAATTTGGTAAGCGTTTCTTCCGAGAGAAAAGGTCCTAACGCTGCGATTTGCTCAATATCGGCGTCCATGTCCAGGGACTGAATCAGTGTGTCCAGCACTTCTTCCGAAAGAAAGGGAGCAAGTGCTGCGACTTTACCAAAATCATTAATATCTTTGAGGCGTCCCACCAATTGGCCTAGCGTGTCAATGTTCAGGAAAGGGGCGAGTGTCGACAATTGGGCGAAGTCAATTTGCGGATCCATTCCGTCGACAATTCGGCTTAAGGTATCTTCCGAAAGGAAAGGGGCAAGTGCGCTAATTTTGTCGAAATCTGCCTTTTCGCTTAAGTGTTGAACTAAGGTATCTAGGGCGTCTTGATTCAAGAATGGTGCCAGAGACTGGATTTTGCCAAAGTCAATGTTTTCATCCATTTGGCTAACAATCCTGCCTAGTGTTTCTTCTGAAAGAAAAGGAGCAAGTGTAGCAATATGGTTGAAATCAGCGGCTTGTTCCGCGCGGGACACAAGCGCGTCCAACGTATCTTGCGAAGCGAAGGGCGCTAACGCCAGGATGCTGTCCCAATCCGGCGCGGCGGCTGACGCCGGATGCTCCGGATCAGGGGATATCTCGTCGGATTCCGGCGTGCTTTTTCCAGACTCCTTGCCGCTGTTGCTGCCATTTCTCTTGAAGCCGCTTTTCCATCCCCAAAACTTTTTCCGATCCTCTGCGGCATTTTCCGCTTCCCTGACGACTCTTTGCGTTTCCCTAGCAACACCTTCCACCGCATCGCTGACTGTCCCGGCTATACTTTGAGACAGCTCCTGTGCCATTCCCTGCGCCTCAAAAGCGCTTTGCATAGCGTTTTGAATGATGTGGTCCAGGTTCTGTAAACCGTTTTGAGCGGCAACGGACGACGCTTCCATCGCCTTGCGGATGGAGGATGCGATTCGTTCTTCTAAGTCGCGGTTTACTTCTTTTGAAGCATTCTGTTCCCGGTCGTCATCTAACCCGGCGGCTGACGAGGCTGTTATGTCCGGTTCCAGGTCAGCTGCTGTTTTGGGGGGATATGTGGCGGACTCTACCTGCGGCGGCGTTTCCAAGCCGAGTTCGCCGGCATGTAACAGGCGGTCGACCGTTGTGCCGAGTGCCTGGGCCAGGTGAGTCAGCAGCGATATGTCTGGCATGGACTCTCCCCGTTCCCAGTTGCTGACCGCTTGGTGGCTTACACCCATCTTTTCCGCAAGCTGTCCCTGGGTCAAACCCTGTTTTTTTCTCATATGTGCGATATATTGTCCTGTTCTACTGGATACAAACATTTCATCCTCACTCCATTTGTATATTTACGGCAAGCTGCCGGCGTGGACTGCCGTGATCCTCCGCCTTGCCCTTATTGTATCGCAGAAATACGGCTGCGGCAAGCAATTATTCATTGAAAAGCTGTTCAAGTAGCGCTTGCATGGTTCTTTCGTGAACTTCGCAGCGGCTTCAGCATTGACAAGGGCGTTATTTGGGGATAATATAATAAACATATCATTAAAATATAAATACGCTGTCGTAGGTCGGGGAATACCTGCTTGCGACAGACAGGAGTGCAAAAATGGAAAAAATAAAAAGTCTGATTCGGATCTTCTTTTCCCGTGACTTTTTCTGGTTTATCGTGATAGGCGGGATCAACACCCTGAATGGTATTGTGTTTTCATACCTTTATTCCCTTTTCCTTGACGCTAATTTTTCCTTCGTTCTCGGATACATTACAGGGCTGCTGATTTCCTATCTACTGAATAGTTTTATTACATTCAAGGAACGCTTGCATTTCAAAAAGTTTGTTAAGTTCTGTATCTCTTATATCCCTAATTTCATCATACAAAATCTTGTGGTCATTTTGATATATAACATCCTTGGCTGGCATAAGCTAATTGCTTACGCGCTTGCAGCGATCATCGGTATCCCGGTGACGTTCCTGCTGATGAAATTTTTTGCTTTCTCCAAAAAAACGTCCGGCAGGGTCCGGCCGCTGGAGAAGGATGGAGACAGTTTCAGTGAGCCTTATTATCTTTCGTATGAATCGCGTTACCGGACGGTATACGCGGCAGGAGCGACTCATTGGGGACACCAGCCTGATGATCCGGTTCTGGGGAGCATGCTCGAGGATTGGGTGCGCGAAAACGGTCTTGAAGGAAAAAACGTGTTGGAAACCGCGTGTGGGGAAGGCGCAGCAGGTGTGGTTTTATCCCGCCTAGGATGCCTCTACCGCGGTCTGGACGTGGCACCGTCCGCTGTAGAGAAAGCGCGCGAAGCGTTGCGGACCTGTCCGGAAGCATCCGTGATAGAGCACGATATGGTCAGGCAGCCCGTTGAAGGAAGCTATGATGCAGCGATTGATGTTATGGGGCTGCATATGCTGGTCACAGATCTGGATCGGGAATGCTATCTCAAGCACCTGTATGATGCGCTGAAACCGGGTGCTCCGGTCATACTGATCCGGCAGGCTTACAGCCCGGACGCATTTGAGGGCAGGGTTGAAACGTTTACACAATGGCAGTCGCTAACCGGAGAGGATTACGTTACAGCGTCGGAGCGTTCTGCTTATGGGGCTTGTGGGGCAATCAAAGTGATGCTGCCAATGCTGCCGGCGAGGCCAAAAAGCAGGCAAGGCTATCTTGAAGAAATGCAGCAGGCGGGCTTTATTGTGGACGCTTTTACTGAAATGGAAGAGTCTGTGCAGTGCCTGCATACCGCTTCCATTTGGATGCATAAGCCCTGCTGAATCCTTTGGAACTACTGCCATTACCAGGCGCCCTGGTGGGGCATATTGAGGCTGCGGGAGACATACTGTTTAAACAACGGTATGTCTCCCGCAGCTTTTTTGTGGGAAGGCAGGAAGAGGGGGAAGCCAATGGCGTTTCTGGAAAATTTCAACGACGCATTGGGGGCGGTTATTTGGGGACCGCTGATGATGTTGCTGATGGTGGGAACGGGTATTTATCTTACCGTCCGGTGCGGTTTTTTTCAGTTGACCAAGATTCCCGTTATCTGGAAATCGACTGTGGGAAGCCTATTCCAGAAAAAAGGAGAAAAGCACGAGCAACGTATGACGCCTTTTCAAGCAGTGTCGACAGCTTTGGCTGGTACAATGGGGATTGGCAATATTTCGGGTGTGGCAGCGGCCATCGTTATCGGAGGACCGGGCTCGATTTTCTGGATGTGGGTCAGTGCTTTTTTCGGCATGGCGACCAAATATGCGGAGGTAGTGCTTGCAATCCGTTTCCGTCAGTGTGATAAAAGCGGTGGGTATCATGGTGGCGCGATGTATTATATCGAAAGGGGAGTGGGCAGTAGATGGCTGGCGGTGTTGTTTGCAGTTCTGTGTACGGTTGCTTCCTTTGGGATTGGGAACATGGTTCAAGCGAATGCCGTCGCCCAAGCGGCGCATAACAGCTATGGCGTTAGCACAATCATAGCAGGTCTGCTGCTTGCTTTCATCTGCGGATTAGTCATTATCGGCGGTGTGAAGCGGATCGGCCGGATTGCGGAGATCGTCGTTCCTTTTATGACGGTGCTCTATTTTGCTGGAGCGGTTGTGGTGCTCATTGTTAACCGGGAACGCTTTTTTGACGCTTTCGGGTTGATTTTTCGATATGCGTTCAGCTTCTCTTCCGTGGGCGGCGGTATCAGCGGGTATGTGATCCTGTTGGCCATGCGATACGGGCTATCCCGAGGGGTCTTTTCCAACGAGGCAGGGCTTGGTTCCGCGCCAATCGCGCATGCTTGTGCAGACTGCCGATCAGGGGTAGAGCAAGGTTTCTGGAGCGTATTCGAGGTGTTTTTGGACACCATCCTTATGTGTACCATCACAGCCCTGGTCATTCTTACTTCCGACTGCTGGTGCGGCGGCCTGACGGGAACAGAACTGACATCCGCTGCGTTCGGGGAGGTATTGGGCAGCTGGGGGAGTGGTTTTATTACGCTGGCTGTCATCCTGTTTGGTTTCTGTTCCATCATTGGATGGTGCTGTTACGGGGAAAAATGTGTGGAATATCTGTCGAAGAAACGGCGCAGCGTGAAACTATACCGGATCGTGTTTGTGGTGATGATCGTTGTTGGCGCCTGTATCCGGATGGAACTTGTGTGGAATCTCAGCGATACCTTCAATGGGCTGATGGCAATTCCCAACTTGCTGGCAGTGCTTCTGCTCAGCCGGTACGTAGTTGGGGAAACCCATACCTATTTTCATAGAAACTGACCGGGCGGGATTTGCGAAAAAACCTTGGAAGCGGGGCATACAAGCTTTACCAGTTGAATATAGATAGGGTAGGAATCGGGAACCAGAATCCAATAGGTGACTGAAAACAAATTTCATAGAGCGAGAGGAGAAAATGCTATGGAGCTTCATATGAACAGGGAATCGGTTTGTGTCAATGAGCTGGCGTATGACGGTGTGGCGGAACAAGCTGTCGAGCTCGATTACCTGTTGCCGGACTATTGCGCCGATATCTTCAAGGTTCTGAAATGCCAGCTGACGCCGAAGGTTGTTTCCTATCATGTGTCGGGGGATAAGCTTACGGTGGATACAGTGGTGCTGATTAAGGTGCTTTACCTCAGTGAAGACATGAAGGCCATGAAATGTATCGATCAGAAGTTGACTTATTCCAAGACAGTGGAACTGAATGCCTCTTGTGAAAACCCCGTTGTACATATCCGTCCTAAAACGGACTATGTCAATTGCCGGGTAGTCAATTCTCGCCGGATCGATATACGCGGGGCAATCAGCTGCCAGATCAAGGTTTATGCACAGATAAGAAAGGACGTTCTTTGCGATGTGGAAGGGATGGGGGTCCAGCAGCGCAGGCGTCAAATTCCTTATACGAGCGGGCGGAAGCTGGCGAATAAACAATTTACCGTGCGCGAGGAACTGGAGACCGGTTTCGCACATGCCAGTGTCGGGACGATTTTGAAGGCGACTTGTGACGCTGTCGTTACCGACTGTAAGGTCATCAGCGGAAAGATCATTGCAAAAGGGGAAGCTCGGCTTTGCGTTCTGTTTGTCAACGCCGATGATGCATGCAAAACGGAAAAGTTGGAATATACCATACCCATCAGCCAGATTGTGGATGTCGAAGGTGTGGATGAAAGCTTTCAGTGTTATGTTACCTGCTATGTGATTACCTGCGATGTAACTGCGCACCAGAATGCACCAGACGATCCACAAATGTTGGCTTGTGAAATCGTCCTGTCCATCCAGTGCTCGGCCAATGGGAAGAGGGAGTTTGCTGGCGTACTCGATGAATACTCAACAGCCTACGAAACGGATCACAGTAGTGCAGATGTTAGAACGGAAGAATTGGAAAACATTCTGAACGAAACCGTATCACAAAAGTGTGCCATTGATACCGGCGACAGCGCGATTGAGGGCGTGATTGATGTCTGGGCAACGGTGGGGGGGATTCACACAGCTTGCGAAAATGGAACGCTTGTCATAACAGCGTCTCCGGTCGTCAGTCTGCTTGCCATCGATACCGATAGAAACATCGTATACTTTGAAAAAAACTGCGAGCTGGAAGCGAAGATTCCTCTCTTGGATCAGGACGCCTGTTACAGCGCAGATCCGGACTTGGACATCCAATCCGTCAGCTATACATTGACCGGAGCCAATACGGTGGAAGTCAAAATAGATTTTAAGATAGGCGGATGCGTCTACAAGTCAACGGTATGGAAGTTATTGGAGGATATGCGGGTCCATGAAGACGCACCAAAGACGCGCGAGAAAAACTATGCGATGACGCTTTATTATGCGGATACCGGTGAAAACGTCTGGGATATCGCCAAGCACTATAACACCCCCGTTCTGGCGGTGATGGAAGCAAACGACCTCGAGGACGAGACGATTTCCAGGCGGGGCGTTCTGTTAATCCCCATGGCATAAGGAAGGAGAGCTGTAACATGGAGAACAACATCTATCAAGATATTGCCAAACGGACCGACGGGGATATTTACATCGGTGTTGTCGGACCGGTCCGTACAGGAAAATCCACACTCATTAAAAAGTTTATGGAGACGCTGGTCATTCCGAATATCCAAAGCGACTTTCGAAGGGAGCGCGCCACCGACGAGCTTCCGCAGTCAGCGGCTGGTAAGACGATTATGACCACCGAACCCAAATTCATTCCGGAGGAAGCGGTGGAGGTCTCTCTTGGCAATGCAAAATTCAATGTGCGTATGATTGACTGCGTTGGTTATATCGTACCGAGTGCGATCGGATACATCGAAAATGAAATGCCCCGTATGGTGATGACGCCGTGGTTTGACAGTGAAGTACCTTTCAATATGGCGGCGGAAGTCGGGACACAAAAAGTTATCAACGATCATTCCACGATAGGCCTAGTTGTGACGACCGATGGAAGCATCAGCGATATCCCGCGTGAGGAATATGAGGAGTGTGAAGAGCGGGTTGTCCGGGAGCTGAAGGAGATCAATAAACCCTTTATTGTGTTGCTCAATTGTGTGAATCCCACATCGGAGCAAAGCCGGGCACTGCGTACCCAAATGGAGGAACGATACGGTGTTCCGGTACTGGCGGTGAACTGTCTGGAATTGGACGAGGATGATATTCGGGAAATCATCTCCCAGATTTTATTTTCTTTCCCCGTAAAGGAAATTTGTGTAGATATCCCTAGATGGATCACAGTCCTACCTAAGGAACACTGGCTGAAAAACCAAGTGTTTACCGCGATCCGGGAAGCAGCAGAGGGGATTGAACATATCAGTGAAGTGGAACAAATCAGCGGCAAGCTGCAAAATTGCGAGAACGTCACCCACTGCCGTGTCGATAATATCGATCTTGGCAGCGGTAGCGCAGTCGTCTCGGTCCTGATCAATAACGATCTTTTTTATCAAATTCTGGGGGAAGAGACTGGGCTGGAAATTCATGACGAAGGCGATTTGATGCCTTGTATGCTGGAACTGGCACAAATGAAACGGGAATTTGAAAAGGTACGCGGGGCCTTACAGGAGGTCAACGCGACAGGGTACGGCATCGTCATGCCCTCCATGGAGGAACTTTCGCTGGAGGAGCCGGAGATCGTCAAGCAGGGAGGCAAGTATGGGGTACGCCTTAAGGCGAGCGCGCCATCTATCCACATGATGAAGGCGGATATTACAACAGAGGTTTCTCCGATTGTTGGCAGCGAAAAACAGTCGGAAGAGCTGGTCATGTACTTGCTCAAAGAGTTCGAAGAAAGTCCGCAAAAGATCTGGGAGTCGAATATTTTTGGTACTTCGCTTCATGATTTGGTCAACGAGGGCCTGCGTAACAAGCTGTACCGGATGCCTAGCGACGCCCGCCTCAAACTGCAGGAGACAATCGAACGGATCATTAACGAAGGCTGCGGAGGACTTATCTGCATCATCCTTTAATACGGCTAGCCGATTCCTTTTCCCAAAACGGTTCCATAGCGGCGCCCCCGGACAGCTTATCGTCCGGGGGATTTCTCTGCTTGGATGATAACAGCGCCGCTATACAAGACCGGCGGGATATGCTACAATAAAAGAGCCTATCCGATTACAGACAGGCTTCGTGAATGAAAAGGACTACCCCTACTGCAAAAAATTATACGTTAGGAAAGCGATCGGGAATCAATTGCCGGGAGGAATTGGAAAAAAGATGTCGGGAAATCATGAAAGATTTTTTCCGCAGATCGGAATGCGAAATGTCAAGACTGCGGTGTCGGTGCTGATCTGTCTGTTTCTGTCTGCACTGCTGCGGCGTCACAGCGCATTTTACGCTTGCATCGCTGCGGTCATGTGTATCCAGCCCTCCTATGACAAGACCCTTCGTTATGGTTTGAACCGGTTTATCGGGACGGTGATTGGAGGAACGGTTGGATATTTTGTGCTGGAGCTGTCGCTCCTGCTGCCGTCGACCTGGTGGTGTTTCAAATTTTTTCTATATGCAGTTTGTATCATTTTGCTGATTTACATCTGCGGCTTAATCCGCCGTGCAGGTTCCTCCGCCATTTGCTGTATCGTTTTTCTCAGCATCGTGACCAACGTCGACAGGGGGATACAAGATACGCTGCTATATGTGGTTAACCGCGTTATCGATACGACGATAGGGATCGCGGTGGCGATGGCGGTCGATCGTTTGCTGTTTGTCCCGGATTGGTTGCGGTTGCGTTTGCAGCGGTTTCTTCCCCAAAGGAAAGAGTGAGCGCAAAAAAGAAGAGGTATTTGTTTGCAAAAAACCGCTTGTATTTCTTAGCGTTATGCGGTACAATGTTTTCATAATGGATGCGTGAAACGATGCGTTCGCCATCCTGGAGTATACTCCAGATTTAACAGAAAGGCAGGGAAACTTGATGAGTTACCCGAAAATAGGTATCCGGCCTGTCATCGACGGTCGGATGGGCGGTCTCCGTGTACGAGAAGGCTTGGAAGAACAGACGATGAATATGGCGACTGCTGCTGCTGAGCTTATCAGCAAAAATCTGAAATACACAGACGGCACGCCGGTACAGTGTGTGATCGCGGATACGACCATCGGCGGCGGCGCCGAAGCGGGCCGCTGTGCGGATAAGTTCGCGCACGAGGATGTTTGTGCGACCTTGACGGTCACGCCGTGTTGGTGCTACGGCAGCGAAGTTATGGATATTGATCCGTTGACCATCAAAGCAGTGTGGGGCTTTAATGGCACCGAACGGCCTGGAGCGGTCTTTTTGGCGGCTGTCATGGCTGCGCATGCGCATAAGGGGCTGCCGGCATTTGCGATTTATGGTCATGATGTGCAGGATGCCAGCGACAGAAGTGTCCCGGATGATGTGAAGGAGAAGATCTTGCGTTTTGCGCGCTGTGCTGTTGCGGTTGGTCAGATGCGTCGGAAAGCTTATGTAGGGCTGGGTTCCGTTTCAATGGGCATCATGGGATCCTATGTGGAGCAGCAGATGCTGCAGGATTATTTCGGTATTCGTGCGGAATGGGTCGATATGGCCGAGGTGCTGCGTCGTATCCAGCTGGGGATCTATGATCACGACGAGTACGAGAAGGCACTGAAGTGGGCGAAGGAGAAGTGTCCGGAAGGGTTTGATAAAAACCCCGAGCATATGCGTCATTCCCGCGAGCAGAAGGATAAGGAATGGGAGTTCAACATCAAGCAGACGTTGGTTTGCCGGGATATCCTGATGGGCAACCCCAAGCTGAAAGAGATGGGATTCCCCGAGGAGTCTAACGGCCGTAACGCCATTCTTGGCGGCTTCCAGGGACAGCGTATGTGGTCCGACTGGCAGCCGAATGCGGACTTTACAGAAGCGATTCTCAACTCGACCTTTGATTGGAACGGCAAACGCGAGCCGATTTCCTTTGCAACCGAAAATGATTCCTTCAATGGACTGTCCATGCTGTTTGGTAAGCTGCTGACCGGTACCGCAAGCGTCTTCGCCGATGTACGTACGTACTGGAGCCCCGATTCTGTCGAGCGTGTGACTGGTAAGCGTCCTGAGGGACGGGCGAAGGACGGCTTCATTCATCTGATTAATTCCGGATCCGCTGCATTGGACGCCACTGGTATGTCCAAAGATGAAAACGGAAACGGCGTCATGAAACCTTGGTGGGATATGACGCAGCAGGATATTGACGCCTGCCTGAGCGTGACCGACTGGTGCCCGGCGGATCTCGGCTATTTCCGAGGCGGCGGATTCTCGTCCCATTTCAAGACACGCGCGGAAATGCCAGTGACGATGATTCGTCTCAACTACATAAATGGACTGGGACCGGTTTTGCAGCTCGCCGAAGGATATACCGTCACGCTGCCGGATGATATGCATGAGAAGCTGGATATGCGTACCGATCCGACTTGGCCTACCACCTGGTTTGCTCCTCGTCTGAACGGTAAGGACTGCTTTACTGATGTTTATAGTGTCATGGCGAACTGGGGAGCCAATCATGGTTCCTTGACCTACGGCCATATCGGTAAAGACCTGCTTACGTTGGCGAGCATGCTGCGCATTCCTGTGTCGCTGCACAATATAGATGAGAAGGATATCTTCCGTCCTCATGTCTTTGGCGCTTTCGGTACCAAGGATAAGGAGAGCGCAGATTTTGCCGCCTGCAAAAATTACGGGCCGCTTTACAAGTAACTTGGAAACTGTAAAGGGTGGCGATGGGTGAAACCGTCTCCGCCCTTTATGGGTTTTGCCCGTCCACTGGGATGGGAAGATAAAGGAGGAAACTATGGAGTACGTTAAATACCTGGATGAGTCGCTCCCGGACAAGGAGCGCGCTGCCGATCTCGTATCGCGGATGACGCTGGAGGAAAAAGCGTCACAGCTGAAATATGACGCGTCTGCTGTGGAACGGCTTGGTATCCCAAGTTATAACTGGTGGAACGAGGCGCTGCACGGCGTTGCGCGTGCCGGAACTGCGACGATGTTCCCACAGGCCATCGCGCTGGCAGCGATGTTTGATGATGTTCTGCTGGAAAAGATCGCTGACGTGATTTCCACCGAAGGACGAGCGAAATACAATCAATACACGAAAAAAGGAGATCGCGCCATTTATAAGGGTTTGACATACTGGTCCCCGAATGTAAATATTTTCAGGGATCCCCGTTGGGGGAGAGGACATGAGACCTACGGCGAAGATCCGTTCCTGTCGTCGCGTTTGGGCGTCGCATTTGTCAAAGGGATTCAGGGAAAGGGAAAGAGGCTGAAAGCAGCAGCTTGTGCGAAACATTTTGCTGTTCATAGCGGGCCCGAGCACAATCGGCACTCTTTCAACGCAGTCGTCAGCAAGAAGGACATGTATGAAACTTATCTTCCCGCTTTTGAAGCCTGCGTCAAGGAAGCGAAAGTGGAGAGTGTTATGGGTGCTTATAACCGTACGAACGGCGAGCCCTGTTGCGGCAGCAAGACGTTGCTGAAGGATATCTTACGCGGGAAATGGAAATTTGACGGCCATGTTGTGTCCGACTGTGGCGCATTGGGAGATTTCCATTATCATCACCTGGTTACCAAAAGTTTTGAAGAATCTGCGGCGCTTGCGTTGACGAACGGCTGTGATCTCAACTGCGGAGGAACCTACCTTTATGTCCTCAGTGCTCTGGAAAAAGGCCTGATTACGGAAGAGGATATCGACCGTTCCGTTACCCGGCTGATGACAACTCGGATCCGTTTGGGCATGTTTGACAAGCAGTGCGAATATGATAGTATTCCCTATGCGGCGAACGATTGCCAGGCACATAAGGACATGGCGTTGGAAGCGTCAAAAAAAGCGATGGTACTTCTGAAGAACAATGGACTGCTGCCGTTGGACAAGGAAAAGTTATCCACCATTGCAGTCATCGGCCCTAATGCGAACAGCAGAAGTGTGCTGAAAGGAAATTATGAAGGCGTTCCGTCCCGTTACGTGACGTTGCTGGAGGGGATCCAGAACTATGTGGGCGGGGACGTGCGTGTCGAATATGCGATGGGCAGCCCTCTGTATTTGAATCCTGTCGAGGGGCAGGAGCCTTATAACGAGTATCTATCTGAAGCGATTATTTGTGCGGAGGAAGCTGACGTCGCGATTCTCTGCCTAGGCCTCGATCCTTCAATGGAAGGGGAAGAGGGTGATGCGCATAATCCATACGGTTCCGGAGATAAGGCAACGCTCGATCTGCCGCCTTGCCAGGAAGAGTTGTTGCGAAAGGTCGTAGAAACTGGCACGCCGACGGTACTGATTTTGGCGAATGGCAGCGCATTAAGCGTTAATTATGCCGATGAACATTGCGATGCTATCCTGGAGGCATGGTATTCCGGGCAGCAGGGTGGTGACGCAGCGGCATCTATCCTGTTTGGCGAATGTTCACCGTCAGGCAAGCTGCCGGTCACTTTCTACAGAAGCACCGAAGAACTGCCTGATTTTGAGGACTATGCGATGAAGAACCGCACCTACCGTTACATGGAGAAGGAGGCGCTGTATCCGTTCGGTTACGGCCTGACTTACGGAAAGGCAGCGGTGACGGATCTGCAAGCGCCGGAACAGGTGCGGGAAGGCGAATCGTTGACGGTGCAGGTTACAATTGAAAACCAGTCCGATGTGGAAATGGAAGAGGTTGTCCAGTTATACATCAAGCATAACGGCACGCCGTATGCGGTACGCAACCACAGCTTGTGCGGATTCCAGCGTGTGTCCTTACCGGCGCATTCGTCCAAGACAGTCACACTGACGATCCGTCCGGAAAGTTTTCCCGTTGTCAATGAGGATGGCGACCGCGTTTTTGACGCAAAAAGTGCAACGTTGTTTGCGGGTATAGGGCAGCCGGACGCACGTACCGAACAGTTGACCGGCACCAAAGCGGTGAAAGCGGAGATACTTTACATTAAATAATTCAATAGAAATCACTATAAGGGGACGCCGCAGGACGTCCCCTTTTTTTCATAAGTATGAGACACGGGATGGTTAGAGCGATATGGGAGTGAAATCAACATCTTTGGAAACATTCTTTGAAAAGAAGCGTCCATCATCTATCAGGCGGTAATAGTTCGTAAGGAATATTTCGCGCCATCGGGGGACGACACCTGTGCTTTTTTACAACAGATAACAGGCAAAAAGGACGGTTATGTAGGGAAGAAAGCAGGAAATTCTCTGGCAGGCACATGGAAACATTACATCTCCGGTAACATGACCTGTCTCACGGACGCCCGACCGAGTACGTCGCGGTGCGCATAGTCAAACAGATAGGCAGTAGGTGTGCTTGCACCCGTTTCAAGCTGGAAGGGAAAAACCTCCAAATGGGCCAGACGGAAGATTTGCAGCGCATGCATCCCTTGATAATGGGGCAAATAGGTCGCTATATTTTTCTCATCCCGGTAAAAAGCAAAAATTTGTTCCTTATAACGCGAGTATAGATCGGTAGGAAGCCACTCTGGTGTAGATCCGATCTTCTGGTGCCGCAGCATATCGTACTTGATGTGCCATCCTATCCGATGGGTATCTGCGCTGGGTAGTTGGGATGCCAAGCGTAGCAAGATGTGGTAGCTCTCCGTTAGTGAAGGTGGTGTATCGATGTATCCGGCGGAGAAATAAAATTGGGACAGAGCTTGATAAAAATCGAAAGGGGAGGGGAACAGCTGTAGGAGCGCAGTCAAAGTATTTCCATAGCGGCCACTGTTATAGTAAAGCTCAGTCATCTCTTCTATCCCTTTGAGGCGCAGAACATCCTCATATGAAAGCGCATCGGTGTACAATACTTCATAAGGTGGCAGTGTATGGTGGACCAGTCCGAACGTTGTCTTTTCCCGTTCCAGTCCGGAGCCTTTTAAAACCTTGAGAAAGCCAAGCTGCAGTTGGTGTGGAGCCAGTTCATACACTTCGTTGAAACTCTGTCGGAAGGCGGCATAATTTTCATAAGGCAGTCCAGCGATCAGATCCAGATGTAGGTGAACAGGGGTATGTGTACGAAGTGCACGAACATTGTCAAACAACTTGTCCTTGGGTGCACTGCGGTGAATGGCGGACAATGTCTGCGGATGGGTAGACTGAACGCCAATCTCGAATTGGAACAGGCCTGGGCGGACGGAGGAAAGGAAGTCCAAGCATTCGCTGTCGAGAAGGTCAGCGCCGATTTCAAAGTGAAAGTTTGTTACACCATTATCATGCGCGGCGA
The DNA here is from genome assembly GCA_946498095.1 of uncultured Clostridia bacterium. Taxonomy (GTDB): domain Bacteria; phylum Bacillota; class Clostridia; order Oscillospirales; family Ruminococcaceae; genus CAMMMX01. Next base: position 116,968 of record CAMMMX010000003.1, read on the forward strand.
GGTAACGCCAGATGGACATGCAAAAGTCCTTCCGACAGTTGAAAGTGCGGTCGACGAACTTGACTTGCCGCACCTTTGCATCTAGAAAGCGCTGTAGCTGAGGCAGGACAGTGTCCAAGCTTTTAAAACGCACACTTTTTTCGCGGGAAGATAGGCAGTAGCTGCACTGAAACGGACAGCCACGCGACGCTTCATAATAGAGAATACGGTTTTTTAATACTGACAGATTGTCATAGGGGAAGGGGAGCGTGTCCAAACAGATCGGCGCAGCCTGCGGGATATGTACAATGGATCCCTCTTGTAGGAAGGCAGCGGACGGGACACTGTCTAGGCTGGAGGCGTTTTCACGCGCATGTAACAAGGCGACCAAGGAAGCTTCTCCTTCACCGGTCAATACACAGTCACACAAACCTTCCGTCAGGTAGGAGTCAAAGGAAAAGGATACCTCAGGTCCGCCGAAGAAGAGGAAACATTCCGGTAAAAGTTTGCGGATCTCACGTGCTAGGACGCATACTGTTTCGATGTTCCAAATATAGCAGGAAAAGCCAATCATATCAGGCTTTGCATGATACAGCTTTGCCAGAATAGCGTCTGGACGCTGGTTTATGGTGTACTCAGCGAATGAGATTTCCGATTGAGGGAAAGTTACACGGGCATATGCATGCAGCGTACGTACCGATAAGGATGTATGGCTGTATTTCGCGTTAATGGCGACAAGTAACGTCTTCACTTGTATGCTCTCCTTTACAGTTGACGGAATCGGTATAGGAAAAACGAATATGCAATTGGGACGGCAACCATTACGGCTGCTAACATACCAGTAAGCAAGATGCATCCTGGGAGAAATGTGACGAGAATTCATCGGATTCCGTCAATGACCCAAAGAAATCCGGCTAGCCGGTGAGTTCGGCGCCAATTTTCCGCGCTGTGTAACGTCCAGGGCAGTTTGATACCGAACGTACGGTTCATCCGACACATTGCCGATGAACAAAAAGGCAGCGCAAATCAAGGCACTGAGGTATTTGGCGGGATTGATAGGCCCCACAGCATGGTACTCTGCTGATTAGCGCTGCAGCGGGGACAAAAAACTTACCTATCGTCCGCTTGATAGGCGGGATATTTTTCTGTTTGGGATTGTGGTCCAACGTTATGGTGACGATCATTTGAATAACGAAAAGGGAAAGAGGGATACCGAAAGCGGCCAAAAACCGCGGCATGTAGCTGTTCACATTCCCGTGTGAGTCCCGATGGCTCGGATCCTTCGCAGGCAAGTTGTTGTAAAAGATTGCAGACAAAAGGAAAGGGAGCAGTCCCGGCTGAATAGGCCGGTCCATTATGACGATTTTTCATGCTTATTTTCTTCATCTGTATTCCCTTCTTGAGACCTCAGGGTGGTAAACTGGGAAATCCACAGCAAGGCTTCTTCCAATACTGTCGCATTCAGTTCATAGTAAATGTAGTTCTTCTCACGGGATTCGGCAACCAGCCCAGCTCTTTTCAGCTGGGAAAGGTGGTAGGAAACACTGGCGGCGGTCAAGTCGAACTGCGCAGCGATCTCTCCAGCGGGTACTCGGCCCCGTTTGAGCAACACGAGGATTTCACGGCGTACCGGATCGGCCAGTGCGCGGAAGGTTTCGGGGAACCCCATCAGGAACATCACCCATCTATTTTGAGAAATTTCTAAATAGATTCTAGCATGCACTGGAGGGTTTGTCAAGGAAGGTATGGCAAGCTGATTTGTAGAGGAAAAGGAAACAGCATTGCTAAAATAGCGGCAATGGTTTATAATAAAAATGGATATGACCAAGTTCCGAACGCTCTTTTCCTGATTTGAGGAGAGGGTACGATAAGCTGGACGATCCAAAACTTCCACAAATGGAAAGGAATGAGTTGGATAATGCGTACACTGCGTAAAATTGAAGAGTTTCGCAAAGAAGCGTCTAATGCTTTATTTACGCATCAACAGGCACTTTGCGTTGCCCGTAAATTATTCGAGTTGGAGCTGAATGGCGATAACTCGCCGGAGGATATGCGTATTCTGCAAGGAGCTCTGCAACGGCTCGATATCCGTTATTTTGACGCGACATCCACTGAAATCGACGCTGTTTTAGATGCAGCAGGCGTAGCGCGGCTCACTGCGGATAATATTGCCGATGCGATTGATGTGATGATTTTTGAGGCGACCTAGTCGCCTCTTTTTTCTCTTTTCCCTTTATGGTATCGGAGGGGGCAGGACATTTCCCCTTGATCCGTTGCTGATAGTAGTGGTATGATATAGAAAGCTGTTACAGCAAAAATAGACGTCAAAGGGGAATTTGAATGCGTTTATTTGTACGAGAAAAATATTTTTATCAGCGCTTTTTTATACTGACACTTACGATTGCACTGCAAAACCTTATTGTTTTTAGCGTCAATCTGGCGGATAATGTCATGCTGGGACAATATACGGAGAATGCGTTGTCTGGCGTGGCTCTGGTCAATCAGATCCAGTTTTTTCTGCAAATGCTGATTATGGGAATCGGGGAAGGAATTACGGTTCTCTCGTCACGTTATTGGGGGCAAAAGGAAATCCGGCCGATTCAGAAGCTGACAGGTATCGGCATGCGCCTGGGACTTGCTATTTCCATTGTGCTGTGGGCGGCGGTATTTTTCTTCCCTCATTTCTGCCTTTCCTTGTTCTCCAATGACCAAGCAGTCATTGCGGAGGGGGTCAAATACCTGCAAATTATCTGCTTTTCTTACATTTTTTTCGCTGTAACCAATATCCTGATCGCGATGTTGCGCAGTGTGGAAACGGTTGTCATCGGTTTTGTCGTTTCTCTGTCGACTCTTTGTATTAACGTTTGCCTGAATTATATTCTGATATACGGGCATTTCGGTGCGCCGCGGATGGGCGTACAAGGAGCGGCTATTGCCACGTTGACGGCGCGTATTGTAGAGACTGTGATCGTGGTTTGCTATGTGCGGTTTCGGGATCGGAAAATATGTCTACGATTACAGCATTTTTTCCGGTTGGATATGACGTTGCTGAAAACCTATTTTCGCGTCGGTTCCCCGGTACTGGTGTCGAATGGCATATGGGGATTGGCTATGGCGGTTCAGACGGCGATTCTGGGGCATATGGGCTCTGCTGCAATCGTCGGGAACAGCATTGCGACGACGGTATTCCAAATCCTGACTGTTATTACGTATGGATCCGCCAGTGCGACAGCTGTTTTGATTGGGAAGACGATCGGAGAAGGGCGGCAAGAAATGATCCGCCCTTATGCGAAGACTCTTCAGGTGTTGTACCTAGTGATTGGCGTGTGTACGGGGCTTGCTCTTTTTGTCTGCAAGGATCTGATCGTTGGTTTTTATCATATTTCGCCACAGGCAAAGGATTTGACGCTCCAGTTTATGACAATCCTGTCCGTTACGGTGGTAGGGACGTCATATCAGATGCCGGCGCTGACTGGCATTGTCCGCGGAGGCGGGGATACGAAATTTGTCCTTAAAAATGATATGATTTTTATGTGGGGGCTGGTATTGCCTTCCGCTGCGCTGTCCGCGTTTGTCTTCGGACTGCCGCCGGTTGCAGTCTTCCTTTGCCTCAAGTCGGATCAGATTCTTAAATGCTTTGTTGCCGTGGTCAAGGTAAACCGGTACCGTTGGATCAAGGAGTTTCAGCCGAAGGTGCAGGAAAAGATTGCGGAATCTCTGTAACGTGAAAGGAATCACTTCCGGACACATATGTTGGGTATTCTTATCGAAAGGAAGGGAACAGCTATATCTTCCCTTCCTTTGCGGCCGCAACAAAACAGGTGCAAAAAAAGAAAGCAGGCACTTTCGTGTCTACTTTCTTCGAACTTATCATCTTAAGGAATTTAATATTACCGGATCATTCTTCGTTTTTATCAATAAAACGAATAGATACATCCTGCTTTAAAGCTAAAGAACACTCAGCCTCTACGCACTTCGTAATCCCTGCGAGTATAGGGCAGCCTGCATGGACAGGAAAATGTTCCGAAGCATATTGATATAGCGGACCCATCCCGGGCTTGACCAGACAAAGTTCGTAGGCGTCAAAAGTATCGCCTAAGTTTTCCATCATTTCCTGTACGGCTTTACAGCCACTGGACACCTGGAGCTTTACCTCTTGCTGGTCTTCTGATTCTGCGGTTACTACCGCTTTAAAACCACAGACCCCCGGTTCAATCATCACTTTCGTCATGACATTAACCGAAATATCTCTTTAGCAGACCGGCGAAAGCTTTTCCATGCCGTGCTTCGTCACGAGCCATCTCATGAACGGTATCGTGGATAGCATCCAGATTCGCGGCTTTGGCACGTTTGGCCAGGTCGAATTTACCAGCGGTTGCACCATTTTCAGCTTCAACACGCATTTCCAGATTTTTCTTTGTGCTGTCCGTTACAACTTCACCGAGGAGTTCAGCAAACTTGGCAGCGTGCTCGGCTTCTTCATAAGCAGCCTTTTCCCAGTACAGGCCGATTTCAGGGTAACCCTCTCTATGAGCGACTCTTGCCATAGCCAAGTACATGCCAACCTCTGTGCATTCACCCTGGAAATTCGCTCTGAGATCCGCCATGATGTCCTCACTCACGCCCTGTGCAACGCCGACAACGTGTTCAGCGGCCCAAGACATCTCGCCTTTTTGTTCAACAAATTTTTCTTTGGGGGCTTTGCACTGTGGGCATTGCTCCGGCGCACTGTCGCCTTCATGTACATAACCACAAACTGAGCAGACAAATTTTTTCATTGTTTTGAACCTCCATGATCAATTTTAGCACTTCATTTTCTCCGGGCTTCCTTTATGGACTGTTCTGCGCCCGGAAACAGAGTGTTTTCCTTATATCTAAATTATACCATGAAGGTATACAATGGGCAAGAGGAATTTATGTAAATTTATTATGAATTAAATACTTGGCGTAACGTATAAGGAAAACAGTTTACATATAACCACCGTATTTTTATAGGATCCCGCAAGATTGCATGAAGTCCGAAGAAGATTTGCCATAGGGGCGATTGAAACGATTCAGGTGAAACAGTATATCCGGGTGGTCAGGGGAAATGTAGTTCATCGTGTTTGCACAGGTAAACAGCGCTTGGAATCCCATCCCTTTCAGGATGTCTACAGCGCCGTCGCTGATAAAACCAAACGGGAAAGCAAACACGTTGGGCCGTATGCCGTTGTGTTCCTGTAAAAGGTCCTGTAAGTGTCCGATATCGTCTTGCAGTGCTTTCGTATATGCTTCCATGCTTTCCCCTGGGAGACGTTTGGTCCCCTTGCGGCCCTTGTCCAGATAATGCATATTGTAGGTATGATTGCCAATTTCAATCCGTCCAGAGTCGATTAGTTTACCGATATCATCCCAGCTGAGCTGCGCATAGGTCACACTGTAGTCAGGGGAAGCGTATTCTTCCGTGAATCGCCCAACTACAGATATTACAGCCTTCATATCAAGTTTTTCGAGTATGGGGAGGGCGTATTCCAAGTTGCTGCGGTATCCGTCGTCAAAGGAGACAATTACCGGCTTTGGAGGAAGCGGCGATCCCTTTTCAAAATAGTCAATCAGTTCCTGGGTAAAAATTGTCGTATAACCATGTTCCTTCAAATAGGTCATATCCTGTTCAAACTGCGTGGGAGATATGACGCAGTCTCCCCATCGGCTGGAAGGCTCCAGAATATGGTGGTACATCAGGATAGGCAGGGGAATGCCCTCATCCGTGGTCGACAGGCTTTTCTCTGTGGATTGGGCCTTACCCGCAAATGTCAAGGCTGTGGCGCTGATAAGCAGCGCTATTACTATCCAGCAGAAATAACGTAATCTGAGGCGAAGAACCATTCTCTATTCAACCCCTTGTTCATGTGTGTTGCAGTTGGAATTTTGATACATGTATATGACTTTGTGTGCTCAGAAATAACGGAGGAAGGCATCATGTTTTTTGTGCAAAAGCCGAATTTGCCGCAAGGAAAAGTTTGCTTGGCGGCCGTTTCCGCTACCGCTACGCCATATCTCGACACTTTGGCCGGGCTGGGCGTTGATACGGTTTGCTGTCCGGCTCTGCCGGGGTTGGATCTCCCTGTCCAGTCACATGCTGACATGCTCCTGCATCATCTTGGTGGTCCCGATCTTGTGGTTGCACGCGGTGTCGGGTGGGCCGAAGATTTGTTGCGGTCTATAGGTATGCGTGTCCTGGTGTCGGATCGGGTGCCGTGTGCGCCGTATCCGGATGATGTATGCCTTAACGCATGCCGAATAGGGGATGTCCTGTTCGGCCTTATTACTGCGTTGGATCCGGTTTTGACGTATGCGTTGAGACAACGTGGCGTCCGCACCATTGATGTGAAACAGGGATACGCCAAGTGCGCGACGGTAGTGGTGGATGAGCAAAGTATCATGACGGAAGATCCTTCAATTGCGTCAGCGGCGGAAGAGATGGGCCTTACCGTGTTGCGCGTGCGTGCGGGGGACGTCGTTCTCCCGGGCTATTCCTATGGCTTCCTTGGGGGCTGCTGTGGTAAAATCGCCCCGGACGCGCTCGCTTTTACCGGCAGCTTGCTTACCCATCGTGACGGCGGGAAAATTCGCCGCTTTTTGTCCTGTAGAGGTATTGAGCCAGTTGAACTGGACGGCGGAATATTGACTGACATTGGGGGAATCCTTCCGCTCGCTTGCAGCGATGCTTCCGATGGTGTGAACGGATATCGGAGATGATGCGGCTTCTGTCATATTGTAAAGCCTTCCGAATTTATGGATTTCCTTCTTTTTTTGTCAGAATCTTTCAAAAATTTTCGCTTCCGTGCCCTGTATGTTGCGCATATGATAATCCATAAGGGACAGTATGGCTAGGAGGTCAGGAGATGCGCAAGACAAGGCGTCTGAACTGGAAGATCAAGCTTGTCGTTTTTTTGGCCATTCTTGTTGTTTCCGGCACTTTGCTGGACGGCGTGTTACGCCCTGTGATTATGGAAGTTGCGCGTTATCAGGCTCAAACGTACGCTGTCCAGTCTATCAATGAATCGGTACAGGAGGTATTGGCACAGGGGGGAGGAGAATACTCTTCCTTGATCGAGGTAGCACGTGATAAGGATGGAAACATTACTTCGGTGGAAAGCGACATGGCGCGCATGAATGTGCTGAAAAGCCGTTTAGCAGAAGCTATCAGCGCCCGCTTGGAGGAATTGCAGCAGGAGGAATTGTCGATTCCGGTGGGTACCCTGACAGGCGTCCCGCTTTTGAATGGGCGTGGTTTTGGCGTGCCATTTCGTGTGATTCCTGGCAATTACGTCAATACAGCTATTCGTAGTGAATTCTCCGCGGCTGGCGTTAATCAAACATTGCACAGCGTCTATCTGGACGTGGAACTGTCCGTTTCTGCGATGGTACCCGCATATCGGACTGCAGTGGATGTTCATACGGACTTCCTTATAGCGGAAACCGTCATCGTTGGTGAGATCCCGCAGGTGTACTTGTCGTCCGGCGTTTTGGCTGGGGATATACAGAAATGGGAATCACAAGAGACGGCAGAAAAACAAAAATCTTTGAAAAACCCTTGCATTTTGATGCCGAGTCTGATAAAATAGATATGTTATCAGCCTCAAGGGATAAAAAGAGATTCCTTAATCAGGCCGACGTATCATGACAAAGGAGGTGCAAACCCATGGCAAAATGCGATGTATGCGGAAAGGGTGTCACTTTCGGTATTCAGGTATCCCACTCTCACAGGAGATCCAACAGAACTTGGAAGCCTAACGTCAAGCGTGTGAAGGCAATCGTGAACGGTACGCCGCGGCATATTCATGTATGTACGAGCTGCTTGCGTTCCAATAAGGTGACCCGTGCCGTTTAAAGTATCATCAGTACCCGGCGGTTTCGGTTCGTAAACGTATAGGTGTGCAGATAAAAGCCTCCCGATTTCGGGAGGCTTTTGTTATGACAATGATGACTGTCCTGCAACATTACAACAAAAACCGCCCTGAATCAGATCCAAGACGGCTTTGCATGTCAACAAATATTATTTGGAAAATACAGCAATTAAGTTGACGACAATTGTGATTACGACAAAAACAATTGCTGCAATCCGGGTCACTTTAATCAAAGTAGCGTCAAGAGTGCGCCCTTTATTTCTGCCATAATAGGAATCAGAGGATCCCTGAATAACGGAATTCTGGTTGCCCTGGTTTGATTCCTGCATCAGCACCACGCCGATAATCACCAAACAGGACAGGACAAGTAAAATCGCACCGACGATTTCAATCGCATTCATAAGTAATTTCCTCCGATTCTCTTCTAAAGGGCGGCAGAGCACCCTCGCCTCGTTTTCATGCTACCATTACAAAATCGTATCTATTATAACACAGCAGCCGATGAAATACAAGCCCTATGTACAAAATTTAACCTCTGCGGTAACAGATCTCTTTGCGAGGAAACTGCGGGATATCGATGGGGATACCGCCGCGCTGCACGCTCTCAAGGCTCACCGGGACAATGGAAGACCATGCGGCCGCTTCGTAGACGTCAATGAACGGGCGGCGTTCCTCCAGGATGGAGGAGACGAATTCGTCAAGGATGAAGTAGTCGCCGCCGCCGTGGCCAAACTTTTCCGCGTCTTTCAGTGAGGCCTTCCACAGAGGGTGTTCCAGTTCATCGGTGAAGTCCCACAGCTTGTTCCAATCCTTGGCGGTGAGATCGTCGTTTAATGACGACTTGCCGTCGAGCCAGATGAGTGGATCGTCACCCCAGCCGCGTGGAGACAGATAACAGCCGTTGACGCCCTGGAGCTGGTACCAGGTCATATTATGCGGACGGTAGGAGTCGCCGTCGAAACGCAGGACAATGAGCGCGCCGCTGGCACATTCGATTGTCGTGATCGTCACATCTCCATAGGCCCAGAAACCGTCTGCAAGTGCGGGATGCCCGTCGCCGAACTTTTTACGGATATAGTTGCGGATACTCGCGTTCTGGGAGCAGAAGGTAGAGCTGCGCAGCATAGTGTCCGTTTCGGTAATTCCCATCCATTTGGCAACTGGACCAAGCGAGTGGGTCGGATAGGTGTTGCCGCGCTCATTTTTGATTTGTTCGCCACGCCAGGTCAGCGTCCCGTCGGCGTTGAAGCGGATGGGACGGCAGTCGTGGATATATGCGCCTTCTGCAAAGGTGATCGGGCCGAAGAGACCTTGTTGCGTCATGTTGTAAATCATCATGTTTTCGCGGGAGTAGACATAATTTTCCGCCATCATGTAGACCTTGCCGGTACGTTCGACCGTCTCCACAAGCAGTGACAATTGCTGGAGTGTATCGGCGGCGTATACTTCGCAGAGAACATGCTTTCCAGCTTCAAGTGCTTTGATCGTCTGGGAAAAATGCAGTTTGATTGGCGTCGCGATAAAGACGGCATCGAAGTCCCCCTGACGCAGCATCTCGTCATAGTCTGTGAAACCTTTGATGCCGGGAAAGTTGTCTTGCCATTCCCGTACTTTGTCCGCGTTGACGTCGCAAATACAGGTCAACTTGACCTTGTCCTGCAGCAGTTTGAGTGTGTCATTGAAAGCGCCGCCGCGGTTGCCGCCGGCGACGGCCAGTCTGACTATATTGTCCATAGCCATCCCCCATTTCTCATTGAATGGTATTATTATAGCTGCATTGCCTATGCTTTTCAAGTGTTCCTGAGAAAATATTCTTCCTAAAGGACAGACGGTGTGATAGAATGAAAGGTAGGGGGAATTGGATGAAACGCGAAAAGGGGCTTGCGTACTGTGGCCTTGTTTGTGCGCTTTGTGGGGAAGGCGACAACTGCCCGGGATGCCGGTTGGATGGTTGTGCGGAGCGGGACAGGTGCAAGAATTATCGGTGCTGTCGGGAGAAAGGATTGTCCGGCTGCTGGGAATGTGGGGACTTTCCCTGTGATGGCAGCATGCTGGACAAAGTACGCATCCGTGCCTTTGCCCGCTTCGTCCGAGATTACGGGGAAGAGACGCTGCTCGACGCTCTTGCGGTGGGAGAAGCGTCGGGGATGCAGTATCATTATCCGGGACAGATAGTCGGGGATTATGACGTTCCGAGGGACGAAGATGGGGTCTTGCAACTTTTACGGGAGAAAGCCGGCACGCTAGTGACAAATGGCTGTAAAAAGGAAAAGGCGTAAATGGACGCCTATTGTTTCCAAGAACAAACGAAGCTTGACATCCTGGTTAAGTTGTGATAGGATAATCAACATAAAAGCGTTGAAGGAAAGAAGTAATCGGCAAGAACGTTTCAGAGAGCTTCCGGTTGGTGGAAGGAAGCACGTGAAACCGGTGAAATACATTCCGGAGCAGACTGCTGAAACCAAAAGGGAGTAGGACAGTACGGGTTCACCCGTTACAGTGAGCGGATATGTCAGTATCCGGCAAAGGCTGGGCATACGCAAGCTGTCCGGCGAACAGAGGTGGTACCGCGATTTGTCGCCCTCTGGCCGTCTTATGATGGCCGGAGGGCTTTTTGCATATCCACAGCCGGGGGACGACGCATTTGAAAGGAAAAGGAGACAGGAAACATGGCACAATCGGTATTCGACGAACTCAAGCGCAGGGGGCTCATCGCCCAGATGACCCATGAGGAGAAAATCAAGGAGCTGTTCGACAAGGAAAAGGTGACGTTCTACATCGGCTTCGACGCGACGGCGGACAGCCTGCACGTCGGACATTTTCTGCAGCTGGTGGTGATGAAGCACCTGCAGCAAGCGGGGCACCGTCCGATTGCGTTGCTCGGTACCGGCACGACGATGGTCGGGGATCCGACGGGCAAGACCGACATGCGCAAGATGCTCACGCCGGAACAGATCAATCACAACGCCGAATGCTTCCGCCGTCAGATGGAGAAGTTTATCGACTTCTCCGACGGCAAGGCGCTGATCGTCCGCAACGGCGACTGGTTGCTCAATCTCGGCTACATCGAGTTTTTGCGTGATGTCGGGGTGCACTTCTCGGTCAACAAGATGCTGACGGCGGAATGCTACAAGTCGCGTCTGGAGAACGGGCTGTCCTTCATTGAGTTCAATTACATGTTAATGCAGAGCTACGACTTCGTCAAACTGCACCGCGACTACGGCTGCAAGGTTGAGTTGGGCGGCGACGACCAGTGGGCCAACATCATCGGCGGCGTCGACCTGGTACGCCGTATGGACGGCGAGGAAGTCTGCGGTATGACCTTCACGCTGCTGACCACCAAGGAAGGCAAGAAGATGGGCAAGACCGAGAACGGCGCGTTGTGGCTTGATCCGGAAAAGGTGTCGCCCTACGACTTCTTCCAATACTGGCGTAACGTCAGCGACGATGACGTGATCAACTGCCTCAAGCTGCTGACCTTCCTGCCGATCGAGGAAATCGAAGCGATGGAGAGCTGGGAGGGCAGCCAGTTGAACAAGGCTAAGGAGATACTCGCCTTCGAGGTGACCAAGATGGTCCATAGTGAGGAAGAGGCGCAGAAGTCGCTGGAGACGGCGCGCGCGCTTTTTAGCGCAGGGCAGACCGTTGACGAGATGCCGTCCTTCGTCCTTCCGGCGGAGGCACTGTCTGATGGCGCGATTGGTATCCTCGACCTGATGGTGGCGGCGAAGCTTTGCCCGTCCAAAGGGGAGGCGCGTCGGCTGGTCGTGCAAGGCGGCGTTGCGCTCGACGACGTCAAGGTGTCCGATCCGGCGCAGATGGTGACAACGGCGGACTTCGAGAAGGGGTATGTCGTTATCAAAAAAGGTAAAAAGGTCTTTTTAAAGGTGACATTGTAAAGACGCAACGAAAAAGAGGTACGGATCTCCGTACCTCTTTTTCGTTGCGATATTGTCTCAGACTCCCTAAAACCAGCTCAGATGTTATCTTTCTTATATCGGAGCCTCCGGCCTCGAATCCCGTCATAAGAAAGATAACGTTTGTCAGCTAAAAAAGAAAAAAGAGAAATTGGATCCATTTTCCTTGACTTTTGCAGTCGCATAAGGTATACTGACTTTAGCGACCGCAAAAAGGAGGTATGCGATTGGCCGCCAAAAAGTTGGGCCGTCCGACTGACTGTCTGAAAGACATCGATATCAAGATCAGATTTGATAAGGGCACTGCTGATATGCTGCAAGAGTGCAGTGATACAATGGGCATTACCCGTGCCGAAGTAGTGCGCCGGGGTGTCCGGAAGATGTACGACGACCTGAAAAAATGAAAGGAAGCGGCCCCATCTCTCTAAAGAACAAGCCGCTTCCTCCACAGAGCACAAGCCGCCCAAAGACGGATGTACATAAATATCTTACCATATGCACGTCCCCCTTGCAAGCGGTTTGTGCGCAACCGACCGAAAACCGGTCTTGGAAAGGAGCACAAACATGGACACTACCTGTATTGACAAACGCGTCACGGAGACGCTGCGGCGTCTCGAGAAAACCGACGGGGCCTACGCGCTGGCAGTCGAACAAAGCCGGGAGCTGCGCTGGATCCTGGACGAGATCGCCGGCTACGGACATGACATCACCATCAGCGCGGGCGACTGCGACAACCTGAATGAATACCTTACACTGCAGGTGCAGCGGGAAGACGCCGCCAGTCGCGCGGTCTACCGTCAGGGCTTCCGCGACTGCGTTCGCCTACTCAAAGATGTCGGCGTGCTGACGTAAAGATTTACCGTCCGGGAAATATCCTCTTCCCGGACGCTTTCTTTTTAAAAGCTCTTGACAGCGTTCGGGGGGAAGCCTTATGATGAAACATAGAAGACGCAGCGAAAAAACGCGCGTCATTGGATGAAATATACAGCCGGCGGGATAGAATCCGTCACAGACGTTTGGTGCTGCTTTGGCAGCTGTCATAGATAGAAAGGCAAGGGACATGTAACATGGATCAGTTTCAGCAGCGCATCCGCGGCATCTTGCAGGACGGGCTCGTCTTCGGCGTGCTCAGCCAGGTCCGCAAAGGGACGAAGGGGGTGGCGCCCAAGACGCAGTTGCGCCCTTTTCTCACGCGGGACACCGATCAAACCATTCAATACCAGTTCACTGAGGTGTTTGACAAAAAGGTGCTGCACCGCAATTTGTCCTGCGAAGACGCCGTGCAGCAGATTGCGAATCTTTTGCAGGAACGCTATCATCAGTGCGTGCTCTACACCCAGCAGGCCGACTACCATATCACCTATTTCAGCCGCTCCAAAATCCGGCGTCTGCCGTCGACCAAGGCGGATCAACCCATGTTGACCCACGACAAGCCCAAGGCCTACGCTATCCCGGACGGGACGCCCTGCGATTTCCTGATCCGGCTGGGGGTGATGACGCCGCAGGGAACTGTCGTCAAAAGCAAGTACAACAAGTTCCGTCAGCTCAACAAGTACCTCGAGCTGGTGAGCGAGTGCGTCGCCGCGCTGCCAGCGGACCGGCGGTTGCGGATCGTCGACTTCGGCTGCGGCAAGTCCTACCTGACCTTTGCGCTGTACCACTACCTTGTCCATGTACTCGGTCGCAGCGTGGAAATGACAGGTCTGGATCTCAAGGAGGACGTCATTGCGCTGTGCAGCCGGACGGCGCAGGAGCTTGGATATACTGATCTGCATTTTCAGCGGGGCGACATCGCCGGTTTCGATGCCGCGGGCGACGTCGACATGGTGGTGACACTGCACGCCTGCGACACCGCGACTGACGAGGCGATCGTGCAAGCGCTGTCCTGGAACGCGAAGATCGTCCTGTTGGTGCCCTGCTGCCAGCATGAGCTGCTTGGACAGGTCGCAAATCCGGATATGAAGCTTTTGCTCAAACACGGCGTGATCAAGGAGCGGTTGTCGTCGCTGATCACCGATTCCATCCGCGGGCAGCTTTTACAGTCCTGCGGTTATGACGTGCAAATCATGGAGTTCATCTCGATGGAGCACACGCCGAAGAACATCCTCATTAAGGCATTACGTAAAGGAGGGTATGATAGCAAGGCGTATGCGGACTACCGTCGCTTTGCTTCGTTGTGGAGACTGTCTCCTTATCTAGAGGCGCGCCTACGTCAGACTGGTCGCCTGTCGGAAGAAAAATAGCGAGAAAGGGGAGGGACGCGTCATGGCAAAGATTTGCAACATCGGCATCGTCGCCCATGTCGACGCGGGCAAGACGACGGTGACAGAGCAGCTTCTTTACGCGGCGGGACAGCTGCGCGCCGCTGGTAGCGTCGACAGCGGTACCGCCCAAACAGACTTCCTCGCTGTCGAACGAGCGCGCGGGATCTCAGTCCGTGCCTCTACGGCGACGTTTTCCTATCATGGAACGCAGGTGAACCTCATCGATACTCCGGGGCACGTCGACTTTGCTGGGGAGGTCGAACGATCCCTCGGCATTCTCGACTGTGCGGTGCTGGTGGTATCGGCTGTTGAGGGCGTGCAGGCACAGACGGAAATCCTACTGGAAACGCTGTTGGCTGCTGGTACAAGCACGGTCGTTTTCATCAACAAAATCGACCGTGCGGGTAGCGACGTCGACGGCGTTCTGGCGCAGCTGCGCCGTTTTTGTCAACATGTCCTACCTTGCGAGGAAGCTTCCAGGGAAGGAGGGCGCGACTGTGGGGTGCGGTTGCATCCACTGGCAGATCCCGCTTTTCAGGACGAAGCGGTGACATTGCTGTCCGACGGCGACGAGGACTTGATGGAGGCTTACCTGACGGACGGCACAGTCAGTGAGGCGATGCTGCAGACGGCGCTGCAGCAGGGCGTGAGTGAGGGACGCGTGATGCCGGTGCTGTATGGCAGCGCACTGTGTGGAGTTGGCATTCATGAGCTGCTCGACTTCCTGGTTACGTACCTTCAGCCCAAGGAGGCAGCGTCCGATGTGCTGTCAGGCGTTATATACAAGATCACCCACGATCCGGTGATGGGCAAGCTCGCTCATGTACGGATGTACGGCGGCGTCATTCGCAATCGTGACAGCGTCTATCTGCCGTCGGCCGACAAAACGGAGAAAGTGACGCAGATCCGCAAGCTGTCCGGCGCGCGCCATATCGACGTTGGCGAGGTCACAGCGGGGGACATCGCCGCCCTGTGCGGGCTGACGTCAGCCCGGATCGGCGACGTCATCGGATCGGACGCGGCTGTCCGTCGCTGCTCTCTGGCAACGCCTCTTTTGCAGGTGCAGGCGATCCCGTCGGCGTCGGAGCAGCTGTACCCGCTCATCGCCGCGTTGGAGGAGTTGACCGAGGAGGATCCGCTGCTGGAGATGGAGTTCGCACCTCAGGAGCAGGAAATTCACATCAAAATTACCGGTATGATCCAGCTGGAAATCCTCACCGCGCTGCTGAAGGAACGCTACAACTTGGACGTCTCCTTCTCGCCGCCCACCGTTATCTATAAGGAGACGCCGTCTAAGGCGGGAGAAGGCTTCGAGGCGTATACGATGCCCAAGCCCTGCTGGGCGGTGATCCGGCTGGCGATCGAGCCTGCGCCCCGCGGGTCAGGGCTGGCGTACAGCTCAATTGTACCTAACAATGATATTTTCTACCGGTATCAGAACCATATTGAGACAGCAGTGCCGCGTGCACTCAAACAGGGACTGTACAACTGGGAGGTCACTGATTTGAAGGTGACGCTGATCGGCGGAGAGCATCATACGATTCACACCCATCCGATGGACTTTTTCCTTGCCACACCGATGGCAGTGATGAACGGACTGCAAAATACGGGGACTACACTGCTAGAGCCGATGGTACGGATGCGTCTGAGCGCGCAGGAGGACTGCCTAGGCAAGGTGATCGGGGATATGATTGCGATGCGGGGCGAATTCGACTCCCCAGTGGTACACGGCGGGACGTTTACGATGGAAGCGCGCGTCCCGGTGGCGACTTCGCTCGACTATGCCGTCCGTCTGGCGGTACTGACGTCGGGCAAGGGAGTGCTCAGCACACGGTTCGATGGGTACCAGGAATGTCCGTTGGAACTCGGTGCGGTTGCCAAGCGGCGAGGCGTAAACCCGCTTGACAGAGCAAAATGGATCCTCAGCCAACGCAACGCTTTGATGGGATGAATATTTGTTGCCCTACAGCAAACAAGGTCAGATAAGGTGCGGCGTCTAGGGATACAGGTTCCAAAAACGGCAGCATGCGGACCTACTGTCGTTTTTTGGTTGGAAGGGAGATACGGTATCCCTCCATATAACTTTTGACCTCGCGTCAAGTATGGCGTTATAATCCCGCGTTTTCCCCCATATATTGTAAGGAATCAGGATGGGGGTGTCCGTCATTGGGACAGGGTAGGAGCGTCAAACAGAATATCCTCTACAACGGCATGATCCTTACGGTATGTGCGTTGCTACTGCGTACGATGGGGATGGTACTGCGCGTTTTTATTTCCGGCCACTTGGGTGGAGAGGGGATGGGGCTGTACCAGCTGATCTTTTCGGTGTACATGCTCGGCGCGACCTTTGCAACCTCCGGTATCAGTATGGCGGTCACGCGCCTGACTGCGGAGTGCATCGGCAGGGGATGCTTTCACGATATTGCCCGCCTTTTGCGTAAGTCCATCACGATGACAGCGGCGGTGAGTTGTCTCATCAGTTTAGGGATGTTCTTGTCATCTGGTTGGCTTGCGTCAGTGCTAATCAAAGACAGTCGCGCGGATCTAGCGCTGCGTCTGCTAGCACCCAGCATCCCTTTTATGGGAATCGCCGCCTGTCTTAAGGGATATTTCATGGGGCAGAACAAGGTGATGAAAACGTCAGGATCCCAGATGCTGGAACAAATCGTCCGAATCGGGCTGACGGTGCTGCTGCTGGAATTACTGGCGCCGCTGG
The DNA here is from genome assembly GCA_946498095.1 of uncultured Clostridia bacterium. Classification (GTDB taxonomy): domain Bacteria; phylum Bacillota; class Clostridia; order Oscillospirales; family Ruminococcaceae; genus CAMMMX01. Next base: position 133,733 of record CAMMMX010000003.1, read on the forward strand.
GAATACGTTTTGCATGCGCGCTGATTTTTATTGGGAATACGGTGTCAGAGATATGTTCCTGTGCTTACCTGTTTATCGCTTATTTGAGGGATAAAAGGCGCCTTCTGGACGGTGAGAGGAGCTGTGTCCGCTCTAACGTCGGATTTCGTAAGATTCTTGGTATTTCGATTCCGCTGTCGGTAACAGCGTATGTGCGAAGCATCTTTTCTACGGCGGAAAACATGCTGATTCCTACAAGTCTAGGAAAGTCTGGATTGTCCGTTGATACGGCGCTGTCTCAATACGGGATGATCAAGGGAATGGTAATGCCCATCCTGTTTTTTCCTTCCTCCTTTCTATCCGCCTTTTCCAGTTTGTTGATGACGGATATAGCACGTTATCGGGCGCAGGCGCGTCCAGACAGGGTAAATCTGCTCATCTTTCGAACGATGCGCTTCACCTTTCTTTTTTCCTTATTTATCGGCGCGGTATTTTGGTTTTTTGCACAACAGATTGGGATCGCGATTTACCGCAGCAGTGAAGTAGGGACGCTGCTGCGGTGGCTGACACCGCTGGTGCCGTTCATGTATATGGAAGGCATGGTGGACGGTATCCTGAACGCGATGGACCAGCAACTCAGTACCATGCGCTATAACGTCATCGACTCCATTTTACGTCCCATTTTGGTTGCGGTGTTTGTCCCTTTGTTTGGACTGCCCGGCTTTATTGGAATGATGTATTTCAGTAATTTATTTACGTCGCTTCTGTGCCTTTACCGGATGCTCAAGGTGACTAAGGTTCGGCTGCCTTGGGTTCAGTTGGTGGCAAAGCCGTTTTTCTCTGCTCTAGTCAGCGGAATGGGCGGGGTGTCGCTGGTTGGCTTCCTGGGACGTTATGTGCAGTCGAAAGTGTTGCTTCCCGTGTTTGGTATTCTGCTGTCCTGTCTGTTGTATTTTGTTCTCATCTGCCTGCTTGATTGCGTTAATAAACGGGATTTTGTTTGGTTGAAAAAAACGCTGCGACGCCGGGGAAAGTGAGCGTTACTTTCGACTTATGATTTCGTGATGCGCATTGTTGAGCGGGCGGGCGCTGTTACTTGTATCTTGGACGGGGGCAAATCAAAGGCGGCAAGTATGAGTATCAGGGATTTGGCTGGGATGAGCAGAAGAGCATCGCGCCAGCCTGGATGAAAATGAAAGCGTCTGAGATAGTTTCGACATTGGCAGTTCCGTTGAAACAGGCGGACGAAAGTAAAAGTTGCTCCATACAGATTCCCCTAAATGTATCCGGGGACAGTGAGCCATCCGGGATCGTGTAGGATTGAAACGGAGCAGTGGCGATATCGCTCGGGGAGATTATACCGCATTTCAACCTATTATGGGACTGGTGAAGAAATAAATGATACGGGGCTCTTGCAAAATAGACTGAAAAAGTGTATGATATACAAAACAAAGCATGGCAATAAAATCGGCGCAGGCTGGATATAATAACAGAAAGTTTGCGCAAGGAAGGAAAAGGGTGACGAACGAAATGGATGAAACAGTGCTGTTTAAGCTTTCTTATGGTTTATACGCGGTCGGTGTAGCGGACGGGACACGTCCCTGCGGCTGTATCGTCAATACAGTCTTTCAGGTGACGGCGACGCCTCCGATGGTGGCGGTTAGTATTCATCATGACAATTATACGGCGCATCTGGTAGCGAAGAATCGGCGTTTTACGGTTTCTGTACTGTCAGAGGAAACCGATCCATTGGTCATCTCCTATCTTGGGTTCCAAAGCGGGCGGGAACGGGATAAATTCGCTTCCGTTCCATACCGGCTGACGCAGTCCGGACTGCCGCTGGTGGACAGTGCTTGTTGTGCCTATCTGGAATGCAAAGTCGTGTCCATAGCGGAGACAGATACGCATACGATTTTTATTGCCAAAGTGGTGGACACGTTGCACGGCGTCGACGCAGCTCCAATGACCTACGATTATTATCATAAGGTTGTGAAAGGCAAAGCACCGAAAAATGCGCCGACTTACCGCGGAAATTCCACAGAGATGGCGAAATCGGCAGGCGATGAATATGTTTGTGAGATATGCGGTTATGTGTACAAAGGGGATATTTCCAAGGAGCCGGATGGATATGTTTGTCCAGCATGCGGAGCAGCAAAGACCCTTTTTAAGCAAAAATAACCGTTCTTGAGGAGAAGAACCCGGACGGGTTCCCTCCTGCCGAATAAGGATGTTAAGAGTAGAAGGGAAACCGGGCATAAGGAAAGAGAAACGATCAAACGGATTTTTTCCGTTTGATCGTTTTTATGTTCAATATCTGTCATACTAAAAGCGAGGCAGGAAAAGACAGAACAGGAGTACGGAGAAAAAGCGGAAGCTGGCCGAAAGATTCAGAACCTTCTCAGCCTTGCCGCCAGACGAAACTTCGAGCCTTTCGTCTGGCAGGTGCTGCGGACGGGCTCCCTTATGAAGTGGGTGCCGCTTTCTCGTATTTTTAGAGTGTTCATCATCTGTCATATTAAAGATAGAGGTTTGAATGATGAAAGGGGTGGAAAGCAGTAGCCCGCCTTGACGGTATAACGGTAACTGGTTCGAAGTCAGCATAGTAGACCCGAAAATGCTGTGTGTCTCTCCCGCCGGACGCGGGAGAGACGGGCGACACGGGTAGTCGTGGGAGCGGCGCGTACCATAGAGCGAACATGGGCAGAACGATTACCCGGAAATTTTGAAAAAATCGCCGGGTAATCGGAACTGCCAACAGCAGTGGAGTAAAATTTTTAGAAGGCCTCGACGGCCTTCTAAAAATTCGAAAAAGCCCATGAGATCGGGAAAACAGCACCGGGAAGCTGTCTAAAAAATCTCGCCAAATACCTAACTTGTCATCACATTTTCAGCTATTGAATTAATCATATGTTTAAGGAGTTAAATGTTCAAAAAGAAAAAGCGGTAGAAAAGGTTGGACTAAATCGCAGTCTTTGTTCTTTGGCAAGATTTCATGAAGCCGATGAATTGATTATTTTAGGAGAAAAATATCACGATTATCATTAAAAAACAACTTGAAGCTTGACAAACTTTGCTTTGGCGGTATATTTATCAACTATACATCCTTATCCCGCCGAACCGTTGGGCTGTTCGGGTTTTTATTTTGTAGCTTCTCGCATAGAAGCAGCTGTGCCGATGAGGGAAAAAGAGCCTGATTTTCAAGCATTTTGTGAAAGAAGTTGTATGCTAGGATGCTTTCCGGAATCAAATAGTGAGCACCCGTTTCCTGGTTGTGGGATAGGAGATGCCAGTGGTAGAACTTTTTCTGTCCCTGAAGAGATTTGCTGACATCAAGTCCTTCTAGAGCTTCCCAATGCCCTCGCAGCTTAGCGGAGCCATGACCTTTATAGTACGGTTACCGCCTGTCTGCCCAGCGAATGCCATCGGCGGAGAAAAGTGTCATAAGGGCAGGCTGTCCAGCCGCGGGTGGGATCGCAGCAAAACAGGAGATTTTCCTGGAAACCACAGAGCAATACGCAATGCTCGTTGGAGAGCCATGTAAAGGAGCCGTGTGGCGTCTCCCAGCTATCGGAGGGGCGAAGCGGCGATAAATCCATGGATACCCAGACAACACTGGGAAAACCGTGGGAAAGCAGGCGTGTCAGAACAGAGAAGGGGCATCCGGTTAGGTCGTACGCTTGTTTGCTGCTGTTTGCCGCCTTTAGCGCACGCTGCAAAAGTCGTTGAATTACAGGTGAATAACAACCGTAGCTGTCCTTTTTCCGGAAAGGGCAGCCGATAAAAGCATCTGCAGGGTGCGCGGCGCGACGGTCTGTTATTTCCGAGCAAGGGAGAGATAAAGCAAGTTCGGCAGGGCTTGTGCAAATGCCGTGAAAGTACAGCAGCGATGTAGCCGCTGTTGCTTCACAGCCAGTGGGAAGCAAGGGATACTGCAATAGAGGGAAAATGGGGAGAAAAGTCGCCAATGGAGCCGCCTCCTTCGTCGGTGTCGGTATGTTATTGTATGCGTTGTACAACGCAATCATGTTGCTGGTTTTGGCAAGTAATTTAGCTTTACATCGCTTCTTTTCGCGGTTTACCTTGATTTCCTGCCCCTTATCCTGTATAATATGAATAGGACAGAATACAGTTTCTGTGCCTGTTTCAAAATAAACAAACAAAGGTGATTGCTTTGTATAAAATTGTGGAGAAGCGTGAGTTGAATGAGAATGTCACGCTGATGTCGTTTCAAGCCCCGTATATTGCGCGTAAGGCGGAGGCAGGGCAGTTTATCATTTTTCGTGTTGACGATCGTGGAGAGAGGATCCCGTTGACTATCGCTGATTATGATCGAGATCGGGGAACGGTGACGGTGATTTTTCAAAAGGTCGGCGCTTCCACAAAACGGCTGGGTATGCTGGAAGAAGGAGACTCTATCAGCGATTTGGCTGGACCGCTCGGCGTAGCGACTCATTATGAGGACGGGCTGAAAAAGGTTGCGGTTATCGGCGGCGGCGTCGGTTGCGCAATCGCTTATCCGCAGGCGAAAAAGCTGCATGGAATGGGAGTCAGCGTGGATTTGATAGCTGGTTTTCGCAACAAGGACATCGTCATTCTTGAGGACGAAATGCGTGCGATATCGGATCGTCTTTTTATGATGACTGATGATGGCAGCTATGGAGATAAGGGATTTGTAACGGTAAAGCTCAAGGAGCTGATTGAGGGCGGCGAGCGCTATGATGCCGTTATTGCGATTGGACCAGTCATTATGATGAAGATGGTTTGCGAGGTCACGCGTCCGTACGGAATCCACACGCTGGTTTCGCTCAACCCGATCATGGTTGACGGGACGGGGATGTGCGGCGGCTGTCGTGTCACGGTGGACGGAAAAATCAAGTTCGCCTGTGTTGATGGTCCCGACTTCGACGGGCATTTGGTAGACTTTGACGAACTGATGCGTCGCAATAATATCTACAAAGACAAGGAAAAGGAAGCAGACAGCCATGTCTGCCGTCTGTTTGGGGGGAAAGCGTAATGCCGAATATGTCGAATAAAAAGGTGCCGATGCCGCATCAGGACGCGAAGGTGCGCGCACATAATTATGACGAGGTTGCGCTTGGATATACACCTGAGATGGCGGTGGAGGAAGCGAAACGTTGTCTCAACTGTAAACATAAGCCCTGTGTCAGCGGCTGCCCGGTTCATGTGCCGATTCCCGGTTTTATCGAACAGGTTGCCAGCGGTAATTTCGAAAAAGCTTACGAAATCCTAACTTCCGCCAATGCGCTCCCAGCTGTCTGCGGGCGTGTCTGTCCGCAGGAAACACAGTGCGAATCCAAATGTGTCCGCGGTATCAAGGGTGAAAGCGTCGGAATCGGGCGACTGGAACGATTTGTTGCGGACTGGTACATGCAAAACTGTGAGACGCATGTTCGGAAACCGCAGAGCAATGGGCATAAGGTTGCAGTTGTCGGCGGCGGGCCGGCTGGCTTGACTTGCGCGGGGGATTTGGCCAAACTTGGCTACCAAGTCACAATTTTCGAAGCGTTCCATACGGCGGGTGGAGTACTCATGTATGGAATCCCAGAATTTCGGTTGCCGAAAAGGATCGTCAGCAAGGAAATTGATAACCTGAAAGCGCTCGGTGTCGATATCGAGACCAATATGGTGATTGGCAAAATCCTTTCTGTGGACGAGCTGTTCGATATGGGTTATGAAGCGGTCTTTATCGGTTCCGGCGCGGGATTGCCCCGGTTTATGGGGATCGAGGGGGAAGGCTTGGTTGGCGTATACTCCGCCAATGAATACCTGACCCGTGTCAATCTGATGAAGGCTTATCTGGATGAATACGATACGCCGATTAAGGATAGCAGGCGTGTCGCAGTGGTCGGCGGCGGTAACGTCGCGATGGATGCGGCGCGTAGCGCGCTTCGTCTGGGGGCAGAAAAGGTGTACATCGTTTACCGCCGCTCCATGGAAGAAATTCCAGCGCGTGCGGAGGAAGTTCAGCACGCTCAAGAGGAGGGCGTCGAATTCCAGCTTTTGCGCAATCCGGTGCGCATCCTCGGCGATGAGAATGGGAATGTGACTGGAATCGAATGTGTCGAGATGGAGCTTGGAGAACCGGATGCGTCAGGTCGGCGCAGCCCTGTGGAAAAGACTGGAAGTAATTTTGCTTTGGATGTGGATACCGTCATTATGGCGATCGGTACGTCCCCGAATCCTCTGATCCGTTCGACGACAAAGGGGCTGGAGACGAACCGGCGCGGCTGCTTGGTTGTTGATGAATCGATGATGACGTCACGCGAAGGCGTTTATGCAGGCGGTGACGCGGTAACTGGCGCAGCTACAGTTATTTTGGCGATGGGCGCCGGAAAAACCGCGGCGGAGTCGATAGATGCTTTCCTTAAAAACAAATAAATTGTAAAATCCCTTGCATTTGCAGGAAAAAACAGTTATAATAGTAGCGTTATACTGATTGCTATTTGGAGGGTAATGAATGAATTTCCTGTTTTTTGCAGCCAGTACCGGTTCTGCCTCCGGGCAGCCAAATGGTACAGTTCAGCTTTTGGTTTCGCTGATTCCGATGCTGCTGATATTCGTCATTTTCTATTTCCTGTTCCTGCGTCCGCAGAATAAACGGGAAAAGAAGATACAGCAAATGCGTAACAATATCCAGGTCGGCGACGAGGTTACTACCAGTGGCGGTATCATTGGGCGTGTGGTGTCCATTCGTGAAGATACCGTGGTTCTGGAGACCGGATCGGACCGCAGCAAAATCCGTATTAAACGTTGGGCGATTCAGTCCAATGAGACCATTCACGAAAACGAGGAAAGCAAATAAAACGCATCATTAGCGATCCGCTAGCATATATATCCGGTACAGGGATAGTATTTGTAAGGTGGGGTCGTGTATGAGGGAAAAGAAAAGCGGTTTATCTGCGAAGGGTCTTATCGGCGGGGTGTTGCCGGCATTGATGGGACTATTGTGGTTTGTTATACTGGCGGCAGCGTTTTATTCTGTTTTTGCATTGCTTATCGTTGTACTTGATCTGCCGCAGAATTTGTATGAGACCATGGCGCTGGTTGCTGTTTTGCCGTCCTGTTTCCTGTTGGCATACCGTTTCGCCAAAAAGACACGGAGGAAGGGTATCCTAATAGGTATAGGGTTCGGACTTATTGTTTGTACATTGCTTGTGATTGGTTGTACCATTTCTCGTTCCTCCATGGATCTGGGAAGCTTTTTGAAATTAGGCATCATTCTGCTGACCTGCGTAACAGGCGGCGTGATGGGCGTAAATGCCAAATATAAGGTGAGGCTTTGAGCCTGTATGAGACGGGAGGTTTTAAGATGAAGCACGTTAAGACTTTGAATAAAGCGAACCTGAAGGAGTCCGCGGTGAAGGGCGGATGCGGCGAGTGCCAGGCTTCCTGCCAGTCGGCTTGCAAGACGTCCTGCACGGTGGCAAACCAGAAATGCGAAAAAAACGCATAATCCAAGGAAGCTAAAATATCCGCCGCTGCTGGCGGATATTTTTGTATGAGTAAAAAATACCCGTTGCCGGGCTCGGTTCTGCGCGGTAATCGGCAGGTTGAAGAAAGGCATGAAAGTTGCAATGGCATACATACACCGGTATCAATTGAACGGATATAATATCGTTATCGACGTACACAGCGGCGCTGTCCATCTAGTGGATGAGTTGACCTATGGCCTGTTGGGTTATGTGCAGCCGCCGTTGAATGAGGAATGCTTGTCGGCAGCCGTCAAAGCTTTGAAAGGAAAATATCCGGAGGAGGATATCCGTTCTTCTTTTACTGAGTTGCAAGAGCTTTATGAAGAAGGGGCGTTGTTCGCACCGGATGAATACGAACGCTTTGCGCAGTATATGGTTGCATCCCCGGTGAAGGCACTTTGTTTGCATATCGCTCATGACTGCAATTTGCGTTGCAAGTATTGTTTTGCATCCACTGGAGATTTTGGCGGCGGGCGATCGTTGATGGATTTTGCCACCGGCAAAAAAGCCATCGATTTCTTAATGGAACGTTCCCAAGGACGCCGGAATCTGGAGATAGACTTCTTTGGCGGCGAACCTTTGATGAATTTCGATGTTGTCAAGCAGATCGTGGCTTACGCACGAGAAAAAGAAAAGGAATTTGGCAAGAATATTCGTTTTACAATCACCACAAACGGCATGCTGCTGGACGACGACAAAATTGACTTTATCAACCGGGAAATGTCAAATGTCGTGTTATCCATTGACGGGCGCAAGGAGGTCAACGACCGGATCCGTACGCGTGTGGACGGCAGCGGCTGCTATGATAAGATTGTCCCAGCTTTCAAAAAATTGGTGGAGAAGCGGGGCGGGGACCAGTATTATGTCCGTGGTACGTTTACCAAATACAATCTTGATTTCGCACAGGACGTTCTTCATTTGAACGAACTGGGCTTTGACCAGATTTCGGTTGAGCCGGTTGTCTGTGATGCATCTTTGGACTATGCGCTCACCGAGGCGGAATTGCCGCGGGTGTTCGAGGAGTACGAGCATCTTGCCGATGTCATGATACAGCGTAAGAAAAGTAAAACCGGCTTTAACTTTTTCCATTTCATGATTGATTTGGAGCAGGGTCCCTGTGCGGTCAAACGTCTCCGTGGCTGCGGCTGTGGCAACGAATACGTAGCTATCACACCCGACGGAGACATCTATCCATGCCATCAGTTTGTCGGTATGGAAGAGTGGAAAATGGGGAGCGTTTATGATGGAACGTTCGATCTAGATAAAAAGGCGTATTTTGCAAAAGCAAACGTTTATCAGAAAGAGGACTGCAAGGACTGCTGGTGCAAGTTCTACTGTAGTGGCGGCTGTAACGCCAACAATCTCCAATATGCAGGAGACGTGCTCAAGTCACACAAGCTGGCCTGTGAGATGGAGAAGAAACGTGTAGAGTGTGCCATTATGATAAAAGCGGCACTGGCGGACATTGAGGGCGTGTAAAGGAAAGGAAAATGAGACATGAAAAATGTGGGGTTTATCGGTACTGGAAATATGGCGGGCGCGATTATCCGGGGGATCCAGAGTAGTGGGATGGAGGTATCGATCTGTGGATACGACAAGATGCCGGAGAAGGTACAGCAACTAGGGATCGACACCTGTACCTCGGAAGCGGAGGTGGTGCGTCGGAGCGATTACGTTTTTTTTGCATTTAAGCCGCAGAACTTTGAGGAGACTGCAGCAGTTTTGAAGGATATTTCCTTTGAGGGAAAGGTGATCGTTTCCATCGTCACCGGTATCGGTACGGACCATATTTGTCATACGCTGGGACAAAGTTGTAAGGTCGTGCTGGTTATGCCGAATACGCCGCTGCTGTTGGGGTGCGGCGCGTCGGCGTTATGTAGGAACGCGGCAACTTCTGAGGAGGAATTTTCCTTCGTTTGCAGCATTTTTTCCTCCTGCGGGGTCATTGCTGTTATCCCGGAAGATAAGATGAAGGAGATCATTGCCGTTAATGGCAGCACGCCTGCATTTATTTATCTGTTTTCTAAGGGGTTTATCGAAAAAGCAAAACAGAATGGAATCGATGAGGATATCGCGATGCGTCTGTTCTGCCAGACTCTCATCGGTAGCGCGCGAATGATGATGGAGTCAGGCCAGTCGATTGACGAGCTGATCCGCATGGTGTCCTCACCGGGTGGTACGACGCTGCAGGGGCTTGCTGTCTACGAAAAACGCGGCTTGACTGCGATCACTGCCGAAGCCTGTGATGACTGCGTCCGGCGGGCATATGAGTTAGCGCAGCAATAGAAGGTCTATTTTACCCGTCCAGTGCATAGGATGGTAATAACCGGGAATCTTGATAGCGGGGGAGGGACAAACCCTTTGCCGAGATTTGCGGAATACCTGAAAAAAGGACGGATGAAAAATGGAAACGGACTTCAGCGATATCTCCGTATACGGGACAAGTCACCGCAAAGTGAGGGAACGCCGGCGGACGATTTTCGGTAACCGTGTCTTTTATATTTTAGAGGGACTGTTCTTTGCCGGTTATTTTATCGGTTCTCTCCTGGTCCGGACGGTGGACAGCCATACTTTGGATCTTCTGCGTTATTTGACACAGGGATTTATTACAGAGCGGCTGGATCAGCCGTTACTGAAGACGTTTCTTTCGTCTTTCATAGGCTCGATGATTTTGCTGTTGGTCGCTTTTATCCTGGGATTCAGCTCCATTTCTCAACTTCTGACATTCCTAATTCCCGTTTTTCGTGGGTTAGGACTGGGGATTTCAGCCGGCTACTTATACAGTATGTACGGTTTGCAGGGCATCCTGTTTTGCGCGGTTATGGTGTTGCCTCATGTCCTAGTGTCAACTTTCGCGTTGCTGATTGGTTGCAGAGAATCTATTAAATTTTCCGGTGTTTTCTTATCTGCTATCGTGCGGACAGGGCGGACAAGGACAGATACGGTTCAGGAATCGGATGCATCCCGGAGGACGGAGCTGTTCCAGCTGTATCTACTTAAATTCGCTCTTTTGTCCATACTGATCGTCGTGGCGGCACTGATTGATACGTTGTTTACGTTTGGTTTTGCGCGGTTTTTCCATATGACTTGAAGCATAGCCTGTATGAATCCTACTTCAGGCCGATAGGGAGGGGTACGCTATTGAGAGTGTGTTTGTAGACAAGCTTCAAGTCAGTTGTTTAGACAGCAACGTGTGTATGGATAATAGGGATAAGGAAGTTACAAAACAAGGATATTTGAAAATGAGGTGTAGTAATGGCCGGCTTTTTAGGCATGTTTGATTATGACAAGGTTGGTCCGGGCGTTAATAAGAATGAACCGGAAAAAAAACGGATTGTCGTTTTTTTCGAGATTTTTTTCCGACGTTTTTGGAAGATGATTGGGCTGAACCTGATTTATTTTCTGTTCTGCCTGCCAATTGTGACAATCGGTCCGGCGACAGCTGGAATGATGTATGTTCTGCGCAACTATTCACGTCAGCGCCACGCTTTTTTGTGGTCGGATTTCATTGACGCCTTTAAAAAAAATTTTAAACAGTCGTTTATTGTTGGTATATGCAATTTGTTACTGGTTTTTGCATTGTATTACGCTTTAGTCTTTTATTATTATAATATTCCCAAGAGCAGCTTTTTGTGGATTCCTTTTGTGGTATGTATAATGGCGGCGATTATTCTTTTGCTGACGAATTATTATATCACGTTGATGATCGTATCGACCCATTTGAAGCTGCGGCAAATTCTGCGTAACTCCTTTTATTTGATGTTTTTGGGGATTAAGCAGAATATTATTACGACGGTTATTGTGTTGGCAGTTCTATTGCCATGTATCCTTTATCTACCGTATTCGCTGCTGATTATCCCATTTTTGCCGCTGAGTTTTATCGGGCTGGTCGTTTGCTTTAACTGCTATCCGGTGATCTCTAAATTTGTCATCGATCCCTATTACGAAAGCCGGGGAGAAAAGAATCCTGAATATGCTTATCTGGAGCCTCTGAGTGAAGAAGAGTTGCTGTTTACGGATATTGGCAGCCAGGAAAGGCCGGCGGCCCGGCCGAAAAAGCGGCCCTCCAATGGGGACACGCATTTGAACGGACGGGGAAAAACAATTAAATAGCTCAAAGCTCCGGTTATGCCGGAGCTTTTGTTGTCTGCCACAAGACGAAAGAACATCAAAAGTAAGGAAAAATAGAATCTTTTTCCATGTATTTCTTGAGGAAATCGCAGTTATCACGTGAAAAGTGACGACGGTAACGGTATATGAACGATTCGAGAACAGCATCCGGAGCCTTGGTAGAAGAAGTTTTTGAAAGAAATCTTTTACGGTGTCAACAGTATGTTTCAGGAGAATGTTGTTGTAGAAATATCCGTCCACTATAACGGTACGGTAAGCCTGAAAACGATTGAATGGTCCTATCCAGGACAGATGCCCTGCAAAACTTGCCGTGGTTCCAGATAGACGACCACGAACGAGTGGTCAGCGCTCATACTGTCTGCAGCGAATACATGGAGCCGAGTTCCGCCAACAGTGGCGTTGTTTTTAATGGGATCGAATTACAAAAGGTTATGTGGTAGCCTATGAATGGCGACATCAAAGGAGATTGCTGCCGGTGATATGAAATCATACGGCCTTTCCAGAAAAACGGTTAACGGACCAGTAATCTAGTCCTCTGTCAAGATGGATCCATCTAGCCGATATGTTTACGCTGATACAGAAAATCAGGATATCCGCGTAGAATTTTCGGTGCCATAGTTTCTTGTCAATAAAGCAGCCCCGCCTCGGGAAACCGGGCGGGGCTGTGGCATTGCCGTGAGGGATCCATGTACGTTTACCGCTTATACGGCACGTGCAAGGTTTCAGGAGTGCTGTTTTACCGGTGGGTCATTAGCAGCAAGCGTTTCTGGAGCATCCGCAGTCGTTATCGCCGGCGTAACCGCTGTTATTACCACAGCCACAGCAGCAGACCAGGATGAGAATCAAGATAATGATCCAAGTGCAATTGTTACCGCCAAAAAAATTACCACACATAATGTTACCTCCTTGAAGTTGGGGAGTTAGGTACGTCGAATGAATTGTGCGTCAGTTACTGCAAATGCTTTAGCATCCGCAGTCGTTGTTGTAACCGCTGTTGTTGCCGCAGCCACAGCAGCAGACCAGGATGAGAACCAAGATGATGATCCAAGTGCAATTGTTGTTTGAGCCAAAGAACCCGTTACCACAGCCCATGTGAAAAGCCTCCTTTGTTGTTATGACTTACACTTCATCCTATGCATAAGTCAGAAAAGTGTGCATCATTGTGTGTTAGCAGCAGCTGTTGTGACCGCAGCCACAGTCGTTGTTGTATGCACCGTTGTTGCCATTTCCGCAGCATACGAAGACCAGGATTAGGATCCAGATCCAAGTGCAGTTGTTACAGCCAAACATGTTCATGTGCGTTTCCTCCTTTAGTGTGTTGGGGCTTACACTGTATCTTATGTACCGACCGAAAAAGTGTTACAGCTTCCATGAAGAGAGATTTGAAAATTTTTATATCAGGAGAAAAAAGAAGCAATAAAGAGTAAATACAAGAAATTCAAATGTAATTTCATATAGCAGTTTGAAATTGACTTTTACTGACTTTGACTTTGATTGACCAATTCAATATAATAAAAGTCAGTGAAAGTCAATAGTTGGTTTTGGAAAGGAGGAAGGCCTTTTGCAGATGAGCGATATGATCAGTCGTGCGATTATACAGCTTCTGGACGAACATGAAGGCACGGCGCAAATCCAACGGAATGAACTGGCAAGCCGTATCGGTTGTGTCCCCAGCCAGATTAATTATGTGATTACGTCCCGTTTTACACCGGAACAGGGGTTTATTGTGGAAAGCAAGCGCGGTGGTGGCGGATATATCCGTATCCGCCGGATGGCTCAGCCACATGACGGCAGCGGTACTGCCGCAGCTATCATGCATTTGGTCAACAACTTGGGAGACAGCGTGAGTGAGCATACGGTGCGTGTCATCCTGCAAAACCTTCTGTACCAGGGGATTGTATCTCAGCAGGTGGCGAAATTGATGACCGCGGCGCTCAGTGACCATGCATTGCGCCCGGTTGATCAGGAACAGCGCGATATGCTTCGGGCGCGTTTGTTTAAGCAAATGTTGGTCAGCCTGTAGCGGTTAGCATAGCAGAGGAAAGGATGGAGGAGTATGCAGAATATATTATGTGAAAGATGTCAGGAACGCCCGGCAACGACGACGTATACACAGTCACTCAACGGAAAGACAACACAGGTCCATCTCTGCAGTGAATGTGCAAAGGAGCTTGGCTTGGGAGGTAGTTTCGGCCAGCTTTTGTCAGCCTTCCCATTCAGCGATTTACTGGGAAATATCTTTATGCAGCCGTTGACGTCTGCACAGCGTCAGTCCCGGAAGCTACCGGAACAAAGTTGTCCGAAATGCCATACAACCATTCAGGAAATCGCCCAAAGTGGACGTTTGGGCTGCCCGGAGTGTTACCGCTTTTTTGCCGATTGCCTTTCCGAAACGATCGAAAAGATCCACGGCCAGACAAAACATACGGGCAAGATTCCGCATTCAGCTGAAGAACAGACGAAGCTGCGCAGAGAAATCGAACGGCTACGTGAAACACAGCAAAAGGCTGTGTCGGAAGAGGATTTCGAGACGGCTGCACGTCTGCGAGATCAAATCAAAGAACTGGAGGGGCAGGTGAACGAAAATGATGCGTAAATGGTATCTGGAAAGTGGCACAAGTGACGATATTGTTGTCAGTACCCGAATTCGGTTGGCACGGAACCTGATGGATCTACCATTTCCCAGGAAAATGACGCCGGAACAAAAAAAGGCGCTGAACGATTCTGTTTATGGCGTGCTGCAAAACATCCATCTTGGCGACAATGCGCTTCATTTTATTGATCCGTCTCAGGTGGACGATTACCAGCTGGTGTCCTGGGTGGAAAACCATATCATCAGTCCCGATTTTGCACAATGCAGCCGAAAGGAAACGACGGGGCTTATTCTTTCCGAGGACGAAAGCGTCAGCATTATGCTGGGGGAGGAGGACTGCATCCGTATCCAGATTCTGAAAAATGGTTTGGAACTGGGACAGGCGCTTGAGCTCGCCAACCGTCTTGACGACATCCTAGACGCTTCGCTTAGCTACGCGTTCGACGAAAAATTTGGTTATTTAACGAGTTGTCCAACCAATCTCGGAACAGGGCTGCGTGCTTCAGTCATGCTGCATCTGCCCGCTATGGAAAAAATCGGAATGATGCCGTCGCTGATGAATACGATATCAAAACTGGGGTTAACTATCCGCGGTAGTTTCGGTGAGGGGAGCCAAGCGAGGGGGAGCCTGTATCAAATCTCGAACCAGATTACGCTTGGTATATCGGACGAAAATGCAGTCAATAATCTGAGTAGTATCGTCGGACAGATTATCAGTCAAGAGTCTGCGGCACGGCAGAGAATCGCGGCGGACGAGACCGCGTTTCAAGACAAAATTATGCGTGTATACGGTCTGTTGCGATATGCTCTGCTGATTAGCGAGGAGGAAGCAGGAGAATGGCTGTCGTTATTGCGTCTGGGCGTTTCCATGGGCTATCTGAAGGATGTTTCAGTCGCTCAGCTGAATGAAATCAGCGCACATAGCGGGCGTGCCAGCCTTTGCCTAACTGCTGCTGAGGCCAATCGTGGAGAAGGGCAGGGATTGTCAGCTCGGGAGCAGGATGCCCTGCGTGCAAAGATGATACAGTCGGTACTAGACAGTTGCGCCAGGAAGTGACATATATTTATTTGAGATAAATAAGGTCTGACTTTGAGGGGGATCCCTTTCAAACAAGGAAAGAAAGGTGAAAGTTATGTACATGTTCAATGGATTTACCGAGAAAGCAAACAAAGCGCTGAATCAAGCGATTGCGGTTGCTCAGGAACTTGGGCACACTTACATCGGTAGCGAGCATATCCTTTATGGGCTGCTGGATGAGGAGAATTCCGTCGCCAGCGCAGTTTTGGGGAAAAATGGTGTGACACGGGAAGCGTTGGTGGAAAAGATTGTCGGGACGGTAGGAAAAGGAATTCCCACACGACTGACGACAGCGGATTTCACGCCCCGCAGTAAGCGGATTATCGAAATTGCGATCGCCCAGGCACGGATGATGGGACATAATTATGTCGGTACCGAACATATTCTGATGGCGCTTTTACGGGAAAATGACAATTATGCAATTGCATTCCTCCAGGACATGGGGGTTGATGTTGCGGCGCTTTACAACGAATGCGTGGGAGAGGTTTCTGGAGGGACATCGCCGGCGGTATCTGCAGCAGGCGGAGCGAAAGCGTCCAAGACGGCAGGCGGCCTTGGGAAAAATTCGGCGCTGCAAAAGTACGGCCGTGATTTGACCCAGCTGGCGCGGGATGCCCAGCTGGATCCGGTGATCGGCCGTGACGACGAGATTCAAAGGGTGATACAGATCCTTTCCCGCCGAACGAAAAACAATCCCTGCCTGATCGGTGAGCCGGGTGTCGGTAAGACGGCAATTGCCGAAGGTTTAGCGCAAAAGATTGTTGCAGGTGAGGTGCCGGAGACCATCAAAGATAAGGTGGTATTCAGCCTGGATCTGACTTCCATGTTAGCGGGTGCAAAATACCGCGGAGACTTTGAAGAGCGTATTAAAGGGGCCTTGGATGAAATAGCGAAGGCCGGCAACATCATCCTGTTCATTGATGAAATCCATACGATTATCGGTGCGGGTGCCGCTGAGGGTGCCATTGATGCGGCGAATATCCTCAAGCCGCAGTTGGCACGTGGTGAAATTCAGGTCATTGGCGCGACGACGCTCGATGAATACCGTAAATATATTGAGAAGGACGCCGCACTGGAGCGCCGTTTCCAGCCTGTTACGGTCAACGAGCCGTCGCAGGAGGACGCTGTCCGTATCCTGAAAGGATTACGGGACAAGTATGAGGCGCATCATAAAATAAAGATCACCGATGAAGCCATCCTGGCTGCTGTCAAGCTGTCCTCCCGCTATATTACCGACCGTTACCTGCCGGATAAGGCCATCGACCTTATTGACGAGGCCGCGTCCCGTGTGCGCTTGGATGCATTTACGGCGCCGGACGATCTCAAGCAGCTGGAAAATAAGGTGAAGCGCCTGAACGAGGAAAAAGCCGCGGCTATCAATACACAGGACTTCGAGTCGGCGGCGAAGCTGCGCGATGAGGAGAAAAAAGCGTCGGATGAGCTGGAGGAGCTCAAGAAGAAATGGCAGGACACCAGCCAACAAAACAACGATGAGGTCAAGGAAGGAGACATTGCCGCGATTGTGTCCAGCTGGACCGGGGTTCCGGTTAAACAGCTGACAGAGCAAGAGAGCGAGCGTCTGCTGCGAATGGAGGAGATCCTTCATCAGCGTGTCATCGGGCAGGAGGAAGCGGTTTCCGCTGTCTCGAAGGCGATTCGCCGTGGACGGGTCGGCTTAAAGAACCCTAACCGCCCCATTGGATCGTTTATTTTCCTTGGACCGACAGGCGTAGGTAAAACAGAGCTTTGCAAGGCGCTTGCCGAGGCGATGTTCGGTGATGAGAACGCCATGATTCGTCTCGATATGTCAGAGTATATGGAAAAGCATTCCGTCTCCAGGATGGTAGGCTCTCCTCCCGGCTACGTGGGATATGAGGAAGGTGGCCAGCTGACGGAGAAAATCCGTCGTAAGCCCTACTCTGTCGTGCTGTTTGACGAGATAGAGAAAGCGCATCCGGATGTCTTTAACATGTTGCTGCAAATCCTTGAGGACGGTATCCTGACCGATGCACAGGGGCGCCGGGTGGACTTCCGTAACGCTATTATCATCATGACGTCCAACATCGGTGCGAGGCTCATTGCCGAGCATAAGAGCCTCGGTTTTGGCGGCGTCAGCGCGGAAAAAAGCCAGGATGAACAGAAAGGTGAAGTGCTTGCAGAGCTGAAAAAGCATTTCCGGCCTGAGTTTATCAACCGTGTGGATGATATCATTGTCTTCCACAAGCTTTCGGAGGCGGACATTGCAAAGATCTGCGGGAAGATGCTCGATCAGTTGGTTGAGCGCGTTGCTGCTCTGGAAATTACATTGACCTATGATGAAAGTGCGGTACGGAAGCTGTCTAAAATCGGGTACGATCCGACCTACGGCGCGCGTCCACTTCGCCGGGCGATTACGTCGGAAATCGAAGATTTGTTGTCCGAAAAGATGCTGGAAGGCAAGGTAAAAGCGCATGACAGTATCCGTTTGAGTGTACAGGACGACAAGTTCCAGTTTGAAAAGATCTAAGTGACGGTATCAGAGAAAGAGGCGGGAGGAAAGATCTCCCGCCTCTTTTCCGTTTGCTTGCAGCTAATAAAGCATGGAGCGCAATGCAAACCACCTCAAGCAAACATCCTGAAGAGGAAAAAATGCATCCCCTGTTTGACGGGGATGCGTTGCTGCGTCAGCTGACCCAAATAGGCGCATGATCGAACACGGACGGAACGGCGGACATACGGATCGCTTGATGGACACCTTCAGGTGTTCTTATGTGCCGCCTTATACTGTGGGGAACGGGGATCCAGCTGCATGAACTCAATGGGATTGCCGTCGGGGTCGCGCGCCCAGCATTGCCAGTTCAAGTCCTCCCCTTGCGCAGGACCGTAAAAGACGTCGATTCCTTTGCCGCGCAAGTAGGCGTCCATTTCATGCAGATCGTGTACCTGTAGGCATAGATGCTGGTAGGAACCTGTATTGACAGGGGAAAAGGAAGTGTCCTTCGCATAAAAGAATTCGATAAACTGCTCGCCACTGAGTCGGACGTATTCAATCCAGGCTACCCCATCTTTGTCCGTCAGGCTGAAAGCATGCTCCATTCCCAGAATGTCGCAGTAAAAATGCAGCATTTCGTCCATCTGGTTCGTCGTGTAGGCCACATGGCCCATGCCAAGTAGGTTTTGATTCATGTATATACCCTCCCATATCCTCCGTATTGGCGGAGCTGTTGGTTCCCATTATAAGATACGGGCGGTAAAAAAGCAAGCATTTTCGTGCGGCAGAAGGTCAAACACGAGGTTGGCGGCATAAGATAACGGAGATATGATCTGCTCCCCGTGGAAGCAAGCAACAGAAGAAAATAGTCTTCTTGTTTGTTGTAAATTGGTCCGGTGATACAGGAGATAGAAAGGGGAGGAGAGATATCCCGAAAAAGAGAAAGAGGTATCCTATGTTGTTTCAAGGTAATCCACGTATCGGTAGTGAAGTTGACGGCCCGTCTTTTTCTATCGGCGTTTCAGTCGTTTGCAGGATTATATGTCCATTCGGGGGCAATGGTGTCCGATGCGCTCAGTACCGTTCTTGTCATCATTGGTGTGACGGTATCGGGGAAGAGGGCAGATAAGCTTCATCCTTACGCGCATAAATGGATAGAATGGGTAGCGGCGTTCCTACTTTCCGAAATGCTGCTCGTTTCTGCCTGCGGAATCGCTTGGAATGGGATCCCGCAGTATGGTACGAATATCTCAAGGAAACGGTGTAGTTCCAGTGGCGGTACTTTCTATCGCTGTCAAGGAGTGGATGTATTGGTATACATGGGTTGCAGTCAAACGGGGGCGGATCTCCGACGCTTGGCATCACCGTAGCGCTCCACTACCGTCGGTGCTATGATTGGCCTGAAAATCCTGGATCCGTTTGCAGCGATTCTGATCTGTATTCTCATTTTCACGGTAGCATCGGACGTCAGTCGAACAGCGTTGGGACAGTTCATTGACAAGGCGGCTGATAAAGAGACATGGGGAGGGATTCGCAGTAGCATACAGCGCTGTCTCGGTGTCCGCGCATGTCGACGATTTGAAGAGATGCCTTTCTGACAGTAAAATATATGTGGATATAGAAATAGCGGTGGAGAGTCAGCAGTCTTTGGAGCAGGCGCACAGCATAGCGCATGGTGTTCATGATCAGGTGGAAGCGGCTGGCGAAGGCGTCAAACACTGTATGGTGCATGTCAACTCGGTGACGGGCAGGGATTGACAAACAAAGGAAGGTATACTATAATATAGAAAAGGTTTCAGGGCGGAGTGAAAGTCTCCACCGGCGGTAAGAGTCCGCGAACCGTCCCCTAGCAGGGGCGGCCGAACCGGTGAAATTCCGGTACCGACGGTTACAGTCCGGAGGGAAGAAACATGGAACGTCGGTTGCATCGTTACGTAATGCCTGTTGGAGTATGGCTGTATTTGTAACCGAAGTGTTTGTCTGCATCCTTCATACCCTGAAAGCTTGTGGTTTTCAGGGTATTTTTTATTTGGGAAAGGAAGTTGGGCAAAATGAAAACGACAAAGCTTTCTGTGCGCACGATTACGGTAGTAGGGCTTCTGGCTGCGATGGGTATTATCTTATCCTATTTTGAGATTCCTATTGTACCAGGCAACGATTATCTCAAGTTCGATCCCTCTGAGATCCCCGTCCTTTTGGCAGTGTCAGTGGGGGGAATGGTGCCGGCATTATTGGTCGCGCTTGTGAAAAATCTGATACAGCTTTTGTCTACAACGACACTGGGAATCGGACAGCTTATTAACTTCTCGGTAAGCGCCGTGTTTGCACTTTCATTCTATCTGGTGCAGAAGAAGGTGCATCTTCGGGCGTCGCTCAAAATGGTGCTGACATTTATCGTCTGTACGATAGCGGTGGTCGTAGCCGGCTTGGCGCTTAATTTCGTTTTGACGCCGGTCTATAACGCTGTGAAAGGTTATCCGAACGATTGGGCGATTATCTGGCTGCGCTTGGGGCAGGCAACAGTGCTCAACGTCATCAAACCGATTCTGACGTTGGTGGTTACCTTGCCAATCACGTTCGCGCTACAAAAGGCATCGGGCAAGATGATAAAACGGGGAGCTTGATGCGGTACGAAAAAGGAAAGGATACTTTTGGCGGGTATCTTTGATGTAGTATGACAAAACCTGGCCGTGATGCAAAAGGCATCGCGGCCAGGTTTTTTATTAAATGCTTTAGCACAAGAAGAACCCCCAGCTCGGCTGTGGAGAGTAAATAA
>CAMMMX010000004.1 GCA_946498095.1 uncultured Clostridia bacterium
AGGAACGGCAAAATTTTTTACACTTCTATTACTTCTTTATCGCACATTAGCAAATGCGAATGGGATGAAACAAAGTGGTACGCGTATCAGCTCAACCGGGCGGATCTCGGCGAGGGGATGCTGCTGGCGTTCCGGCGGGAGCAGTGCGCTGAAGACGTGCGGACATTCCGTCTGCGGGGGCTGGAGCCGGAGCGGCGCTACCGGATAACCAACATGGATACGGAAGCCGTTTATGAGGCGTCGGGCCGGGAACTGATGGAGCAGGGAGCCCGTGCAGTCACCACAAAGCCGCGGGAGAGCGTGCTGCTGCTGTACCGTCTGATCTGAGCGCGCGGCTGTCCGGCCGATGCGCGGGAGTTTGTCTGCAAACAAACACAGTCCATGAGAGGGGATTCCCCCTCTTCAGGGGAGAATGAAGGGCAAAAAACCCGTCGCTGATTGTTTCAGCGGCGGGTTTCAGTCTGTCGGCGGTACGGGCAAAGCCGATGCACGGCGCTTGATTTCTATTTGATGCAGACGTCCCCGCCGGCTTTGACGTCCCCTTCGACATGACCGCAGGTGACGTCTCCCCCTGCCTCTGCGTTCCCGCCGACGTCTGCGCTGGTCAAATCCCCGCCGGCGGAGGCGCTGCCTTCCACGCTGCCGCCGATCGTCAGGTCGCCCTCGGCGCGGGCGTCCCCTTCCACGCTGCCCTCGACATGCACATCACCCTCTGCTTCGACATAGCCGGCAATGCTTCCGGTGACGTTTACGTCTCCGCCGGCCTCGACATAGCCGTCGGTACTTTTGCAGGAAACGTCTCCACCGGCCTCAACATAGCCGTTTACATCCTTGCAGGCGACGTCGCCGCCTGCTTCGACAGCACCGCCCGCATTCTGGCAAGCGATGTCTCCGCCCGCCGAGAGATCGCCGCCGACGTCTGCGCTGGTCAAATCCCCGCCGGCGGAGGCGCTGCCTTCTACGCTGCCGTCGATGGTCAGGTCTCCTTCGGCGTGGGCGTTCCCTTGCACGTCGCCGGTGATACGGGCGTCGCCGTTTGCGGTCATGCTGCCGTCCACGTCGCAGCAGGTGACATCCCCATTCGCCGTCACGTCGCCACTGACGGCGCCGCAGTGGACGTCCCCGTCAGCTTCAACGTAGCCGCCGACAGCGCCGGAGGTCACGTCCCCCTTGGCGGTGACATGGCCGCCGACAGAAGAGCAGGTGACGGAAAAGCTGGAATAGACGTCCAGCGCTTCTCCTTCATAGCGGACTTCGAGCAGGGCGGCCTCTTTGACGCTGTACAGCTCGTTTTCCTGTAAAAGTCGGCGCCCGCAGAAAGCTGCGAAGCGCAGCTTGCCGTCATCGTCCCAGGGGAGACGGTCGCACGGCGCGGGCTGGGGAGGCGTTCGTTCGAACAGCTCGTCGAGGGTGACGCCGTAAATGTCGGCGATGGCGGGCAGCAGCGCG
The DNA here is from genome assembly GCA_946498095.1 of uncultured Clostridia bacterium. GTDB lineage: Bacteria > Bacillota > Clostridia > Oscillospirales > Ruminococcaceae > CAMMMX01. Next base: position 1,450 of record CAMMMX010000004.1, read on the forward strand.
ATGTCCGGGCAGGACTGCGCGTTCTCCCATTTGCTGACCGCCTGGAAGGTCACACCGAGCCGCTCGGCCAGTTCATTTTGCGTCAGGTTGTTTTCCCTGCGCAGATGGGTGAGCTTTTGGCACAGATTTTTCATTTGATACATATCCATTCCCCTTCCCTGAAGAAAAACCGACGGTACACCGCCATTCCTCCGGATTGCTTTTAGTATAGCATGTCCCGTCGGAAATGGGAATCAAGTATTTGTTGAAAGCAGAGAGAGCATTCAACCACAGGTTGAATTGAGGGGGACAAAGGAAAGCGCGCCCCCTATGCCCGGGGCGGGTCCGTCCTGTGCAGAGGCGCACATGGAAAAAGTCCTCCGTGGATATTGACAGCCGGGCGCGGGTATCCTATAATAGAAAAGAACCATCCCAATTCGATGAAAGGTGAGGCGGAACAAATGTACAAGATGATGCGTCGCGATAGAAAATCAGCTGCTGTATGGTCCGCCTTTTCCGGATAGGGTCGTCCCTGGTGAAAAAGTGAGGATGAGCGCCGCTGATTTTCAGTGGCGCTTTTTTGCTGCCTTTTTTCGTATCCGACACTTTTTCGGGGTGGTTTTGACAGGGAGGACTGATGGTCACATGGAAATCAAAAATGTTACGATAACATTAAATAAAAACGGAAGGAAACTGATCGACGGCTTTTCCTTCGTCCTGGGCAAGGGGGACCGGGCGGCGATCATTGGTGAGGAGGGCAACGGCAAGAGTACGCTGCTGAAGGCACTGTACGATGCCGACTTGCTGCAAGGGTATGCGTCCTGCGAGGGGGAAATCATCCGTGACAGCGTATTGGGTTACCTGCCGCAGGAGCTGCCTGCGGCGTACCGGGGGCTGAGCGTATACGGCTATTTCTGCGAAGTGCTGTCCGATTTCGTCCAGGATCCCGGTGAAATCGCCCGGACCCTTTCACGTCTTTCGCTGCCAGGGGACTTCTTCTACAGCGATCAGCGGATGGATACCCTGTCCGGCGGGGAAAAGGTCAAGGTGCAGCTGGCGGCGATTTTGCTCTCCAGGCCGGATGTGCTGCTGCTCGATGAGCCGACCAATGATATCGACATCCCGACGCTGGAGTGGCTGGAGGGCTTTCTGCTCACCTGCGGGCTGCCGCTGATTTACGTCTCGCACGACGAGACGCTGATCGAACGCACCGCCAACGTCATCATCCATCTGGAGCAGGTGCGCCGCAAGACGGTGGCGCGGCATACGGTGTCCCGTCTGCCCTACCGGGAATACATGGCGTCGCGGGCGTCGCAGATGGCCCATCAGGACCAGGTGGCGCGCAAGGAGCGGGAGGAGCACAAGGCGCAGATGGCGCGCTGGCAGCAGCTGTACGACAAGGTGGAGTACCAGCAGCGGACCATCACACGTCAGGATCCCGGCGGTGCGCGGCTTTTGAAAAAGAAGATGAAGAGCCTCAAGTCGGCGGAGAAACGCTATGAGAAGGAGGCGGAGGACTTCACCGAGTTTTCCGACGCCGAGGAAGCGATCCTGGTCGCTTTCCCGGACAGCGTCCGCGTCCCGGCGGGCAAGCGGGTGCTGGACTTTATGCTGCCCGTCCTGACCGTGGAGGGTCGCGTGCTGGCGCGGGACGTCCGCCTGCAGGTGACGGGGCCGGAGCATGTCGCTATTATTGGCAAAAACGGCGCGGGCAAGACCACGCTGCTGCGGCAGATCGCGCAGAGCCTGTCGCAGCGGGAGGACGTGCGCGCCGCCTATATGCCGCAAAACTACGAGGAGCTGCTCAGGCTGGATGTCACGCCCGCCGATTTCCTGGCCCAGAGCGGAAAGAAGGAGGACGTCACCCGGGCACGGACCTTCCTCGGCAGCATGAAGTACACCCACGAGGAGATGACCGGCACGGTGGCGATGCTGTCGGGCGGACAGAAGGCGAAGCTTTTGTTCCTGCGGATGATTTTGGAGGGCAACAACGTGCTGGTGCTCGACGAGCCGACGCGCAATTTCAGCCCGCTGTCCGCGCCGGTGATCCGGAAGGTGCTCAGCGCTTACGGCGGGGCGATCATCAGCGTCACCCATGACCGCAAGTACCTTAGCGAGGTCTGCCCGGTGGTGTACCGTCTCGACGAAAAGGGGCTTGTGCGGGAGGGAAAATAAGAGAAAGGGAAACATGAATCCGCTCGATAGTGATACAACAGGGACGCTGTACGAGAAGTTTCTCACGGATACAGAAAAGCGCCGCACAAGCCGTGCGGCGCTTTTGATATGGATCGGCTACATTTCTGATGTTAGGGACGTCCTTCTTTGGGGAGCGCCGCGACGTCGTTCTCTCCAAGGAGAGCGGCGGCGGAACCGTCGTAGTCCAGCGTGAGGGTTCTTTGCTGGATGTAGTCGCCAAAGTAGGGCTCGCTGCGGTTGACAGTCAGGGCGAAGACGTTGTGCAGACCGTCTGAGGGGAGAGCTTCGTCGTCGATGCGTACGGAGATGGACCTGTTGAAGTCGCCGCTGCAGCCCCAGTCAAGGTAGCGTTTGCCGCCGAAAGCGTCGATCGGCTGACCGTCGACAAAGATAATGGAGGTGAATTCACCGTCGCAGGGGGCGTAGCCGACATAGAACAGGCCGTCAGCAGGCGGTTCAGACAGGGTGAAGAGGCTGGAGACATTGCTTGTGCTGGTGACATCATTGGAGAAGCCACTTTGATATGAGGGAAAAGGCAGTTCTGCAAATCTGACGAGACCTTCCTTCGTCCGATCCTGTTTTTTGCTGACGCTGTCCTCTACAATGATAGGGATGCCAGATATAAGAAAATTGCCGTCCAGATAGGCATAGGAGGGGGAATTGGTGATGTTTCGGTAATCGGGTACCGTAAAGATGGTCATGGTGGCGTCGGACTGCGCGTCGATGTGATCGGGATTGCAGAAGATCGTCATTGTACGGAGGATGTCGGGCTCCATCTCGAAATAGTGGACGTCCTCGAGTGTACCGCCGTCGACGCTGGAGGGGACGATACGGCCGTCAATGAAGACGACCAGCATCACGTCGATGGGTTCATAAAAGTAGGTTTCCCATTTCATCTCAATGCCGCGGCCGTCGTAATGGATGACGTGTTCGTCCCAGCGCTCCCCTTCCGGCCAGTCTTCGTGATAGTAACGGACAGAGTCGGAGTAAGTGACGGTATCATCAGATGAAGTGGTCGTTACGACGGTGGGGTTGCTGCAGGCAGTCAGGAGAAGGGAGAGTGAAAATAAGAGGAAAAAAAGACGTTTCATCATGGAAAAGCCTCCTGTTCATTTTATTTGCCGAAAGTACAGAGTGAAAAAATACGGTATGTGCAGAAATTTATCTACATATAATATAACAAATCCGTACAAAAAACACAATAATATCAAAAAACATTTTAATTTTTCATTTAAATATACAGATATCTTGAAAATGACATTTGTTGGTTGCGGCTGTGTTTCATCAATCATGGACATATGCAAAAAGCGCCCGCTGCACGCGGGCGCTTTTGGTAGACAATGTAGGATGTCAGGAGCCGTATTCCAGCATCCGCTTGCGGAAGTGCATGTAGTTTTCGAAAGAAACCTCCGCTGGGACGCCGTGATCGCAGGTGGGGATATATCCGCCCCGTTTGCGCATAGCGGGCAGGATGCGGTCAAGCATGCGGTCGATTGCGTCGAAGTCCTGCGCAAGGACGCGTTTGTCGATGCCGCCGAGCATACGCAGGTCAGGGTAGCGTTTGCCAAGCTCTACCACGTCGCAGCCCGCAGCAACCTCGAAGGGGCTCATATAGTCGACCCCGATGCTGCGGTAGACGTCGATGACGCTGGGAGAGTGACCGTCGGTGTCAATCTGGAAATGCAGCGTCTTGGACTGGTCGAGGTTCCGTTTTTTCATATTGGTATACAACTGCTGATAGTACGGCAGCAAAAATTCCCGTATCATATCGGGCGAAATCAGGGGACCGTGATTGTAGCAGATGTCCTCGCCAAATTTCAGCTCATCAAAAGAGACAAATTTTTGGTGATGGGCGATGACGGCGTCTGCTAGTTCAAACCAGGTTTTCATACATTCGTGGATGAGCTTAGGATCGTCATAGAACATGTACAGGACTTCCTCAGGCCCGATCATGCTGCGCAGGAACATGTAGCCGCCAACAACAAGCTGGTTGACAACGAACCCTTTCTTTGCACATTCCGCAGCGTACCGGGCACCGCCCTCTGTCGATTCCAAGCGGCCGGGCGTGTCGGGCTGCAAGCGCCATTTGACATTCTCTTCCCAGGTTTTCCAGTCCTTAACAGGATGGTCGACATATTCCGGCATGAAACCGCGGCGGCGTCCCTTAAAGAAAAGCACGCTGCGTCCCGCGTAGTCCTGTACCAGCTCGTAATCCCCTCTGTCCTCCAGTACTTTCTCTTCAAACAGGGGGAAAAACCCGCCTTCGCACCAACCCAACCCGCCAACACTGGCCAATGCAGGCTCATCGTAACCGAACACCTCCCGCAAATAGGCGTCGTAGTCGGCAACGGCGTCGCGCGGTTTGAGGTATCCCTCTTCAATCCATCTGTCTAGGACAAAATAACCAAACTCCTCTTGGTAGATAGGAGCATCCGGTGTGATGGCGTAAAAATCCCAGAGCTTTTTCGCTGACACGGCGGGATCTCCGGCACCAGAGCGTAACGTTTCGCTTTTCATATATATCCTCCCTCGAAAAGTCTTTCTCCCTATTATACGACGTGCGGATGCGTTTGGCAAGTATTTTTTGACGTGGGGCAAAAAATACTTTACGCGTCGTGCAGGACAAAGGACTTGGGAAAGGGGGGAGAGCGCTTGGGGCAGATCGAGGATGGCCACCTTCCGGACGCGTCCAGGGGAGAGGGTTGTTCATTTCAGCGCCTGATCAGGCTTGCGTATCGAGCTACTGATCAGCAACGGATGGAGACGCTTCCCCCTGCACAGGACGCAGGATACCGATGGGGGTACACTCGCTGCTCTGCTCAAGCGGATTGTCGCGCAGGAGGGAAGCGTAGAAAGTGCGATCCATGGAAGGACTCGAGGTGCCGAGGATTTCTCCGCCGAGATCGTTGATGTCGACGATGAGCACAGGGCAGTGGAAAGAGTCGGAGAGTTTTTTTGCGACTGCGTCGGGATGATGTGGCGCGAGGACGACATATTCATTGTAGGGAGGGAGTGTGAATGCGCAGGGACCGTCAATGGCGGCCGCTTTACGTCCCGCGACGATGTAAAACCATCCGCGACGGCCGCTAAGCTTGCCCATAAGTCCTGCACAGGCGGCAAGAAGGATACGCAGACGTCCACATTCCCGGATGGCCATTTCCATGGTTTCAGGCATTGCAAGCCCGATGCCATAGGAAGTTTTACGCACAAACCGGCATAAAAAGCGGGCGAGACGGCACGGGCGAATATCCTTCAGCGGGATCGCCCGCCCCTGCGTGCAGGCAACCATTTTTTCAGACAGGAACAGCATGTCGCCGGATTGGAGGTGTGGCGCTGCATATGTGGAGATGATTTCCTCTAAATCATCTCCATTTTGGACGACGTGGGTTTTCACTGCCCAGCGCTCGAAGACTTGACCGTCCACTTCGATACGGAGGTCTTTCTGCGGATGTACGGTAATCGGGGTGTCAGGAACATTCGTTTGGAAATTTTCACACATAGCAATACCAGCCTTTCTCAATATCAAAATTAATCATGCGCAGAGGGAAAGCCGCAAGAGACTCAAACTATGCGGCTGTTTAAACGAGAGAACGGGAGAACTTCCCTTTGCCCAGCGCCTTTATCTCAGGCGGCTTACATATGCCGGATTTCCCCCGGAGCAAGATCCAGGCGGTACCCTACCTTGTACACCGATTTGATTTTTTCCTCCCACCCCAGTTTTTTCCGAAGCCGCTGCACATGGAGATCGACAGTGCGGCTGTCGCCCAGGTAATCGCTTTCCCAGATACGCTCAAAAATCACCTCGCGGAACAGCGCGATGTTACGGTTGCGGATGAACAGTAAAAGCAGCTGGTATTCCTTCATCGTCAGATCGACCGGGATGCCGCTGCGGGTCACCCGGCGTGCTTCCATGGCAATTTCCACGTCGCCGATGACGAGATGCTCGTCCAATTTACAATAACGCCGCAGCACCACGTCGACGCGCGCGAGCAGCTCCGCTACGGCGAAGGGCCTGGTGATATAGTCCTCCGCGCCCAGCCGAAGGCCGCGCACCCGTTCCTCGATATCGTCCTTGCCGGTCAGGAAGATAACGGGAATGTCCAAGGGACGCAGATAATCCAGCAGCTCGTACCCGCTCAGATCGGGCAAAACGATGTCGATCAGCGACAGATCGAAGGTTTGTTTTTCCACCAGCGAGAGTGCGCGCATACCGTTTTGCGCTGCCAGGCAGTCGTAGCCGGCGTTGCGCAGGTTCAGGGCGATCAAATCGGCAACGGGCTTCTCGTTTTCCGCAAGCAGAATTTTAATCATAAAGCAGGATCCACTCCATTCCAACATTTTCTCTCAATATTTTCTATTAACCAATGATTTTGCATCATTCTTGTATCTTTTCAACGGTTCCATTCAATTTGTAATCGTCCCTCCATTCGGTTGTAAACCCCCGTTTTCAAAGTGAAAAATATTTTGGGTACAATGGTTGCAAAACGAGAACAAAAAGATTTACAAATTGACGGTGAATCGCTGTTGTATTTCAGGCGTGAATCTGCTACACTGAAATCGTTATCAGAATCCATATAAAAGGAAGGTACAGGGAGAATGGGAAAGTTGTTTGGGATAGATCACCTGATGTGGGAAAAACAGCTGGATACCGTCCGGCTGCTGCCGGGCGAAGCGATGGATCGCCGTCAGCGCAATGTTAAATACCTGATGGAACTGAAAACGGAAAACCTTCTGTTCCATTACTACTGGGAGGCCGGCTTAAACGGATCGATGGGCTTTACCGTCAGCGATATGCACGGCGGCTGGGACGCGATTACCAGCCATATCCGCGGGACGTTCACCGCGCACTGGCTGAGCGCGGCGGCGCTGACCTACGCCGAGACCGGCGACGAACAGCTGCGGGCCAAGGCGGACTACATCGTCAGCGAAATCCGCCGCTGCCAGGAGGCGAACGGCGGGGAGTGGGCGTTCCCCATTCCACCGAAATACATCTACGGCGTCAAGGCAGGGCGGTATTACTGGGCGCCGCTTTATGTCTGCCACAAGGTGCTGATGGGGATGCTCGACATGTATCTGCATGCCGGCAACCAGACGGCGATGACGGTCATCGAGGGCTGTTACGAGTGGTTTGCCCATTTCAAGGAGGAGACGTCCCGTGACGAGCTGTCGGGGATGATGGACCGTCAGGAGACGGGCGGCATGATGGAGTTCTGGGCCGATCTGTACGCCGTCACGCAGGATCCGAAGCATCTGGAGATGATGCGTTTCTTTGAGCGTCCGGCGCTGTTTGAGCCGTTGTACGAGGGCAAGGACGTGTTGACCAACATGCACGCCAACACGACCATCCCGGAGATCCATGGGGCGGCGCGCGCTTATGAGGTCACCGGTGAGGAGCGTTACCGCGTCATCGTGCAGAACTACTGGGACTGGGCGGTGACCAAGCGCGGCATGTACGCCACCGGCGGTCAGACCAGCGGCGAGGTGTGGACGCCGCCGATGCGTCAGTCGGCGCGTCTGGGGGACAAAAACCAGGAGCACTGCGTGGTCTACAATATGATCCGTCTGGCCGACTACCTTTTCCGCTGGACGGGGAAAGTCGAATATCTCGACTACATCGAACGCAACATCTACAACGGCCTCTTTGCGCAGGGGCATGTCGAGTGCTGGGACGACAAGTCCGGACTCATCGCCTACTACCTGCCGCTCAGAGCCGGCGGCCGCAAGAACTGGGGGTCCCGCACGCAGGACTTCTGGTGCTGCCACTGCACACTGGTGCAGGCCAACGCGCGTGCGCGGGAATTCTACTATTACCGCAAGGCGGACACGCTGGTCGTCGGGCAGTACCTGCCCAGCGTGTATGAGGGCGAGATTGCCGGGACCAAGGTTTCGGTCAGCCAGAGTTTTACCGATCTGGGGGGCAGCTGCAATACCATCAATGAAACGTCGCTGACGATTTGGGAGCGCCCGAATTACCAGTCGGTCGACTTTGCGGTCAAGACGGAGCAGCCCGCGCGGTTCACCATCCGGTTCCGCATCCCGTGGTGGATAAAGGGCGAATTTGTCTGCCGCGTGGACGGCGAGGACGTCCCCTTCACCGTCGAGGACGGCTTTGCCTGCGTCACCCGGCAGTGGAAGGACGACAAGGTCACGGTGGTGATGGGAAAGGCGATCACCTGCTGGCCGCTGGCCGACGAGCCGGACACCGTCGCTTTCCTTGACGGCCCGGTCGTGCTGGCGGGGCTGATTGGCGAGGAGCGGACGCTGTACGGCGACAAGGAGCATCCCGAGGAGATCATTCATCCCCACGACGAGCGGATGTGGGGGATGTGGCAGCAGACCTACAAGACGTATAACCAGCCGGTGGGATTCTACCTAAAGCCGCTGTACATGGTCGGCAACGAGCAGTATACGGTGTATTTCCCCATCCGGCGGGGTGACCCCGCTTGCAGTACGCATTCCTACAAGCGGTGATTCCGGCGCTGTCTCATGCGCTGGGACGGAATAGTAACTTAGCCGGAAAAGACTTCGGGTGCGCTGAGGCGGGCTAAGCCCGCCCTAAATTCGCGTTCGATGGGTCATCAGGATGGTGACGGAGCTGCACGCGGCGAGACGTGATTGTGAGCGCGACAATCAAGTTTCGCCCGCTTTTTCAAAGGCAGTGGGTTGAGGCGGGTTAAGTCCGCCCTAAATTCGCGTTCGATGGGTCATCAGGATGGTGACGGAGCTGCACGCGACGGAACATGATTGTGAGCGCAACGGTAAAGTTTCGCGCGCCTTTTCAAAGGCGGCGGGTTTTTAGGGCGGAGCCCTAAATCGCTCATCGCAATGAGCGAAATCCTTATGCTGGGAAGCGCATTTTGGGGGTGGATTGCCGCCCAACGGGCGGCAGGAGGGGGCTTTTTGCAAGTGAATAACAGTTCGCCGTCAGCGAACTGTCGCCCCCTGAACGTACAGCGGGCTAAGCACGCTCCAAATTCGCGTTCGATGGGTCATCAGGATGGTGACGGAGCTGCACGCGGCGAGACGTGATTGTGGGCGCGACAATCAAGTTTCGCCCGCTTTTTCAAAGGCGGTGGGTTGAGGCGGGTTAAGTCCGCTCCAAATTCGCGTTTGACAGGCCGTCGCCGCATGTGCTGGGACGTGGCTTTTGCCATGCGGGTGCGGTACAGATAAGAAAACGTGCGTGGGACGGAGAACGTCCTGCGCACGTTTCGGTAAGGTGGGGAAGCGGCGTGGCGTATACCATACGGAAGGCGGCTGCCGCGGACGCGCCTGATTTGGCGCAGGTCCTGACGCAGTCGTGGTGGTCGGCGTACCGGGATCTGCTGGACGATGCGGATCTTGCGCGCTATACGGATCTGCGGCAAAGGACTCAGATGTTCCAAAGGATGCTGGCAAGCCCCCGCGGCGCATGCTTCATCGCTTTTGACGGCGAAATTCCCTGCGGCCTGTTTCTGCTGGGCCCGTCGTGCGACGCGGATTTCCTCGATCATGCTGAAATCGTGTCCTTCTACACGCTGGAAGAATACTGGGGCAAAGGACTGGCAAAAGAGATGATGTCGGCCGCTTTGGAGGCTGTCCGGAGGGCAGGCTACCGGCATGTGATGTTATGGGTGATGCAGGAGAACCAGCGGGCGCGCCGTTTTTATGAGAAGTCCGGCTTTCAGGCAGGCGGCAGGGAAAAGGGAAGTTCCTTTGCCGGCTACGTTGTGGAGGTACGGTATCTTTATGATTTGGCAGGAAGGGGACAAAGGTGAACGTACTGGGGAACGGCTTTTCACGCGGCAGCCGGGTGAGAGAGCTTCTCTTGAGCCAAAATGATGACGGTTCTCATTGAAAATGGTGTGGTTTTCAATTGGCAGGAAGCGTAGAGGACTGTCGCATCACAGAATCCGCCCAGCAGATACTTGAAAATAATCGGAAAGTCTGTTATACTGTAAACTAACAGCATAAACGCAGTGAATGGGAAAGTACCCCTGCCAGTACGCGTGGCAGCCTATCAGGGCGTCAGAGAAGGAGGCCGTGGCTGGAAGCTTCCGTCACGTTTGGCAGAGAAGGCTATCGCCGGGGAAGTTCGCTCAGGAGCGGTGCGGCTGAAGTCCGGGCACGTCGGGTGCGTGCGGATGGTAGGCGGCAACGTCGGCCCGCGTTAAGGGCGAAGGAGTTGCCCGATTCAGATGTCCTCGATGATGTGTCGGGGCACATGCGGCGGCGGACTCCGGAGTGTTTGCTCACTGCATAGGTTGTGATGCAAAAATCTGGGTGGTACCACGGAGCATACGGCTTCGTCCCTTTTTGGGACGGAGCCTTTTTGTTTGCAGTGGTGGCAGGAAAGGATGAAGGCAATGAAAGAAGCGTTGCAGAAAATCGCACAGGAAGCCAAGGAAGCGCTCCAGCGCTGTCAGGATATGAAGGAGCTGGACGCTTTGCGGGTGCGCTTTCTGGGAAAGAAAGGCGAGCTGACAGGCATACTCAAGCAAATGGGGAAGCTGTCGGCTGAGGAGAGGCCGGTGATGGGACAGCTGGCCAACGAGGTGCGGGCAGAGATCGAGCGGGAACTTTCCGATCGTCAGGCGGCGCTGAAGGCCCAGGCGCTGGAAAAGCAGCTGCGGGATGAGAAAATAGATGTGACGATGGAAGGCAAAGCCGTCTCATTGGGCGGAAAGCATCCGTTGACGATTGTTTTGGACGAAATTAAGGAAATCTTTATGGGGATGGGCTTTGACGTCGTAACTGGCCCGGAGGTGGAGTATGTCCGCTACAACTTCGACGGCCTTAACGTGCCGGAGAGCCACCCGTCCCGCGATGAGCAGGACACCTTCTATATCCGGGACGATATTGTGCTGCGTACCCAGACGTCACCGGTGCAGGTGCGTATGATGGAACAGTCGAAGCCGCCGATCCGCGTTATCGCGCCGGGGAGGGTTTACCGCACCGACTCGGTGGACGCGACGCATTCGCCATTGTTCCACCAGGTGGAAGGTCTTGTGGTGGACAAGGGTGTGACGATGGCCGACCTGCGCGGCGCGCTGGAGGCGTTTGCCAAGGGTCTGTACGGCGAGGATGCGCAGATCCGTTTTCGGCCGCACCACTTCCCCTTCACCGAGCCGTCGGCTGAGGTGGACGTGATGTGCTTCGCCTGCCAGGGAAAGGGCTGCCGTTTGTGCAAGGGCGAGGGCTGGATCGAGATCCTCGGCGCGGGCATGGTGCATCCCAACGTGCTCAAATACTGCGGCATCGACCCGTATGAGTACAGCGGCTTTGCCTTCGGTCTTGGTTTGGAGCGCATTGTCATGCGTAAGTACGGTATTGACGACATCCGGCTTTTGTTTGAAAACGACCTGCGTTTCCTCAGGCAGTTTTCAGAGTAGGTCAAACCTGCCGGAAAGGCAGCATTCTGGGCGGTTGTGCCCGGGATGTCGGGGATGAAATTATCGGGAGGCGGATGCGCCGGCTCAGGCGCTGTCTGTCCGTACCGGAAAGGAAGGATATGTCAGTATGAATCTTTCGATGCGCTGGCTGCGCGATTATGTAGATATCAACAAGGATATGGATATGCGCGAATTTTGCGAGGCGATGACCATGTCCGGCTCCAAGGTGGAGGGGTATGAAAAGGAAGGCGCCGAGGTGTCGGGCGTCGTCGTGGGCGAGATTTTGTCGGTGGACAAGGTGGAGAATTCCGACAAGCTTGTCGTCTGCCAGGTAAACGTCGGGCAGGAGGCGCCGGTACAGATCGTCACGGGGGCAAACAACGTTTTCCCGGGGGCCAAGGTGCCGGTGGCGCTGCACGGGGCGACGCTGCCGGGCGGCGTCAAAATCAAGCGGGGCAAGCTGCGCGGCGTGGAGAGCAACGGTATGCTCTGCTCCATCGCCGAGCTCGGCGTGACGGTGCATGACTTCCCCTACGCGATCGAGGACGGCATCTTTATCCTACAGGAGCCGTGCGAGGTCGGGCAGGACATCCACAGCGCGATTGGGCTTGACGACGTGTCGGTTGAGTTCGAGATTACCCCCAACCGCGCCGACTGCCTCTGCGTACGGGGGTTGGCGCTGGAGGCAAGCGCGACCTTCGGCAAGCCTTGCAATGCCAAAGAGCCGCAGATCCGTCAGGAGAGCGGCGATATTGCGGATTACCTGAAAGTAACGGTGGAAAATCAGGAACTGTGCAAGTGTTACCATGCTAAGGTGGTCAAGAACGTCAAGATCGAGCCGTCGCCGCGCTGGTTGCGGGAACGCCTGCGCGCGAGCGGGGTGCGCCCGATCAACAACCTCGTCGACATCACCAACTATGTCATGCTCGAGTACGGCAACCCTATGCATGCTTTCGACCTGCGCACCATCGCGGGCGGGGAGATCGTCGTGCGCAACGCCCGCGAGGGGGAGCGCATCGTCACCCTGGACGGTGTGGAGCGTGTGCTGTCGCCCGAGATGCTGGTCATCTGTGACAAGGAGAAGCCGTCGGCGGTGGCGGGCGTCATGGGCGGCGTCAGCAGCGGCATCATGGACGACACGACGACCGTGGTGTTCGAGGCGGCCTGCTTCGACGGCAAGTCGGTGCGGCTGACTTCGCGTAAGCTCGGATTGCGCAGCGAGTCGTCGGCGCGGTTCGAGAAGGGGCTGGACCCGAATCAGGCGATGCCGGCACTGATGCGCGCCTGCGAGCTGGTGGAGGAGCTTCATGCGGGTGAAGTCGTAGGCGGCGTCATCACCAACTCCTTCTTCGACGGGGAGAAAAAGAAAATTACGCTGGACAGCGACTGGATCAATGCCTTCCTTGGTCTGGACATTCCAAAGGAGGAGATGGTTCGGATTCTGCGGTCGCTGGCGTTTGAGGTGGACGGCGACGTCATCTCCGTGCCGACCAACCGCACCGATGTGGAGACGCTGGCGGATATCGCCGAGGAAGTCGTACGCATCTACGGCTACAACCGCGTTCCGTCGACGGCGCTACGCGGCAGCGCACAGGCACGTCCGACACCGGCGCAAAAGTTCGAGAGCCTGGTGCACGACGCCGCGTTGGCGATGGGCTGCTTTGAGGTACAGACCTACTCCTTTGTCAGCCCCAAAAGCTACGACAAAATCCGGATGCCGGCGGACAGCCCGCTGCGCCGCTGTGTGGAAATCCGGAACCCACTGGGCGAGGATACCAGCGTCATGCGGACCACGACGATTCCGTCCATGCTGGACGTGATCGCTTTCAACTACAACAACCGCAATCCCGAGGGGCGTTTTTACGAAATCGGCAACGAGTACATCCCTCATGAAGATCCGTCCCAGCTGCCGGATGAGAATGCGCAGCTGACGATCGGGTTGTACGGTGGGGACAACGATTTCTACACCCTGAAAGGGATGGCGCAGTCGTTGCTGACGCGTGCGGGCGTACGTGGCTGGGAAATCGAGCCTTGCGCCGACGAGCCGGCCTTCCATCCGGGGCGCTGCGGCGTGATATACGCGGCGGACGGGACGCAGCTGGGCATCATCGGGGAAATCCATCCGCTGGTGGCGGACAACTTCAGCATCGGCGGAAAGTGCTACGTCGGGCGTTTTCCGATGGCGGCGCTGATGGCGGCGTCGGACATGGAGCGCAAGTACGTCCCGCTGCCCCGCTTCCCGGCGACGACGCGCGACCTGTCGCTGCTGTGCGATGCGGATTTGCCGGTCGGGCACATCGAGAAGGCGATCCGGCAGGCAGTCGGGGCGGTTTGCGAGAGCGTCAAGCTGTTCGACGTTTACCAGGGCGCCCAGATCGAGGCGGGCAAGAAGAGCGTGTCCTTCTCGATCGTCATGCGCTCGCGCGAGGGCACGCTGACCGACGAGCAGGCGGACAATGCGGTACGCAAGGTGCTGTCCGCGCTGGAGAAGATGGGCGTGTCGCTGCGTGCGGCGGGGTAACCCCGCATGAAGTTCGCGTACGATGCGTTGCTGTGGAGGCGACGCCATCGCACGCGGTGAAATGTGTCCGCAGAGGGCAGCGTGCAGGCTGAGCCTACTTTCAGTTTGCGGCGGGGTAACCCCGCATGAAGTACGCGTACGGAGTGTTGCTGTGGAGGCGACGCCATCGCACGCAGTGAAATGTGTCCGCAGAGGGCAGCGTGCAGGCTGAGCCTACTTTCAGTACGCGGCGGGCTAAGCCCGCATGAAGTACGCGTACGATGCGTTGCTGTGGAGGCGACGCCATCGCACGCGGTGAAATGTGTCCGCAGAGGGCAGCGTGCAGGCTGATCCTGCTTTCAGTACGCGGCGGGCTAAGCCCGCATGAAGTACGCGTACGGAGTGTTGCTGTATGGGCGGCGTCCGTATATGCGCTGGGGTGTAACCTGAAGCGGGAACCGTCCGCCGTAAGCGGAAATCAAGTATCTTTCTCGGATAGAAGGGCTTTCCAATTCACACAAGGCTGTCGCAAATGCTGTTTGATGCATGGCGACAGCCTTGTTCTTACTTCGATTTTCATCAGCCGTCCAGGCGGGCAATTTCGGGGCATTGTGCCAGCGGCTTTTCGCCGGCCGCTTCCAGCTGTCGGAAGGCATTGCAGGAGAAACTGAACCGGTACATGGTGGGGAGGAACAGATGCTTGGGTTGCTTTGGTCTGTCCAGCCCTGGCGGACGGTCTGCACCCGCAGGTTGACCCGCTGCGCCGGCGTATGATAAAATGGGAGACAATCTGAATATTAGGAAAAAAGGAGGGGACAAAATGATCGTCAATCCTGACATTGACAACGGCAGGGCCTTCGACTGGGGGCGGGTCTCGGAGGACTACGCCAGGTACCGGGATATTTACCCGGAAGCGTTTTATCAAAAAATGATCGAGCTTGGATTGTGTACGCGCGGGCAGCGGGTCCTGGATTTGGGGACGGGGACCGGGGTGCTGCCACGCAACCTTTACCGCTTCGGCGCGCGTTTTACCGGCGTAGACATTGCCGAAAACCAGATTGCACAGGCGCGGCGTCTGGCCCGGGAGGCGGGGATGGACATCGATTTTGCCGTCTCATCCGCGGAAGAGATCGATTTTCCGGCGCAGTCCTTTGACGTGGTGACGGCCTGCCAATGCTTCATGTACTTCAACAAGGCCGTCGTTTTGCCGAAAATCCACCGTATATTGAAGAAGGACGGACATTTCTGCGTCCTGTTCATGGCCTGGCTGCCGGAGGAGAGCGAAATTGCCCGCGCCAGCGAGAAACTGGTGCTGAAGTACAACCCGTCCTGGAGCGGCGGAGGGATGCAGCGGTATGCGCTCGGCACCCCGGAGTGGTCCAAAGAACTGTTTACAGTTGACGACGCTGTCACTTTTGATGTGGACGTCTCCTTTACGCGGGAGAGCTGGCATGGGCGGATCAAGGCCTGCCGGGGGATCGGCGCGTCCTCACTGACAGCGGAGCAGATCGCCGCATTCGAAAAAGAGCATATCGCATTCCTGCAAACCGTCCCGGAGACCTTTTCCGTCCTGCATTATGTGACCATATTGAACTTACGCAAGCGGGCGGGGTAGGCTGAGCCTACTTTCAGTTTGCGGCGGGCTAAGCCCGCATGAAGTACGCGTACGGAGTGTTGCTGTGGAGGCGACGCCATCGCACGCGGTGTTGCGCAATCTGAATCCCACCGTCCTGTTGATGGAGCGCTGCGGGAGAAAGAAAAACAACAAGCGTGTCACACGTTACAGAAGCGTTACAGTTGCGGTGATGTAACGCCGCGTTACGCGTTACGGGAGCATGACGGTCACGCAGGCGTAACGGAAAGTAACGCACCTACCAAACCAAACCATACCAAACCAAACCTATGAGAGAGAGATCGCGCGCGCGTGCGCTGAACTGGCATGGAGTACGCGACCAATCAGGGCGTTGCTTTGATGGGCGACTGGCTGCTCAAAGGCTTTCAAACAAAAGACGGCACACGGATAACGCTGAGAGAGATGCTTAAAAGCCGGAGGGGGAATCCGTCCCCTCCGTTTTTCTTACCCGACCAGGCAGATGATGGAATCTGCTCGATCAAAGGTGTGAATATGATGCTTGAAAATTTGATGCAGGCACTGTGGAGCCTTCTGATGGTGGCGGCTGTGATGCTGCATCTATGGCTGTGTAACAGAGAACGATGGCAGGATAGATATTTCAGGGAGCTAGCTGGGAAAAAAGAGCGTGGTGTTCTGACGGCAGAGGAGGAGGCTTTCCGTCCGGTTCCTTACCGGCGATATCGAAGGGCGGTCACTGCTGTAGGGCTGGGGTTACTTGTGGTTGCGCTGGCGTATGTGCTGGTGAGGTAAAAGCAGGACAACAGAAAAAGCGTTGGAGGTCAATGATTCCATCGAGGACGGAAACGTCTTCGATGGGATTTTTTTATGCATTCTTACGGCACAAGGGGGATGCATCATGCTCTTTTTTGAAATTTAAAAAATATTTACAGAATATCCGATAAGTTGTTGCACTGCGCCGGTACATTTTTGCCTTTTCCGGCATGTAGGTGAAAATATCTGTTTTCCGGCGGCTCTCGCGCAGCGTCCGCCGCTGGACAAGATGCAGAAAGGAGGCGGTCTCTTGGGACAGGAATCAGGTGCATCCGGGTTAAGCCGTCAGGAGGAAACATTCTGCCTGCTGTATGCGGCGCTTCATGATGCGCGGGAAGCGGCTGCTGCGGCAGGGTATCCGGCGGCCAGTGCGCGGGAGGACGCCCTTGCGTTGCTGGCGCGCCCACCGATACGACGGCGGGTAGGGTCGTTGCTGAAGCGGCGGCGGGTAGGCAGCGCGCAGATCGCGGAGGACGGGCTTTTACGTCTCGCCTTCGGCGGCGTGTCCGACGCGGTGCGTTTAATGCTGCGGGAGGATCAGCTGTCCGATGAAGAGCTGCAGCGTCTGGATCTGTACTGCGTCAGTACGCTGAAAAGGGTCAAGGGAGGCGGATTTGAGCTGACGCTCTGCGACCGGCAAAAGGCGCTGGAATGCCTGCTGCGGCTTTGGCAGGAGACACCGGGGGAAAATGATGCGGCGCAGCAGTTCTTCCGCGCCATCCAAAAGGGCGTGGCGTCAGAGGGAGGATGCCCGGATGAATGATGTGCCGCTTTTCTCGAAAAAGCAGATGCAGGTGCTGACCTGGTGGCTGCGCGAGGAAACGCGGGGGTATGATGCGGTGATCTGCGACGGGGCGGTGCGTAGCGGGAAGACGTTATCGATGTCATTGTCCTTTGTCTTGTGGGCAATGTCCTGTTTCACACAGCAGGCGTTCGGTCTTTGCGGGCGGACGGTAAGCGCACTGCGCCGCAACCTTGTTGTTCCGCTGCTGCCGCGTTTGTCCGCCTTGCAGTTTTCCTGCCAGGATAAGCCGTCGCGGGGGTATGTGGACGTACGGCTTGGGAAAAGACGCAACCGCTTCTATCTGTTCGGCGGCAAGGACGAGAGCTCGCAGTCCCTGATCCAGGGGGCGACATTGGCGGGCGTCCTGCTGGACGAGGTGGCGCTGATGCCGCAGTCGTTTGCGCAGCAGGCGGTAGCGCGCTGTTCGGTGGAAGGGTCGCGCTTCTGGTTTAACTGCAACCCGCAGCACCCGTACCACTGGTTCTACCGGGAATGGGTTTGCAAGGCGGCAGAAAAAAACGCTTTGTACCTTCACTTTACCATGGAGGACAACCCCTCTCTGACGCCGCAGGTGCGTCAACGGTACGAACATCTCTACAGCGGCGCTTTTTACGACCGTTTTGTGCTGGGAAAATGGACGGCAGCGCAGGGGCTGGTTTACCCGATGTTTGCGCCGCAGCGTCATGTGGTGAAAACGTTGCCGTCACGCTGTGAGCGATATTACGTCTCCTGTGATTACGGGACGGTCAACCCTTCGTCCTTTGGGCTGTGGGGAGAATATGACGGGAAATGGTACCGCCTGCGCGAGTACTACTACGATGCGCGCAGGGAGGGGCGCTCCCGTACCGACGAGGAGCATTACGCTGCGCTAGAAACGCTGATCGGTGGTACGCCGGTGGAGTGTGTGGTAATCGATCCGTCGGCGGCGAGTTTTATCGAGTGTATCCGGCGTCATGGGCGTTACCGGGTGCGGCCCGCGCAAAACGACGTTCTCGGCGGCATACGGCGTGTGGGAGATTTGTTGCAGGCGGATCAGCTGCTCTTCCATGAAAGCTGCGTCGATACGCTCCGGGAGTTTGCGCTGTATTGCTGGGACCTTTCCAACGGCACGGACCGGCCCAAAAAGGAACACGACCACGCGATGGATGACCTGCGGTATTTTGTCAGCACGGCGCTTCGTCCGGCAGGGGAAGGTTTTTGTGTGCTGTCGGCGCGGCGGTATGGCACCGAGAAAGGAAGAATAAGGTGAAAATTTGGCCTAGACAGAAAAAGGAGGCGCCGGGGGGAGCGGGGACGGTGGTGCATGCGGGGCGCCGATCCGGTTTTTTTACGCCGCCCGACGCCGCAATCCCGGTATTTGCGTCAGGAGCGGGACGCTTCACCGAATACCGGCTGTATGACACGCTGCGGCGTTCCATTCCGCTCATTGACGCGGCTATCGACAAGATTGTCCGTTTGGTGGGAGACTTTGAGGTGCGAACACAGGCGGGGGACGCCAACCGCGCGTTGCAGGACTTTGTAGAGGGGGTGCGGGTAGGCGCGGGGACCATGTCGCTGCACAGCTTTGTAAGCGCCTATCTCGATTCCCTTTTGACCTATGGGAATGCGGCGGGTGAAATCATCCCTGGCCGGGGCGGCATCGAGGGGCTGTACAGTATTCCGCTTTCCCGTATTGATGTGCGTTACGGCCGTTCCCCTTTGGAGGCGCGTTATTTTGCCATCGACGAAGCCGGTGCGATGAAGGAAGCGCAATATCCGCAGTTTGTCTTGTTTACCGCCCTCAACCCGCAGCCCGACCAGGTTTACGGCACGTCGCTTCTGCGGGGGCTGGATTTTGTCAGCGCGGTACTGATGACGATTTACCGCTCCATCGGGCAGAATTTCGATCGGGTAGGGAACGTGCGCTATGCGGTGACCTACCGTCCCGGCACAGAGACGATGGATCAGGCCTATGCACGGGAGCGTGCGCTCCAGATCGCGAAGGAATGGTCGGAGGGGATGAGCAGCGCCGCACAGGGACAGGTCCGGGATTTCATCGCGGTGGGCGATGTGGACATCAAGGTCATTGGCGCCGATAACCAGACGCTGGACACACAGGTGCCGGTACGGCAGCTTTTGGAGCAGATCATAGCCAAGCTGTCCATCCCGCCGTTTATGCTGGGGATCAACTGGTCGACGACGGAGCGGATGAGTAAGCAGCAGGCGGATTTGCTGACCAGCGAGCTGTTTTACTACCGCCGGCTGCTGACGCCTATGATTAAGCGCATCTGCAATCTTTTTTTGCAATTGTCGGGTTACGGCGGGCAGACCAAGGTGCTGTGGAGTGCGATTAATTTGCAGGACGAGACCGAGCAGGCCAGCGCGCGGCTGTCCAACGCGCGGGCGATGGAAATCGAGCGGCGGATCGGTTACGAGCCGCCGTCGGAATACGTATAAGCAAAAGGAGGATGCAGGATGTGGAAAAGCTATCAGTTCGTACCGGAAGCAGAAAGCAGCGTCCCGGACGAGACGGAGATGCAGAAAATTAACGCGCTAGCGAGGCGTGAACTGTCGGCACAGGAGGTATATACCTTCCCGGTCATTCTCTGCGACAACGAAATTGATCGGGACGGCGAACGTTTTACGGTGCCGGCGCTGGAGAAGCTGGCACAGCTTTTCGTTGGCAGGACGGGGATTTTCGACCATAACCCCAAGGGGGAAAACCAGACGGCCAGGGTCTATGCGGCGCAGGTACAATGCGATCCCAAAAAGACGACACAGGCAGGGGAAGCCTATCATTGCCTGCGCGCCCAGTGCTACATGGTGCGTACCAAAGCCAATGCGGATCTCATCCTCGAGATTGACGCGGGGATCAAAAAAGAGGTCAGCGTGGGATGCGCTGTCGCACGGGTGAGCTGTTCGGTTTGCGGCGCTGACCTGAGGGATCCTCCGTGCGGGCATGTAGTCGGTCAAAGCTACGGAGGAAAGTTGTGCCATCACGTGCTGGAGGATCCGGTCGACGCTTATGAATGGTCTTTTGTCGCGGTTCCTGCGCAGGTTGCCGCCGGCGTGACCAAGCAGTTTTCCGGTCTGGAGGATAGGCCGTTTCCACTGGTCAAGGCCCTTGAGGAGGCCCAGGATACGGTCGCGCTATCGCCAAGTCAGGCACGTCAATTAGGCGCGTATATGCTATCTCTCCAGGAAAAGGCGCGTCAGGGCGAGGAAGCCGGGGCGCAGCTGCGGGGGGAGATCCTGCGTTTAGCGGCGATGGCGCGCCCAGCGGTGGGGGACATCCCCGGCGAAGTGCTGGAACGTGCGGTGGAGAGGATGGACTTTGCCGATCTCAAGGCCTACCGCGAAGCGTTAGTAAGCCGTATGGATAGCTGTACGCCGCTGGCGCCGCAGTTCGCGCCCGTCTGCGCTTTAGAAGAGTCCCACACCGACGACGGGTACCGCGTATAGGAAAGGAGGGGTAAGGTGATCCGTTTTACTTTAAACGGGAGGGAACTTACCAGCGACCGCCTGCTCCTTGGCGTGGCCGGCGATCGGGATGCGGAGGAACTTTCCTTTACCCTGCCTGCGCAGTACGACGGCGTTGACGTTGGGACATACAGCGTGGCGCTTTGGGTGGAAAATCGGGACGGGGAGAGCGACGTTGCGGCGCTTTCCTTGCAGCCGTCTGGAGGGGAGGGATACGTTGCGTCCATCCCGGCGCAGGCTGCCTGGCTGCGTTGCCCGGGACGGGTACGGATGATGCTTTCCCTGTCGCGGGGGGAGGAGGTGGTGATGCAGTCGCTGCCGATAGAACTGCAGGTAGCGTCAGCAGTCGTACAGGGTGAGGGAATGCCGATCCCAGAACCGACTTTTCTCACCCAGGCCCAGACCTATATGGAGCAGGCAAGGGAAGCGGCGTCCCAAGCGGCGGAGGATGCGGCGCTGTGCGAGGAGGTGAGGGATACCCTGCAGGCGCGATACCGTGTTCTTGGCTCGTACGACTCGCTTGAGGAACTGAACCAGGCGCATCCCGAAAATGAATTAGGGGACGCTTACCTTGTCGTCGGTGTGATTTACATCTGGGATGGGGAGAAGTTTGTCAGCGTGATGGACGGGCTGGACGAGTCGCTGGAGGCGTTGCAGGCAAAGACGCAGTCGCTGGAGGGGCGTATGGCAACGGCGGAAAACGCTGTTGCGCAGGTGCAGGGCGCACAGGAGGGCATTTCCGCGTCGTTGGAAGGGCTGTCTGCGGAAATGGCCGGTAAGGAGCCGAAGATAGAGGTGCAGGGGCTGCTGAAGAAAGGGGCCGATGGCATCGTTACAGCGGCGCAGGAAGGCGTCGATTTCGCTTCGGCAGGGCATGTGTCCGATGCGGCGGCGCATTTCGGCGCGATGGCTCCGCGCGTGGAAAACGAGGACGTGCTGACCTACCCCTTCCTCAGCGGCAAAACTTATGCGGTGAAGAATATGAGCAACGCAGTCGATGCGGGCGCGTACTATTTGACCCGTATCGTCTATGAAGCGGGAGATCAGGGGAACGAGGATCTATACCTGAGCGCCTGTGGCTCGGAAAAAAACGAGGTGTATTTCCTCCGCCGTCGCCGTGCCGGCGCGTGGGGAGAATGGGAGCGTTTGGTAACGGGGCAGACCGAAGTGGTAACGGTGCCGCTGACCTTTACAGGCGCGGAAGCGTCGGTGCGGCTGTTTAAGCAGGGAAAGGTGGTGGTGATGCCCAGCGTCGAGGTGGGACCGACATCCTTTCCTGCCGGCGGAAGGTCGCAGACGGTGGGAACGCTGCCGTACTCGTTCGCCGGCGCCGTCGGACAGCTGTTTTCTGCGACGGGGCACACCGAGGGCGGCGCGCTGATCCGGATGGTTGTGGATACGACGTCGATAGATATTTATGCGCTGGAGGATTCGCCGCCGTCGGATAACCGTTATTTTTATACGCCAGCCATGACATGGTATGTTACCTATTGACGGAAAAGCAGCAGCCGTGTGGATACGGTCGCTCGGCGCAGCAAAGGAAGAGAGAGAAAACAGGAGGGTATACAAATGTACGATACTTTAAGATTGGAAAAAGGCATGTACCATATTGCGGGGAAAACCTTCTCGCAGGTGCTGGAAGAGCTGGACCCAAGCCTGAATTATGCGGGCAGCGAGCTTGCGAAACTCGACGCTTTTCAGCGGCAGCTCAAGCGGTTTGACATCAGGGTCAACGGTGCGCATTCGGACCGGCTGGAAAAGTTTTTTGCCACGTCGGATTCGGCGGCGCTGTTCCCGGAGTATGTGTCCCGCGCGGTGGCGCAGGGCATGCAGGAGGTCAACGTTCTGGGGGACATTGTGGCGGCGACAACCAAGATTGACGCGATGGATTACCGATCCATTGTCAGCGTCCCCACAGAGGACGACAAGACGCTGAAGGATGTGGAGGAAGGCGCTGCGATTCCGTCGACATCCGTGAAAGTGCAGGAGAACCTGGTCCAGCTGCACAAGCGTGGACGGATGCTGGAAGCTTCTTATGAGGCAATCCGGTTTCAGCGCATCGACCTGTTTACCGTAACGCTGCGTCAAATTGGTTCCTATATTGCAAAAATGCTGCTGAAGGATGCCATCAACGTCATCCAAAATGGGGACGGCAACGAAAATCCGGCGACGGTCGACACAGTGGAGACAGCAGGAAAGCTTGCATATAATGATTTGCTGGCGCTGTGGGCGCGGTTTGGCGATTATGATCTCAATACGCTGATTGCTTCCCCGGCTATGATGCAGCAGCTTTTGTTGCTTCCACAGTTCCAGGATTCCAACGCAGGGCTGACTTTCCATGCAACGGGTAAGACAATCACGCCTTTAGGGGCAAACCTCATCAAGACGACGGCGGCTCCGGCCGATCTTATCCTTGCGTTGGACAAAAATTACGCGTTGGAAATGGTGATAGCGGCGGATGTCATGATGGAGTCCGACAAGCTGATCGACCGTCAGCTGGAACGTACGACGATTTCCACCATTGCAGGGTTTGCAAAGATATTCCAGGATGCGTCGCGTGTGCTGAACATGGCGACAGCGTAAGGAAAGGAGCCGGCGATGACGCAGATTTCAAAGGTGGCTTTGCTTTTTTCCGAAATGGCGGGGCTGGATGCGCAGGAGGCACTGGCATATCTCCCCCTTCTGCGGCTAACGGCAGGGCAGGTAGAAAGGAGACTGCGCCGGGACGATCTGACTGCGGATGAGGAGGAACGGCTGGCCTACCTTTGCGCGGCGAAAGCCTACCAGAAATATCTGCTGGCACAAGGCGTATCACAGGTGCGGGTAGGAGAAGTTTCGGTGCAAAGAGAGAACTACGCGTCGGCGCGGGCGTTTGCCGACAGTGTGGAGGCGTCCTGCGCGGATTTGTTACGGGATGAAGGGTTCCTGTTCTGTCTTGACGACAAGGCGCAGCAGGAACAGGCAGGCGTCTAGTACGACCTGATGGAAAGGAGAGGGCGAAATGGAACAGAGAAACAGGCCCCAAAGCAAGGACGGACGGCAGCGATGAGTCTGTACAAGGTGATGTGCGCGCATATCAAACAGTTCGGCGTCCGGGTAGAAGCGCTGATCGATGGGGAAGGCACCGTCTTTCGCGGTATCCTGGAACAGCCTGCAGGCAGCGGGCAGTCGGATGCTGCGGGACGGTTGCCGTCGCCGGACGCGCGGCTAATTTGTTGCTTGAGCGGAGAAAATGCCGCTGCACTGCGGGACACGTTTGTAAAAGTAAAGGGCGTGGATTATCTGGTACGGGATTTCGCCCCCACTTATCTGGGGGATCAAGTGCTTTTCTATACGCTGGTATTGTCGCAGGTGCAGGAATCGGGTGCATCTTTTTGGGGCAGCTAAAAGCTGTCCGATGGTAAGACGAACAGGCACAAGGGGAACAGGCAGCGGACAAAGTCGCGGATAAGCGTAACTGCAGCCAAGCGGTTTGTTTTCCAAACACAGGCCGGATAAGGGGGAAAACGCCCTCTACTCATAGCGCCGGACATGTGAGGGAGCTCCTCCCGGGCAGTCCGGCACATTTTTTACCATCTGGGGAGGCAGAAAAAGGAGGAAGGATCAATGGTTGATTTGCCGAGTGTTGTCGGGCAGATAAGGGACAAGCTGCGTCAGGCGTTTGCAGACGATGCGGTTGTCTACGGGTTCCCGTCCGGTGTAAGTGGCGCTGGACGCAGGCGGTGTGTCGCTGTCCAGTTGCAGAAGACGGTATTCCCGGCGGGGGGAGACACGGTTCGGACAGGGCAAATGCAGGTTTTACTGCGCCTGTACGGGCGTAGCGGCGAGGACGGCGAGGCGTTGCATGCCTTCGCCGGGCAGGTTCTGGATACGCTTTTGTTCGATACGCAGATGCAGGGGGCGCAGTTCCAGATGGGTCCGATCCGCTACGACGCACAACGCGGATGTGTGGTGCTCGATATGGTTTGTGAACAGGAGAGGTCGTTTTCACCGGGACAGGACGCCTCATCAAAGGAGGAGGAAACATGACGATTCGTTTTCGGGACGCGGAGATTCCCTGCCTTGGCCAGACAGTGGAAATCCGCAGGGAGAAAAAGTATACAGCCTTGCATACGCCGCAGGGAGAGCCCGTCACAGGGGAAAACGGCGATTTAGCGGTACAGGTGTCGGGGCAAGGGGTTTTGTATGGCGATGACTGTGACCGGATAGAGCGGATTGAAGAGGCCTTTTTACAGGGAGGCGCCGGGTCCCTGGTGGTGGGCAATGTGGAAATGGAAGCTTATTTTACACGGTTGGTACGGGGCGTCAGGAGCGGCGAGAAGCTGCCATACGCCTTTACCTTTCTTCAGGCGTGCGGCGGATAGGAGGGAGAAGTATGCCTCAGGTACGGATCAAGGTGTCCTATCCGGATGGCGGGAGTTTGTGGCTGACGCAGGTAACGGCCCTGGACTACCGGGAGGACCGCTTCCAGCCTTACCAGCAGGTACGGGTAGAGGCTGCGACGGCACAGCCTCTGGCACGGCAGGAAGGAAATTGGATGGAGGTTTATATCGGGGAGGAAAAGCTGTTCGAGGGAACGATTCTGTTCCAGCGGGCGCGGGATGACGGTGGGGGAAGGGTGCTGTCCCTCAAAGGGGCGGGCTGCGGATGGTATCCGGCGCATAATGTCTCCTTCCCCGATGGGATAGTGTCGGGCAAAAAGTTTTCCGAAATGGTGGAACGGTATGCGGCTTTTCCAGGCGTGAAAGGCGTGCAGGGCGAGGACCGGACGCTCAACTATACGGTCGTGCGGGCAAACATGACGCATTGGGATATCTTAACGGTGTTCGGGGTACAGGCTTACGGCACCGTCCCTTTTATTGACCGGGAAGGCTATTTTTGGGGCGTGCAGCCTTCCTACCCATCCGTCACGCTGGACGGGGACAGATTGGAAGGCTGTCCGGTGCAGCGTATGGATGTATGCGCAAGTCATGAGGAAGCAATTTCACGGATATATATCAAGTCACTGGAGGGGGAGTATGACCGGTACCTGGATAACACGGATTTAGCCGGGATGAACGTACATCGAGTCAGCTTTTTTGACCCCAAGGACGAATGGCTGAAAGCACCGGTGGTGTGCATGCAGTACCTGTTGGATTGCAGCATGGAGAATCAGCGCTACGTCGAAGTGACATTGTGCGGCTACCTTCCCTGCCGTGTCTGTGCCCCTTTGCAATGGATCGATGGGGCAAGTCTGTTAGAGCCGCCGCTTCAGGTCACAAGGGTGCGGCATTTCCTGCAGGACAGCCGGCTATTGACGCAAATTCGGGCGGCAAAAGGTTGAGTAGGCCGGTTTGGATAAGCGAAATGGTCGAATCAGGGGGAAACAAGCACAATGGAGCAGATACTTTCTGCTTTTTCCCTAAATCCAGGTCTGCGAAATTGGGTAAAATACATAAAATGTATAGACGTATCGAGAAATCTATTCAAAACTATTGCGAGAAGAACAAAAAAGATGTATAATAAATTTATTCCACTTTGAAACGCTCCTATGCAATTTGCTGAATGTTGCATGACGTAGTATCAGGGGGATTCTCCAACGCGTTACTTTATTTTGAGAGGATGATTATAAAATGGCAGGCTATTGCGCAAGCAGGATTCGGAATGTGACCTTGGCGGGACACGCTGGCTCCGGTAAGACATCGCTGGTGGAAGCATTGGCGTATCGGACCGGAGCCAGCGACAGACTGGGAAAGATCGCAGAGGGTAACACCATCAGTGATTACGACCCGGAGGAGGTCAAGCGGAAGGCGTCGCTGGGCACCACGCTCGTTAGTCTCGATTGGTTGGATACCAAGCTCAATTTGCTGGATACGCCCGGTCTTTTTGATTTTGCCGGGTCGGTTGCTGAGAGCCTTCGTGCCTGTGACGGCGCCGTTATAACGGTTTCCGGCAAGTCGGGCGTGACAGGCGGGACAGTCAAAGCGTATGAAGCGGCTGTCGAGAACAGGAAAGCGCGCCTTTTTGTCGTGACCAAACTTGACGCAGAGCATGCCGATTTTTATAAGGTCCTGGAGGATTTAAAGGCCCAGTTCGGACCAAGTATCTGCCCACTGGTGGTTCCGGTGGGAGAGGGCGGTCAAATTGAAAGCTATATCAACCTTTTCCGCGGGAAGGCCTTTACATATGACAGCAAAGGCGTTGCATCCGAAATTGAGATCCCCGATATCAAACACCGCTTCGAGGGGTTGATGACGGCGATCAGTGAGGCTGTCGCCGAAACAGATGAGGCGTTGTTTGAGAAGTATTTTTCCGGCGAGAGCTTCACCGACGAGGAACTGATCGGCGGCATCCGCAAGGGTGTGGCCAGTGGCGAACTGACGCCGGTGTATTGTGTCAGCAGCGCGAACTTAGGCGGCGTCGATATGGTGCTCGATGCGATTGTCAATCTGTTGCCCGCGCCGGACGCTTCTCAGGAGCTGGCGGAGGATGAAACCGGCGATCCCGTCGAGGTGGCATGCGATGAAGCAGCGCCGGCGTCCTGCTATGTCTTCAAGACCATCGCCGATCCGTTTGTCGGGAAGATGTCCTACATCAAGGTAGTCAGCGGTCGGCTGGCCAGTGATACCACCCTCGTCAACCGCACGACCGGCGTGCCGCAGCGTATGGGCAAGCTGTTTACGCTGCGCGGCAAGAAGCAGATCGAGATGGAGGCCGCCCAGGCGGGAGACATCGTGGTGGCGTCAAAATTAGCGGCCAACACGTTTGATACCTTGTCAGCGGCAGAGTTTCCGGTCGTATACGCCCGGCCGAAGCTGCCAAAGCCATGCTACTTTATGGCGGTGACCACGGACGGCAAGGCGGACGATTCCAAGGTATCGGGTGCGCTGGCCCGCCTTTTGGAGGAGGATTTGACCCTTTCGTTCCAGCAGGATCCGGACACGCATGAACAGGTACTTGGGGGGCTGGGGGAACAGCATCTTGATGTCGCGGTATCGAAGCTGAAGGATAAATTTGGTGTTTCCGTGACGTTGGAGGTGCCGAAGGTCGCCTACCGTGAGACCATCCGGAAAAAAGTAAAGGTAGAGGGCAAGCATAAGAAACAGACCGGCGGTCATGGGCAGTACGGTCATGTTTGGATCGAGTTCGAGCCTTGTGATTCCGATACGCTGGTGTTTGAGGAGAATGTTTTCGGCGGATCGGTTCCGCGTAATTATTTCCCGGCAGTTGAAAAAGGCTTGCAGGAATGCGTCCATAAGGGGGTGCTGGAGGGGTACCCTGTTGTCGGGCTGAAGGCGACTTTGGTGGACGGCAGTTACCATCCGGTGGATTCGTCCGAAATGGCGTTTAAGATGGCGGCGTCCATCGCGTATAAGGCGGGGATGGAACAGGCGTCTCCGGTTATCCTGGAGCCGATCGGCATGCTGAAGGCGGTGGTGCCAGATAAAAACACCGGCGACCTCATCGGCGACATGAATAAACGTCGTGGACGCGTATTGGGGATGAACCCTGCCAAAGCTGGCTACACCGAGGTCGAGGCAGAAGTACCAATGGCGGAAATGCACGACTTTACCACCGTTCTGCGGCAGATGACGCAGGGGATGGGAGAATTCGAGCTTGAAGTTTGCCGCTACGCGGTCAAGGGATAGATGGAAGTCTATGCGAAGATACGAAGGGAACGTCTCTACATTGGTAGGGGCGTTCCTGCTGTCATTGGCAGGAAAGGATGTGATGCGGAGGGAAATTGACGCCATACACAAATGAGACAGAGAGATAAGGGAGAAGGAGAATGACAGAGGAGAATTATCATTACCGGACGAGCCGGAGTTGTTTTGAAAAATCAGCTGTTTTTATCAGAATGGAGACGACACGGTCATTGACCATAAACGCACCGGCAGATCGGTCTTTTGGGACGACCTGCCGTTCGTGTTTTTCTAAGTTAATTAACTATACGAGCTTTCTTCCTGGAAGTACCAGAAGGCGTGGACGTCGCCGGGGGTGCATCCTGCGGTCATGGGAAAGCGTGTCGTCACAGCGGGATACATCCCGGCGGCGGACGCTTTTTGCAAGGGGATGGGCAGCGCCGAGGGCGGGGAGTGGCGGCCAAGTCCGAACAAGCCGCAGGACGAACGGTTTTTGGGAGATCCAGGACAGATAAAGAATTATACAAAACCAAATGGGGAGTTGTATCAAACCAAAATTGGTGATGACGGTCGAGCGGTCATGGAGCGGCATTGGACGGATCGCAATCAGCCATGGGCGCATGCCAAAGTACATGATCATATCATTGATTGGTCAAAAGGATATCCAGATCCAGGTCCTGCGATTAATTATCCCGACGGAGATTATCCGGAATTTAAACAGTTCAGGGAGATGAAAAAAGCAATGGGAACGGTTATTTATGAACCGGAGGATGTAAATTATAATTTTGAGTCGATCAGCGATTTTAAATGGTGTATGAAGTGCCATGGTGAGGTACAATTTGCGCATGGGGATAAAAGCTACAGCATTACGCATCGGGCGACAGGACAAATCAGTATTTCGGAAGCGAATAAGCAAGAAACGGAAAAGCTGTGCGACACAGCGGACGAGGTGCTGGAATACGTCGTCAACGGCGAGCGGCTGCGGGACATCATTACGAAGGTGAAAGTGACTGAGAGGACGATATGAATGTCTGTGGAGGAGATACGATAGGACAGGGAGCAGTCCGGCGTTAGCCGGGCCGCTTTTTTTGGAGGAATGCTGGGAAAAGTCCGCGTGATGTGCTATAATGATGATCAAACGGCCTTGTCTTTAGGCGGAAAGGGGTGGCGCGATGGAGACGTCCGGAAAACGGCTGTCCGACTGCGTGGCGGATGAAATCCTGTCCATGGTGGCGGAGCAGCGATTTCAGGCAGGGGACAAGCTTCCAAATGAAAACGAGCTATCCGCGGAGCTGGGCGTCAGCCGCGCGACTCTGCGCGAAGCGGTGCGGACGCTGGCAGCGAGTGGCGTTCTGGAGATACGGCGGGGTGTGGGTACTTTTGTCGCTGCCGAAACAGGGCAGATAGATGGCGCCGATATGTTTGGAAAGCTTTCCGATGCCCAAATCGGTGCGCGGGATCTGTATGAGATCCGTCTGATTTTTGAGCCGCAGGCAGCATACCTCGCCGCTCAGCGAGCGTCTGACACAGAACTGGCACGCATCCTCTCCTACGGGAGGGAGGTGGAGCGGCTGATAGAATCGGGCGGCGACCGCACCCGGGCGGAGCAGTCTTTCCACAAGGCAATTGCCAAAGCGACGCACAATGCGTTCATCAGCCGTCTGATGCCGATTCTGTATGAAGGCATTGGAAAAGGGGTCGTGCTGTCCAAGCAGAATGAACAGGCGGTGAAAGACACGTTAGCGGATCACCGGCTGATTATGGAATTTCTCTCCCAGCGAAACCCCGAAGGCGCACGGGACGCAATGCGGATCCATATTCTGCATGCCGTACAGGAGTTGAACATGAATTGACAGTTGTCTGATTTCTTTGTTGACAGTAGACAACAGCTGCGCTATAATAAAGATAAAGCGAATCGGACTGCGCCGTCAAATGGTTTCAGGTGCAGGAAACTTTATCCGGAGCGCGCCGCGTTTCCGGCACAGGAGGTAATTGAATGAGAAGCGACAGAATCAAGGAAGGCGTGAACGCCGCGCCGCAGCGCTCGCTGCTGTATGCGCTTGGCCTGACCGAAGAGGAAATCAACAAGCCGCTCATCGGCATCGTCAGCTCCTACAACGAAATCGTTCCGGGGCATATGAACATCGACAAGATTGTCGAGGCTGTCAAGCAGGGCGTCGCGTTGGCGGGCGGCGTGCCGATCGTCTTCCCGGCGATCGCGGTTTGCGACGGCATCGCGATGGGGCACGAGGGGATGAAGTATTCGCTGGTAACCCGCGAGCTCATCGCCGACTCGACCGAGGCCATGGCGACGGCCCATCCCTTCGACGGATTGGTCATGATCCCCAACTGTGACAAAAACGTCCCCGGCCTTTTGATGGCGGCGGCGCGGCTGAACATCCCGTCGATTTTCGTCAGCGGCGGGCCGATGCTGGCCGGGACGCTGGGGGGCAAGAAGGTCAGCTACTCTACCGTGTCCGAGGCGGTCAGCCGCTACAAGGTGGGAGAGCTGTCTGACGAGCAGCTGTGCGAATGCGAAGGGAAGGCCTGTCCGACCTGCGGTTCCTGCTCCGGGATGTTTACCGCCAACAGCATGAACTGTCTCACCGAGGTGCTTGGTATGGGCTTGCCCGGCAACGGTACGATCCCGGCGGTTTACTCGGAGCGTCTGAGACTGGCCAAGCATGCCGGCATGCAGATTATGAAACTCGTCGAGCAGGACATCCGCCCGCGTGACATCATGACCAAGGACGCTTTCCTCAACGCCCTGACGATCGATATGGCGCTGGGATGCAGCACCAACAGCATGTTGCACCTGCCTGCCATTGCCCATGAATGTGAAATTACCCTGGATCTCGATCTGGCCAACAGCATTTCAGATAAGGTCCCGACGCTGTGCCATCTTGCGCCGGCGGGTGACCATTTCATCGAGCAGCTCAACGAGGCGGGCGGTATCCCGGCCGTGATGAACGAAATCAACAAGCTGGGACTTTTACATACCGATCTGATGACCTGTACCGGCAAAACCATCGCGGAGAACATCGCCGGACACGAAATCAAGGACACTGAAATCATCCGTACTGTGGAGAATCCCTACAGCAAAACAGGCGGCATCGCCGTACTCAAGGGCAATCTCGCGCCGGATGGCTGCGTCGTCAAGCGGTCTGCGGTCGCACCGGAGATGCTCTGCCATAAGGGACCGGCCCGCGTCTTCGACTGCGAGGAGGATGCGCTTGCAGCCATATATGGCGGGGACATCCATCCGGGAGATGTAGTGATTATCCGTTATGAGGGGCCGAAGGGCGGCCCCGGCATGCGCGAGATGCTCAACCCGACGTCGGCGATCATGGGGAGCGGCCTGGGCAGCAGCGTCGCGCTGATCACCGACGGACGGTTCTCCGGAGCGACCCGTGGCGCGGCTATCGGGCACGTCTCCCCGGAGGCGGCGGTCTGCGGCAACATCGCGCTGGTCGAGGAGGGCGACATGGTGGAGATCGACATCCCGGCCAACCGGATTAACGTCCTTGTTTCCGACGAAGAGCTTGACGCGCGCCGTGCAAAATGGCAGCCGCGCGCACCCCGCATCACCAAGGGTTACCTGGCGCGTTACGCCAAGAGCGTCACCTCAGGCAGCACAGGGGCGGTATTGGAATAAAGCTTGGGTCCTTATCCGGCGGCGGGCGCGGCTTGCGTCCGCCGCTTTGTTTTGGGGGCCTGTGAGGGCCGCGGCATGGATGGGTTAGGAGGTTTCCCCGTTTTCCGCAGGACGATGCGGGGGAACGGTTCCGATCCGGCCGGATGATCGCCCCCACTTGCAATCTGGTGTAAAATCGGGTATAAATAATAGTACAGTGGCAGCAGCTATAGCGTCCCTGAGGCAGTATCGTTCCGTCTCAGGGACGTCTTGCGCAATGACGGGGCGCTGCCGTGTCGGAAATTACGGAAGGAGCTGGACAGGAATTCGTCATGGGGCAAAGATGAAACTGGAAAACGATCTGGGAAAGGACAGTATCAAACGCCTGGTGCTGCGGATTGCGCTGCCGAGTATGCTCGCGCAGCTGGTCAGCGTGCTGTACAGTATCGTTGACCGTATGTATATTGGGCATATGCCGCAGGCAGGGGATCTTGCGCTGGCCGGCGTCGGCGTCAGCGGGCCAGTGGTGACGTTGGTAGGCTCCTTCGCCTGTTGGGTAGGGATGGGCGGATTGCCGTTGATGAGTATGTTCCTGGGCGAGGAAAAAGAGGAAAAGGCCAAACAGGTTCTTGCGAACAGCTTTCTCATGCTCTGTACGATGGCGGTCGCTTTGACCGGCGCGCTGCTGTTCGTCAAAGGGCCGATGCTGCGTCTGTTCGGCGCGAGCGACGCGACATTTCCTTATGCGGACGGCTATTTCACCGTCTACATGGCTGGAACGGTGTTTTCGCTTTTGTCGGTTGGGATGAACCAGTTCGTTATTGGCCAGGGGTTTGCCAAGATAGGGATGTTTTCGGTACTGATCGGCGCGGTCAGCAACATCTTGCTCGATCCGCTGTTCATCTACGCCTTTGGGATGGGGGTACAGGGAGCGGCGCTGGCTACAGTACTGTCCCAGCTGCTCAGCTGCGTCTATGTGCTGGCATTTCTGCTGGGTCGCCGGACGCCAGTACGGATTACCTTCGGCGGGTACGATTGGAAAGTCATGAAGAAAATTTTGGCGCTCGGGTTTTCGCCCTTCCTGATCATCGCGCTGGACAGCATCATGATCATTTCACTCAACGCGATTGTGCAAAGGTACGGCGGCGCGCAGGCAGATATGCTGGTGACCTGTGCGACGATCGCTCAGAGCTTCATGCTGGTGGTAACGATGCCGTTGAGCGGGCTTACCGGGTCAACGCAGGGGATACTTGCCTACAACTACGGGGCGCGGCGAACCGACCGGGTGTTGGCGGCACAGCGGGCGATCATCCTGCTGGGCGTGCTTTACACTGCGCTGATGTTTCTCTTCGCATGGATAGGAGGAAAGCTGTTTGTCTCCTTTTTCACAACCGACGCAGCGGTGACGGCGGAGGCGGTACGTGCGATCCGTATCAGTACGTTGGCGATTGTTCCGCTTGCGGTGCAGTACGAGATTGTTGACGGCTTTACCGCTTTGGGGTGTGTCCGCTATGCGCTGCCTTTGTCCGCCTTTCGCAAGCTTGCGTATTTTGCGGCGCTGTTTTTGCTGCCGGCGTTTTTCGGGGCACGCAGCGTATTTTACGCCGAAGTGGTCTCCGACGTTTTGGGGCCGGTGGTATCCGGCGCGGTTTATTTGCTGTGTATCCGTGGGCTGATGGAACGCAGGGCCGCGGATTAAGCCATCCTTTTGATGCGGGGAGAAAGCGGTCCTCCCGGCGTTTTGCAGATGGATGCGGTTGATTCCGTCGGCTTTATACGCAGGCTTTGCTCGCTCATTTTCCTGTCAGGAAACGTCCCTAGGCTGATTCCCCATAGGCGTATTTGATATTGTGTGGGTCCGACAGGACGAAAAGGCGTGTTCTTTCATCAATCGATATAGGAAAAACCGGCAGTCTCGAAAGTGACTGCCGGTTTTACAATAGCTCGCTACCCTTGGGGTGTGACGTGATCTGCATAGAAAGATGCCTGTCTATGCAATCATCCGATTTCCCCTAAAGGTGTTATGGCAAAAAAAGTTAAAGGCTGATTTGGTCGATAGCCTCCCGCAGCGCCTGTGCCGATGTTTGCAGATTGCGCATTTCGTCACTGCTCAGAGGGATGTCCAATACCGTCTCGACGCCGGTGCGGCCGACGATCGACGGCACCCCCATACAGATGCCGTCCAGCCCGTAATGGGCCTGTACCAATGTCGATACCGGCAGGACGGAATGCTCGTCGCGAACGATGCACTCGGCGATCCGCCGTACCGCCATGGCGATGGCGTAGTAGGTGGCTCCCTTGTCCTCGATGATCTGGTAAGCGCTGTCCCGTACGTCCTCATACAGAGCCCGCATCGTCGACGCCGCTGTGCATTCGCCGCAGATTTCGCAAAAGTCGGATAAGTCGATGCCGGAGACGTTGGCACTGCTCCAGACGGCAAGCTCGCTGTCGCCGTGCTCGCCGATGATGAAGGCGTGGACGCTGCGGCTGTCCACATGCAGATGCTCTCCAAGCAGGTATTTCAGCCGGGCGGTGTCCAGTACCGTCCCGGAGCCGATGACGCGTTGGGGCGGGAATCCGGACAGCTTCAGCGCCGCGTAGGTCAGCACGTCGACAGGGTTGGAAACGATAAGGAGGATGCAGTCGCGGTTGACGGCGGTGATACGTGGAATGATGTCCTTGAAGATGGCGACGTTGCGGTGGATAAGGTCCATACGCGTCTCGTCCGGCTTCTGGTTGGCGCCCGCTGTGATGATGTTCAGGGCGCAGTCGGAGAGGTCGGCGTAATCCCCGGCCCACACGCGCATGGGCTTGGCGAAGGGCAACGAATGGTTGAGGTCCATCGCCTCGCCACGCGCTTTGGCGGTGTTTGCGTCCAGCAGCACCATTTCGCTGAATAGCCCGCTGCCCAGCAGTGTAAAAGCAGTTGTTGCGCCGACGAAGCCGCAGCCGATGATTCCGCATTTCTGAATGTTTACCATGATAATCGTTCCTTTCCAGGTATCGCATCGGTATTTTGGCTTTAGTATGCCCGGCCAGGCGAGCGTTCATGCTTTTCCATCTGTCGGGAGAGGATTGGTTTCTTCCGCTTCCTTTGTTTGGGGGAGCGGGGTGAAAGCGCCGCAGTTTAGAAAGAGGATGCGGTTGTAAGAAAAAGGAGCCGGAGGTCTTATCCCGCCGGAAAGAAGCGGGGATTCTCCGTCGGTAAAGCCGGAAGGACACCATGCCGTCAAGGTAAAGCCGAGACGGTGTCCAAGAAGAAGGATTTGCCTATCGAATAGGAGACGTTCTGTTCCATAGAAAAAGAGAGGAAACCTCCTCTCTTTAGATAATCACGGCTAAAATCATCATTTCCAGCAGACGGGCGTAGATGGGCTCCAGCTCTTGGATGGGCAGAGGGTTTTCCCCTCGTCCGATTTCGATCGTGAATCCGGGACGCTTGAAGGCATGGATGAACCAGTCCTTGAGTCCGGCGTAAGCGGACGCACCCGTGGGGTCGCATAATGTGTATCCGCAGGACGCGGCCAGCATCTGTGCAATGAAGGGGGAGCAGGCCGGCGTGTCCTCGCCGTAGGAATAGTAAAGTTCCTCTCCTTGCGAATGGAAAGCCAAAAGCTTTTTGATATCAAAAGCCTTGATGAAATTGACAATCGCTTTGGTCTCGGGCTCGCTTTCGGGCAGACGGCCTCCGAACCCTTTGGGGCGCGGAGAGGTGATACCGTCGGCCTCCCACAGACGGACGGCCTGCTCAAAGCCTGCGTCAAAATTGCGGTTGATATCGATACCGCGGACATTGGCACTCCACCCGCCGGGAAATTCCTGTGAGATGCGGGTGATAAATTTGCCGAAGGTACCGGCGGTTTTGGCCCCGGATACGGCGATCTCGACACCGTCCGGGTTGAGGCAGGGGACGATCCATACCCCCTTCTCGTCGAGGCTTTTGCAGATGTCCATATCCAGGAGCTTCCGCTGTCGGGCATAGGCATTGGCGATATCCTCTCCAAAGCGTACCAGCAGCAAGGCGGTCAGCCATTCCTGGCCATGTACGCCGCCGACCATCAGTGTTGCGTTTTTGACGTCGCCCATCCCCATGGCGAAGATTTTACGTCCCAAGCAGCTTTTCCCGATTGGGATCAGCCGCAGCCGGTCCGAGCCGCCGCAGATGGCGCTCATTTTCTGTACAAGCGAGATATATGTTACCGGTGTCTGGTAAAATGCGTCCTGCTGCATGGAAGGTCCGCCTTTCGTATTTGTCGGTTCATTTGATATAATATATTGCATTTGCCGGGAAAATATGTAATAATATCTGCGTGTGTTATCAAACAGGTAGCGGATAACGAAGGGTAGGCTGACCGCTTGAAAGGAAGGTTTTCATATGGGAGAATATAGTTCCGGGGTCGGGCATCTGTCGGAAAAGGCGCTGGACTCGCAGACGCTTTACCAAGGACGCATCATCGAGGTGCGCAAGGACACCGTCTTGTTGGAAAACGGGACCATCACCACGCGGGAAGTCATTCATCATCCCGGCGGTGTGGGGATCGTGCCGTTGACCGATGAAGGGGAGGTCTACATGGTTCGCCAGTTCCGC
The DNA here is from genome assembly GCA_946498095.1 of uncultured Clostridia bacterium. Lineage (GTDB taxonomy): Bacteria > Bacillota > Clostridia > Oscillospirales > Ruminococcaceae > CAMMMX01. The sequence goes on from CAMMMX010000004.1 coordinate 37,987, forward strand.
TATCCCTACCACACAACACTGTGGGAGATTCCCGCGGGGAAACTGTCCGAGGGGGAGGACCCCTTATCGTGCGGGCGCAGGGAGCTTTTGGAGGAAACAGGCTGCACAGCGCAGGAAATGCTTTCGCTGGGGTGTATGTACCCGTCGGCCGGTTATGTGGACGAGGTGATTCACCTGTATTTGGCGCGTGGGCTGTCCGTTGAATCGCAAAGCCTTGACGACGACGAATTTCTCGATGTCGAGTCCTTTCCGCTGGATCGCCTTGTGCAAATGGTGCTCAGCGGAGAAATCCGTGACGCGAAAACGCAGATTGCGGTGCTGAAAACAAAGCTTCTCCTAGACAATCAGACAAAATAGAAGCAGTCAAAAGGATGGAGGGTATGGACATGAATGACTTGGAACGTTTTTTGGCGGTATGCCATGGCGAAAAGCCGGATTTTGTCCCGATTTTCGGCTTTTTTGAAGCGCCTGGCATGGCGGGCGGCGTGATGGAGAAAACCTATGACCGCCTGGTGGAAACCGGCATGCCGCGTGACGTAGGCGGCAGCTTTTCCTACAATGGCAGGGTGTACAATATGCAGGGGTGGTATGACTATTGGGGGACGACCGCGCCGTTGGAAATCGACTTTTTCCCCGGGGAGCCGGGCCGCTGGCCGTCAGTGGTGGAGTCGCAGGAGGAAGGAGAGTATGTGACACTGACGTTTGATACCGGAAAGGTGATCCGTCAGCTGAAGGAAAACGACGTCACCTATTCCATGCCGGACTTTATCACCTACGACATTCGCGACCGGGAGAGCTTTGAATACTACAAGGAGCTTGCCCAGGCGAAAAACCCCTGGACAAAGGAGCAGATTGCGGCCGCCTGCGAGAAATTTAAGGGGCGTACGCAGCCGCTCAGATTGCACCTGCGCGGGACCTGGGGCGACATGCGGGAGCTGATGGGCCCGGTTATGGCGTCGACGGTGCTGTATGACGATCCGCAGCTGGCACATGACGTGCTGGATTTCTTCCAGGAGGAGAACCGCCGTTTCTGGTTCCCGGTAATCGAGTGCCTTAAACCGGAGATTGTCACCATCAGCGAAGACTTCTGCTACAACCATGGCATGTTCTTTTCGCCGGAGCATTTTGAGGAGTTTTGCGCGCCGCAGTATCGGGAGGACGCGCGTGTCTGCCGTGAAAACGGCGTGGCGATGTTTGCCGTCGACTGTGACGGTTTTGTCGAGCGCGCGGCGGATCTTTTGGCGGATTGCGGCGTCAATGCGATGTTCCCGTGGGAGGTCAAAGCGGGCAACGACCTTGCGCGGGTGAGGGAGAAGCACCCGGACTTCATCCTGATGGGTGGTCTGGAAAAGGAATGCATCAACGAGGGCAACGAGGGGACCATCGAGCACGAGATTTTGTCCAAAGTGCCGCCGCTGCTTCAGAAGGGCTACTACTTCCCCAACGGCGACCATGGCATCCAGCCGCTGGTGACCTTTGAAGGCATGTGCAGGTTTATGACGTTGCTGCATGACGTTTGCGGCAATCCAATGGGGAAATTTCCGCGTATCCGCTGAGGAAGGACGGCGGAGATTGTAAGCGTACCGCAGCCAGCTAGGAGGAAAGCCTTCCGTTTTCGCCGGCTGGATTGTGCAGTCAGAAGTAGGTGAGGGACTATGGTAGAGAGGGCCGGTGAAAGGGATCTGGAGACGCTGCTCGAACTAGCGCTTGCGCTGTGGCCTGAGCATACTGCTGCGGAAATGCGGGAAGAAATTCTGGCGCTGCTCAACGACGGTCAGGCGGCCCTTTTCCTTGCGCTGGCCGACGAGTTTCCGGTAGGGTTTGCCCAGTGCCAGCTGCGTCACGATTATGTGGAGGGGACGGACAGCAGCCCCGTCGGATACCTGGAGGGCATTTTCGTCAGGGAACCGTACCGGAATCACGGTTACGCACGTGCCCTGCTGTCCGCGTGCGAGGCGTGGGCTTCGGCCCAGGGGTGCCGGGAGTTCGCAAGCGACTGTGAGATCGGCAACCAGGACAGCTGGAACTTCCACATGCATACGGGCTTTTGCGAAGCAGGCCGTATCATTTGTTTTGTGAAAAAATTGCCGTCCGGGCCGGATGTGTAGGCTGCGTGTAAGACGCAGCCGAAAGGGCGGGAACAGTTTGTCAGAAATCGGATTTGCAGTTTCAGGACGGCAAATCCGATTTTTTGCGTGTGGAAGTGTTATCCCAAAAATTGTTCATAAAGATCCGTGACGAAACCGGTAGCCCCGGCGCGAATTTTGTGGTAAAATAGCAGATAGTACGGATTTGCGGGAGGCGCTGAAGCGTTGGGAAAGAAGAATAGCTTTGAGAAGGACCTTGCTGCTGCGCGCAGCGGGGACAAGAAGGCATATGCGCGCCTTTATAAGCTGGTGTACGAACTGCTTTACCAGATAGCCTTTCTCATTATGGGGGAGAAGGAGCATGCGCTGGAGGTGGTGTACCGTAACGCTGCATTTACTTATAGGGATCTTCTGCGCGCTGTGGCGGTCAAAACACCGGATCAGTACCGGGATTATATGGTCGCTTGCCTGATCGATATCTGTATGCTCTATGAAAAGGAGTGCCGGATGGAAGGGATTGTCTGCCGCGGACTGCTGGGGAAGATTCCTGCTGCGCAGCGGGCAATGGTTGCGCTGAAGACGGTGTGCGGTTACCCGCCTGCGCAGATTGCGGAGATACTTGATGTCGACGTGACACAGGTCTTACAGGTGACGGGCGTCTGAGGGCGCGTCATGTAAAAAGGGAGGCGATATCCAGATGGACAGGACGGAACCTGGTCTGATGGGGCAAGCGTCTGGCGTGCCGGACGGGTTGTTTGAGAATTTTCTGATGGAAAAAGCCGAGCAGGAGCTTGTGCAGATAGAAATACCGCCGGCTGCGGAGCCTGAGGCGATAGAGAGCTTTCTGAAGGAGAAAGAAAAAGAGGAGGCGGTGATTTCCCGCGCGCATGAACGGGATGTCACGGCCGACGAACGGCGCGCCGGAAAAGCGGCGCGGCGTGCGCGCAACACGGGGCTGCGGGTAGTGGCATGGATTGCGGCGGCGCTGGTGCTGGGCGGTAGTGCCGCCGGCTATTTGCTGCGAGATTATATTCCTTTTTTGCAGATGTCCCCGGTAAAAGCGCTGGCACGGCCGATGCACGCCGGACAAGACTATGCAAGTGCATGGGCGCTGCTTGATCAGGAAGCGGATGGGATGGACTTCGGTACGAGCCGGATTCGCTTGCAGGATGTGACCCCGGCGGAGGAGCTGCTGTTTGATGATCGTTATGTCTACGCCGTGTCGGGCGGCAGGCTCACCGTGGCGGACAAGGACGAAAAGGCGCAACCGGTCTATCTGTCCGGAGAAGGCAAGGACGTGCGCGCCGTCATCCTCATGGATCGCAGGCTGTGTGTCTTTTACCAGCGCGCGGCAGGGCAGGGGCAGGTCGAAACCGGGATGGATATTGTGGATATGAGTGGGGAACAGCCGGTGGAAACATCGGAGGTCTATGCCCAGCAGGGAGGCTATGTAGCCGCTTTTGAACGGGACGGTATGCTCTTCCTCGTCACCCACTATGATTTCCACTGTGCAGATGCCGACGCAGGGGATCCTGCCACCTTTGTCCCCTCCTACCGTGTCAACGGGCAGGAGCAGCTTGTCCCAGAGGACGGCTTATATATTCCCAGCCAGTTGTACAGCAATTCCTACGCAGTGCTTTCCTTCTTTGATTTTAGCGGCGGGAACGGTACAGAGGCTGCGCTGCGTGGGGTGAAGGCAGTGCTGGGTGGCGGCAATGATTTGTATGCCGCCGGTGGAGAGATTTGTTTTGTCAACGATTATTCCACGGGTAGCAAGCTGGGGGGATATACCCAGCTGGTGCGATTTGATATTTCGTCGGGACGGGTGCTATATCAGGCTGCGGGCGCGTTTGACGGCAGCGTTTACGCAGCCTCCCAGGGGCTTGACGGGCTTTCAGCCCAGGGGGTCAACATCGCCGTCGTGTCCGAGCTGAACCACGGCGATGTTCAGCTGACCGTGCTGGACAGCGCTCTGCGCCCATTGGATCAGCCGCTGCGGCTTGGGGACAAGAGCGACATCGGCAGTGTCCGTTTTGTCGACGGGCAGTGTATTGTCGAGACGGCACAGGGTTTCCAAACGGTGGATGTATCTACGGGTGTGAACCTGTCGCTTACCAGCGCGGATACGGCAGTTGACTTTCCTGTGGTGGCGCTGCCTTTTGGGGAGAACACCGCGCTGGGAATGACCGAGGCTGAGGAAAACGGGGAATGGTTCCTCGACCTTGGCATTTATGATGTTACAGATCCGTCCGTGCCCGTACTGCATGCATCGTCGCGTTTCAGCGGCAATCGCATTCGATCGGCTTTTCTAGACAGCGCCGGGGCGGCGGTGTGCTATGAGCAGGACGGGGGAGTTTGGATCGCCGTTTCGGTGAGCTGCTTTGATGGGATTGACAATCTGGACCGACTTGTCCTGCTCTCCTGGGAAGGGGACACGTTGACAGAAACAGCGTCGCTGGATTGCCATAATGCGTCCGAAGATTTGGCGTTTGTCCGTACAGCCTATCTGGACGGGAAGGTGTATGCCATGACAAAAGAGCGGCTGTATGTTTGCCGCGGAACCGATCTGGAGCTTTTGTTCGAGGTTGCACTGACAAGTGAAAGCTAACGGTTTGTGCAATGTGCACAGATTCGACGGGAAAATCTTGATAAAAACGCCGAAAACACAGCGCGTTGCATCATTTGGCTTGAATGTTTTTTGGAATGGTGTTAAAATTTATGCATATCTTTGTAGAGATACACAGTAACACGCTTTGGCGCTTCTGATCATGTGTCTTGGTAGGGGCATCTCCGGGCCATCTGTTGCGGACTGCCAAAACGGGTTAGCAAGATATAGGGAGGTACGCGGGAATGACGGGGAACAAGTCGTGCGGTTCAAGCCGTAGGCCGATACAGCGTCGGCTGTGCATCGGTGTTGCGGCAGGCGTACTGCTGCTGTCTTTGTCAGGGTGTGGCAAAGGCGTATCGGTGGAGGACGTTATCTATCAGGGGGACATTGGTGTGGGCGATATCCAGTACCAGACCACTGAGGTCTTCAAAGGCGACGTCCAGCAGGAGGAAAGGGTGCATCTGCGCGTACCGAAATTTGAGCAGGTGCTGTACAATGGAAACATGGAGGGAGAGGTCTCCAAGGTCTATGTGCATGGCAGCGGCAGCGTGAAAAAAGGCGACAAGCTCTATGAGCTGAAGACAGAAGAGCTGGACAATGAAATCGAGCAACAGGGTTACGCGTTGCAGCAGCTGCAGCTGCAATATCAGCAGGCACAGGAAAGTGGTGCCAGCGCGATAGAGTTGCAGCAGGCGCAACTGGATATCCAGCTGATGGAGAATGAAATTACCAAGCTCAAACAGACGCGCCAGGAATATGTCGTCACCGCGCCATGCGACGGGTCGGTGGAGATGGGCGTGACAGAGGGGCAGTACCTGTACGCCCGCGGCTGGGTTGGAGTGATTCGTTATGAGAGGCCGGAGTTTGTTGAAATTGATTCTTCCGCTAACGTCAACTTTGGAAAGAGAGTGAACGTGGACGATAGCGGCGTTACGGTTGGGGCGACCGTGGTACAGGCGGAGAACACCCATCCCGGCGGCGATGCGATCATGCTCAAGCTCGATCAGCCACTGGAGAACCCGAATGCAGCGGTTGTCAGCTTTACGACGAAAGTGTCTACCAACGTCTTGGTGGTGGACAAAAACGCAGTTTACGATTTGTCCGAGGATGGGTCGACAGGCTATGTAGACCTTCTGAATAACGGCAATAAAATCAAGCGTCAGGTGACCATAGGCGCAAAGTCGGAAAGGCTGTATGAGGTGGAATATGGCCTCAAGGAAGGCGACGTGGTTGTGACCAATCAGCTGATTTAAATAGGTGCTGCAGGCGGGGCGGCGTAGCCGTTCCGCCTTGTTTCATCATAAATGAGCATTTTAACAGGAGTGGAAATCATGCAGTGGATTTATTCAACACAGCAGGAAAAACAGGCAAAAGGGCAGACATCGCGCGAAGGCGGGCTGGACGCCTGTGTTCATTTGGACGGGAAAGAATATCAAACCATGTCGGGGTTCGGCGGATGCTTCAACGAGCTGGGTTATCTTGCGCTTGGAAAGCTGCCGCAGGACAAGCGTGACGAGGTGCTTGACGCTCTGTTCCTGGAGGAGGGGTTAAACCTTTGCTATAACCGTTTGCCGATCGGTGCCAGCGATTATGCGGAAAGTTGGTATAGCCTCAACGAGACGGATGGCGATTATGATATGGAATGCTTTTCCATAGAAAGGGATCGCGGATGCCTGATTCCCTATATCCGGGAGGCGCAAAAACGCCGCAGCGATATGACGCTGTTTGCTTCTCCCTGGAGCCCGCCGAGCTGGATGAAGTTCCCGAAGGCTTATAACTACGGCACGCTGGTGTGGGACGAGCGGACGCTTCAGGCCTATGCGCTGTATTTTGAAAAGTTTGTCAAAGCATATGCAGCTGAGGGCGTGCGGATCGATCAGGTACATGTCCAGAACGAGCCGGTCGCTGATCAAAAATTTCCTTCCTGTGTTTGGACGGGGGAACAAATGAGGGACTTTATCCGTGACTATCTCGGGCCGCGTTTTGAGCAAAGCGGGATGGATACCGAAATTTGGTTGGGTACGCTGAACTGTCCGGATGAAAATAACGGCGGTCCCGTCTGGCAGCGGACCAACTATAACTGCTTTGCTAATACTGTTTTGATGGACGCTGCGGCGCGCCGTTATGTCTGTGGTGTCAGCTACCAGTGGGCAGGGAAATACGCTGTCGCCCAGACGCACCGGGATTATCCGGATGTGAAGCTGATACAGTCGGAAAATGAATGTGGAAACGGTGAAAACAGCTGGGCGTATGCCATGTATGTCTTTACCCTGATGAGCCATTATATCACCAACGGTGTCAGCGCCTACACCTACTGGAACATGGCGCTGGAGAACGGTGGGCGCAGCACATGGGGATGGTGGCAGAATTCCATGGTAAGCGTGGATCCGCAGGCGCGGACATATATGCTGAACCCTGAATTTTATCTGTTCTGGCATTTTTCCCATTTTGTCAAGCCGGGCGCGGTTGTGTTGGGGACGCAAGGGAATTTCAGTTCCAATACGGTAGCCTTCCGCAACCCAGACGGTCAAGTTATCTTGGTGATGCTCAACCCCTTTGGCAGCGACAAGGTCGTCGAGATTGAGGGAGGAGAAAAGGCTGTTCTCCCGCCTCAGTCGATAAACACGTTTATACTGTAAAATAAAAGGTGCGTAAAACCGCGCTTGTTCGGCTAAAAGTGCGGTTTTACCTGCCTGCACGATCGGGAAGAATTTGTGGAGAGCTTCGATTTTTGTGTATTTGTCATAGAGAGGGACAACTACGCATATATTCGTGATAAATAATGGGAGAAAGATATGTGAGGTCATGTGGATGGCCAGGTGAGAAATATGTAAAAAAATTATTTACGGCAGAGTTCGAGGTATTTTTACATAAAAATCCACAGGCGAATTTGTGCAATATAAATAAAAAAATCTCTGGTCAAAGGATGATAAAAAAAGCCGGGAAAAGTCAGCGTTTTTAGATATGTTGACAGAAGAGTATCTTTCTGATATAATAGCATTAGGTTTTTCACGTCTAGCACACGGGAAAATCATCAATAAACAGCCTAAATAGTCGAATGGATTGTGTGCATATTTTCCAGCAAATCTGTCCGCAGGACAGATGGAAAAAGGTATCGCACATATTTTTTGCCCTTAAAAGAGAGGAATGCCGCAATCTATTGTGCAAGATGTACAAATTTAAGGGGGTTATTTTTGTAAACCTAGAGATGGCGGGCATAATATGCCTCGCGCGTTTCTAAGGCCTTAAGGAGTGGGGAGTATGGAGCGAGAGACGTCTAATGTGATACTTTCGACAAACCAGTTATGCAGAAGCTTTAAAACGGGTTCCTTGACGGTGGATGCGTTAAAGAACATTAATGTTCAGGTTGAGACAGGAAAGCTGACCATCCTACGCGGGCGTTCCGGATCCGGTAAGACGACGCTGATAAACCTGCTGGGCGCGCTGGATATGCCGACTTCCGGGGAGATATACTTTTCGGGGGAGGATATTACTAAGCTGAGCGCCAAGCGCCGGGATCTTCTGCGGCGTCGGGATATGGCTTTCGTCTTCCAATCCGTGGCGCTTATATCCTCTATGACGGCTCTGGAGAATGTGGAATTCGTCTTACGTCTGGTGAAAATGCCTTACGAAGCTCGGATGAAGCGGGCAAAGGAGTGCCTGAAGCTGGTAGGCCTGGAAAAGCGGATGCATCATCGACCGGGAGAGCTATCGGGCGGTGAGCAGCAAAGGGTGGCGATTGCACGTGCGATTGCACATAGTCCAAAGGTGATTTTTGCCGATGAACCGACAGCCGAACTGGACAGTGTGATGGCGCTGCAGGTGGTAAAGCTGTTTAAAGAGCTCGTTGCTTCCCATGGGCAGACGATCATCATGACGACGCACGATCCGAGTATGATGGAGGTAGCCGATCGCCTGTATACGCTGGAGGACGGTGAGATAGTTGATTGATTTGCTGAAAAAGAAGCGTCCCTCTACACAGGAGGAACCCGAAAACCTGCCGGGGCCGATTCAAGGAACCGACACGGATGAGGAAAGCGACCGGATTGCTTACGATGAAAACCTGATCATACAGTGTGAGAACCTGGTGAAAATTTATAAAACCGATGAGGTGGAAGTTATCGCGCTGCAAGGGCTTGACCTGGAGGTTAAGCGTGGCGAGATGATGGCTATCGTCGGGAACAGCGGCAGTGGTAAGTCGACCCTGCTGAATATGCTCGGCGGTCTGGATAAGCCCACCGCGGGTAAACTGATCATTGACGGCAAAAATATGCTGAAAATGACCGAAAAAGAGTATATCACCTATAAACGTGAAACTGTCGGGTTTGTCTGGCAGAACAACGCCAGGAACCTGATCCCATATCTGACAGCGCTGCAAAATGTGGAATTACCGCTGATACTGGACAGCGCGAAGGAGCGAAGGCGGCGCGCATTGGAACTGCTGGATATGGTGGGGCTTTCCCACCGCCTGAATAACCGTCTGGATCAGCTGTCCGGCGGCGAGCAGCAGCGCATTGCGATTGCGATTGCACTTGCCAACCATCCGAAAATCCTGCTTGCCGACGAACCGACCGGCGCGGTCGATTCCAAAACGGCGGATTTGATTTTAGATATTTTCAAGGAGTTCAACCGAAAACTAGGGGTAACCATTATTATCGTTACGCACGACGTGAAGCTGGCTTCCAAGATAGAACGTGTCGTGGCGATTCGGGACGGTAGAACAAGCAGCGAGGTTATCCGCCGATCGTATAAAGCAGAGCTGGAAAAACTTGACGATACGGCGCTGTTTCATGAAGCCGAAGAGGAGCCGGAAGCCCAGGAATATGTGGTGCTGGATAAGGCTGGACGGCTTCAGATCCCGAGAGAGTACCTCAACCAGCTGGGGATCAAGGGCGGCCAAAAGGTTCAGGTGGAATGCCAGGACGGCCGCATCTTTGTACAGCTTCCGCAAGACGCATAGCAGCTTAGCAGGAAAGGCTGTGACAGGGTTGGTTGTACATAACAAAATTCCTTTCATTCGCGGAGTGTATCCGTAACCATACAGGCCGCTGAGCGGTCAAGCAACAAAAAGTATTTGCAGCAGAGAGGCCTCTGTTCAAAAGAAAGGTGGATTTGGAGTGCGAAAAATGTGTAGAACCGGAAAGAGAGCCATGAAAAAATCGCTTGCCGGTTTGTCCGCAACCGCAATGGCGCTATCCATGGCGCTGACGATGTTTGCCGCGCCGGCTTCGGCCGAAGAATCCCAGAACCAGGACGTTGCGCTGGACATCGAGAACATCGAGATTGACGGCACGCGCGCCACGACGTACAGCGAATATTATGACATGTACGCAGACAAGGTGAAGCCCCTAACAACTGTCAAGATTGATGCGACCAGCTATATCTCAAATGAAGGCGCGGAGCTGGAGACGCATGCGACCTATCAAGGAAAGAACAACGTTATCGTCTGGAAGAACAATAAGGGTACCGTGACCTTTGAGTTTGAGATTCAAGAAGCGGGCAACTACAATATGGCGATAGTCTATTTGCCGATTACCGGAACCAACATCACAAATGACTTTGGTATCCAGATCGACGGCGAGACTCCTTTTGACGGTGCGTCTAGAATTTCTTTGGGGCGTGTGTGGGAGAACGAATATCCTATCAAACAGGACTCCAAAGGAAATGACGTACGTCCGCCCCAGGTAGAAAAAGAGATGTGGATCGATACGCCGCTGAACGATGAGGATGGGCTTTTCAACGATCCGTACTATTTTTATCTAACAGAAGGCAAACATACGCTCACCATTGATATGAAGCAAGGTAACATCGCGTTCTCCGAGTTGCGTTTTTACAATGAAGAGGATCCGGAAAGCTACGCGGAGGTTTCTGCTGATTATGACCTGGATAAAGAAACCAGTGACGAGTATAAAAACTACTTAGAACGCATCGAGGGCGAGGATGCAGTTTACAAATCTGATACCACACTGTATCCGACCTATGACCGTGCCAGCTATAAAATGTCGCCGGCACATCCGACCAAAATGCGTTATAACTCCATTGGTCAAAACAACTGGACACAGTCCGGGCAATGGATTGAATGGGAATTTGAGGTTCCTGAGGATGGTTATTATAAGATTGGCATGAAGGTCCGTCAGAATGTTCTGCGTGGTCTTTATTCCAACCGTAGGCTGACGATTGACGGGGAAATTCCCTTTGCGGAAGCAGGACAGGTCCAATTTAAATACAGCAATAAGTGGTATTATCAGGTTTTGGGCGGAGACGAGCCGCAGCTGGTGTATCTGACTAAAGGAAAGCACACCTTGCGGATGGAGGCAATCCCGGGCGAAATCGGCGAGACGATGCGCTCTTTGGATGAGGTTGTCTACCAGCTCAATGATTACTACAGAAGAATTTTGATGATTACCGGTCCCAAACCGGATTCCTTCAACGATTATTATATCGACCAACAAATCCCTTCTCTGCTTGACGATTTCCAAAAAATAGTTGATACGCTGTACCAGGAAAAGGAGAATGTGGAGCGGATTGCTGGCTCTCAAGGAGGTTCCGATGCCGTAGCACTGGAAAAAACGGCGATACTCCTGCGTAACTGTATTAATAAGCCGGATATCATTCCCAGCCAGCTGGCAAACCTGAAGTCGACGATTACGTCGCTTTCTACCTGGATGCTGGATGGCAGAAAGCAGCCGCTTGAGGTAGACTATATTGAAATCGCCTCGGTCGATCAGGAATTCCCGTCTGTCAAAGAGGGCTTTTTCCAGAAAATGTCCTTTGGGTTCCAAGCGTTTCTAGGCTCTTTCTTTGAAGATTACAGCTCCCTTTCGGATTCCTCACAGGAAGCTCTGAACGTCTGGGTCAGCCTTGGCCGTGACCAGGCGCAGGTTGTCAAAGATTTGACCGACTCTATCTTTACGCCAGACACAGGGATCCCCGTCAACATCAATCTGGTTCAGGGCTCCATCCTGGAAGCGACGATGGCGGGGAAAGGTCCGGATGTCGGTCTGTTTATCGGCGGCGACCTACCGGTTAACCTGGCCGCACGTGAGACTTTGGTAAACCTGAAGCAGTTCCCGGATTATGAAGAGGTACGCAAGCGCTTTGCAGAAGAGGCGGACGTTTATTATTCTTACGACGGCGGTACCTATGCGCTGCCTGTATCGCAGAACTTCCCGATGCTCTTCTACCGCACCGACGTTCTATCCGAACTGGGTATTGATAAGGTTCCCAGCACTTGGGACGAATTTATCGATATTATCCCGACGATTCAACGGAAGTATTTGACAGCGGGCCTTATCCTGCCGGGCATGGTGCCCAATCAGCCGGCGAACATTACGGCGATTACGGAGAGTGGCCATACCTTCGCGACCCTTTTGTTGCAGCGTGGGATGAACTATTTCAATGAGGATTTGACTGCTACGATTTTCGACACAAAAGAGGCTGTTGATTGCTTTGAGATGTGGACAAAGTTCTACACCAACTACAGCTTTGAACAGCAGTATGACGCTTTCTCACGTTTCCGTACAGGTGAAATCCCGATTCTGATTTCCTCCTATACCTTCTATACGAATTTGTTGGTCAATGCGCCTGAAATTAAAGGCATGTGGAGTTTCGCACCCGTACCAGGCACGGTACAGGAGGACGGAACCGTAAGCCATGCAACAAACTCTGCGGGTACTGGAGCGGTTATTTTCAATAAGGTACAGCAAAAAGAAAACGGCCTGGAAAATGCTTGGGAGTTCATTAAATGGTTTACCAGCACAGAAATCCAGCAGGAGTATGGCCGTACGATAGAGGGCCTGATGGGGCCGCTTGGCCGTTTTGATGCTGCAAATATGGAAGCACTTGAAAGGCTTTCTTGGTCGGAGAGCGATCTGGAACTGCTGAAAGCTCAGCGCGCGCAGTTGAAGGAAATTCCGGTGATTCCGGCGTCTTATTCCGTTACTCGTAATGTGAACAATGCATTTAGAACAGTTGTCAATAACAACGAGAACCCACGTGAGACGCTCATCTGGTATAACCGCGATATTAATGAGGAGATTACCAGAAAGTATGAAGAAATCGGAATAGCTCTTGGTAAATAGCAGAAGAAGGAGGAATTGCTTTGGCACTCTCTGCGAAAAAGGCGAAGGCTGAGGCGGGTACCGTGCTTCATATTGAAGACAGCAAATTCAGGTATACGTTGCGTGAAATGGGGAGAAACAAGGGCGCCTATATGATGATGGCACCGTTTATGATTCTGTTTCTTATTTTCACGCTGCTGCCGGTCCTCTTGTCCTTGCCGATAGGCTTTACAAACTTTAACATGGTACAGTTCCCGAAATGGGTGGGGCTGTCCAACTTCTACCGTCTGTTTTTGGAGGACGATGTCTTCCTGATTGCGATTAAGAATACGCTGATTTTCGCCTTCCTGACGGGACCGCTTAGCTATTTCCTATGCTTTATTTTGGCTTGGCTCATCAACCAGATGGGTGCGGTACTGAAGACGATATTCACCTTTATCTTTTATGCGCCGTCCTTTGCCGGAAACATCTACTTTATCTGGCAATTGATGTTCAGCGGCGATGCTAATGGTTATATCAATGCTACGTTGATGGATCTTGGTATTATCAGCGCCCCGATCCAATGGCTTACCGATGCAAATTATATGTTGCCGATTGTTATCATCGTACAGCTATGGCTGTCGCTGGGCGCAGGATTCCTGTCCTTTATCGCTGGTTTGCAGAGCGTCGATAAGTCGATGTATGAAGCTGGCGCGGTGGAAGGGATCAAAAACCGCTGGCAGGAGCTTTTGCACATTACTCTTCCTTCCATGGGGCCGCAGCTGTTGTTCGCGGCGGTTATGCAGATTACTTCTTCCTTCACGGTTGGTACCGTCGCACAGGCTCTGACAGGTCTTCCGTCCACGGATTACGCGACACATACCATAATGTCACATGCGATGGACTATGGTTCCTTGCGGTATGAAATGGGCTATGCATCCGCTATCTGTTTTGTTTTGTTTATTGCCATGCTTCTAATGAATCAGCTGATCAACAGGATTCTGCGGAAGTACACATCGGATTAAAGGGGAGTGAAAAAAGTGAAACGCAGAAAGCGCAGTAAAAAGGTTCGGTTGAACCGGTCTCTGGGCGGAGATATTGGCGTGTTTCTATTTCTCACGCTGGTGGGTATCTTCATGATTATCCCGTTTGTTTTCGCTATCTCGAACTCCCTGAAGCCGCTGCATGAATTGTTTATATTCCCCCCGCCACTGTTTCCGCGGGATCCAACGCTGGATAACTATACCGATTTGTTTCAGTTGGCGGGCAACCTTTGGGTTCCATTTAGCCGCTACCTGTTTAACAGTATTTTTGTGGCTGTGGTTGTCACTGTTGCCAACGTTATTGTTTGTTCTTCGGCGGGCTTTGTCTTGGCAAAAGGGAATTTTCCCGGTAAAAAGACTCTCAACCAGATCATTGTCACCTCCCTTTTGTTTACCTCTACGGTGACTGCTGTTATGCAGTATATGGTTATGGCAAAGATGGGGATGATCAATACCTATTGGGCACTGATTCTTCCTTATATTGCAACGCCTATGAACCTCTTCCTGATGCGGCAGTTTATGGGACAGCTTCCGGATTCCATGATTGAGGCTGCCAAGATGGACGGTGCAAGTACCTTCCGTACCTGCTGGCAGGTTGCAATTCCAAATGTTAAGCCAGCTGTCATGACATTGCTGATCTTTGCGTTCCAGGCGGCATGGAATATCACCGGTACACAGTTTGTCTATCAGGAGCAGCTCAAGACGCTCCCGACGGTCATTTCACAGATCACCGCAGCAGGTATTGCACGTACAGGCGTCGGGGCTGCGGCAGCCGTTGTTATGATGACACCGCCGCTGATTCTGTTTATCATTACACAGAGTAATGTTCTTGAAACGATGGCGCATTCCGGTATCAAAGATTAACCGTAAGAGGCAGATGAAAATGAAATATACGAGGAAATGGGTGATTTATGGTGCTGCGCAATAGGCTGTCCAAAAGGCTGAGCAAGCTTATCAGTTTCACGTTGCTTCTGTGTATGATGGTTGCCACGCTTTCAATGGGTGCGTCCGCAGATGAACCCTATCAAGGATATACATATGACGAATGGGCGGACCCGGTTCCCTCACAGAACGGGTACATTGTTTCCCAAGTCATTAGTGGCAAGGATCTTGGTATCGGAAGCTTCAATGAGCCGGTTGACATTTTTTATACACCTCAGAAAGAGTTTTATATAGTCGACAGAAAGAACAACCGGATAGTTATCCTGAATCAGAATTTTGAATTGGTTCGTGTGATGGATAAGTTCTATAAGGACGGTCAGGAAACCACATTAGTGGAGCCCAATGGCGTCTTTGTAGACGAAAACGGTATGATCTATATTGCGGACAGCGGCAACAGCCGTGCGTTCAGATGTGATCAGGACGGCAATATACAAGTGGAATTCTTGAAGCCGGATACAGAGGGAATTTCCGAAGACGGTTTGTTCCTGCCGCAGAAGCTTGTGGTCGATAAAGCTGGAAATGTGTATATCTCTATCACAGGCGGTCTCAGGGGTGCACTGATGTATGATAAAGAAGGTAATTTCGTTTCCTTCTATGGTGCCAACCGTGTCGCGCAGACCGCTGAGGTGCTGATGGATCAGATTTGGAAGCTGATTCTTACACGTGAACAGAGAATGGCGATGCGGCGTAACGTCAGCATTGAGATCGACAATCTTGATATTGATGAAGATGGCTTCATTTTTACAGTCACTCGTACCACGACGCAGGTTTTGGACCGTGTCAAGAAGCTCAACCCCTCCGGGATCAATATTTTTGATAATGCCCAGGGCAACGAATACATGTTTGGTGACTATGCGACAACTGCCCGGACGGGCGACGAATCCACGCTGGTTGATATCGACATTGGGGAGAACGGAATTATCAACGTTCTTGACCAGAACCGGCAGCGCGTCTTCCAGTACGACCGCAACGCCAACCTGCTGTTTACGTTTGGCGGACAGTCCAACCAGAAGGGCATGTTCACCTTGGTCAGCGCGATCGAGTCAACGGAAGATGAAGTCATCGTTTTGGACTCTATGAAGCAGTCGATTACCGTGTTTAAGAAGACGCTGTTCGGTTCTTTGGTTCATGAGGCAACGGAACTTTATAACCGTGGCTATTACGATGAAGCGTTTGAGCCTTGGACTGAAGTTATTAAGCGTGACGGAAACTATGTGTTGGCATACAAGGGTCTAGGTAACGCCTACCTTGGCAATGGCGATTTTGAAAATGCCATGGAAATGTTTGAACTGGCCATTGACCGTGACGCATATGACCGAGCGTTCGAAGGTTATCGAACTGAGTTTTTACGGGCCAATTTCACCTATATTGTATTGGGACTGGTTCTGCTGATTGTTTTGGTTAAACTTGTTCCCTGGCTGATTCGTAAATATAAGAAAAGCAAAGGGAAAGGAGAGGGAGCCGCATGATGATGTCTAGATGGAAGTGGCCTACCTATATCATGTTCCATCCGCTGGAAGGCTTTGACGACCTGCGGTGGAAAAAGGAAGGCTCCGTACGTGTATCGATTGTCATTATTGCCCTGTTCTTTATCAGCAGTGTTGCAAGCCGTCAGTTGACGGGGTTTGCCTTCAACGAGGAATATACCAAGTACTTTAACGTGGTTCCGATTCTTTTCTCCAGTGCGGGGCTGTTTGCCGTTTGGTGCATAGCAAACTGGGCGGTCTCCACGTTGATGGATGGAGAAGGTAAATTCAAACAGATATGGATTTCCAGCTCGTATGCGCTCGTACCTTATATTATTTCATCCCTGCTCCACACAATTTTGTCTAACGTGATGCTGCTCAATGAGGGAATCTTTTTGTCCATCATTGACACCATTGGTTTGTTGTGGTCAGTGATCCTGATGTTATCGGCTATTAAGACGGTGCATCAGTATACGATGTCAAAAACACTGTTTACGATATTACTGACAATTGCGGCAATGGTGATCATGGTTTTTCTGATTGCTCTGCTTGGGGCGCTGGGACAGCAGATTGTGACTTTCATTTCCTCGTTGTATTTTGAAATCATGTATCGGTTTATCGTTTAAGAAAGGGCGGTGGTTAAAGATGCGTGAAATATTAAAACGACTGACAATTGGCGCTTTGGTGGTATCGCTTCTTCTGCCCTTGGGTTCCATGATGGCGTTTGCAGATGAGGACGCGGATACGGCGGATACAACGCAAACGGAAGAAACTACAGAAACCGAGCCAGTTGATAACACGCCTGTGGATCCTGCAGGCGCGGTAACGGAAGCCGAGCGGATCGCGCAGATGGAAAAGGTGGCGGAAAACCAGAAATATATCATGTACGCGGATCTCACTGATTCCGAATACATGGGACAGTTCGCCGTTTATGTGAAAGAGAACGGGAAATATTGGTGGAGCACACCATATACCGACGATCCAAATGCGAACCAGTCAAATAACGACATTCTTCGTTCCGAAATGGTGCTTCAGTACGGCGACCAGGTACAGCGTACAGTTGTAACGGCTTATTCGAAGCATGCGTCGGAGAAAAAGGCGGAAAAAATTGAGGACGGGTTCCGGATCAGTTATTCCTTCAAGACCACCTATAAGTTGCCGAACGAAAGCGGTAAGGGCGGGACGCAGAGACAGGAGGAACGCCAGATCTTTACCATCCCCCTGGAGTTCAAGCTCTCGGATCTTGGCATAGAGGCAACGATTGTGGCCGAGGATATCGAAGAATTTGATCTTTCGGCGGAGACCGGTAAGTTGGCCGTGGAAATTGAGTTGCTTCCTTCGATGGGGGCGGCGAAAACCACAGAGGAAGGGTATATGATCCTTCCGGACGGTTCGGGTACGCTGGTGTACTATAACAATGGGAAGACCAATGCGAAGCCCTACTCCGCAAAGGTCTACGGTCCGAACAAGGCGATATCTCCAAGAAGCAAGCTGTATACAGATGAGCAAATTTATTTCCCAATGTACGGCATGGTGCGAGAGGACAGCGCTTTGTTGGCAATTGCTACAGAGGGCGACGCACTAGCGAAGCTCAACTGTTATACCGGCCAACAGGAAAAACGCCAGTATGACTACAGCAGCACCTATTTTTCCTTCCGTTACAGGGAAGTTGATACCTTCTCCATGGGCAGCGACTCCACGGCGCAAGAGGTTCAGATGTATCAAAGTGGAGAGATCAATCGAACCAATTCCACAGTGACTTATATTCCCATGGTCGGGGAAGGTCTTGACTATGTTGATGTTGCCAATGAGTACCGTAACTATCTGATCGAAGAGCAGGGTGTTACCCCAAAAACGGAAAACAGCCAGTCGCCGTTCTTTATGGACTTTTACGGTGGTGTCGTCCGTCAGAAGTCGATTCTTGGTATTCCGATCAAGGTGAAGGCTGCTCTGACAACCTTTGATCAAGCAACGGAAATCACAAAAGAGCTGAAGGCTCTTGGCGTAGACGATATGATTGTCGGCTACGAAGGCTGGACGAATGACCTCATTAACCGCGCGATTTCCGACTCCGTTTCTCCTGCCAGCGTGCTGGGAGGCAAGAGCGATTTTAATAAGATGACGGAGTATTTTTCGGAGAATGGAATTACCTTTATTCCGAAATCCGAGGTCATGAACTTTTATAAGAGTGCAAATGGTTATGGGCGAATGAATAGCGCAGTGGTTGGTGTCAACCGTTCCTATGCGACCCAGTACAAGTACAGCTTGCCCTACGGACGCTATGAGACCTGGATTACGCGTCCTTGGTATCTGGTGACGCCTCAGAAATTGACGAAAGCGGTTTCCAAGGTTACTTCAGCCTACGAGAAAGCTGGTCTGCAAGGCATTAACCTGATGAGTGCAAGCAGTGCTCTTTACGCTGATTATGGTAAGCGTCTGACGCATCTGACGCAGACGGAGGAATATTTGAAGCAGGCGTATCAGGAAGCGTCAGAGAAGCTCGACATTATCGTAGCGGATTCTGCGAACGCCTATCTGTTGCCCTATGTGGACTATATTCAGGATTTGCCTACGACATCCAGTGGCTACGATATCTTTGATAAGGACATTCCTTTTGCACAGATTGTCCTGCACGGTCTGATTCCCTATTCGACCAAAGCGGTCAACGGACAGAGCGATAACGGTAAGATGGTGCTTCAGGCATTTGAAATGGGTAGCAATATCAGCTATGATTTCATGTATGCTGATGCGAAGTATATCAAAGAAACCGTTTATGACAATAAGTTTTACGCGAAGTACGACGGCTGGATTGAAGAAGCCTCCGAACAGTATAAGGCGCTGAAGCCGGTCCTGGAAAAAGTGAAGAATGCGACGATTACCGGTCACGAGGATCTGGGATCAGGTATTGTGCGTACGACCTATTCGAACGGTACGATCGTAGAGGTAAACTATTCATTCGGCAGCGTGTACTGCGACGGCGAGAGTATTCCGCTTGACGTGCACGTAGTGAATTAGGAGGTGCAATGGCGTCGTGAAGCTAAAACGGAGAAAGATCTCTTACGAGCGCAAAAAAAAGCTGTATGGTTATGGCTTTATTACCATCTGGTTAATTGGCGCAATCTTCCTATTTCTAATTCCGATGGTGCAGTCGCTGATATTCAGTTTTTCTGACGTAAAAATACAGATGGCAACCCAGGAAATTACGCAGACATTTGTTGGGTTCAAGAACTACGAAAATATGTTGACCAAGGATCCGAACTTTGTTAAGAACCTGACGACGGTACTGGGGCAGATGTTGATGGATACGCCGCTGATTATGGTCTTCAGCCTGTTTATTGCGGTTATCCTCAATCAAAAGTTTAGAGGACGAACCATGGTCCGTGCAATCTTCTTTCTGCCGGTTATTGTCGCAACTGGTCCAGTCATCAAGGTCATCAACGGCGATATGCTCAGCCAAGGCATAACAACTGGTGCAAAGTTCTCCACCTTGTTTGAGGTCAACTTTGTTGAGAATATTCTGGAGTACATGGGCATCATGAATGTCAGTGCAGACTTTGCCGAGTGGCTGTCTACAGTAACCAGCGATATTTTTAACCTGGTATGGAACTGTGGTATTCAGATTCTGCTGTTTTTGGCCGCGCTACAGGGTATCCCGGTATCGGCGAAGGAAGCGGCCAAAATGGAGGGTGCGACGGCCTGGGAGTTCTTCTGGAAGATTACGCTCCCGTATATCACGCCTATTATTCTTGCAAGCTTGATTTATACGGTAGTCGACTCGTTTACACAGTATGACAACGCCGTGATGACACAGGTACAGAGCTTGTCTCAGCAGGCGTCTTATGGGCCTGCGTCGGCGGCAAGCTGGGTCTTCTTTATCATTGTGGCATTGTGTCTGGCGATTGTCATGCTGATAGTCAATAAGTTCGTTTACTACGAAGTGGATTAGGAGGTGTAAAGATGAGTGAACAGGTAAACAACATTGCAACACCTCTTACGCGTAAGCAGAGGAAAGCCGCGGATAAGCTGGCGCGCAAAAAGAACCACGTCAAAGGCGACAAGGCGTATACCATTTACCTGGCTAAAAAGGCATTGTCTTCTATCGTCTGGCCGCTGTTCCGCTTCTTTATTCTTCTTGGATTATGCTTTGTCATTCTGTATCCGCTGATGTACATGATCAGTTGTGCCATTCGACCTCAGCTTCAAATGTCCGACCCGACGGTCAACTGGATTCCGCGTTCGGTAATCTTTACAAACTTTACCGACGTAATTGAAATTATGGAATACTGGAAAGCGCTCTGGACGACGTTGTCGGTACATTGCGTCAGTGCGGTGATTCAGGTTGGAACTACTGCGATTACCGGTTATGGATTTGCCCGTTTTAAGTTTAAAGGACGCGGCCTTCTCTTCGGAATCGTGATTCTGTCGATCATTGTTCCGCCACAGCTGATTTTAATCCCGCAGTTTTTACAGTTTAGAGATTTTACGTTCTTTGGCCTGACTGCGCCGTTCGGTTATTCTGTCAGCTTGTACAATACCCCTTGGGCAATGTACGTGCCGGCGTTATTCGCAAATGGTATTCGTAGCGGCTTGTTTATCCTGATTTTCCGTCAGTTCTTTAAAGGGCTGCCGAAAGAGTTGGAAGACGCTGCTTATTTGGACGGTTGCGGGCCGTTGAAGACGTTTATCCGCGTCATGGTCCCCAATGCGGGTTCCGCTTTCCTGACCGTGTTCCTGTTTTCGATTGTTTGGTACTGGAACGATACCTATACGACGACGATGTTCTATTCCAAGGGTGCAACGGTTATGATGCTGGTGCCGCAGTTGAGCTGGAAGATGACTTCGGTTGCAGAACGTCTGCCGGGTTCCGGTGGTGTGGCGCTCAACTATGTTGTTTGGATCGAAGCGGGTGCGCTTTTGGCGATATTGCCGGTTTTGATCATGTACATCGTTCTGCAGAAGTACTTTACGGAAGGCATTGCCCGTTCCGGTCTGGTTGGCTAATTGTTTTATATGTTTTTTACGAAAGTCCCTCGCTTTGGCGGAGGACTTTCTTTTGTCTTTCAGTCGGTGTAGATTTTGTCCTGTAAAGACGGTTTCTGTTGTTTTTCATTGACAATCCGTTTTTCGCGTAGTATAATAATCGTATCTAAATGCGATGAAGGATCCCATCCCCGGATGTTTATGCAGAGAGGGGCGGTTGGCTGAGACGCCTTTAAACAGATGGGGAGCGCCAGTCCAGAGCTTTGCTGTGAAAAACGGCAGCGTAGGCCTGCGTTAAAGGCATGAGAGGGATACGCCATTGGCGTATAACTTGGGTGGTACCGCGGAGTAGAAGGCTTCGCCCCAAGAGAGGGGCGAAGCCTTTTCAGTGTCTTGCTGCTCATGATAAAAGGTATAACGACGAAGGGATGATACAAAATGAAGTGGACTTCGCTCAACGATCTGCGGGAGCAATTTCTGTCCTTTTTTGAAGGCAAAGGACATCTGCGTATGAAGAGCTTTCCGCTTGTCCCGCAGGGGGATAAGAGCCTGTTGCTTATCAATTCGGGTATGGCGCCGCTGAAAAAGTACTTTCTCGGGCAGGAGACGCCGCCTAATGTCCGTGTGACAACCTGCCAGAAGTGCATACGTACGCCGGATATCGAACGCGTTGGTAAGACGGCGCGTCACGGTACCTATTTTGAGATGCTGGGGAACTTCTCGTTCGGGGACTACTTCAAGGTAGAGGCGACCGCATGGGCGTGGGAATTCATTACAAAAGTACTCGAGATGCCCGTCGACCGGTTGTGGATCTCCATTTACGAGGATGACGACGAGGCGTTTGATATTTGGACCCAGAAAGTAGGTATCGATCCATCACGCATTGTCCGGCTGGGGAAGGAGGACAATTTCTGGGAGCACGGGACAGGCCCATGCGGCCCCTGCTCGGAGATTTATTTCGATCGCGGCGAGGAATACGGTTGCGGCAGCCCCGACTGCAAGGTTGGCTGTGACTGCGACCGCTTCGTCGAGTTCTGGAACCTTGTTTTTTCCCAGTTTGACAGCGATGGCAACGGCCACTATGAACGTATGGCCAAGCCGAACATCGATACCGGTATGGGGCTGGAGCGTCTTGCCTGCATCATGCAGGGCGTGGATAACCTGTTCGAGGTGGATACGGTTGCCAATATCATGAAGCATATCAGCT
Source organism: uncultured Clostridia bacterium (assembly GCA_946498095.1). GTDB lineage: Bacteria > Bacillota > Clostridia > Oscillospirales > Ruminococcaceae > CAMMMX01. The sequence continues at coordinate 60,359 of CAMMMX010000004.1, forward strand.
CGATTGCCGGCGTCACGTACAAGACTGACGATAAGGCCGATGTTTCGCTGCGTGTCATCACGGACCATATCCGCAGCACGACCTTTATGGTAGCCGATGGCGTGATGCCGTCCAATGAAGGACGCGGTTATGTATTGCGCCGCTTGTTGCGCCGCGCTGCACGGCACGGGCGGCTGCTGGGGATTACCCGTCCTTTCTTGTACGAGGTTGTCGATACCGTGATCACGGAAAATGCATCCGCATATCCGGAACTGGTCGAGAAGAAAGAATATATCAAAAAGGTTATCCGTGTGGAAGAAGAAAACTTTGCCCGCACGATTGACAAGGGAATGGAGCTGCTGCAGCAAGCCATCGACGTCATGATGACGGAGGATATCAAACGTGAGGACAGAATACTGAGTGGTGAGCAGGCTTTCAAATTATACGATACTTTCGGCTTCCCGCTCGATTTGATTAAGGAAATCATATCGGAACGCGATATCCGGGTCGATGAGGCGCAGTTTAACCAATTGATGGAGCAGCAGAAGCAGCGGGCACGCCAGGCGAGGCTGGACAAGGAGATTGTCGCTTGGAGCGACGACGCTTTGAGTTTCATCTCGTCAATTGAGACTTCTTTTGTCGGTTATACGTCGTTTTGTTGTGAAGCGAAGGTTATGGCGTTAATTTCGGGGGCGGAGCAGGTGCCTTCCGTTGCAGAGGGCGACGAAGTGACCGTGGTGCTGGATTGTACCCCCTTCTATGCACAGAGCGGTGGACAAGTTGGCGACGTTGGCCTGATCCGTTCATCGGACTGTGTGATCGAGATTCTGGATACGCTGAAATCTGCCGGAGGGCAGATCATCCATCGGGGGATCGTCGCCCGAGGCCAGATGGAGACAGGGGATACTGTGACCGCACAGGTCGACGAAACGGTGCGGAAAGCGACGATGCGCAACCACACAACCGCGCACCTGTTGCAGGCGGCGCTGCGAAAGGTACTGGGCGATCATGTGCATCAGGCCGGGCAGCTGGTGGACGGCGATCGTGTCCGTTTCGACTTCTCTCATTTTTCCGCTCTGACGCCGCAGGAAATCGAGCAGGTGGAGCTGCTGGTCAATGAGGCGGTACTCCAAAACCTGCCGGTAACGGTCAGCGAGATGCCGATCGATAAGGCGCGGGAAAAGGGTGCGATGGCATTGTTTGGTGAGAAATACGGCGATGTTGTACGCGTCATTGAGGTGCCGGACGTGTCGATGGAGCTGTGCGGCGGTACGCATGTCTCCAATACGGGCGAAATCGGACTGGTGAAAATTGTATCGGAAAACTCTGTTGCTGCGGGTGTACGCCGGATTGAGGCGGTAACGGGGATGAACGTCATTCGTTTTATGCATGCGCGTAACGCGATGATCGCCAAGGCGTGCGAAGTTTTAAAGGTTGCCAATCCGGCCGAGCTTGTGGATCACTGTGCACAGGTACTGGCGGACGTCAAGGCCAAAGAGCGTAAAATTGAGCAGCTGGAGAGCCAGCTTGCGGAAATGAATATCACTTCCCTGGTTGAGAACGCCATTCACGTAAAGGGCGTGAACATTCTTACCGCTATGTTCAGTGGCGCGACGCCTGACACATTGCGTAAGATGGGCGACAAAGTGAAGGAAATGGCGCCGAACATGGTGGCTGTGATCGCAGGTACAACGGAAGAAAAGGGAAGTTTTCTGTGCGCATGCGGAAAAAATGCTGTTTCGAAGGGTGCGCATGCGGGCAAAATCGTGAAAGCTGTATCTGAATTGACCGGAGGCAAGGGCGGCGGGCGCCCTGATACGGCGATGGCCGGTATTGGCGATCCGTTTAAGATTGACGAGGCATTGGCTGCTGTCGAGGGGATTGTGTCCGGCATGATCAAAGACGAGGCATAAACAGGATCTAGTAGACAGAAAGGGAGCGTATGGTGATGGATTGCATTTTCTGTAAAATTATCGCGGGGGACATTCCTTCCCGCAAGCTGTATGAGGACGACAGGGTTCTCGCCTTCTATGATATCTCCCCGATGGCGAAGACGCATTTCCTGGTGGTCCCGAAACAGCATATTGCTTCCGCACAGGAAATCACGCCTGACAACAGCGGTATCATCGCGCATATTTTTGAGGTGATCGCCCGTCTGGCTGCCGAGCGGGGGCTGGCGGACGGCTACCGTGTGGTGACCAATGTCGGGGACAATGGCTGCCAGAGCGTGAAGCACCTGCATTTTCATGTGCTGGGAGGGGAAAAGCTCAGCGAAAAGTTGGCCTGACGTCCGGGCTGGGAACGGAAAGCGTAAAGCTGTCCGGCTGAAAAGATGGTTGATATCGTTTGCCTTGAACGAAGGAATGATGTCTTTGCACAGTGAAAAGCACGGACGGTAGGGGAAATGGAGAATTGAGGATGGAACATTATACATTGCAAATTGCAGGGCTGACGCGCGAACTGCCGCTGTGCCCAGTGAATGAAAAGCTCGACATCGCGGCTTTCGTGATGTTCTCAGACGTAGAACTGACCGTCGCGTGCGCGGCGCAGCTGCTTCAAAAGTGCCCCGCGCACGACGTCATCGTGACAGCGGAAAGCAAAGGAATTCCGCTGGCATATGAGATGGCGCGCCAGGCGGGGGAGAAGTATATCGTCGCGCGGAAAACGACAAAGCTGTATATGAAGGATCCGATTGCCGTTACAGTGCGCTCCATTACAACCAAGGGCGAGCAGGTACTCTATCTTGACAGGAATGAAGCGCAGTATTTGAAGGGCAAACGCGTACTGATCGCGGATGATGTTATCAGTACAGGAGAGTCTCTGCACGCGTTGGAGACACTGGTGAACGAAGCAGACGGACAAATTGTCGGAAAGTGCGCGGTACTTGCTGAAGGGGAAGCGGCAAATCGCAACGATATTATCTTTCTGGAAAAGCTGCCGCTTTTCTTTAAGTAGATGAATACGCTGCCCCAAGCCGGATCGGACCGGCTGACACACAGGCTTCCCGCTGTTTCTGCATGCTTACTGGCGGGACTGCTTGTTGCGCCTTTTTTGCCGTCCCGTGTGGTTTTGCCGTCTGGGGCGGCACTTTTGTTTGCGTCGCTTGGGTGCGTGTGTGCACGCAGGGCAATGCCACGTAGTGGAAAGGGACTCAAATGGGCGGTGCTGATATTGGCTTCCCTTGCTGCTGCTTTTCTTTGGTGGGGCGGATATACGGCGCTGGTGTACCATCCGGTGATGCAAAACGTAGGTGAGACGCTGCGCATTTCCGGCAAGGTGATGGAACGGGATTACTATGGTGGGGATCTGTACCATTATATCCTGCAGGCACGTTTCCCAGGTAGCCGTAATGTCAAGGTCACTACCTATTTGCAGGGCGTACAGGCCAGCTACGGTGACACCATCACGTTTACTGCCCGGATGGATCGTTTGTCCGAGGATCAGGAGGCATCCTTTCGATCAAGGGGGATTTATTTAGCAGCCAAGCCGGTAACCGAAGATGTTCCGCCGCCCGTGGTATCCGCGCGTAGTCGGCTGGATTTTGTCAGCCTGATCCGCAGCTATAAGGATGTCATAGCTGTTGAGATGAAGAACGCTTGTGGGATCGAAAACGGCGCGCTCGCCACGGCGATGCTTACCGGCGATACAAGCGGATTGCCAGAGGGATTCTCCGGTATTCTGCGCGAAGCGGGCGCCAGCCATGTCACGTCGGTATCGGGATTGCATTTGGGAGCCGTAACGGGAGCACTCTCGTGGTTGTTGGAGCGATCCCGGTTACTGCGCCGCCGTAAAGGAGTCAAAAACTCCCTGCTTGCGTTGGCAGTCCTGGTTTTTATGGCGCTGAGCGGATTTTCCTTTTCCGTCGTGCGCAGTGGTTTCATGTATCTGTATTTTTTGCTTGCGCGGACCATTGCCCGGCAAAGCGCGTCTTATAACGGCCTAGCGGCCGCTGTAATTGGAGCGGTGCTGCCGAATCCCTATTACGCTGTCAATGTGGGGTTTCTGCTGTCTGTGACAGCTTGCGCGTCGATCCTTTTCCTATCGCCGATCCTGCGCCCTTTCCGCCAGTCTCAGCAGAGCGGGCGTTTACGTCGTATGGGGACATGGTTTGCATCGACGCTGGCAGTCAGCTTTGCCGTCACCTTGGGGACTTCGGCGGTGGGAGGCTTTGTGTTCAGTGAAATTTCGCTTGCAGGCATTTTTTCCAATTTCCTTTTTATCCCTTTGTCCAGTGCCATTGTTGTTTTGAGCGGTGCGTTTGCCATGACCGGTTGTCTGCTGACGCCGATAGGTCTGCCGCTTTCCTGGCTGACGTCCTTGTTCTACCGATCAGCTTACGCCGTGGCGGATTGGAACGTGCCCATGCTCCAGATGGAACAGGGGTACGCGCGTTTCTGGCTGGCTGGAAGTGTCGTTTGTGTGGTGCTGATTCTATTGGTGACCAAAAAAGCGGGGCTGAAGCGGGCAGCGGGGTTCTTTGCTTCGGCAGTGTCTGTGGCTGTGCTTTTTGCCGCCTGTGCAGGCGTTTACGCTTACCAGTGCCAGGGGCAGACGGAAATCACCGTGATCGACAGTGAAAAAGCATCCGCCGCGGTCATTGTCCAAAACGGTTGTGCTACGGTCGTATTTCTGCGCAATCCTTCCGACGCGGCGTACGACGTACGCAGAGTACTGCGCCGGTCCGGCTGCCGAGAGGTGACGGTTGCCTGCTTGGCGGAAGGAGGGGGGACAAACGCCGCTGTGCTTTCAGATACATTGCGTGGGATGCGCTTGCGGACGGTCATGTTGCCTGATCCGCAATACGACGCGCCGTTTCTCAAGCTTGGATATGACCGTCTTGTCCCTTTGCAGGATACCACCGTAGACTATGCGTCCTCAATCCGTGTACAGCTTTCATTATCCGGACAGCCCACCCTGTTGATAACAGCGGGTGAGCAGAGCGTCGGGATTGCGCCTTCCTCCCAGCCAGCCTCTCTTCCTGGAGAAAGGGCAGCGGATGTCGTGCTGTATTATGGCGGTGGAAAAATTCACAAAGAGTTAGCGCCTTTGCATACCGACTATGCTATAATTCATAATAGTTGCCGTGACAGCCTGTCCTTCCCCGGACGGACGCTTTATCTGGATGGACAGGCGCACCTGTTTATCAGCCGGGACGGTGTCTTGCGTATGGCAAAGTAGCCGTACAGAAAAAAATTGTGCTTTGGGGCGAACATCACAGCCGGCGGAAGAAACATTTTCGATACATAGGAGGGGTAGGATACCGATGGCGTTTGTCAGCGAACAGCAGCTTTCCAAGGATATACGCGAATCAAAACTGTACGGGGCGTATTTTTTCTTCGGTACGGAAACCTATCTGCTCGGGCAGGCGAAAAGGCGGCTGCTCAAAAAGCTGTTGGGGTCCGACGACGATACCTTTAACTTTCATCGGTTCGACGGTAAAAATCTTGACACGGACCGGTTGACGGATTGTGCCCAGACTTTGCCGTTCCTGGGACAGTACCAATGTATCCTGATTGACGACTTCAATCCAGAGAAGCTTGTACAGGCACAGATGGAGATTGTCTCGCAGACGCTGGGTGACTTGCCGCCGCAGACGGTGCTCATATTGACAAATACGTCCGATGGGCTGAGCATGAAGCGCAGCGCAAAGGTCAAAAAATTTGTGGATGCGCATCCGCAGATGTGCGTTTGTGAGTTTGGCAAGAAGTCTCCCGCAGACGCATCCCGCGCGATTATGGAGGCGGTTTCCCGGTGTGGTCTGAGCATCTCACAGCGTGCGGCGCAGGAAGTCGCCGATCGCTGCTTAAACGATTTTGGCTCGATCCATAATGAGATAGAGAAGCTAATCGCCTACCGGCAGGAAGGGGAAATCACGCGGGAGGACGTCGGCCTGTTGGTGGTTCGGCAGATCGACCGCTCCATTTATGATCTAGCAAAGGCGGTTTTGGCAAAAAACGTCGCAGGCGCCATGGGGATTCTGGACGAGTTGTATTTCGAGCGGGTAGAGGACACCTATATCCTATCTTCCCTGTCGGCGGTGTTTATCGATCTGTATCGTGCGAAGCTTGCAAGCGCTTACGGTGTGCCGCAGGCACAGGCAGCGGATGATTTTACCTATCGTGCCAACGTTCGTTTCCGTCTCACCAACGCTTTTCGCGATGCAGCGAAATACCCGCTGGAGCGTCTGCGCGCATTTCTGGCCATCCTTAGCCGGGCGGACGAAGGGATGAAGGCTTCCCGTACGCCACCGCGCGTGCTGATGGAGGAGACCATCGTGTCAATGATGCTGCTGGCAATGGGGGAAGCGGTATGATTCAGCTACGTCAGGCCGTTATTGTCGAGGGAAAGTACGACCAGATCAGGCTCTCTTCCTTGATTGACGCTACCATCATCCCGGTGGGCGGCTTTCGTATTTACCGGGACAAAGAGCTGCTGGAACTTATCAAGCTTCTAGCACGCCGGACCGGTATCATCATCCTCACCGATTCTGACAGCGCGGGGTTCCGCATCCGCAGCTATCTGAAAAGCTGTGTTCGAGAGGGACAGGTGCTCCATGCATATATTCCGGATGTACTGGGGAAGGAGCCGCGCAAAGCCGCACCCGGGAAGGAAGGCAAACTGGGTGTCGAAGGGATGGAGACGCAGGCGCTTTTACAGGCGCTTTCGATTGCGGGCGCCTGTCCCCAGGAACGGGCGGGCTTATCTGGCGGCGAAGGGGCTGCGCGGCGAATTACAAAAGCAGATCTTTTTGCGGACGGCTTCAGCGGCGCTCCAGACAGCAGGGCAAAGCGCGCCGTTTTGCTGAAACGATTAGGTCTGCCAGCACGGATGTCCAGCAATGTGCTTTTGTGCGTATTAAATGCATTGTATACGTATGACGAATACCGGCAGCTAACGTCAGAACTGACGAAGGTTTTGTCGCCGGGCAACAAATGACGACGAAGCGAAAGGCATGGTAACAACATGGTTTTTTCAAGTTTGACATTTCTTTATCTTTTCCTACCAGTTGTGTTGGGACTTTACTATTTGTTTCCTAAAAAAGGGAAAAACATTATTTTGCTCCTGTCAGGTTTATTTTTCTATGCCTGGGGCGAGCCGTTTTATATCATCATCATGCTGTTGTCGATTGCCATCGACTACACCGCGGGGCGGCTGATGGACCGTTTCAGCGGTGATCGTCGAAAGCAGACACTTTGCCTTATCGTTTCGCTGGTGATGAATCTTTCGCTGCTGGCTGTGTTTAAATACAGTTCCTTTATCGTTACTTCGATTAACGACATTTTTGGCCTGAGCCTTTTCGATCCGCAGCTACCTTTGCCGATTGGGATCTCCTTCTACACCTTCCAGAGCATGTCCTATACGATCGATCTCTATATGGGCAACATTAAGGTGCAGAAGAATTTGATCAGTTTTACCACCTATGTCACACTGTTTCCGCAGATTGTCGCCGGCCCCATTGTCCGTTATGAGGATGTACAGAACGAAATTGACGACCGTCTGATTACTATGGAGATGGTTGCCGACGGTATTGCGATATTTGTTAAAGGATTGGCGAAGAAGGTGCTGCTTGCCAACAACATCGGCATGCTGTGGACGCAGGTCAAAGGCATGGAGTTTTCCTCCATCTCCGTCCTAACTGCATGGCTTGGCATTCTCGCTTTCACATTCCAGATTTATTTTGATTTTTCAGGCTATTCGGATATGGCGGTAGGAATGGGAAAGATGCTAGGGTTCCATTTCCCGCAGAACTTCAATTTCCCCTATATCGCGCGCAGCATCAGCGATTTTTGGCGGCGTTGGCATATTACCCTCAGCTCCTGGTTCCGCAGCTATGTCTACATCCCTCTGGGCGGCAATCGCTGTGGTAAACTCAAGCAGCTGCGCAATCTGTTGGTGGTGTGGTTCCTGACAGGCTTGTGGCATGGTGCAAGCTGGAACTTTATTGTCTGGGGATTGTATTTTGGCTTTCTGATCATCGGGGAGCGCTTTGTCTGGGGAAAGTTTTTGGAGAAGCTCCCGAAAGCGGTGCAGGTTCTCTATACCTTCCTGCTGGTCGTGATCGGCTGGGTCTTCTTTGACGTCAACGGATTAGGCGGCGCGATGGGGTATCTGGGAGCCATGTTCCGTTTTGGCGGCGCCCTCAGCGATCCGATGGCGATATACCTGCTGAAATCCTACGCGGTGATTTTCATCGTTTGTATTTTTGCTTCGACGCCGATTTTTGGCCATCTGGTGCAGAAAGTGCAAAAGCGTTGGCCGGTCGTTGTAGCGGTGGCGACGCCTATTGTTGTGCTAGTGCTGATGATTGTCTGTACGGCTTATTTGGTGGACGCTACCTACAATCCGTTCCTCTATTTTCGATTCTGATGTGGCGTTAGCCGGAAAGGGTGAAATCCATTGAAACTAAGTCATAAAATTACCGTGGCTATCTTTTTTGTGCTGCTGATACTGCTGCCGCTGCTGACGTTCTTGGTACCGAAGGACCGGTTTTCGGAAAATGAGAATCGCTACCGTACGGAAATTCCTGCTCCGACGGCGGAGAACATTTTTGACCGCAGCTTTATGGATAACTTTGAAAAGCATTTTGCGGACTATTTTCCTTGGAGGGAAAGCTTCATTGGTGCCAAAACCCGCCTGGAACTGTTGGCGGGGAAAAAAGAATCCGGCGGTGTTTTTATCCTCCCGGATCGCCTGATTGAGAAATATGCTTCGCCTAATCTGGACACCATTCACCAGAATGTCGATGCGATTAACCGTTTTGCCGACTACTACGACATACCTGTATATCTGATGATTGCCCCAACTGCGCAAGGCGTCTACGAGGATATGCTGCCGGCGCAGCCTCCGGCCATTCAGTCCCAAAAAGCGATGATCGAGGACAATATCTACTGGTACCGCAGGCCACAAATCACTACCATCGACGTGCTCACCCCATTGACAGCGAACAAGGATCAGTATATTTATTACCGTACGGATCATCATTGGACGACACGAGGGGCTTATGTTGCCTATGAGGCGGCGGCAAGCAAGCTGGGCTTTCAGCCGATTCCACTGAGCCAGTTCGATATCGAGCATGCCAGTTCCGATTTCCGGGGTACGCTGTTTTCCAAGACGCTATATGACGGGGTGGAACCGGATGTGCTGGATTTCTACCATAACGCTTCTACAGATGCCACACAGGTTCTGGAAGTGGAAGTTCTGCGGAATGGAAAGATGGAGCGTTACGACAGCATGTATTTCCGTGAATATCTGTCCAAAAAGGACAAGTATTCCGCTTTCCTTGGAGATAACCAGCCGATGGTAACCGTTAAGACAAATTCCCAAACAGGGAAAAAGTTACTGATGTTCAAAGATTCTTATGCACACAGTATGGTACCGTTTCTCAAAGAGCATTACTCTGAAATTACGATGCTGGATATGCGTTATATCAATGTCGCATTTACCGAGCTTGTCAATGTGGAAGAGTATGACCAGGTGATGTTTTTGTACAATCTGATCGGTTTTTCCGAAGACGACAGCCTCAAGAAGTTGGATTTTGTTACGGCGGCGGGGGAATAAAGCGCTTTCCCCGTCTGGCCGAGGGGACGATATGGAAAGGGTGTACGGATGACAATCGCATGGAATGTCGCCGCGCAGGTTGCGGTTATGTTTTTGTTAATGGCGGTGGGCTTTGCAAGCCACCGCCTGCATTTTGTCAAGGAGGATGGGGCGGCTCAATTTTCTTCTTTCCTGCTGATGATCGTATCCCCCGCGGTCATTATAGACGCTTTCCAGACGCCTTTCGACCCGCAGCTGGCCAAGGGGCTTCTCCTGTCCTTCGCTTTGGCAACGGTATCCCATTTGATTGGGCTTGCCGCTGCCACGCTGCTGATCCGTCGGGATGAAACAAACCGGTACAGAATTCAGCGCTTTGCAGCCGTGTATTCCAATTGCGGCTTTATGGCAATCCCGCTGATTGGCGCAATTTTAGGAGAGCGGGGCGTATTTTATTCCAGTACATATATTGCGGTATTCAATTTATTCATGTGGACGCATGGTGATATCCTGATGAGCGGGAAGACGTCATTGCGTTCGGTTGCCAAAGCGTTTGCCAATCCATCGGTGATCAGCGTGGGGGTTGGCCTGGTGTTGTTCCTCACTTCCTTTCACCTGCCAGGAATCCTGAACGAAACGGTTGGGTATGTCGCGGCGCTGAACACACCATTGGCGATGGTCATCACAGGTGTCAACATGTCCATGTCCGATTTAAAAAGCGCTTTTCGTGACCTGTCTTTGGTCAAGGTAGCTCTCATTAGGTTATTGCTAATTCCAGCCATGATGATGGGCGTGCTGTTGCTGGTGCGGGCAGACGAAACCATTCTGCTAGCGAATCTTTTGGCAACGTCCTGTCCGGTTGCGGCGACGACGGTGTTGTTCAGTAATCGGCATGGGCGGGACGCAGGATATGCGTCCAAGCTGGTTGCGTTGACGACACTGTTGTCGATTCTGACTATTTCGGGAATCACCGCGGTGTACGGACTTTTGCAGGGATAGGCCTGTCGGATTCATACGGCGTGTGCCAAGCTGCGTGAATGTGAAAAACTGCATAGAATATAGAAGTCCCCCTACAAATTGGGGCGGAAAGCCCGCGGGTGAGGGCACAGGGTGGCCGGAAAGCGCCTACAAAATAGCCCGGTGCCGGAACTTGCCTGCTTTCTATATAGCCGATTTTGGGAAAAGCGGAGGTCTTCTTCCAAAAATCCAGTACATTCGGATTTTTGGAAGAAGCTCTTTCCCAGATGTGGGGTAGGCAGCCGCTCCCTTCTTGGGGCGTATGGAAATGCAGACGTGTCGATGGGGGTACGTAGGGGAAGGACAAGCCTGATAGGCGGGAAGGGATATACCAATGCAAATGAATCAGGAGACAGAGCTCAAATACCGGTTGGACGAAAGTTCTTATTTACGGATACGCCGTTATGCGGAAAGTACGCTGTCGGGAAGCAGCGAGATAAACCAGGTGAATTATTATCTGGATACGCCTTCGATGGACTGTGCCAAGCTGCGTCTGACGTTGCGTATTCGGTTATTTGCAGGTAAGCAACAGGGAGAGCTGACAGTCAAAATGGGGGCAGCACCGCAAGGAGTGGCACGTGTCAGCGATGAATATCATGCCGTACTGGATGCCGCGGTATTGCAAGCGGGCATCGAGACTGACGATTACCGTTGCGTGTTTCAAAAAGCGCCTGATATGCGAGAACTTCTGGCTTCCATGGGCGTTAACACCGGGCAGCTGTATAGTTTAGGCGCGTTGCATACTTGCCGTACGCTCTTTTGGCTGGAGGGGTATCGGTTGGAGCTTGACGTTTCCACCTATCTTGGGTGCCGTGACTGGGAGCTTGAATGTGAGACGGCTTGTCCTGCCGATGCGGATAAAAAAATCCGTGCGTTTCTTGGACGAATAGGTGCGGCGGTGCTGCCGCAGCAAAACACAGTGGGAAAAAAGCAGCGCTTTTTAGAGCGCTATCTGGCCAACCGGAATGAGGGCTTGACTAATATTTAGGGATCGTTTACAATAAATTAGGACGAAACTGTCGGAATTTATAGCGGCCTGACGAATGATTGTAATGGATGTCGTAAACTGGGAACGATGTTATTGGGAAATGTTTTGGCCGACGACCATGCAGAAAGGACGAGGCTGTGAAAACCTGGATTTCTCCTTCGATTTTATCCGCTGATCTGGCGAATTTGCACGCGGAACTACAGCGTCTTTCGCAGGCCGGTGCCGATATGGTACATATCGATGTTATGGATGGCTGCTTTGTGGACAATCTGACGTACGGCGTCCCGGTTGTTGCGGCGATGCGGCATCATTGTGATTTGCCTTTCGATGTACACCTCATGGTACAGACGCCGCAGAAACTGCTGGAGCGATTTATGGATGCAGGAGCGGATCTGGTCACCTTCCATCTGGAAAGTGACTGTGATCCTTCGAAAATGATTACGTCAATCGTGCGCCGCGGGAAAAAACCGGCTGTCGCAATCAAGCCGGACACGCCGGTACAGTCGGTTTTTCCCTACTTAGAGGATCTTTATATGGTGCTGATCATGACAGTCGAGCCTGGTTTTGGGGGGCAGGCGTTTCTGCCGCATACTTTGGGAAAGGTGCAACAACTGCGCGAGGAACTGAATCGCCGTGGTCTGTCTGTTCATATCCAGGTAGATGGTGGGATCAATGCCCAAACGGCGGACGCTGTGCGGCGCGCCGGCGCGGATATCCTAGTGGCAGGTTCTTATGTTTTTGGCGCGCCGGATATGAGGCTGGCGGTGGAGAGCTTGCGCAGGTAAGCCGGACAGGCTTTGGTGTATCTGTGGGTCAACATAGTACTTCAACCAGCCGTTCCACTGCACAGTCCGCGACAATGAGAGAGCCGTATTCGGCAGTCCGTGCTTTGTGGACAACTCCTCTTCCGGTAAAGCGTCCGTATTCGTTAAACAGGATTTCTAATTTTTTGTCCAGCCGGCTCATAGTCTCCACAACGAGACGGTATCGATTCCGGTACAGGTAAAGGTGGCTCTTATGGACAAGGTGACTGTAATTGCTGTATAGCGACAGGCATAGCTGGGAGACGGCGTCAATACTGTCGAATTCGCCGACGACGCTTTCAAACACGCTTTGATAGCGTTGCCCGCGCGGACGTGTTTCTCCCTGTAGGCGGAATGGGTCGGACAGGGAACGGTCCGGCATGGAGGAAATATACAGGATGCAGCCGCCGTCAGGCTGCTCAAAGGCTTCGATAAAGAGTCGGGATGTGGAAAGATCAATATCTACCTTCTGACGGATGTTTTGTACCAGCAGGGAAATGAAGCGTTTGGTATCGGGGTCATTGCAGTCAAGCTGTTTGTAGGATATGTGATTGGCCTTCAGGTCATAAAAGGACAATTCGATTTTAACCTTGCTGCGCGATATCTTTTCGATTTTCAAGAGTCGGGATCACCTCTTACCTTGTCTTTTTACGTATGGTATGCGGAGAATTCCGTTATCCATAAGACAGTATATTGCGGCGGGGAAGGGAAATATAACCGGCTTTGGCCGGCGGGGGGTAGGGCATGAACGTATTGGGACATAAAAATCCGGATGCGAAGGCAAAATATTATTTCTTTGCATTGCTTCCGGTTGTTTTTATTGCTTATTACTATTATGGTATGCGTCCGGTATGGATGTGTGCATGGTCGGTGCTGCTTTGCATGGCACTGGATATGGTGTGTTTAAAGCTGCGCGGCAAGCCGGTTTATCTCCCAACTTCGGCCGCGATTACCGGCGTCATCGTTGTGATGCTGATGCCAGCCAGCGTGGAACTGTGGCTCGTTGCGCTGATAGATGTCATTTCGATTGTGCTGGGGAAGCACGTCTTCGGCGGACAAAAGTACTGCATTTTCCATCCCGCATGTGTTGGGCTGGCCTTCATTGCGGTGGTACGTCCAGCCCAAATGTTTCTTTATCCTGCGCCGGGGACGGCGTTGCCGCTGACAGGGGCTGTGCCTAATTCCCTGTTGAGTGTCTCGCCTTATGGTATCATGATGAACGGCGGCAAGCCCGCGATAACGGATATCGATCTGCTGCTGGGTAACTTTACCGGTCCGGCCGGGGCCCATCATATCATCGTCCTGGCGACATGTGCGCTTTTTCTTTTAGTGGTAAAAAGCGCGTCTAAAGCGGTTGTCTTTACCTCCATGGGGACTTTTCTTACGCTGTTTTATCTTTTTCCCCGTATCCCGACGTCTCGCTTCACATCGGCTGCGCTGGAAACGGGCGTGGGAATGTTCTTGTTTTTGGTGGTCTTTATGGCGGGGGAGCGGTATAAAGCGCCGAAAAGCATCCGGGGGCGGATATTGTACGGTTTCTGTTTTGGAGCGCTCAGCTTTCTTTATCGGCGGATTGGTAAGACGGAATGCGGTGAGATTTTCGCCTTGCTTCTCTGCGATGCAATGGCGCTGCATTTTGATGCGTGGACCTATAAGGCAAAGCTTTTGTATCAATCGTATCAACGAAAGGTATTGGGTTCGTCAAAGGAAAGAGTAGATGTTTTGAAGGATGAATCGACGGTGCAGGACGTGACGGAGGTGGAGGGACGTGCTTAGATCGTTTTATCAACGTCACCGGGAGACACTTTCTCGCTTGGATGGGATTGTGCTGAAAAACCCGGTATTGGTTTCGGCGCTTGTGGTTTCACCTGTCGCGGTTGCTTCGGTGACGCTGAAACAGGCGGCAATGGTTGCGTTTGTCTTTGTCCCGCTGACCTTTTTGACCCTGCTTTGCGCTAGCTTTATTCCTAAAAAGCTGCCGTATACGCTACGTATCCTTTCTTATGCGCTCATTTCCTGTGTGCTTTATATTCCGCTTTCTCTTGCATGCCGGGCGATGGACGCGCATACATTTTATAATATCGGCGTCTTTCTGCCCTTGCTGACGGTGAATTCTCTCATCGTGTCCCGCAGCGAGACGCAATTCCTCAGGTACAGCCGTAGCCGGATGCTAGGAGAGGTGTTGTGCGATTGTATCGGCTTTACCTTAGTCATTTTGCTTTGCGGAATGATTCGGGAGGCTTTCGGCAACAATACCCTATGGGACAGGCCGTTACATTTGCCATTTCAGTTGGATTTTCTTTCCTATCCCTTTGGGGGACTGATAATATTGGGGATTTTAGCCGCCGCTGTGCAGAAGCTTCGTGTCTATCTCAGCGTAGGAAAAGGGGCGTGACGGAATGGTGGCGCAGATTGTTACGGCATGTCTCACCGCAGTGCTTTTGGAAAATGTTATTTTTACCCGCCTGATGGGTACCAGTACCATGCTGACAATTGCGAGAAAGCAGCGATACATTTTGCCGTTTGGCGTTTGTATTGTTTTCATCTCTACGGCATCGTCGGCACTGTTTTACGCTTTTTCGCTTCTGCTTCGGAACAATGAATATCTGCGAATTTCTTTGCAGGCTTTTTTCAGCGTCGTGTCGGTAGGTATCGTTTATATCCTTCTCCTGCTGGGGGCTAGCCTGATTTGTCCCGGTGTATTTCGTAAGGCAAGAAAGTTCATCCATTTATCTGCGCTTAACTGTGCGGTGATGGGGGCGTTGCTTTTGTCCATGCAGTCTTCTCTCGGGATATGGGGCTGCATCGGATACGGTTTTGGCGCCGGGGTCGGTTTTACGCTGGCGACGTTTTTGGTGTCCATCGCCTATCCGAGGATTTATTCCGCCAAGATTTCGCGTACCTTTCGCGGTCTTCCGGCGATGCTGATATACATCGCCATCCTTTCTTTGGCTTTTTATGGTTTGATCGGGCATGAACTGCCGTTTTAGCGTCCAAGGCGTATCCAAATGACGGAGAAATGAGGTTTGATAGGGTGAGCAGGATGAAACGTTCAAAATATGGTAAGGTCAAACGTCATGCGAAGATTTACCGCTATAACCGCAGTCGGAGAACAGGGCCCCGGATCGGCTGGATCATCTTTTTTGTTCTCCTGCTGGCGGCGTTGGCGTTTGTCGGTTACAGCGTTGCGGGACCTGTTATGAACTTTTTTAAAGAGCTGTCCAAGCCCCCGGAGAGCGATATCAGTACTTCGTCCGGGACCTCCTCCGTGACGGATTCCTCTAGTGAATCGTCGAGCAGTTCCTCTGAACCATCGCCGACGCAGCAGGGGATGCGAGCGGCGTATCTGGACGTTTCTGAATTTGACGATTCGCAGTCGGTGCAAATAAAGCTTGCCTCCCTCAAGGAGGAAGGGTATCAAGCTGTCGTTGTCCAGCTCAAGGACGATATGGGAAACGTCTACTTTGACACTTCGTATCCGTATGCGATTGACGCAGGGGCTGTCCAAGCGGAAAACGATCCTGCCGAGATTGCCAAGCTCATCAGTGACGCCGGCCTGACACCGGTCGCCGACCTTCACACCCTTAAAGATCATGTTGTGCCCAAACGTTTCCGTGATACCAGCTATACGATGAATAACGGTGCCTGGACTTGGTATGACGATGATCCTGACCAAGGTGGCCAACCGTGGCTCAACCCATATCAGGAAAAGGCGCGCGAATACATTGAGACGCTGACGCAGGAATTGTCCGACGCGGGCTTTAAGCGCATCATATTCTCCTCGCTTGATTTCCCGCGGGATGACGGCGTTGTCGAGTACGGCGATCTGGCGCAGACGCTCAGCAAGGAACAGATTTGTGAAAAGCTGGTCAGTGATGCACAGGCACTGGTGGCGGATCAGACGGTCATCCTGCCGCGTATGGGAGCGTCCCGATTGTTAGAAGAGGGAGGAATCCCGTACACGGGTGAGGTGCTGGTGGAAATAGCGGCCACGGATCTGGAAGGCGATGGGATGACGCAGATCGTTACAGCCATCGAAGAAAAGTTGTCCGGGCGGACGGTATCTGCCGCTGTGGTGCGTGAAGGTATCAGCGATACGCAGCTGAGCGACCTGCTGACGGCGCTGGAGGAAGCGGGCGTGCAGGACATCTATCTGCAATAAGAAGGGAAAGCCGTGTTTCTTATGAACCCGTTATCAAAAGAAACACGCTTTTGGAAAAGGCAGTCAAGGGTGAAAAAGCAGGAGCCGGATGATAGGCGACATCATCCGGCTCCTGCCGTTTTTTGTTTTCTTGTAGCTACAGGTTGGGGAGTGAGGACGCGGGTTATCTAGCGTGGCTGTACGATGGTACAGCGGATCGACGGCGGTGCGTCCACACGGACGTGGACACGGCTGTCAACGCCGCGTTCCCAAGCAACGCGTAGTTCACCACGAGGGGTATGTAGCGAGCAACGGACCCAGTCCAGCCCATCCGGCGCAACCGGGGCAATAGTGACGTCAGAAAATCCGGGACCGGTCATGGTGATGCCGGCGAGGGAATGATAAAACCAGTCCGCGATGCTGGCATACATATGGTGGTTTAAGGAATCGGTTTCCTGCCAGCGCTCATACAGGGACGTCGCTCCGTTGTGGATCCACAGCCCGATCGACGGATAATCCGTCCGGGTGGCCACCTCGTAAGCAAGATCCGAGTAACCGTAGCGGCTGAGGACGTTGAACAGGTACTTGAACCCAAGAATGCCGCAGGTGTGATGACAGCCGTTTTCTCGGATTTTTTTAGCCAGCGCATCGGCAAAGGACTGCGCATATTCCTGTGGAATTAGGCCAAAATACAGCGCGCAAGCATAGGCTGTCTGGCTGCCGCTTTCGATCCCGGTATGCTCCAGGTCGACAAAACGCTTCCGAAACGCTTGTGCAATGGCGTCCGCCTTAGCCTGGTACGTCTTACGCTGCGCATCCTCCCCAAGGACGGCGCAGACCTTCGCGAGCGTCTCTGCGAAGGAGTAGTAGTACGCCGTATCAGTAATCGCCAGCGGGCATTGATGGCCGCCCGCATCAATCGTATCCGGCGGGCACCAGTCGCCAAGACCGATCGCAACGATGTCATCCTGTGCACGGGAAGAAAGATAGTCGAAATAACGCTTCATATACGGCGCGGTCTGACGCAGGATCTCCACATCTCCCTCAAATAGGTAGACATTCCACGGAAGGACGAAAAGCGCCGCATCCCACGCTGGTCCGTTGCCCCAGGAATACCCCCATCCTCCTGTGGGGACGATGCCGGGTAGCTGCCCTTCGTCCGTCATAGCGTCGCAGATGTCACGCAGCCATTTCCGGTAAGCGTCGGCACCGTCAAAGGAGAATAAAAGCTGCTCACAGGAAAGCTGGGCGTCACCCGTCCAGCCGTTCTTTTCCCGATGGGGACAGTCGGTTGGAATCCAATGAAAGTTGGTACGGGTACTGTGCAGGCACAGTTCAAAAATACGGTTAAGCAGCGGGTTGGAACAGGAAAACTCTCCGCGTTGCGGGAAGTCCTGGCAAACCTCCAGCATGGTAAGAAAATCCTCAGCCGGCGGAGATAGAAGGCCCTCTACCTGGATGTAACGGTAGCCACAGTAGGTGAAATCAGGCGTCCATTCCTCGTCCCCGCCGGTGCAGACATAGGTATGTACCTGAGACGGATGGCTGTGTACGTGACTGGAGATCGATATGTTATCCAGCGTGCCCTCCGGTGTCAACCGTTCTCCATAAGACAACGTCAATTTCTGCCCTGGTTGTCCTCGCAGACGAAGGCGCGCATAGCCCGCGGTGTTGACACCTGCGTCAAACATCCATGTGTCTCCCACCTGCCAGACCCGGGTAGGGGGGAAGGCTTTGCGAATCCGCACCGGCGCTTGCTGCGTCGGAACCAGTTCCCCGCCAGGCGCCTTGGCAGGGATGGCCGGGACGAAATCCGCATCCGACGGTTTTATACGCGCGTCGTAAGCGATACCGCTGCGGAAATTATTGAAGGTGACCGGTGTTTTGTCCGTCGCCAGCCAAGACGTATCGGTACAGAGCACCTGTGCGGCGCCGTCGGTGAAGGACAGGCGCAGCTGCGCCTTCAGCATCGGTGTATCGCGCCATGGACAGGCGTTGAAGTCCCAGGAATTTTCCGTTGCGTCGTTGAAGAATCCGTTGCCGCACAATACCTGCAACCGGTTTTTTCCCTGTCGCACCAGCCGGGTGACGTCATAGACGCGGTAACATACCGTCCGGTCATAATTCGTGGTCGGTGTGAGCAGGCGCTCCTCCGGGCAGATGTCCTCGCCGTCCAAAAAGGCACGTGCGCAGCCTAGGCCGGAAAGATAAAGACGTGCCTTTTCCAGCGGCCGATCCACAACAAAGTCACGTCGGAATAAAAAGGCGGGGGAGTCGTCCTTGGTCAGTGGAGAGTCACAGGTGATGTAACTCCCTTCGAAATCATCTGCGATAAGAAAAGCTGTCTCCATATGCTGCGAGGCAGACACTTCCTCTCCATCCGGCTGACGCAATGTTACCGTCCAGACATATTCGGTACAGGAGCGCAGCGCCATCTGCGGCGCGGCAGATCGGCTGTCTGACTGGACAAAGCCGGTATCGCAGACGCCCTTGCCCTCCTGTGTCACTTCTATCCGATACGCTTCCTGCTCGCCGGCGTATTCCCACTGAAACAGGAGCGTTCCGCCAACGCCCAGGGGCCGATCCATCCCGTTCACCCGCATCCTTGTAATCCGGTTTTTCATGACGATTCTTCCCTTCCGCCCGGCCTGTTGCCGGGCTTTTACTTCTGTCAAAGGCTCACCAAGGACGATTAAACAGCTCGCCAGACGCGTTTTCGCAATAGACGATCGTATAATCTTCCGAAATCCCGTACACGAAAAGCCCTTCTTCCTGGCATTCCGCTTTCATCCGTTCCACCGCTGCCCGATCTATTTTGCCCTGTAAAAGCGCAGCTTCCAAATTGTACATTTTTTCGCATCTGCCCTGCCAAAGTGTCCTATAATCTTCCTCCGGCACAATTCTGTCTGCCAAAGTGGATATATGACGGAGATGGAACCTTTCACACCACTCAATATCCTTTTTGTATAGGATTTGACCCAGCTCGCAGGCGACCAGATCGCACTCGTCATAGACGCAGGGGATTTGAGTCACCCCAGCCTGCCAAGCGGCAAAGGTGCGGGTATGACCGTCGGTGAGATACCATTCACTGCTATCCAGAAAAGCTCGGACCGGAACTGGTTCCAGTCCGAGCAAGGACGGCGTCAGCCATGTCCGCACAGCGTCAAGCTTGCGCTGTGACAGGTACAGCTGCGTCGGATGCAGGTGGTCTATTGCTATCAGCTTCACGCTGCTCAACACGGCAACCCCTCCCCGTTTGATGGCACTCGCGGCGCAAACGGTTTCGTCCGGAGCTCCTCAATCCAGAACGCGATAGTGCAGATACTCAAATGTCGCGCTGCCTTCACCATAGGCAAAGATACCGGGGCGCAGGCTGAGGAATCCGTCGCAGGTGTTGTGATGATAGGTGGACACGTCGACGACATGATTGATCTTCTTGTAATGAACACCATCCGTGCTGTAGAAGGTACGGATATACTGGTCGTCGTTTTCCACTTTAAAGTACAGCTTTTCTCCTTCCACCCGGACACCGGACAGCGGACGGGAATGCCGGATGACGTCCACGCCGCCGGGATGGAAATCAAAGCCCGCGCTTTGTTCCTGATTGTAGAGAAAGGTGATACCTGCGCCGCAATCACCATGCAGGGTAATACAGGTGGTCAGCTCGTAACGCTTGTCGCCGGAGATGAACACCAACGGATTGGAATTGCTGCCCTGCGTCCCCTTGCCCTGGATCGTCAGACCGTCGGGGCCGAAGGTAAACCGGGACACATCATAGCCGCCAAAACCGCGGAAATGGTGCGGCATCTCGCCATTGCGGAAGTCCACCGACAAGCTCGCCCTGCTTTGGACTGCTTCGCCCGCCGGCTTTTTCAGAGGCAGGTCGGCCCGCACGCCGTCAGGAGTCTTAAACCAGCCATCCGCCGTCAGTTCCAGAGGCTCCAGAAGCGTCTGGCGGCCGAAGGTCATGTAGCCGTTTTCATAGGCGTGGTAAATTATGTACCAGTTTCCCTTGACGTCGTCGATCAGGGTGCCGTGTCCCTTGCAAATCCACTTCTCGTTTCGCGATTGTGCCCGCAGGATGGGATTATAGGGGGAGAACTCCCACGGCCCTTTGACGGATTTGGATCGTGCCTGGACAATCATATGCCCTGTCGCGGGACCGGCGGTGCCGCCCTCCGCGGTGGTCAGATAATAGTAATCGCCGACCTTCTTGATCTTCGGCCCTTCCATAAAAACGCCTTCGATGTCCCATTCGTCCGGCACCGGCCATTCTTGGATACGTTGTTCCACTTTGGACACCGCCTTGGTTCCCGTCGCGTCCAGCTGTACAAAATTGCCGCCGGACAGGTACAGGTAACGGTTACCGTCCTCGTCGACGCAGTGGCCGGGGTCAATGCAGGGAATATGTAGGTTGATCGGCGCGCACCAGGGGCCTTCGATACAGTCGGCGTAGGAGACCCAGTTGTTGCCGGAGCCGGTGTAGAAGTACAGATAAAAACGTCCCTCGTGCTGGATGAGGTCGGGCGCCCAAACGTCCTCGTCAAAGCCCTGGATGGGATTGGAAAACCACTCCCAGTTGACCATGTCCTTGGAATGGTAGAGCGTCAGTGAAGGGTAGTAGACGAAGGAAGAGCAGGCGAGGTAGTAGTCCTCTCCTACCCGCAGGATGGAGGGATCGGGGTAGTCCCCGTTGAGTACGGGATTCAGATAGGTGCCGTTTCCTTGATCGCATTTGTGTCCCTGATCGATAAACATCGTTGATTCTCCTTTTTTTCATATGATAGCGGTAGGCTCGCTATATTTTCTCACTGCCGAGAGGCGTAAAAATCGGAAATGACCTGACAAGCAGGTTTGCCGTAAAAATGATAACCGTCGTGCGTTTGGCCCTTTTCTTTCGGATAGAGATGGGTTGGCCAATCCCACAGACCAAAGCCGCCCACCCAGTCACGTTGCGCACATTTTTCAAACATAACATGATAAAAATCCGCCTGCGCCTGCAGGGACAGACGCCCGGGACGAGACCAGTCGTTCGGTACCGCCGGTGACGTATCCCGTGCCATGCAGCCTGCCTCGGCGAAAAAGAAAGGACGATCGAATTTCCGTAAGACCTTTTCAATACGGTCGAGCTGGTTATCCCAGTCGTCGATGGGGTAATACCCGCTGGAAGAAATCAAATCGCAGGCGTCCCACCAAGCCACCTCACCCTCTTGGTACTTGTCAGTGTTATAGGTAATCAGTCCCCCATAGACTCCTCGGATTTGGGCGATCATTTCCCTCCAGTACGCTTCCTTGCGCTGTGCCTGCACCATCTCGCAGCCGATGATCAGATACTCGCAGCCGGTCTCCTGCGCCAAGCGGGCGAAGCGCAGCTGGTAGTCGGCATAGTTTTTGAACCAGTTGCCCCATTTCGGCTCACAAGGAACGTCGATGTCAAAGAAGTTAATATGCGCCCGCCAGACGCCATTGGCACAGTTGACGGTGGGTTTGAGCATGACCTTCATACCCAGGCTTTTCGCCAGCGCGACCATCTCGCGGATCTCGTCGTCGGTGGGGACACGCGCCGGAGACATATCGATCTCCTCACTGTGCGCAGTCTCCATCAGCGCCGCAGGCGCGAAGATGACGGTATCCGCGTTGGTTTCCTCCCGCATGGTCTGCAGCGATTCTTTGGCCCTTTCGTCGGCAAAGACCCCGCTGGGGGCACAAAAACCGAAAGTGACCCCTTTGATAAACTCCATCCTCCGATTCCTCCCTCTTTTCTCTTTCTGAAAGTACGATGTTCCACTTCGGGATATGATTTCCCGTTTATTGTAACGCATCATACTACGGAAATCAAGTGTTTCTTTTCGGCGTTTTCATCGTCAGTGAAATACGTTTCCGTTTTTCGTCGACACCAAGCACCCATACCGTCACAACCTGCCCCACCTTGACTACTTCCAGAGGATGCTTGATATAGCGGTCGGACATTTGCGAGATATGGACCAATCCGTCCTCATGCACGCCAATGTCGACGAAGGCGCCGAAGTCGGTGATATTGCGGACGGTGCCCTGAAGCTGCATGCCTTCTTTCAGATCAGACAGTTCCAGCACGTCGGCCCGCAGGACGGGCGGCGGGAGTTCGTCGCGTGGGTCGCGGCCCGGTTTTTGCAGTTCGGCAATGATGTCGCGCAGCGTTAGTTCCCCTTCTCCTGTTTCGGCGCAGAGGCGTTCCATGCCAATCTCTTCCGCCCGTTGGGAGAGCTGGGAAAGCGCGCCGTTTTTCACGTCAGCCAGCGTGTAGCCGCAGAGAGACAGCAGCTTCTCCGTGCTCTGATAGGATTGCGGGTGTACGGCCGTCGCATCCAGTACGTTTTTGGCGTCGGGGATGCGCAAAAAGCCGGCACATTGCTCAAAGGCCTTTTTGCCGAGCTTGGGCACCTTCAGCAAGGATTGGCGCGACGGGAAGGGGCCGTTTTCCTCCCGGTAGGCGATGACATTTTTCGCAACGCTGCCGCTGAGCCCGGCGATATGGGACAAAAGCGGCTGGGAGGCGGTGTTGAGATCTACACCGACAGTGTTGACACAGCTTTCCACTACGCCATCCAGGGCGCCGTCCAGCCGCTTTTGCGGCATGTCATGCTGATATTGCCCGACACCGATCGATTTAGGATCGATTTTGACCAGCTCGGCCAGAGGGTCCTGTAACCGGCGCGCAATCGAGACAGCGCTGCGCAGCGAAACATCGTACTGCGGAAATTCTTCCGCCGCCAGCTTGGACGCCGAGTAGACCGACGCACCCGCCTCGGAAACGATCGCATATCCCACCGTCGCGTCGATCTCCTTCAGCAGCCCGGCGACGAAGGCTTCGCTCTCCCGTGACGCCGTCCCGTTGCCGATGGCGATGACGGTGACGCCGTACTTTTCTATCAGCGCGCACAGTTTCTTTTTTGCTTCCTCTACCTTGTTCTGCGGCGGCGTCGGGTAGACAACCGCTGTGTCTAGGACCTTGCCGGTACCATCGACGACCGCGATTTTGCAGCCAGTCCGGTAAGCGGGGTCCAAACCAAGCGTCACCGCGCCCTTGACGGGCGGCTGCATCAGCAGCTGGCGCAGGTTTTCGGCAAACACCCGAATGGCCTGTTCCGATGCCTTCTCTGTGAGTTCGGAGCGGATTTCCCGTTCGATCGACGGCGCGATCAGACGGTCGTAGGCGTCGTCGCAGGCTGCTGCAACGATATCCCCGCAGGCATTGCTGCGTTTGACATAGCGCTGCTGGATACGACGGCAGATCTCCGCGGCGTCCACCTGGATACGTACCTTGAGCTGTCCCTCTCGTTCCCCGCGATCCAACGCGAGAACCCGGTGCCCGGCGATTTTACGTACTGGCTCGGCAAAGTCAAAGTACATCCCATAGACGCTCTTCTCCTCCTGTTCCTCTTTTGTCCGTGCTTCCTCCGTCGCCTTCGACAGCGTCTCGCCAGTACGGATACTTTCTGCCCGGACCAGTTTCCGCACCGCCGCATCGTCTGACACAAGCTCCGCCAGAATATCGGACGCGCCTTGCAATGCCTCTGTTACGGTATCAATGCCCTTTTCAGCGCTGACATACGGTTGTGCAAGCGCCGCAGGATCCGTCTCCTCCTGCTTTAAGATGGTCAGTGCGAGCGGTTCGAGGCCTTTTTCCTTCGCGACCGAGGCGCGCGTCTTGCGTTTGGGCCGGTAAGGGCGGTACAAATCCTCCACCTCGGACAGCGTCGCAGCGTTCTCCACCTCGGCGCGCAGTTCATCCGTCAGCTTGCCCTGCGCGTCGATTTGGGCAAGCACCTCCTCGCGGCGTTTGTCCAGCCCGCGCAGGTATTCCAGCCTGTCGGCGAGCGCGCGGAGAAGTTGATCGTCCAGTGAGCCGGTCGCCTCCTTTCGATAACGGGCGATGAAGGGGATGGTATTCCCGTCATCGATAAGCCGAACCGTGTTCTCCACCTGTTGCGGCTTCAGCGAAAATTCCCGGGTCAATGCGGCTATTATATCCATGTCTCGGTTCCTTTCCTGATCATTGTCCATGTATCATGCGTCCATCCGCTTGAATCGGACGTCTTTCTTCATTATAACGGATTCGCATCACGCGGGCAAGTCCAATGCTGGACAGCTGCGTCCGCCTTCGCTATACTGATAAACATCTGAAAGGAAGGGTGTGTCCTCCTATGATACTGTCCGGACAGGAAATGATGCGTCACATCAGCGGAGGCATCGTTATCAAGCCGTTCGATGAAAAAACGTCAACCCCAACAGCTATAACCTCTCCCTGCACACGAGCTGCTCGTCTATGAAAACGGCGTTCTTGACATGAAAACACCAAATCCCACCCGCAGGCTCACCATCCCCGAGGACGGCCTTGTCCTCGAACCGGGACGCCTCTACCTCGGACGTACACGCGAGTATACCAAAACCGACCGTTTCGTCCCCATGCTGGAGGGACGCTCCTCCACCGGGCGGCTCGGGCTATTCATTCACGTCACCGCGGGCTTCGGCGACGTCGGTTTCGCAGGTTACTGGACGCTGGAGATTTTCTGCGTCCAGCCCATCCGGATCTATCCCGGCGTCCAGATCTGCCAGATCTATTACCACGATATCCTCGGCGACTATACCCCCTACCACAGCGGTAAGTACCAGAATAATACCGGCATCCAGCCTTCCCTCCTCTACCGCGATTTTGAATAACACTCCTTCGCCGCACGACGAGAGAGGACTGCCCCGGGGTTTCACCCCGGACCCCACTTAAGGAACTTTTTTGAAAAAAAGTTCCTTAAGAATCTTCAAAAAACTTTACTAGATGCTTGAAGGGGACTCCTTTAGGAGTCCCCTTCAAGCATTTAATAAAGTTCTTGGGGATTTTTAAGGGGACTTCTTTCAAGAAGTCCCCTTAATGGAGTCTGAGGCAAAGCCTCAGGATAGCTCTCCCTCATCGTGTGACGGAGGGGTTATTTCACAATTCCGTTCTTACGGGCGATTTCCTCGCCGTAACGGTAGGACTCGCTGTAGAGCATTTTGAGGCTATCGACAGGACAGTCTTCATTGATACCGTTGCCGGCGGTGAACATAAATCGGCCGTCCTTACGGTAATAGGTATCGAACAGGTGATGGATCTCGTTCTTGACATCCTCGGTGGTACCCCATGGAATGGTCTGCTGGACATCGAAACCGGCCCAGAAGCAAATCTGGTCTCCGAACTTCTTTGCGATTTGAACCTCATCCATGGTGTACTTCTGCACGGGATGGAATACATCCACGCCGGCTTCAATCAACTGGGGTAACAGCGCCTCGTTGTCGCCGCAGCTATGGAGCCATAAATGCATACCCAGCTCATGCGCTTTGTCACAGACCCTCTTGTAATAGGGGAAGAAAAATTCCCGGAAGATTTCCGGCGAGAAGAAGGGCCCTTTTTGGGTGCCGAGGTCGTCGCTGACAAGCAGACCGTCGAGATTAAGTTCCCGTTTGCCGCGCTCAAGTACCGCACAATAGAAGTCTGCGGCCTTGGAGAACAGACGGTGTACCTCGTCGGGATAAAGGTAATAGTCGGTCAAAGCGTTCTGCATACCGCGCAGATTCCAGTGGAACTCATAGAAAAAGTACCAGAAATGCCCTAAACGATAGCGTTTGTCATTTCGGTCAAATTCCGGCCACATGTTCGGATAATTCGGGTTGGGGAAATGCTCCAGCACGCCATCCAGTTCGGTATCGTAGTCCTCGATCGCCGCATGTTCATCGAGCGCCTTGTTGTCGCCCTTCTGGGGGTCGTCCTTGTTGGCCCAGCGGTAGTCGGGATCGTCGGCGGGCGCTTCAAACTTACCCGGCCAGTTGAAATAGACGGTCTGTACATCGCAGGGATAGGTTTCCATCAGCTCCTCGATTTGCCTGCGCTCCTCCGGCGGATAACCCCACGGATGCGTCCACATCTGCAGGATTACCGGTACGCGGGAGGCTGCGCCCTTGCCTTCGATGACGCTGATGACTTCCTCTCTGGTTAAAGGCTGATACATCGGTAAAATCCTCCTTGACCGCAAGTGCCGCTTACCGGCCCATGCTGCACATTTGTAAGCCAACGGCTTCCTCGGACAGCCGCTCCTATCATGAGCGTGCTCGTGCCCGGACATTTCACTACTGGTATTATAGCATCCCGGTACGGATTACACAAGCCCTTTTTTTAAATTTCTTTTTTGTTGTGTTTCGATACAAAGATTCCAACGTAGCAGAGGGAACAAAATATGGGCAGCGAAAATTGCGCTGCCCACAGGGACACGTTCCCAAAGGGAATGGATCCTGACTGGAGTATGGAGGATGGCTTGTTATGAGCATTGCCGCAAAAAAGTAAGAAGAAGTTTTGCGGCATCCGTTCATTCGTCTATTTGAAGCACCTGTGAACGGATTTCATATCTGGCCAAATCGTCGCCTGCAATGGTAAAACGGATCATGTCCGGCTCAAAGCCGATTTCCGGGTAAAAACGATCCACGTACTTCTCCAGGTTCTCAAGAAGCTCCTTCGTCCGATCCGTCCGGATGGAGACGTCCACAACGTTATCCAGCTCGGACACACCGCTTCCCACGACGCCGTACTGCCGTGTTGTTTTTGAAATAACGTCCTGCAGCTCTTGCAGACGTTTTAGGGAGTAACGCACCGTGTTGTACTGCGTGTCCTCTCCTACGAGCGAGCGGTACAGCTCGTCGCTGCAACCCTCGACGACGTTGATGTGGAGCTGCCCTGCGTCGTCGACGTACAGGCCGCCGTAGCTGTCAGGGTATTTGCCATTCAGGTGCGCGAGTACTTTCCATGCGGCTGCTTCGGAGCGCAGGTACAATTCCATGTCGATGGAGGATGTTGGCGAGACCTCGCGCGCTCCTATCGCCGACACGCCGCCGAGCGCACAGAGCAGGCATGCGGCCGTCACGACGGAAAGGGCTTTGATGGTGCGGGATAACAGCATTGTCAAGAACCTCCTTCCCAATGGGATGAAACAGAAAAAATTTGAATCCTATACATATCCATCATAACAGATTGGAGAAAAATTGCAACATATGACAAGGGAATATCGGTGTTTGTCACTTTCTCTCGCTTGACGCATGTTCGATCCAATGGTATAATAATGACGTATCAGTGATATAGGTTACCAGCTTCTGACCGAAAGGCCGCCCAGTGGGCCGCTGATCGGAAGGATCGACATAGAAAGTGCGACGCTGCCCGCTTCCTTTTGGGGAACGAGGGCTTTTGCGTAGTGGTTGCGGTCTTTTTATGCCCTTCGCTTCCGGTTTGGAAGCGAAGGGTTTTTTGCATGCTGGTTTGTTGGTAACGAGAAACATTGATTTCCACCGGCTATGCGTTGCCGGATGTGGATGAAACGGCAAAGAAGGAAAGGCGGAAGGCGATATGCCAAGTCAGGAAAAGCGTATTGGCACAGTGGGGATCCTTGTTCGGGACAACGAACGGGCGGATAAAGTCAACGAGGTGCTGCACCGTTTCGCACATATTATTGTTGGCAGGATGGGTGTCCCTTACCGGGAGCAGAACCTGGCCGTCATCGCGCTGATCATCGACGGCACCACTGACGAAGTCGGCGCCATGACCGGCGCGCTTGGTCGAATCCAAGGGGTAAGCGTCAAGTCGGCGCTGCACAGCCCGCATGCACAACGGCCCATCAGCGACGAGAAAGCAGGTGGCACTGGTGGATGAGGGCTTGAAAAATCTTGTCGACCGCATCGAATGTGGAGACATGAGCTCCTATGACGATATCCCGCGCTTGCTTGCTTGTGAGGATACGGATACGGCGCAGTACCTTTTTGAACGAGCCGACGCAGTCAAGCGTGCCCGGTTCGGCGACGAAATCCTGACGCGGGCGATTGTCGAGTTTTCCAACCATTGCCGTTGCCTGTGCGCCTACTGCGGTATCAGCGCATGCAATGAGGGGATTGCCCGTTACCGGATGACGCGGGAGGAGATCCTCGCATCGGCACGGGAGGCGCTCGATCAAGGGTATCATACAGTGATCCTGCAAAGCGGAGAAGATCTGTTCTACACGAAAGAGATGATTGGCGGAATTGTCCGGGACATCAAGGCAATGGGGAGGGAGTACCCTTTCCCGGTTGCAGTGACGCTCAGCGTTGGCGAGCGGGATTACGAGACCTACCGTTATTGGCGGCAATGCGGCGCTGACCGTTACCTGATCAAGCACGAGACGTCGGATGAAGCGTTATACAATCGCTACCATCCCCATTCCAGTTTGGAAAAACGCCTGCAGTGCCAGAAGTGGCTGTACGAGCTGGGCTACGAGCTAGGCGGCGGCTTTATGGTCGGCTTGCCGGGACAGACCTATGAGACGCTGAAAAATGATATCCTATTGCTCAAGACGATGAAAGTGTCCATGGCGGGAATCGGACCCTACATTTCCCATCATGCGACGCCTCTGGCAGGCAGTCCGCACGGGTCTCCTGAGTTGACACGGCGTGTTTTGGCGGTGGCAAGGCTGATACTGCCCCAGGTACATTTGCCGTCCACGACAGCCTTGAATCTCAAGGGGGGCAAGGAGGCGGCCTTGTCCGGCGGCGCCAATGTTGTGATGAACAAGGTGACGCCGCTGAAGTACCGTGCGTTGTACGATTTGTATGAACCATAACTATTATATATGTAGAAGGAAGTAATGAAAATGGCAAACGCAGTCAAATACGATCCCAAATCCGCATTGGCGGACGAATTTATGAATGACGCCGAAATTGTGTCCGTGTTGGAAAAGGCGAAGGAGCTCGCCAAGGATGAAGCCTATGTGGAAAGCTTGATTGACAAGGCGGCAGGGTACGGGGGGCTTTCGCACCGTGAGGCCGCAGTGCTGACCTATGTCGAGGAACCGCGTCTACTTGAGAAGATTTATGCTGTTGCGCGGGACATCAAGTCACATATCTACGGCAAACGTATCGTCCTCTTTGCCCCCATCTACGTCTCCGACTACTGCGTCAACGAATGCGTCTACTGCGGTTATCACCATTCCTGCGATATGAAGCGCAAGCGTCTGACGATGGACGAACTGCGCCAGGAGGTTGACGTGCTGGAAAAAATGGGGCACAAGCGTCTGGCGCTGGAGGCAGGCGAGGATCCGCAGAACTGCCCGATCGAGTACATTCTCGAGTGCTTGGACACCATTTACAAGCATTCCAGCGAGAACGGAGAAATCCGCCGTGTCAACGTCAACATTGCCGCAACGACAGTGGAAAACTACAGAAAGCTAAAGGAAGCCGGTATCGGCACCTATATCCTGTTCCAGGAAACCTACCACAAGGAGACCTATCTGAAAGTCCACCCCAAAGGGCCAAAACACAATTATGAATACCACACCACCGCGCATGACCGCGCGATGGAGGCGGGCATCGATGACGTCGGCATCGGCGTGCTGTACGGTTTGTACGACTGGCACTATGACCTGACAGCGTCCTTTATGTACGCAGAGCATTTGGAAGCTGTCCACGGTGTCGGTCCGCACACGATTTCGGTACCGCGTATCAAACCGGCCAACGGCGTAGACCTGAGCCTGTACCGTCCGATCACCGACGACGAGTTCAAACGGATCGTGGCGATCACCCGTCTGGCGGTGCCATACACGGGTATCATCATCAGTACCAGGGAGGATGCAGGGTTCCGGGAGGAACTGATTTCACTGGGGGTATCGCAGACCAGTGCGGGATCGTCAACCGGCGTAGGAGGCTATGCGGACGGCACACAGCGTCCCCAGTTCGAGGTCGCCGATCATCGTACGCCGCTGGAGGTAACCAAGTCGCTGATGCGGGAAGGGTATATCCCAAGTTTCTGCACGGCTTGCTACCGCAGCGGGCGCACCGGGGACCGCTTTATGAGCTTGGCCAAAGCCGGACAGATCTGCAATGTTTGCCAGCCCAACGCACTTTTAACGCTGAAGGAGTACAGCGTTGGTTATGGTGACGAGGAGTTTAGGAAGATGGCGGATGCTGTGATCGCGCGGGAAGTTGAAAATATCCCGAATGAAAAAATCCGCGTCAAGACCAGAGAATATCTGCAGCGCATTGAGAACGGAGAGACGGATTTCCGGTTCTAATGCCTAGAAAGGAGAATGGAAATGCCGGATCTCAACCGGACGCCCAGTGCCAACCGCCTGCATGTTACCTTTCTTGGCCGCACCAATGCAGGCAAGTCGACGATCATTAACCGCCTAACGGGGCAGGAGGTGAGCCTTGTCTCCCCCATAGCAGGGACGACTACCGATCCAGTCTCCAAAGCAATGGAACTGTTCCCTTTGGGGCCGGTGCTGCTGGTCGACACTGCGGGGTTGGACGACAGGACCGAATTGGGCGGGATGCGCCGGAAAAAGACGATGCAGGTGCTAGATAAAACCGATCTTGCGGTGTTGGTCATCCCGTCGGGGCAGGAGAACTATGACAGGGAGCGGGAATATCTATTGATGTTGCGGGAACGCGCCATTCCTGTAGTAGTTGTGTACAATGAGTTTGACGGAAACGGCGACATCCCCCGCCTCGATTGGCTGGATGGCCTTCCCAGCGTTCGCCTTGGCTTGGAGGGCAGTACAGACGCGTTGGTTGCGCTTTTGATTGAGCATGCACCGTCCGACCTAGAGCCGCCGTCACTGACGGGTGATCTTCTCCAGGATGGGGATACCGTCGTGCTCGTTGCGCCGCAGGACGGAGAGGCGCCGAAAGGGAGGCTTATCCTGCCACAGGTACAAACGCTCCGCGACCTGCTGGATCGCCATTGTGTCACGCTGACCGTCCAGCCCGAGGAGCTTGTGCGGGCACTGGACAGCTTAAAGCAGCCGCCGTCTTTGGTGATTACCGATTCGCAGGTGTTTGGATCGGTTTATCCGATAACACAGCGTTACGGCGTACGGCTGACGTCGTTTTCCATCCTGATGGCGAAGCAGAAGGGGGATTTCGGTGGCTTCCTGGAAGGTGCGCAAGCGATCCGTACACTTGTTCCCGGCGACCGCGTATTGATCGCGGAAGGGTGTACGCATCATGCGCAGAAAGGGGATATCGCACGGGAGAAGCTGCCGGGCTGGCTTCAGGAAAAGGCGGGCGGCGCTCTGGATATCGACGTCTGTGCAGGGCAGACACTGCCGGACGATCTGACCGGCTATCGGCTCATCGTCCATTGCGGCAACTGTATGCATAATCGGCGCAATATGCTGTCCAAGCAGCAGAAGGCGCGCCAGGCCGGTGTGCCGATGACGAATTTCGGTCTTGCCATCGCCGCCCTCAAAGGAATTTTGGACAAGGTTGTTTATTGAGAAAGCCGGGGGGCAGTTGTTTCTTCCTATATAATAATGGCGATGGGCGTGTCAGTTTCCAACCAGCCCCTGGATGTCCTCGATGGTGAATTCCGGGTGCAGCGCCTTGTTGATCGAGAAAGCGACGAGTGACGATGCGCGCTTGATCATCACATCGATTTCCCTGGGGGTGACCATCAGTGTCCGCCCTTTGTCCGACACCTTTTCCGAGCCGTAGCCTTCCCCAAGCAGGTTGTAGGCGATTGTCGTCATGTCGACGACGGTAGGGACGCCGATGGCAATCACTGGGATGCCGAGCGTAGTCTGGCTGATTTCCGCACGGCTGTTCTGCACACCGGATCCGGGCGAGATGCCGGTATCACAGATCTGGATGTTGTTGCCTAATCTATCAATGTCGGCGCAGGCGAGCGCGTCGACGACGATGACGCAGACAGGGGAAATCCGGTCGCAGACCGATCGAATAATCTCCGCTGTCTCGATGCCGGTCTGGCCAAGAACGCCAGGCGTTATCGCGGCGACGGACCGCAGATCGCCCAGACCGATTTCTTGGGCCAGGCCGTTTGCAAGATGGCGTGTTGCCAGCGTAAAGGTCACCGCCTGCGGGCCAATAGCGTCGGGGGTGATATCGGCGTTGCCCAACCCTGCTACAAGGACGGTTCCTTCACTGGGGATAAAACTGCGGATGATTTCCGCAATCGCTTCGACATCGGCGTTAAAGTCCTCCGTCGGCGACTTGAAGTTCTTCACCTGTGCGGTGACGTATTTGCCCATCGGCTTGCCGAGAATATGTGAGGCTGACTCGGACGAGATGGTCAGCGTTGTGACGGTCACGCCCTCTTTTTCCTCTACCTGCTGCTGCGCCCCCTCGGGCAGGACGCGGTCGGGAAGCTGTTCGGCCTTTTCGATGGCCATGTCTGTACGGATACCCACATGCATTCTCCTCTTCTGGTCTGATCGTATGAAACGGCTGGCGCGTCAAAGGGGTGCCGACAGGCAACAAATCCCTTTCAGCGGCGTGTTTTTTGCAAAAAAGCCCTTGCAATTTTCCGTATCATGTGTTATCATATATTACTGTTGATAGTTGTGCGTGTCTCGGGCGTTTAGCCCGCACGATTATTGTGTGCCGTTTTGCTGCAAATATTTGCTCGGTTTGCTCAGCGCGGTGCAACAGATACATGGAATAGGGAGGTGGAAAATATGCCGAACATCAAATCAGCCAAGAAAAGAGTAAAGATTATCGAGACGAAGACTCTTCAGAATAAAATGGTGAAAACGAATCTGAAAACCGTTTTGAAGCAGGCGGACGCGGCGATCGCGAACAATGCCGAGAACAAGGAAGCGGTGGTCAAGCTCGCAGTGAAGAAGCTGGATCAAGCGGCAGCAAAAGGGATTCTGCACAAGAATAACGCAGCCCATAAGAAGTCCGCTTTGATCGTGAAGCTCAATGCAGCAAAAGCGTAAGCCAGATGGAAGATAGCAACGGGACAACCTCTCAGCCTGTTGCTTTTTTCATGCGGATATTTTTATCGGACAGAAAACGTCCGTATACCAATCTTGGTATGCGGACGTTTTTTCTCTTTAAATGCTTTAGCACAACAAGCCCCCCCAGCTCGGCTGTGGAGAGTAAATAAACATTAGATTCAAGTACCGAGCGAAGCGAGATATAAACAGCAATTTTGCTACATAAGAAAAGCTGTGTTAGTACGCAAAGGCCCGTTTACGGGTTGTGGGGCAAGTGATGCAAGTGGTAGATCTTTTCAGTGCCTCTTGAGAGGCTTGCCGGTACGATGCCCATCTAGAGCTTACTCAAGCCCCCGGCTTTGCCGGGGGGCATGACTTATTCTTTACCCGATATGATATGGTCAATTGTTTGGAGCTCTTCCGCCGTAAAGGAAGTGTTCTCTACCGCTTTGACGTTTTCCAGCACCTGTTCGGGGCGGCTGGCACCAATCAGCACGGAGGTAACCATCCCGTCCCGCAGGATCCATGCTACCGCCATCTGGGCCAGGGTCTGGCCGCGGCGTTGCGCGACGTCGTTTAATTTGCGCAGCATAGCGACGGTTTCCTCGGTTACGGCGGCGCGATCGAGGAAGGTTCCGGATTTGGCGGCGCGGGAATCTTCGGGGATACCGTTGAGGTAACGGCCGGTCAGAAGCCCCTGGTCGAGCGGACAGAAGGCGATGGAACCGACGCCGATCTCATGGAGGTAATCCTTGAGGCCGTCCGTCTCAATCCAGCGATTGGTCATCGAGTAGGACGGCTGGTGGATGACGTAGGGCGTTTTCAGCTCCTTGAGGACGGCGTAAGCGCGTTTGGTCTGTTCCTTGTTGTAATTGGACAGACCAACGTACAGCGCCTTGCCCTGCCTGACGATTTGATCAAGGGCCAGCATTGTTTCCTCGACGGGTGTTTCGTCGTCGGGACGGTGATGGTAAAAGATGTCAACATAATCCAGCCCCATGCGATTGAGGCTTTGATCGAGGCTCGCGACGAGGTACTTTTTCGATCCGTTGTCGCCGTACGGGCCTTCCCACATGTAGAAGCCAGCCTTGGTGGAGATGATAAGCTGGTCCCGGTAGGGCATCAGGTCGGATTTGAGGATGCGTCCGAAGTTTTCCTCGGCGCTGCCGGGTACAGGGCCGTAGTTGTTGGCGAGGTCGAAGTGGGTGATACCGCTGTCGAAGGCGGTAAAGAGAATCTGCTTCATGTTGTCGAGTTTGTCCACCGAACCGAAGTTGTGCCATAACCCGAGCGAAAGGGCGGACAGCTTCAGACCGCTCCGGCCCAGTCGGTGATAAGGCATCTTGGCGTAACGATTGGGGTTTGCAACGTAGGGCATCACAATTCCTCCTTTACAATTTGAATCCATTATACCTGTAAAAGCCCTTCTTTGCAAGGGAAAAACGAATCGGGATAAAGTTCATAGGAAAATTCAAAATGAATAAAATGTCGAATCACAGAAGAAAAGGACGACGAATATCGAAAAATTAATGATTTCATCGATAAATGTCTGAATTATACGCAGAATATACAATT
The DNA here is from genome assembly GCA_946498095.1 of uncultured Clostridia bacterium. Lineage (GTDB taxonomy): Bacteria > Bacillota > Clostridia > Oscillospirales > Ruminococcaceae > CAMMMX01. The sequence continues at coordinate 95,153 of CAMMMX010000004.1, forward strand.
TTAACCTGAAAAGATTGTGTATATTTACTCTTGCAATGAGAGACCCGCGGTAGTATAATGAAAACATCAATCAGGACTTTGAAGACATGTCGACAGAAAACGTGGTTGATTATGGAGGGAATGAAAAGGAACTCCAAGGATGCCTGGAACCGCCTTTCAGGCTGTTTCAGGCATCTTGACAGCTGGGTGGTGTGTGCCTTGGGAGGATAGCATTTCAAGGCATACGCCGTGACATTAAAAATGAAAAAATGGGAGGTTTAAATATGAAGCTTGCGAAGAAATTAATCGGCGTTGCTCTGGCAGCGGCGGTTGTTATGTCGGCGGGTGCTATGGTCGCGAGTGCGAACAATCATTATGACGAGAGTTTCTCTTTTACGTTTCAAGGAAAAGAAGATTATACAAAGGGGCGACTTAAGGATGATGATTCTTCGATGTACATTAAAGTGAATAGTGGGGGCGCGTTCGTTGCTGCTGCGTACGGTAGAAATAGTGAAACTGGTACGCTCTACCCAGCCTACAAATCCTCGAATGGAACATCTTACACCAAAACTTGTTATGTTGGTCAATCATATTACCTGTACAATTATGTGCATGAGAATGGTTATAAATATGGATCGATTCAGGGAGCGCCGCTCAACCCCACCCAGTGGTATACTGCTACCGGCGTATGGAGTCCAGACAGCGTGTAAGGAAACGTGCGTAGTTAAGTGTTTAATTAGTCAGTGTATGCGGGGTGGATCGTGTCCACCCCGCATACTGTAAATCTGGAGGATGGTTATGATGAAACGAATAGGCGTATTGTTGCTTTGCCTATGCATGACGTTTTTGTGTGCGTGTTCCAATGCAGAGGCGTCTTCGGTAGGACAGGCAGCTGCTTCCGGTACGTCTGATTTACCTGAGGAGGTCATACCTCAAAATCCTCTTTTGATCACGAAGGATAATACGTTTGAGATGAATGAGGATGTGATCACACAGGGATATCGGTTTCGCGTCATCTCCGCGCGGAAATCAAAAAATATGGCGCCATTTGAGGTGGATGATCTGACTATGTGGGGGATGGAAAATGAGACACCTGACGCGAACGGAACGCGGACAGGCGATCAGCACGATTTTTTGTTTATTGAAATAGAGATTGAAAACGTCACAGAGGAGGATAAGACATTTACACTCGGAACAATTGGACCGTGTGTAAGGGGAGCTAATAAAAGGGCGGAGGGAATCGGAAGGGAAATGCGCGCGTACAAACCGGCACAGCGTTCGGCTGAGTCTTCGAAATATTACTATTATCGCTTTGAACCGGGAAAGACAGAAAAACTGATATTCTTGTTTGTTCCGGAAAGTCAGTATCTGGACGGAAGGGACATTTATCTAACGCTGGATACTACCGGATCTAGCAAAATGTTTTTTGGGGACGACGATAATGGAATCAGGTTTGTCAAACTTAAGATAGATAACAGAGAGGCTGAAGCATGAAAAATATGTTAAAAGCAGAGTTGCAGCGCGCATTTCAAAGCAAAATGTTTTGGATTGCAGTTGCCATTGGCTGCGTGATCACCGGTTGGCATGTGGTGCAGAATGTGATACCTGCGATCAATGTAGGAAGCATTTCTATATCGGATAAAATACAAATTAACTACCCTAATACGGTGTTTAACTGTTGGATTGGTGGGGAATGGGTGTCGCTGCAACCGACACTTTACTATATCATTGTTCCAATTCTCGCTGCGCTGCCGTTTGCCGACAGTTTTTTTGTCGATCAGAAAAGCGGGTATTTGAAAAACGTGTTTACCCGGTGCAAGAAACGGGACTATTTTTTCTCCAAATACATAGCGGTTTTTTTGTCGGCAGGATGCGCCGTCGTGATTCCGCTGCTGCTTAATCTTTTGGTTACGGCGTTGCTGCTACCCTCCACCGTTCCGACAGCGTGTACAGGGATATTTCCGATGTTTAGCAATCAGATGTGGAGTGTTCTTTTCTTCACACATCCTTATTGGTATATTTTTTTCTACCTGTTGCTGGATTTTGTTTTCTGTGGCCTGTGGTCAACGCTGTCGCTCATCGTTGCTTTTTATGTGAACAACCGCTTCGTCGTGCTGCTTGTTCCGTTTTTGTTGTACGTGGGCGCTTATTTTTTGTTGAATTTTATCGGTATGGATGCAATGAAGGTCAATCCGTTCTTTTTTCTTCGTCCGACGCAAGGTGATCAGCAGCGTTTTTGGCCTATACTGATTTGGATGATAGGGTTGCTTGTGGTGACGCTACCTCTCTTTGTCTGTAAGGGAACCCGGGACGATGTTTACTAAGTTGAGGATGTTTTGGATTGCCAACAAATGGGCACTGCTTATTATGCTGCTGCTGGTGCCGCTTTATACCGTGCTATGCTCGCGTATACTTGTGAACCGGGTGCGTGCATATGGCGTAGACGTCAGTGTGTCGGATTTATTATTGTTGCTCACCGAGGGCTTGAATTTTGCGTTTGGGTTTGTGTTATATGGTGTGTTTTTCAATATTTTTCTGCTAAAGAGGGAATATTCTTATCAGATGGTCGTCCGACAGGTTACAAAAGGGGGCGCTTGGCTGCGTCAATGTGTGCGAATTTGCGGTTCCAGTTTGCTGCTGTCGTTTTATATGACAGTATGTGCAGTTGTTTCCGGATACGCGATGACAGGCCGATTTATAAACTGGAACGCTTCTAGCAGTCTGTATTACTTCTACACATCGCAAACGATGCATACTGCTTCCGGACGGTGGGTCTGTTTGGCGTTTTTTCTGTATTGTGTGCTGTCACTTTTGGTAATGAGTCTCGTGACACTGCTGATCAAGTGGCAGACGGGGAAAAGCTATCCCGGCTTGATTCTTGTTATTGCGGTCGCAAGTATGGAACATCTTGGATTTGTAGAGCAGCGGATATCAGTATTTTTTACTGTATTTTCGATCGATTATATGAGATGGAGTCATCCAAAGGAGATCTTTGTGAATTTTTTTTATCCGCTTGGGCTTGCGTTGATTGTGTTTTTTGTGGGGTACCGTCTTGCCCTCAGAAAGGACTTTTTAGGTGGAGGCTATGAATAAAAATGCACACATCTTTGCGAAATTGATTAGGCACGATTTGTCACAGGGAGTGCTTCGTTGCTGGTGGAAATACGTTTTTGTGATTTTTATCTTTGCCGTCCCCTGTGGGGTTCTATTTCTGTGTACAAAAAACGGAATACGGGAAGGAATTGTTACCAGCCAAGCGTCTGTTACCGATTACCTGATTTATATCCTTAAAGGAATACGGGTTTATATTCCGACACCTGACACGAAGTTTGAAGTACCAATTTTATGGCTGATAGTGTATGTATATCTTGCGTTTGTAGCAGGAAGCTATCCGATAGACGATTTAGCACTCTCGGGACAACAAATTTTGCTTCGGACGCAAAAAAGAGTTCAGTGGTGGCTTGGTAAGTGTCTCTGGATTGTTTTGAATGCGATAATTTTTTTTGCCATTGGCTATGCGGTAATCATTTGTTTTGCGAGTGTCGGAGGGAATTTATCGTTGAAACCTAGTAATGATATTGTAAGGGTATACTGTGAGATGGATGTGTCCGGCGTAAATACGGGTAGTCTGCTTGCGGCGGTGACGGTACTACCTCTCATAACGGCAATTGCATTGTCGCTTTTACAGACGACGCTCGCTATTATATTGAAACCGATTTATGCTTTTTTGTTGATTGCCTGTGTGATGGTTGCATCTGCTTATTTCTTTACGTGGGTGTTACCCGGTAACCATATCATGTTATTACGCAACGCACTAATGATGGATGGCGGGATTCCTACGCCTTTTTCGCTGGCTTATATGACGGTGCTAGCGCTGGCGAGTATTATAGTAGGGTGCGTGGTTTTTCGTAGGTACGATATTCTAAATAAAGAACCGTCTTAGAGAGGAGAGCAATCATGTACATAGAGCTTAAGGATGTAACGAAAACCATAAAAGGCGCAACTGTGCTGGAGGATGTCAGCCTACGGCTGGAGTCGGGAAAAGTGTGCGGCCTGCAAGGCAAAAATGGCTGCGGAAAAACGATGTTGATGCGTTGTATGTGTGGGCTTATCCATCCCACCAAGGGAAGTGTCAGCATCAATGGGGAAATTCTTGGAAAGGATTTGTCTTTTCCGCGCAGTGTGGGTGTGCTGATTGAAAATCCTGCATTTATCGATGCTTATACCGGATTTCATAATCTCAAGCTTCTAGCGTCCATTCAGGGGCGGATTAACGACGAACAGATTCGGGAGAGCATCCGCAAGGTGGGGCTGGATCCGGACGATAAACGCAAGTATCGCAAGTACTCGCTGGGTATGAAACAGCGTTTGGGGATAGCGGCTGCTATTATGGAAGAACCGGAGATCGTGATACTGGATGAGCCCATTAACGCATTGGATGAAAAAGGCGTGCAATTGGTCAGGGGGATTTTGCGAGAGCTTAAGGAAAAGGGCGCGTTGATTGTGATTGCCTGCCATGACAAAGAGGAGATGGAAGCGCTGTCGGACGAGATTTATACTATGGAGGAAGGGCGTATCACAGGGTGCCTAACAGTCTCAACAGCTTCGCAGCAGGAAATGGAGGCGGAGGATGAAACGTAAAAGCAAAATATTATGTGTTGCCCTGCCGGTACTGATTTGTCTAGTGGGTGCATATGTGTGGCGGTTTGTTGATATTAACCGGCAGTATCCAGATCCAATTCTCAACGGTGCTGAAATGGGGGAGGCGCTGCAATTTGGAATCTTTGAATTGAAGGCGCTGGATTTTCAAATTAAAACCGCAGAGCAAGTCGCACAGGAGGAAAACTGTGACGTCAGAGATTTGAAAAACTCAGCAGATTGCGAAATGAAGGTATTGTCTGTCACGCTTCAAGTGAAAAATACGGGAACTGAGACGGCAAAATTTAACGTAACGCCATATAGGATAGAATCGCTCGATTGGTCAAACGGGTATTCGTTGTCAACTGCCCAATGGTTTTACGATTTACCAGAGCTTGCTTGTGAATTGGATCCGCAGGAAGTTCAGGATATGTTGCTGGTGTTTGATGCATATGATTTTCAATTTCACTCCAGTGAATGGGAAAATTTTAATGGTCGGGAATTCGACTTGGTATTCTCTACTTATCCAACGAAAAATTATATCCGGCTGCAATGAATCGAAATTGACAACGCTCCCCTACACGGGGAGCTTTTCTTTGCCGTGAGTCACGGAAGCATAAAAAAATCCGAACGCATCACTTGTTGGTGAAAAGTTCGGATTCTAAGTATCTTGGTGACCCGTGCGAGAATCGAACTCGCGATACCGCCGTGAAAGGGCGGTGTCTTAACCTCTTGACCAACGGGCCGTGTTGGTAGCGGTAATTGGATTCGAACCAATGACACTGCGGGTATGAACCGCATGCTCTAGCCAACTGAGCTATACCGCCTTATATATTCTATAGACTATCCGCTGCAGCGAATATTATTATACATGATACGCGTTTTTTTGTCAACTGTTTTTTCATCATTTACAGATTGTTTTATTTTTATCCGCGCAATCCTCGCACGCCGCAAGCGTCTCTGCAATTGCCGTCCAATACATACGGCGCGATAAAAAACGCCTATCCACTTGTGCTTTTGCGCGGATTATGCTAAAATAAATGGGACAATACTTTAATGAAAGAGAGTGTCGCATATGCCAGTTGTCAATTACGAGCAATATAAGATGATGCTGGAGAACGCCTCCAAAAATCATTACGCCTACCCCGCTTTCAACGTCTCCAATCTTGAGACGGCCAACGCCGTTTTGGAGGGCCTTGCTCAGGCGAAGTCCGACGGTATCATCCAGGTATCTACCGGCGGCGGCGAGCACGCGTCCGGACAGGCTGTCAAGGACAGCGCGCTGGGAGCGATTACGTTGGCCAACCATGTCCATATGATGGCGCAGAAGTATAACATCTTTGTCGCGCTGCACACCGACCACTGCAAGGCGGAAAAGGTCGATAGCTTTATGATTCCCTTGATTGAAGAGACGGAGCGTCGCCGTGCCCGCGGGGAAGCGAATCTCTTTAACAGCCATATGTTTGACGGTTCCTCCGTGTCGATCGCTAAAAATATTGAAATTGCGTCCGAGCTGCTTAAGCGCTGTGCGAAAAACGATATCGTGCTCGAGGTCGAGTCCGGCGTCGTCGGTGGCGAGGAGGACGGAGAGGACAACAGCGGCGTAGAGAACGAAAAGCTGTATACCACCTCTGAGGACATGCTTCAGATTTATACCGCGCTGTCCAAGATTCCGAATGCGACGTTCATGTTCGCTGCGACGTTTGGCAACGTCCATGGCGTATACAAGCCGGGTAATGTCAAGCTGAAACCTACCGTTTTGCGTGATGGTCAGGCCGCACTGAAAAAGGCCTTCGGCGACGATGCCAAGTTCTATTATGTTTTCCATGGCGGATCCGGTTCGGCCAAGAGCGAAATCGAGGAGACGCTGGAGTACGGTGTCATTAAAATGAATATTGACACGGATACCCAGTATGCGTTCAGCCGTCCGATCGCTGACCATGTCTTCAAGAACTATGATGGAATTTTGAAGGTTGACGGTGAAGTAGGTAACAAGAAGGTTTATGACCCTCGTTCTTACCTGAAAGCGGGCGAGAAAGGAATGGCGCAACGCGTTATCGAGGCCTGTAACGACCTGCATTCCACTGGAAAAACACTGTACAAATAAAGACGTGTTAGCTACGTACAGAAAGCCCTGGTATGATTACCAGGGCTTTTACTTTATGGCTGAAAAGAAGCTAAAACGCATGAAATATTGTTTGTTTCGACGGGTGTCGTTCGCGTCTTGGTGAGACAGTACAGACGGAAGACGCGTTGACATGTATGTCGGACAACGGCTACATGTCAACTGTTGTTTCCTACCAGAGAGATTCCTGACGAAAATGTGTGGGGAAAGCTTGCCCTCATAGGAAAAATGTAGTATACTGAGTATCAGACGGCTTTTTGCCGGGAATGCTGAATATAGAGGGGTTGGTTGGATGCAGTTGAGGCTGGACAGGCTGGTCTGTTCTCAGACTGGAATGTCCAGGAGGGAAGCGAAGGAGCTTATCCGTAAAAGGGAAATCCTGCTTAACGGCAAGCCGTGTACCGCGGAAGAAAAGGTTGATCCGCAAGTGGACACAGTGTCGGTAAAGGGAGAGACTATTTTTTATCGGCAGTATCTGTATGTGATGCTGAATAAACCTAAAGGAGTCGTCAGCGCGACAGAGGATGAGGTGCACCGTACCGTACTGGATCTGTTGCCTGAACCGCTCAAACGAAAAGGTATGTTTCCGGCTGGACGGCTGGATAAGGATACTCGTGGCTTTGTATTGCTGACGGATGACGGTGCGTTCGCTCATGATATCCTGTCGCCCCGCAACCATGTCGAAAAAACATATCTGCTGCAGACGGATATCCCGATGGATGCGTCCGATGTAGAGGCGTTTGCGCAGGGGATTGCCATTGGCGGCGGGGATGTATGCATGCCCGCTATGCTTCGGGCGGTGGCGCCGCTTGATTTCCGGACGGCGTGCCAAGGTGTGTATGTCCGAGCTGGCAGTTTTTGCTATGGCGAGATTACAATCCGCGAGGGGATGTACCATCAAATCAGGCGGATGCTGCAGATGAGAGGGAAAAGGGTTATAGAATTAAAAAGGGTGAAAATCGGCGGCCTGCAATTGCTCGGATCTCTACCGGAGGGCCAAGCGCGCATGCTGACGCAAGAGGAGATTGCCCAGCTTCGTGCTGGGAAGCAATCTGATTAAAATAGGTAAAAATGACTCAAAATCCGCTTGAATTTTAACGAAAACGCCAAATCATTGGTCATTATTGATAAAATAGCGGAGAAAACTTTGGGCATTACGTTACTGTTATTTTCTTTGAAAATCTGTTATAGTATAAATAGATAGTTTGTACTATACCCATATCATCATATAGGAGGTCATTTGGTAATGGCAAGTTTATCATTAAAAGGAATTGTCAAAAGATATCCGGGCGGCGTTACTGCTGTTTCAGACTTTAATATGGAGATTAAAGATAAGGAATTTATCATTCTGGTCGGCCCGTCTGGCTGCGGTAAATCCACTACGCTCCGTATGATTGCCGGACTGGAGGAGATCTCCGAGGGTGAGCTTTACATCGGCGACCGCCTTGTAAACGATGTGGCGCCCAAGGACAGGGATATCGCGATGGTGTTCCAGAACTACGCGCTGTATCCGCATATGACGGTTTACGAGAATATGGCCTTTGGCTTAAAGCTGAGAAAGACGCCGAAGGACGAGATTAAAAAGAGGGTAGAAGAGGCTGCCCGTATCCTGGATATTTCCCATTTGCTCGACAGAAAGCCGAAGGCTTTGTCCGGTGGTCAGCGGCAGCGTGTTGCGCTGGGCCGTGCAATCGTCCGTGAGCCGCAGGTCTTCCTGCTTGACGAACCTTTGTCCAACTTGGACGCGAAGCTGCGTGCACAAATGCGTACCGAGCTTTCGTTGCTCCATAAGAGACTGGGTACCACCTTTATTTACGTTACCCACGACCAGACTGAGGCTATGACGATGGGCGACCGTATCGTCGTTATGAAAGACGGCCTGATCCAGCAGGTGGACACTCCTCAGGTACTGTACGATAGACCCTGCAACCAGTTCGTCGCCGGTTTCATCGGTTCTCCGCAGATGAACTTTATTGAATCTGTGCTGCTGTTTGAGGATGGCAAGTATTTTGTCGAATTCGGCTCAGAGGATACCAAGTCTACCAGGGGCACGAAGTACCGCGTTGAACTTCCTGAAGTCAAGGCGAAGAACGAGATCCTGAAAGAATATGTGGGTAAAACCATTACGATGGGTATCCGTCCGGAATGCATCCATGACGAAGAAATGTTCCTCTCCGCTGCCACAACGGGCGTGATTGAGGCGAACGTAGATGTAACGGAAATGATGGGTGCGGAAACCTATCTGTATTTGACCTGTGAAAACATCCCCATGATCGCACGTGTTTCGAATCGTTCGAAGGCTCGTCCTGGCGACCGTATCAAGGTTGCGATCGATCCCAATCGTATGCATCTGTTCGATAAGGAAACCGAACGTACGATCATCAACTAATCGCTTATTTCGTTTTACAAAAAGGCCTGTATGCTCAGACGTGCAGGTCTTTTTTTATTGCATCTACTGGTGGACCTGTGCTGCTGCGAAAATTTATAGCGCAATTCAGACAAAAATTTGCATCCTTCTGTGGTATGATCGATGTATGGATTTTTATTTTGCCCTATTTATGGTATAATAGCCACAGCGGTTTTTTGTGGTTTAAAATCATGACTTTAGAGTTGTCCCTCCTTTACGCCGTTCTCTTGGCAAGGTTTATCCGGTATGAACTTTATCGAATTAACTGGCAGGTATACTTGCAATGCCTGCGGACAGGGGACGCTGTGATTCGCAGGTCGTATCCTGGAGACGGTTTTTAAGAAGAGAGCAAGGTGAATTTGTTTCATTGAGAAAATTTAGATGTACGAAAAGCATGATGATTATCCTGTATATTTTTCTGATTCTGGTAGCGGCGGCTGCGTGGGTAGGATCGCATTTCGTGCCGCCGGAAATACCGGGATGGATCACATGGTCTGCACTTGCGCTGATCTGGGCGCTGTGTTTATTTGGGCTCATTTATTTTGGCTTTTACTTTACCGGTATTGTTTATGAGGTCAGCGAACGAGAGCTGATCCGATCGTCCGGCGTTTTCATCCGAAACCGTCGTGTGATCAAAATGGAGGCTATTCAGTACACAACTACCATTACCTTTCCCTTTAACCGGATTACTGGCATTAACTTTCTGGTTATACATGGCCTAGGGGGATCGCTTCTATTTTCCTGGCTGAAAAAGAGCGATATACAGCAGATCAAGCAAATGCTTCCCAAGAATGTAGTGGGTTAAGGGGAAGCTGATATTCATGGGGGGCACAACACTTCTGCTGATCCCTTTGAAAGAATACGATGATCGATGATTCGTCTGTTACCTTATGCAAGGGATAGAATTTTAAAGGGCTTTATGTGTTACGGAAAGGAGACGGGGGATGGAGAGGCTGCGTCAGCATCCTGTCAATATTCTTCAGCATATTGGAAGGAATCTTTACTTGCTTCTGATCCCTGTAATCAGAGGTATCCTTTATTTGAATTTTGACTTTTATGCCTGGCTCAAAGGCGCTTGGCTGGATATTTTAGTTGTGATGTTTCTGTTGGGAATCGCTTTATACAAGTGGTACTCGTTTACGTTCATCTTACAACGCGACGGTTTGCTAATTGAAAAGGGAATTTTCATTAAGCTGCGGACTTATATCCCTTATCAAGCGTTTTCGTTGATGAATTTTGAACAGCCATTTTATTTTTTGCCTTTCCGTGCAGTCAAAGCATTCGGTGTGACGGATGCGTTTAGCTTTTCCAAATCTGATTTTACCGCCACAGTGTCCATCTCTACGGCGAAGCGCCTGCGTGACAAGACGTCACGGCATGAAGATCATACACAGCCGCGTTACAGGAGAATTTATAAGCCGTCTCATTTTCATATTGCGCTGCTTTCCATTTTTACCTCCAATTCACTGACGGGAATTATCTTCGCTGCGACGTTTATCATCCAGTCAGGGACGATTATTGGCAATCAAATTAAGGATCTTCTTCTGAATACGATATCTGAGGTTGCCAACTACCTGTCTTTGGGACTACATCCGGCGGCGGTGTTTCTTTCCCTGATCTTGATTGGTGGGTATGTGCTGTCCGTGATCAGGAACCTGCTGCGCTATATCCGTTTTAAAATTTCTCGAGAGGAAAACGAGTTGACCATTTTTTCCGGTGCAGTGACGCAGTATAATTATACAATGCCGGTTCGGAAAATAAACTATATCGATATTAAACAGACGCTGTTGACGAAATTTTTTGGTATCTGCTCGGTTTTCGTCCACCTGATTGGCTACAATAAAAACAAACGGGAACTGTCGGTGCTGATCCCTCCTGCAAATAAAAGGGAGGCACTGGGCACCTTGCGTATCCTGCTTCCGGAATTCCAACAGGGGCAGGTACAGACGCATCCCCATATCCGTACGCTGTCACGCTTTTTAATTCCCCCGGTTTCGGTTGTGTTATGCATCCCTGCGGTTGCGTTCGTGTTGTGGTTGCTGTTCCCCGATTGGTTGGATCTCATCCTTTTTGTTGCGATTATGGGGGAATTGCCGGCCCTGTGGTGGATTGCAGTCAAAATAACCGCTTATTTTACAAACGGCCTTGGCATTAGCGGAGATACGTTAACGCTACAGTACGCATTTGCTTTCAATTTTCATACGGTTATCGTGCCTGCGGATCGAATCGTCTATGTCAACCTCAGGCAAAGCATCTATCAAAAAATGTCCAGTTGCTGTGACATTGTTGTTTACACGAACTCTGATTTTGTCAGAAAGCACACGATTCAAAACCTGCCTGTCGAAAAAGCGCGAGAAATTCTGAGAAATACGTATCATAATATTTGAAATTTGCTTGCTTCATATTATGACTTATGTTATAATAAATTAGGAAAATAAATAATATTTATCCATATTTGAAACGCGATGAGTCCGGGGAACGAGGTGAAAACAGCATGAAACACAGAGGATACCGGAAGAATGCAGAAAATGAGAAAACAGAGAATGCTATTCAGAATAAGAATCAAAAATTAAATATACGTATATTTCCGGAAGGAGAGGATGTTCCCGGGGAGATCGAAGGAGAGGTTCATGTTGTCTTCCGCCCATCTCCCGATCCGTTCGTGTTTTCGGTAGCGCAGCCGCAGCTTAAACAGGAGGAAAAGCAAGAGAAAAAACGAGATCAGGGGAAAGGATTGTATATTTTTTTATTTGCTCTGCTGCTGTTGTGTATGCTCGGGATTTTATATGTCAGCGGCCTGATATATACGCCGGGACAAAAATATGAAGGAAATCGTTCTGAAGCCCCAGAAGTTTTTCAAGGCGAAGCGGTGTTTGAGGACGGCGAAAGATAACTAAGTGGATGCTTGTATCAGCTCCCTCCTGGTATGGATGCGGATGTCCACTTGTCTTTCTGACGATAGATACGGCTCCTATCTTACTAGTAGTGGGTTGACTTTTGGGATGGATGGCTTGACGAACATCGCATAAAAGCGGAAAGACTATTCTCTGCTAGTGAATGCCTCTGGACATCATAAACAGGTCCATATCGGAACGTAAAAAAAGCAAGACAGTTACAAACTGTCTTGCTTTTTGCGTTATATAAAGACTGCCTGGCACATGTTAGCAGGTGGCGGTGCAATACGATATCTTCCTGTCAGAAGGCGGTCAGGGAGAAAGAGTTTATCTGATAGTACAGTATAGTCTTGTCTAGAAATGGCAAGGGTGCTTTTGTTCGAGTAAACCGCTTTAGACAATGAGGTATCTTGTGGTATAATAGAACCCGGTTTGCTGCATTTCATTACGGCTTGATGGGAGAACGTGAAATCGTATGAGACGCAAAATAATTCGACGGATGTGAACAGGTGGTATCAACGACTGTAGCAGGAGAAACGGATATCTCGCTTCCTCCATAACGGGCTGGCTGCCTTGACAGAAGAGATTTTCTCAACCTATAACGATATGTCAGGCGTGTTAATGGTGTACAACCTATTGATAGGAAATGGAGGCGAGCCATCTAGATGGTTTACGGGTATATCCGGGTGTCCAGCTCGGATCAAAATGCAGATCGGCAGTTGTTGGCTATGCGGAAGAGAGACGTACCGGAAAGCAACCTCTACATAGACAAGCAGTCGGGAAAAGATTTTGAAAGGCCCAAATATCAGTGCCTGATGAAACGTTTAAAGCCGGGAGATCTGCTGTATATTGTCAGCATTGACCGTTTAGGCCGAAATTATGAGGAAGTACAGGAGCAGTGGCGTGTCGTGACGAAGGAAAAGGGGGTGGATATTTGTGTGCTTGACATGCCTTTGCTGGATACGCGCAACGGGAAAGATCTGATGGGGACTTTTATCGCGGATTTGGTCCTGCAAATTCTGTCGTTTGTGGCACAAAACGAAAGGGAAAATATACGGCAGCGTCAGGCGGACGGGATCGCGGCGGCGAAGGCAAGGGGCGTAAAATTTGGCAGGCCGCCCCGGCCTCTCCCTTCGGATTTCGGACAAATCCATCAGGCATGGAGAGACAAAAAGATAACGCTGCAACAAGCGGCCCAAGCTTGTGGAATGCCGGCTGGGACCTTTTATGCCAAAGCAGTGAAGCTGGAAAGGAGGGGGTAGAGGCCGAAGATCCGAAAGTCGAGATGTCACAAAAAATCGGCTGGAAAAGATGCGCCAGTTTCAGCTACTGCGGAAAATAGCTTCCGAATCCTCCTTTGCCTAGGTGCTGTCCGTACGGATGGGGAGCTGCTTCGTCCGAAGCTGCAAGTGTACCTTTGTCCACGTCGTGGATGGCGGTTGTATTTGACTGCATTTCTGTCAATAGCCTTGCAACAGTATGACCTTGAATATCGATTCGGTACAGCTCGCCTCTTTCTTTTGTCGACCGGTATGGTTCTGTGGCTTCATTCCTATTAAAATGATGCATTTTACGCGTTGTCTCTACAAGGTTTTGACAAAAATATCCATACAGTTATGTTATACTATTTGTCTGGGGTGTATGAGGGTACGATAGCGGCTTTTAGGAATATGATCCTGCCAATTGAAATAGCCGAAACGGATTTGGTTATTTTACATAAAAATGACATATTTAATATGTTAATTAGTACCAAATATACTAAGCTCCCCTTGAGTTTTTTATGGTGTGATGGTATAATAATACTATAAATTAGGGAAGTAAAATTGCATTTTTTGACGAAATTACCAGGTTGACGTGGATAATTAAAAAAGGACGGGATGTTCATGCAGACAAAGGCGCAATTTCCGGAACAAGCAGCGGCTGCTCCGATAGCAAACATAGCGGAAGAAACACAGCGTCGTTCGGTGCTGAGTAAGCATAACCGGGAACTCCTGCGCCAATTTCACGCAGGCAGCTGTGTCTGTGCGTATGAGTATTTTGGCGCCCATCCGGCGAAAAGGGGCAGAGGCGAAGGTATGATGCTGCGCGTTTGGGCGCCACATGCGGCAGAAGTATCCGTTGTGGGTGATTTCTGCGGTTGGGATGCTGCCGCCTACCCAATGAAGCGGATTACCCAGGAAGGGGTATGGGAGCGCTATGTGCCGGGGATGAAACGCTTTGATACGTATAAGTACGCAATCACTACCTCGGACGGACGGATCCTGTTCAAGAGCGACCCTTATGCTTTCCATTGCGAAACGCCGCCGGCAACGGCTTCAAAGTGCTACCCACTGGAGGGCTATGACTGGCAGGACAATGATTGGGAAACCCAAAAGCGTGTTACGGCGCCCTATACCCGCCCGATGAATATCTACGAGGTGCATATCGGTTCATGGAGGAAAAAGGCGGACGGCAGTTGCCTGTCTTATAGCGAGGCGGGCAAGGCGTTGGCGAAATATGTCAAGGAAATGGGCTATACCCATGTCGAGCTGATGCCGGTGATGGAGCATCCTTATGACGGTTCTTGGGGCTATCAGGTGACAGGTTATTATGCACCCACGTCCCGTTATGGTACGCCAGACGATTTCCGTCGCATGGTGGACACGCTCCATCAAAACGGGATTGGCGTTATAATGGATTGGGTACCGGCGCATTTCACCAAAGATGCGCATGGACTTTACGAGTTCGACGGCGAACCGCTTTATGAGTACAGCGACATCCAGAAGCGCGAGCATGCGCGCTGGGGTACGCGTGTGTTTGATTACAGCCGTAAGGAAGTGATGAGCTTTCTGATATCGAATGCGTTGTACTGGCTCAACGAGTTCCATATCGATGGGTTACGGGTGGATGCTGTAGCGTCCATGCTGTATCTCGATTATGATCGGGAGGCTTGGGAGTGGACGCCAAATCGGAACGGCGGCAGGGAAAATTTGGAGGCGGTTGCTTTTGTACAGGAGCTTAACCGGGCTGTATTTGCACAGCATCCGAATGCTTTGATGATTGCCGAGGAATCCACCGCCTGGCCCATGGTCACCAAGCCTACCGATATTGGGGGGCTTGGCTTCAATTTCAAATGGAACATGGGATGGATGAACGACATGCTGTTTTATATGTCGCTCGATCCGATCTACCGCGCGTATAACCATAATAAACTGACCTTTTCCTTTTTTTACGCTTTCTCTGAAAACTTTATCCTGCCGCTTTCGCATGATGAGGTTGTGCATGGGAAATGTTCGCTGATTGGTAAGATGCCAGGGGCATACGAGGAAAAATTTTCCGCGGTACGGGCTTTTTGTGCCTACATTATGGCGCATCCCGGCAAGAAATTGACGTTTATGGGCAATGAGTTCGGGCAGTTTAAGGAGTGGGATTACACACAGCAGCTGGATTGGATGCTGATCGATGAGTATGACAGCCACAGAAAGCTGCGGGAATTTAACAAGATGCTCAACCGGTTTTACTTGTCCCAACCGCCCTTGTGGAAAAAGGATGATTCCTGGGAGGGCTTTTCTTGGATTGCCCATGATGACTACGCGCAGAGCGTCATAGCGTTCCGGCGTTTTAGCGAGGACGATGAACTTATCGTGGTGTGCAATTTTGTTCCGGTAGAACGGCTGGATTACAAGATAGGCGTGCCCTACAAGACAACCTATGCGGAGGTCTTTTCGACCGATATGACGGCGTTTGGAGGCAACGGTACCGCCAACGGGCGGAGTATCAAAACGCAGCCGATTGCGATGCATGGCTTTGATCAGAGTATTTCGTTGACGCTCCCCCCAATGTCAGTGATTTTCCTGCGCCCCAAGAACAGACAGACGTCGATGGTCTCCGTTTCCAAGGCGTCGTCCGGTAAGGCGGAGGAAAAGAGCGGAAAAACCGTGTCCGTTCAAAAGCGGTCAAAGCGTCCGGCAACCGTCAAAGGGTAACGGGGTGCTATAGGAATATTGCGGTGGCGAGCCGCATACGAATCATACGGCGTGTCCTGTGAAGGCCGGAATGTTTCTTCGTCCATTTCAGACAGGCCAAATAAAACAGCGGATCAAATCCTGAAATTTATATTATGGCGCAGAGCGGCGTATCGCAGGACAGGCGGTGCCGTCTTTGCGCAAAGGAGTAATGAAGATGTATAGCAAAAAAGAATGTGTGGCAATGCTACTGGCGGGCGGACAGGGCAGCAGGCTGTATGCACTGACCACCAAGATGGCGAAACCGGCGGTGCCATATGGCGGCAAATACCGGATTATCGATTTCCCACTGTCCAATTGCGTCAATTCCGGGATTGACACGGTAGGCGTTCTGACGCAGTACCAACCGCTCGTGCTCAACGATTATATCGGTAACGGCCAGCCATGGGACCTAGACCGCCTTTATGGGGGCGTGCATATTCTTCCCCCTTACCAGACAGCGCTTGGCGCGCAGTGGTACAAGGGAACTGCCAACGCCATTTACCAAAACATCTCCTTTATTGAAGATTATAAACCGGAATACGTACTGGTTCTTTCCGGTGATCATATTTACAAGATGGATTACTCCAAGATGCTGGCCTTTCATAAAAAGAAAGGCGCCGACGCTACCATTGCGGTGCTGGAGGTGCCAAAGGATGAAGCCAGCCGTTTTGGAATTATGAGCGTTGACGCAGAGGAGCGGATCGATGCCTTTGAGGAAAAGCCAAAAGAACCGAAAAGCAATCTGGCGTCAATGGGGATTTATATTTTTACCTGGGCAAAGCTGAAGCAGTACTTAATTGACGACGAGGCGGATCCAGAGTCCTCAAAGGATTTTGGGAAGAACATTATTCCGGCGATGCTGGCGGCAGGAGAAAAGATGTACGCATATGCGTTCCAGGGATATTGGAAAGATGTGGGTACGATAGACAGCCTGTGGGAAGCCAATATGGACTTGCTCAACCCAAACGTTCCGCTGGATCTTATGGATGAGGACTGGAAAATTTACTCGCGTAACCCTGTTAAGCCGCCGCACTATGTCTCAGCACAGGCAAAAGTCGAAAACTCCATGATTACGGAAGGGTGCGAAGTGTACGGAAACATCGATTTTTCCATCCTCTTCGCCGGTGTGGAGGTTGAGGAAGGCGCGGTGGTGCGCGACAGCATTATCATGCCCAATTCGAAAATTAAGCGCGGAGCGGTCGTGGAATATGCCATTGTAGGCGAAGGCTGCGTCATCGGTGAGAATGCTGTTGTTGGCGCCCGCCCCGAATCTATTTCCAACAAGGACGAGTGGGGCGTCGCGGTGACAGGGCCAGGCGTGGCGGTGCCAGACGGCGGCGTAGTCAGACCCAAGCAGATGGTCAGCGCCGAATTTTAAAAGCGGGGATCGTTGCGTGAACCGGTTTGCTGACGTGAAACGAGGAGCCGACAATCCTGCGCTGCCGGGCTCGGCGCCTCCTAGAAAGGAATGATCGCGAAATGAATATGTCGAACGTTTTGGGGCTGATTTTTGCCAACATGCATGACTCAACGATTTATGAGATTACAAAGGCGCGGACAATGGGGTCCATCCCTTTTGCCGCCCGTTACCGGCTGATTGACTTTCCGTTGTCCAACATGGTCAATTCAGGGATCAGTGAAGTAGGCGTTATCACAAAGCACAATTATCAGTCACTGCTGGATCATCTTGGATCCGGCCGGGAGTGGGACCTGTCCCGCAAGGTGGGAGGGCTGCATATCCTGCCGCCGTTCGGTAACGCCAGCAGCGGTATCTATGGCGGTAAGCTGGATGCCTTAAACGGTGTACTGGATTTTATCCGCTTCTCCAAGGCAGAGTATGTGGTGATGTCGGACTGCGACGTGGTAGCGAATATGGATCTGCGTCCGATTCTTGACGCGCACATTGAGTCAGGGGCTGAGATTACTGCTGTTTATGCGCGGGATGCCTTTCGGATGGAACAGACCAGGTCGGCGACGGTGTTCGCCGTCAATGAGGAGAACAAGGTTTATGACGTGCTCATAACCCCCGAATTAAGTGGCGAATGCAGTGTGTCGCTCAACACCTATATTGTAAACAAGAAGTTTTTGGAAGCGGTAACGGTTTACGGGGTCAGCCGTAACAAGGTCAGCTTTGAGCGGGATGTGTTGCAAGGGATGCTGCGTGATATTTATATCAACGCCTACCGGTATGACGGCTATTACTGCCGCATTGACTGCATGAAAAGCTATTATGACGCCAATCTCTCTTTGCTGGAGCCGGATGTCCGCAAGAAGCTGTTCCTGCCCCATAATGCGATTTACACCAAGGTGCGCGATCGTGCACCGACGCGTTACGGCCTGGACGCCGTGGCGAAAAATTCTCTGTTGGCAGACGGCTGCGAAATCGAAGGGACTGTGGAAAATTCGATTATCTTCCGCGGCGTGCGGGTCAAACGGGGGGCGACGGTACGCAATTCCATCGTCATGCAGGACACTGTGATTGGCAGCAAATGTGACGTCAGCTGTGCCATCCTCGATAAGGATGTGATGGTAAGCGATTTCCGTTCTTTGGTTGGTTCCAGCTTGTACCCGGTATTCGTCGCCAAGGGCGCGGTGGTGTAGCCAAATCGTCGCCTTTCCAATCACGTGCAGAACAGAAAAGAGGTACGCTTATGAAAATCTTATTGGTTGCAAGCGAGGCTGCGCCATATATTGCGTCCGGCGGGCTTGCCGACGTGGTGGGTGCTCTGCCCAAGGCGCTGAATGAGCAGGGGAACGACTGCCGTGTCGTGCTGCCGAAATACCAGGACCTGCGATTCGACAGGGATGAACAGCCTCAGTTTTTGTGCTGGTTTATGGTAAACCTGTCCTGGCGGAATCTGTATTGTGGTGTTTTCAAGCTGGTGCGGGATGGTGTGACCTATTATTTTCTGGACAACGAATACTATTTTAAACGAAGCGGCTTATATGGCTATTTTGACGACTGTGAACGGTTTGCTTTTTTCTCAAAAGCAGTGTTGGAGGCGCTGGTCAACCTGGATTTCGAACCGGATGTGATTCACTGCAATGACTGGCAGACAGCGCTGGTACCGGTTTATCTCAATACCTTTTACCGCGGCGTCGACAGGCTTTCACGGACACGGACGGTATTTACCATTCATAATATCCAGTACCAGGGCATTTACGGTTTCAGCATTTTTGACGACGTTCTGGGGCTGCCGGAATATGTCCACCGTGTACTGGAGTATGACGGCGATGTCAATTTGCTAAAGGGTGCGATTGAGTCCAGCGACGCCGTCAATACGGTCAGTCCCTCCTATGCGCAGGAGATCCTCAATCCTTATTACGGACACGGGCTGGATCAGTTCTTGGTCCAGCGCAGTTACAAGCTCAGAGGGATTCTCAACGGGATCGACAATGACGCTTACAATCCGCAGACGGACGAAAGCATCCCGTTCCATTATGACGCGGATGCGCCAGAGGGGAAGGCGCAGGACAAGCAGGCGCTGCTCAAAATGCTGGGGCTTCCGGACAATGGCGAGCCAGTCATCGGGATGGTGGGCCGACTGGTTTCCCATAAGGGGCTGGATTTGGTCAAATTTGCTGCCGACGAGCTGATTCAGTCAGGTTGCAAGCTCGTCCTTCTGGGATCCGGCGAATATGTCTTCGAGAGCTTCTTTAAGGAGCTGGAGTCCCGGTATCCGCAGAGGGTGAGCGTGACGCTCGGTTTTATCCCGGACTTTGCACATAAAATATACGCGGGCGCAGACATGTTCCTGATGCCGTCGCAGAGTGAACCTTGCGGCCTGGCGCAGATGATTGCCTTGCGGTACGGTACCATACCGATTGTCCGCGAGACCGGAGGATTGAAGGACAGTATCCGTGACGCGGGTGCGCCGGGCGGAAATGGTTTTACCTTTAAGACCTACAACGCCGGGGACATGATGGGAGCCATCTATCGTGCGCACGCGGCCTATGACGACAAGGCGCGCTGGGAGGCGCTGGTGGATACAGCGTTGCGCAGTGATTTCAGCTGGAGCAAGTCTGCAGGCGCATATGCGCAAATGTACGCGGACGTATGTAAAGATTAACCATGTCGGGAGCGGTCCTTTTCGCCGCTCCCGACATGGTTTCGGGGGGACATTTTTGCAGGAGTGCTCAAGGCGGCAAGAATATTCAGCAGAACTGTCCAGTGAGGGCACGGTCACACCTTGTCCGTAGTCCATTTCGATTTTTTTGAGGTCCCGCAGGACAAACAGCATGGGGCGCGGAACTCTCCGGACTAATAAGGATGTATAGTTGACTTGTAGCGGAAGGCATATCCAAAGATATGCCTTCCGTTTACTGTATCATTCCGATATTGTTCATATAAAAGTCGACGTCTCTTGTATCCCGTTTTCACAAAGGGAAATATCCCTCCAAAGAGTAGCACCATTTTTCTAAATGAAAAACATTTATTCGGCAGAGGCAATATAATTAGAAAAAACATTTAATAGTAAAGGATAATAACATTCGAAATTAGGATACAAATTACGATTGCTGTCATAATATTTATATCTTTCAAGAATTTGAGGGATGTACTTATACCCACAATATAAATCGTTATTCAATAACTGATCTGCCAATTCAGTATATTGACATTTTCTGAGTATATATATAGTCATTGCTCTAACTAAATGTTCATTAACACATTCTTCCCAACCTTCATAACCTGACAGATAATTGGGTAACTTATATTTAGCTAATATTTCATAAGTTCCTTGATATTTTTGCACGATGTCATGGTATTTTTCTGTCAACGGATTTATAAAAGGATGTGAATACTCATGAATTAAAATAGCAGGGGAAAGGCTGAAATCATCAGAAGAAAAAACGGAAAATATATCTGCTTTTTTCGTTACACTATTTTGAAAACAAATGCCAAAATTCCCTTTCATAAGAGATGAAATAACATAGTTATACGAATTCTGCTGTTTTCCAAATTCATTTTCCAATATTGATACAAACGGATTGGATCGGACTGTTTGATTTGCTTTCTTTATATAAGCGTCATAGAAGTACAATTTACTTTCGTAAAAGCTAAAATAATTACTTTCTTTAACAAAATCCTTTAATGATTCTAATAGTTCATTGATTTTTAAAATACCACCACTATATTCAATGCATAGTGGTGATAAGGGGAACCGAATAGAAAGATCTTTGCTATCTAATGACAAAGCTATTTCCACAGGCCGTGAAAAAGTAAAACCATGGGGTAGCATATTTTCGATAACTTCATAGATTTTATGATTTTTATAATTTTGAAAAAAGGATTTTATTGAGCAGGTATATTCATTTTCTGTATCTGTCATAAGCCCATACCCAATATAAGGCTTAGTTAACTCATTATATCTACTTGTTAAGAGAATACTATTCATTAATTCCAGACAAGGATTAATTTGGACTTTAATTTCTTTCATTTTCTTATTTCACCTCTTGGCATCCGATCTATTTATAGATAACTGCTTATATTTTATCTTAAAATCGAATGTTTTTCAAGAAAAAATTCTTTATTTTATCCATATAGTTCAAACAATGCTCTTCAATACCTGTCGCACCATAGATTAAAATCTCCGTGTAATCGTTCTGTCCATGTTCGATCCACGCCGTCCGGAGGAGAGACGCACAGCCTTTTCGGGCTTGCTGTGCAGACTTCGAACCAGTTACCGCCATATCGTCTGGACAGGCTGCTGCTTTTTCACTCCTTTCGCTTTAATATGACGGATAATAAACACTCTTAAAAACGCAAAAAAGCGGCACCCCCTTCATAAGGGGGCGCCGCCCGCAGCATCTGCCCGACGAAAGGTGCGAGGTTTCGTCAAACGGCAAGAGTGAGGCAGGAAAAACAGCGACAGAGACCGAAGCAGGAAAAGACAGAACAGGAAGCGGAGAAAGAGCGGAAACAGGCCGAA
This sequence comes from uncultured Clostridia bacterium, assembly GCA_946498095.1. GTDB lineage: Bacteria > Bacillota > Clostridia > Oscillospirales > Ruminococcaceae > CAMMMX01. The sequence continues at coordinate 117,112 of CAMMMX010000004.1, forward strand.
AGATTCCGGAAGATTCCCAGCCTTGATATGACAGATATTGAACACAAAAACGAGCAAACGGATTTTTTCCGTTTGCTCGTTTCTCTTTAAATGCTTTAGCACAACAAGCCCCCCAGCTCGGCTGTGGAGAGTAAATAAACATTAGATTCAAGTACCGAGCGAAGCGAGATATAAACAGCAATTTTGCTACATAAGAAAAGCTGTGTTAGTACGCAAAGGCCCGTTTACGGGTTGTGGGGCAAGTGATGCAAGTGGTAGATCTTTTCAGTGCCTCTTGAGAGGCTTGCCGGTACGATGCCCTTCTAGGGCTTACTCAAGCCCCCGGCTTTGCCGGGGGGCCTGACTTCCATATGCTCGGTTTCCCTTCTGCTCTTAACATCCTTATTACGCAGGAAGGAATAGCGCCCTTTTCTTTGTAGTCCATCAGGCGGTTTCCCCTGAACGAACAGAGCGCTTATAACAGATTCCCCGTCTCCTTTTCTGAACAGGTCCTGCATGCGCAGGTAATCTGTACGGCAGGATATGTAACGCGGTGTAAGAAAAACTGCATCTCGCTCCCTCAAATCTTGCAATTTTTCTGCATTAGGAGTACACTGGAAAGAAGAGATTGCGTAAAAGAAAGGCTTGGTCAAAATGTCAGACAAGATGGAAGCAAATGGACAATTTTCTCCGCAGGATTGTGGCGTGCTGTTGGGTGGATTGTGCGTCTACAGCGCCCTTACCACCGACCCCGCCGTAGCGGCGTTGCGGACGCTGCTCAGGGCCGGCATGGATGTGAGTGGCGCAGACGAAGCAAATGCCGTCGAGGCGTATGCGCGCTTGGTACAGGCGCTCAACCAAAGCGGCAAGACACTTTATAGACATTTGCGGGACCTTGTGCTGTACGACGATAACCCTTATTCCCGCTCCTCTGCCCGGGGTGAGGAGGTGTCGCCTGTGATGGAGGCAGCGGCGCGATTTGACCTGAGCGTTCTGTACCGTGTGGCTACGCTGCGGCCCTCGGACGTTACGGCATGCTGTGGACGCTTTGCCGCTTGCCTGCCGCATCTTTCGCAGGAGGAGGCGCCCGACGTGGACTGGTCGGTGGATCCGACATGGTTTACCGAGGCTTACCGCCGCGACGGTGTCGGTGAGTTTGCGCGCCTGCATGCCTTCGTCTATGACGGTGCGACGCTGCGCGGCGTCGAGCGGCCGGATCCGATACGCCTGAGCGACCTTAAGAGCTATCAGGCGGTTCGCAACAAAGTCATAGAGAATACGCTTGCTTTTGTCCAGGGGAAACCGGCGAACAACGTCCTGCTGTACGGCGACCGTGGAACAGGCAAGTCTTCCACCGTCAAGGCGCTGCTCAACGAGTATGCGCCGCAGGGACTGCGTATGATCCAGGTGGGAAAGGAGCACATTACGGCCCTCCCCTCGCTCATCGAGCGGGTGCAGGAGATGCCGATGAAATTTATTATTTTTATCGATGATCTTACCTTCAATGAAAATGACGACAGCTTTGGTATCCTCAAGGCTGTCTTGGAGGGATCGCTGATTAGCCGACCGGATAACCTGCTGATTTACGCGACCAGCAACCGCCGCCATCTGATTAAGGAAACCTTTTCCGCCCGTGACGGCGATGAGGTGCACAAAGCGGACACCATTGACGATAACCTCTCCCTTTCCGACCGCTTCGGCCTGACGGTGACGTTCACGCTGCCAAACCGGGATCTCTTTTTGCAGATCGTTGACGACATCGCACAGGATCGGGGCCTGGCCATTGACAGGGACACCTTGAACCTTCACGCAGAGCGTTTCGCGTTGCAGAAAGGCGCCCGTACGCCGCGCCTGGCGAAGCAGTTTGTGGATTATGCGCAGGCGCGCGTCGAGTTAGGGCTGCCGCTTTAAGGGGAAAAGAGCCGTTGTTGTAAAAAATCTGTTTCACCGGTCGAAACGCAAGGGCTGCGGTTGACTTTTTTGTCATACGGGGGCTATAATAAAAGTATGTATGATATGGAGCCGGCCCAACTGACGCTTGTCTGTGTGTCACCATTGTGCCGGCGATGACGGCGCTGGCAGATTGCCCGCCCCAAAAGAAAGGCTTTGAATATCGATGTGTGGATTTACAGGCTTCCTGTACGATAACGATCCGGCGTCCCAAGGGAATTCCCCGGCGGACAAAGCCCGGATTTTGAACGATATGATGGACACGATCGTCCACCGCGGCCCGGACAGCGCCGGGACGTACATCGGCGAGGGCGCGGCGCTGGGCTTCCGCCGCTTGAGCATCATAGACCTTGCGGGCGGTAGCCAGCCGCTGTATAATGAGGACAAGTCGCTGGTGCTCCTATTTAACGGAGAGATTTACAATTTCATGGATCTGAGGGAGTGGCTTGTCAAGGCCGGCCACGTCTTTGAGACGCGTACCGACAGCGAGGTTCTGATCCATGGGTACGAGGAATACGGCGAAAGTCTGGTGGAAAAGCTGCGCGGCATGTTCGCTTTTGTCATTTGGGATACAAAAAAGCACAAGCTGTTTGGCGCACGGGACTATTTTGGCATCAAACCGTTTTATTATTCCACCCATGTTAAAGAGGGCGGGACGCAGCTTTTATTCGGCTCGGAAATCAAAAGCTTTCTCAAGCACCCGGGTTTTATCAAGGAGCTTAACCGTGAGGCGCTGAAGCCCTATCTGACTTTCCAGTATTCGGTGCTGGACGAGACCTTTTTTAAGGGCGTGTTTAAGCTGCCGCCTGCGCATTACTTCGTCTTTGAGGATGGGAAGATGACGCTTACCCGTTATTGGGACGTTCATTTCGAGGAGGATCGCAGCCTCAGCGAGGAGGAATACGTCTCCCTCATCGACAAGACTGTCCACGAGTCGGTCGATGCACACCGCATCAGCGACGTCAAGGTCGGGGCCTTTTTGTCCGGTGGCGTGGATTCGAGCTACATTACAGCCTGTCAGATGCCGGATAAGACCTTTTCGGTCGGTTTCGCCTACCATAAATTCGATGAATCCAATCTCGCCAAGGATCTTTCTGATATCTTAGGCATCCAGAATATCCGGAAAACCATTACCGCCGAGGAATGCTTTGACAAGCTGTCGGACATCCAGTACCACATGGACGAGCCGCAGTCCAACCCTTCGTCAATTCCATTATACTTCCTTGCGCAGCTGGCCAGCGAGCACGTCACCGTTGTGCTGTCCGGTGAGGGTGCTGACGAAATTTTTGCCGGATATGAATGGTACGAGACGCCTGCCAACGTCCGCAAATTACGGAAATTGCCGCGTTTTCTTCGTGTCCCGGCGGGCAAGCTCGCATCTAAGCTGCCATATTTCAAGGGACGCAACATGCTCATGCGCGCCGGTTGTCCGGTGGAGGACTACTTTATCGGGCAAGCGCTTGTTTTCGAGCCGCGCGAGGCGGACAAGGTGCTGCAGGACGGCTATAGAAAGTCAAAAAGTGTGCGGGACATCACGCAGGCGTTGTATGACAAGGTCAGCGGTAAGGATGAGCTGACCAAGATGCAGTACCTCGACCTGCGGTTGTGGCTGGCGGGGGACATCCTCCTGAAGGCCGACAAGATGAGCATGGCGCATTCGTTGGAGTTGCGGGTACCTTTCCTGGATCGTAAGGTCATGGAACTGGCGCAGCGCTTGCCGCAAGAACTGCGGGTCAACCCGAAGAACACCAAAATCGCGCTGCGGGAGGCGGCCAACCGTAGCCTGCCTGACGCCTGGGCAAACCGTATCAAAGTCGGTTTTCCGGTGCCGATCCGTTACTGGTTCCGAGAGGAGAAATATTATCGTTACGTCAAAGAGATTTTCAGCCGCGATTGGGTGGGACAGTTCTTCCATCAGGACAGCCTTTTGAAGCTTTTGGATGATCATTATCACGAGAAGGCCAACAACGGGCGGAAGATCTACACCGTCCTGACTTTCCTTGTCTGGTACGACCGCTTTTTTATTCAGCAGTGATGATGGCAGGGACGCAGGGCGCTTTGGCCCGTTAACGGTGCGGACAGTACGCATCACAACATACAGGAGGACATCCATATATGGGCAGTATCAACGTTATCCCGGTTTTGCTGGGTGCGGATATTAACACATACAGCGTGGCACGCGCCTTTCACGAGGCGTATGGCGTCACATCGGTTGCTGTCGGCACCGATGTGTTGGGCGCGGTGGACAACAGCAAAATCATCCGTTTTATCACAGAGCCGCGCTTCCACGACCGCGAGGTCTTTGTCTCCCGCCTGATGTCGCTGGCCGATGAGCTGGTTGGGCAGGATGCCGGACGCAAGCTTCTACTACTTGGCTGCAACGATACTTATGTGCGTATGATCATCGAGAACCGTGGTACGCTGGAGGAGCAATACATCCTCCCTTACATAGACGAAGCGCTGATGAACCGCCTGATCCTGAAGGAGAGCTTTTACGAGCTGTGCGACGAGCTTCATATTGACCATCCTAAGACGTATCTGATTTCCAAACAGGACAGGCTGACCAAGCTGGGAGACGTTACCTTTCCTGTGATTGTCAAACCTTCCAACAGCGTGACCTACTGGGACAAGCGTTTCGAAGGGATGAAGAAGGTCTACAAGGCGCAGTCGATGGAGGAGCTTACGGCAATTGTCGACCTCGTTTACAGCAGCCATTATCAGGACGCGCTAATTATGCAGGACTTTATCCCCGGTGACGACGCCAACATGCGGGTGCTGACTTGTTATTCCGAGCGTAATGGAAAGGTGAAAATGATGTGCCTCGGCCACGTCCTTTTAGAGGAACATACGCCGGGTGGCCTTGGAAACCATGCGGCGATTCTCACCGAGCATGACGCGCCGCTGATGGCGAAAATCAAGGAGCTGCTGGAGAAGATTGGCTACGTCGGTTTCTCCAATTTTGACATTAAATATGACCCCCGTGACGGACAGTACAAGGTCTTCGAACTCAACGTACGCCAAGGGCGCAGCAATTACTACGTCACCGGCGCAGGCTGCAACATTGCGCGCCTGCTGGTCGAGGATCGTGTCTTGGAGCAGGATATTCCTTACACGGAAGTCCAAAACGAGTCGTTTTGGGCCATCATCCCGAAGGGCGTCGTATACAAATACGTTCCGGAAAAGGATTTGACCGACCGTGTTCGCGCCTGCGTCAAGGCGGGGAAGAGTTCGTCCTCGCTCTATTACGCTTACGATATGAAGGGAAACTGGAAGCGCCGCTTCTTCTTAGCGGCGTACGGCTTTAACCAGAGGAGGAAGTACCACCGCTATATGTAACGAGCTGCCTTTTGGAAAGGGAGGAGAAGTACGGTGGCAAAGATGCTGGGTATCCTCGGCGGGTTGGGGCCGATGTCGACAGTTTACTTTTATGAGATGATTACCCGTATGACGCAGGCATCCTGCGATCAGGACCACATCGATATGGTAATCAGCAGCCACGCCACCACGCCCGACCGGACGGCGTATATCATCGGCGAGAGCGGGATGAATCCCCTTGACGTGATGGTGGACGATGCACGTAAGTTACAGACATATGGCGCGGAGGTTATCGCGATCCCCTGCAATACAGCGCATTTTTTCTATCGGCAGATTCAGGATGCGGTGACGGTCCCGGTGCTGAACATTATAGAGGAGACGGTTTCCGCCATCCGTGCGGAAGGCGTTTCCAAGGTAGGACTCCTGGCGACGGTGGGAACGATTTCTACGCATACCTACCAGCGTGTCTGTGAACGGGAGGGCGTTGGCTTCGCAGTGCCCGACAACGCGTCGCAGCAGGCGCTGATGCGAATCATCTATGACGATATCAAAGGTGGGCGGCAGGCTGATCGCACGCGTTTTGACGCGATCGCGCAGGAACTGTTCGACCAGGGCTGCGAGCGGCTCATCCTCGGCTGTACCGAGCTGTCAATTGTCAAATCGCAGCTTTCTTTGCCGGCAGATCGCTTCACCGATTCGCTCGAAGTACTGGCGCGCGCAACGATCCGGGCGTGCGGCAAAGAGGTCAATGAAGATGCGTAAAAGGCATGGACACTGGTCCATGCCTTTTTTCTGTATGAGGGGGGAGCCTCCCCCTTCCCGGGGGTGATGTACGACGACCTAAAAAATGAAAAGGAAGCGGTTCCTTCCTCACAAGAAAATACCTCTTCCTCCACAAAGCACAAGCCGCCAAAAGGCGGGATGTACATCGATATCTGACTATATGTACGTCTCTCTGGCAAGCGGCTTGTGTGTAACCGACCGATCATCGATCTTTAAAAGGAGCACAAAGGAAAGATGTGTCGATAAACGCATCACAGAGATTTTGAGACGACTTTGTTCAGAAATTGGGGATGGATCAAACAATACGAAAAAAGCGGGAAATGGATTTATTTTCCTTGACATTTCTGTCGACATGAATTACAATAATTATTGTCGACAAAAAATGGAGGTGATTGATTGTCGAAGCAAAATCCTGTGGGCAGACCTCCTTCTGAAAATCCAAAATCCGAAAAGCTAACAATTCGGGTGGACAAAAACGAACTTTCTATCCTTGACGCCTATTGTGAACGGAAAAGCTTATCACGAGCAGACGGAGTCAGAGAAGGGATTAGGAGCCTGAAGGACAAAAAGTAAAAGGAAGCGGCACAATCCTGCAAGATCCACCACTTCCTCCACAAAGCACAAGCCGCCAAAAGGCGGGATGTACATCAATATCTTACCATATGTACGTCCGCCTTGCAAGCGTTTTGTGCGCAACCGACCGATCATCGGTCTTTGAAAGGAGCACAAACATGGACGTTACCTGTGTTGATAAGCGCATCACAGAGATTCTGCGGCAGTTAGAGGAAACGAACGGAACCTACGCGCTGGCAGCGGAGAGAAGAAAGGATTTACGTTGGAAACTGGACGAAATTTCCTGCCCTGGACAGGAGATTACCATCAGCGGGAGCGATTGTGACGACCTGTGTGAATACTTCGCACTACAAGCGCAGCAGGACATTGCTGTCCGGCGAGCCTTGTACTGTCAGGGCTTGCGGGACTGCGTTGGACTTTTGAAACATATCGGTGTGCTATAGACCACAGCGAGGACAGAGGAGAGGAAAGCATATGAGGGAATCTGATCAAGACACGCACCTGACGATCCGGCCGCTTTGCGTACCCGACGCGCAGGCCTTCGCGGCCGCTTTCTGCGCGCAGGGTTGGGACAAGCCACAGGAGCAGTTTAACCGCTATTTAGCTCAACAGGAAGCTGGCAAGCGGGAGGTGTTTACCGCCGTTTGGGATGGGCAGGTGGCGGGATATGTCACCTTGCTCCCCATGGCGCAGTCGGGCCCCTTCCGGGGGACAGGCTATCCGGAAATCTGTGACTTCAACGTCCTGAAATGCTTCCAGCGCCGTGGCATCGGATCCTGCCTGCTGGACGCAGCGGAAGCGTCGGCGGCGAAAAGGAGTGCGGTCGTTACGTTGGGCGTCGGGCTGCACAGCGGCTACGGCGCAGCGCAGCGGATGTATGTCCGGCGGGGATACGTCTTTGACGGATCAGGCGTTTGGTATCGGGACGAACCGCTGGCGCCTTACACGCCCTGCGTCAACGATGACGATTTGGTGTTGTATATGTCCAAGAGGCTGGAAACGTCTGAGCACTTGGGAGGGGGAGCAGGATGCCGGTCAGGGAAGCACGGCGGGAGGACTTAACGGGACTACTCCGCTTGTATACGCATTTGCACGGGAATTCGATGCCCGCGCCGGAACAGTTACCGTGGGAACAGTGGGAGGCCATCTGTACCGATCCGCGCCACCACATGATTGTGGCGGAGGAAGCTGGGGCGGGGCAATCGTTTCGTCTTGCGTGGTGGTCGTGGTTTTGAACCTGACGCATTGCATGCGTCCCTATGTGCTGGTGGAAAACGTTGTGACAGACCCATCTTTTCGCGGGAGAGGCTATGCGACGGCTTGCCTGGAAGCGGCGAAGGAAATCGATGTTCAGGAGAACTGTTATAAAATCATGCTGATGACGGGCTCTAAACAGGAGAGTACGCTGCGCTTTTATGAACGGGCGGGTTACAGCTGTCAGGACAAGACGGCATTTGTCCAGTGGCTGAACCCATGATACGTTAATCTATTTCGATTTCCTAGGGAAACGGTCTCGGTGAAATCCTTGATTTACAGAGAGCCTTATCAAAGAGAGGCGTGAGTCGTGGAAACGATGCTGACAAATAAGAAGCGTACCGTTGCCGAAATGTGGATAGGCGCCACGCATCTTTTATGGCGACGGGCATGATCTTCCATGAAAAACGCCGTCCTGGGCTGTTGCCCAAGACGGCGTTTTCGTATCCATAAGACGGATCTACCCCAAGCGTTCCTTGCGCTCGCGCCCTTCCTTCAGCAGCGCGTGCAGGCGCGAGGAATCGTTGTCTGCCAGCGCGGATTTGTATGCTTCCAGCTGGGCGATAACGCCGTCGATCTCGTCGATGAGGTTGCTGCGGTTGAGCAAAAACAGCTGTGTCCACATGTCCTCGTTGAGCTTCGCCACCCGCGTCAGGTCACGGTAACTACCGGCGCTGTATCCGGCGTGCAGTTCGGCAGTGGGGCTTTTCATATAGGCGCCGGACACGATATGCGCCAACTGCGACGTGTAAGCGATGATGCGGTCGTGCTCCTGAGGGGACGTTTGAACCACCTTTCCGAAGCCAGCCATTAGGCAGATTTCACGTACCAGCAGTACGGCAGCATCAGGGGCGCCGGGCTGGGGTGTCAGGATCATGCTTGCGCCGTCGAAAAGAGCAGCGTCGGCGCTTGGATATCCCCATTTTTCCTTGCCAGCCATCGGGTGCCCGCCGACGAAAAGGCACCCCTGCGCTTCACAAAGGGGGGACAGCACGTCGCAAATCACCTGTTTGACGCCGCAGAAGTCCACAACAATAGCTCCTTTTTGCAGGAAAGGGACGTACTCCCGTGCAAAGGCAAGGATATCGTCGGGGAACAGCGCAAGGAAGAGGATATTACAGCGTTTTGCCGAGTCGTGATCGAGACGGGCGGAAACGGCGCCGTCCGCCAGTGCGGCGGAGAACGTTTCCTCGTTGCGGTCGGCGCCAAGGATACAAAGGTCGCTGTCACGGCGGCGCAACGCCTTGGCAAACGATCCGCCGATCAGTCCCAGACCGGCTAAGCCGATGGTAAAGTCCATAAAGTGAAGCCGTCCTTTCCTACCGAGTCAATGTAGCCGTATAGCGGTATGTTATGGAGCCCATCCTGGCTCCAAAAACGGCGGCGGTTGCAAACCGCCGCCGTGAAAAGCCGATTTAGATACCGGCCTTTTTCTGTTCACTGATATACCTGGCTGTCAGAGTGTTGATACGCTCCAGTGGATCGAGCACCACGCTGATAGAGAGCTCGTGGTTGAGTGCAGCGATAATATAGGCAATATATTTCGAGACGTCAACCTCCATAAACCATTTCCGTTCCTTGCAGGCCGGCGGGAAATAGGTGAGATTGGTGCCGAGAACGCCATCAATAACGCCTTCCTCATAGGCTTTGTCGAAAGGCTCGAGTCCGCCGGTGAAAATGGCGAAAGTGGCTGACGCAAAGATCCGCTTTGCTTTCCGTTTTTTCAGCTCATACGCGATGTCCAGCATTGATTCACCGGAAGCGATGATATCGTCGGAGATAAAAATATCCTTGCCCTCGACGGAATTCCCCAGGTATTCATGCGCGACGATGGGATTGCGTCCGTTGACAACAGTGGAATAGTCGCGGCGTTTATAGAACATGCCAAGGTTCAAGCCAAGGACCGACGCATAATAAATGTTGCGGGTCAGCGCCCCCTCGTCGGGGCTGATTACCATCAGGTGGTCGCTGTCCAGCTTCAAATCTTTGACGTTACGCAACAGCGCTTTCAGCACTTGATAGGACGGCATGACGTTGTCAAAGCCCATCAAAGGGATCGCATTCTGTACACGGGTGTCGTGCGCGTCAAAGGTGATGATGTTGCTTACGCCCATACGTTCCAGTTCCTGCAGCGCGACCGCGCAATCGAGCGATTCACGGTAGCTGCGGCGATGCTGGCGTCCGCCGTACAGCAGCGGCATAATCACATTGACCCGGTGGGCCTTACCGCTCGCCGCCTGGATAATGCGCTTGAGATCTTGAAAATGGTCGTCGGGAGATTTTGGCACGTCCATACCGAACATTTTGTACTTACAGTCATAATTGCCTACATCGACGAGAATAAACAGGTCATTACCGCGTATTGTCTGCCGGATGATTCCTTTTCCGTCCCCCGTACTGAAGCGGGGGCAGTCCGCCTCTACCAGAAAGCTTTCCTGCTGGTATTCGCGGCTGGCGTCCGACCACCCGGTGAGGTGCTTGTTGATTTTCATTCCCAGATCCTGCGCGCCGTCCATTGCGATGATACCGAGCGGGGCTACCTGCTTAGACCGATCGAAAACAGTTTCGCCGGAATTCAGTCCTGTCATGCGATTCATCTCTCCTTCATTCGTCGGACTCAGCGTCCATATGCAGATACACGTTACGTGAAACAATCCGCCGCTATCCTGCGGCGGGAAGGCCGGTTATGTCCATCCTTATTATAAACGCATTCGGCACAATAGTCAAATATCCTTGTAAAATTTCTGTATATTGCAGGGAGAAGAGAGTGAAAAGGTATGCTTTTTGTGTAAAATGTTCGTACAGTGTCTGGCAAGAGGGATTCGTCACTGAATCGTATTGCGTGACTGCAATGAAGTACAGCACCATGAAATGCTCTAAGAAGGAACATTTGTCGCTTGCGGACAGCTGGGCGCCATGCTACAATAGTAGCAACGCAGGAAAGGGTGAGGACGATGCAAAACAGGAGTATCGGGAGAACAGGCACAGGAGGGATGTTCCTTCTGTAAACGAGCCAAAGCTTTCGTGGGTGGCATTCTCGCCGGATGGTACAAAGCTTTGGTTGCAGGGAAAGGATGATACTTGTGATTGAAGTAATCTTTGGCCGGATCCTTTTACGGGACATGCAGCCGGCGGACATCGAGGATGTGATACGCTGGAATACAGTCGAAACTGAGTGGCAGAACTGGGATGCGCCCTGGGAGTTTGCTGATGCTGCCCCCTACGACTGGGACGCTTACCGCGTGCGCAAGCGAGAGGAGATCTTGGCGATGCGGGACGATAGCACTGTGCGGACACGGCTGGAAATCTGTCTGCGCGACGAAAGGAAAACGCATATCGGAGCAGTGTCCTGCTACCGCGTCGGGAATGATTGGCGCATCACAGACAGCGGCACGCATGTTGCGGTGGGGCTGACGGTATACGCGCAGTCCCTGCGCGGAAGAGGCTACGGCGGAGATGCGCTGTGCGCCTACATCGATTACCTTGGCCAGCATGCTATCAAGGATGTGTATACTCAGACCTGGTCCGGTAATACGCCGATGATCGCGTTGGCGCAGCGGGCGGGCTTTATGGAATGCAACCGCTTTCCCGGTATCCGTGTGGTGCGTGGCGAGCGGTATGACGCGTTGACCTTCCGGCTCGATCGAGGCAGGTACAAGCGCTACCGTGACGGGCGTGTAGGACCCGGTGGCCAAACAGGCCGATCATATGACAGGAAGATTTGACACAAGGGAGTGTTCTACATCGTAGAACACTCCCTTGTTATCTATCATACCTACTCTGCCTAGTCGGACGTATGTCTGTCCTGGATACGAATGGGGACATAATAGTCCATCTGGAAATAGCCCATCGCCTCCGCAGCAGATGGCGGGGTGATGACGTTACCGAGCTGCTGACGGCTGTTGTCCAGCTCGAAGCAGGGGTGCTGCGAGAGAAAGGCATCTATAGCGGACATCGCCTGTGCATTATCTTGGCCGTCGACGTCGGTAGCAACGGCGTAAAGCCCTCCGGGAAAGTCCACGATACGCAGATCTGCCGGGATGTCCATCCCCTCTTCATAGATATAGTACCAGACGAAACCGCCTCGCTCGGCGTCCATCCAGAGAAAGTCACGCGGGAACATGGTACGGGGCAGCGCGCTCATCCATTCATCGAAGCGCTCAAGCTTGCCGTCGCCAAACATGCCACATTGCGACGACACCATCTGGCAGGGCGGTATTTCGTAAATTCGTACATTTTCCATATCGATTCCTTACGATTTTGTATCTGTTTTCAAATCCATTCACAGAGGAATAAGCGCAGTCTAATCGGATTTTCTGATAACTGTATCAACGTTTCTTGACGCAGTCCGTCTGCAAAATTGATGCTTGAAAATCCGTATACGCATCCTATGCAGACGTTCTTACAACTCGACGACGCGGTTTTCACGGCAGGACAGGTAGCTTGCCTCCAAAAGACGCGTCAGAGCGATGCCGTCTTCGACGCCAAAGCCGGTAGGAGAGCCGCTGCCCGTCTCGCAGGCATCGACAAAAGCCGCAATTGGTGAAGGGAGTCCCTGCGGGAGGCGCGGCCGTACGTAGTCGCTGGTGACTTTTGCCATTGCGGCCGTCATGATTTTGACCTCTCCGCCGGACATCAGGAAGGTTGCGTCTGTACCGAAAATTTCCAGAGAGTCGGGCGTCGCCAGTGTGATAAAGCTCGTCTCAGCAGTACAGATTGCACCGTTTGCAAACTCGATTGTCGAGACGGCGTTTTCGTCCATTCCAGTACCGAAGGGCTGCGTCATCATCGCATGGACGCGTTTGGGTTCGCCCAACAGATAGGCGGCAAGGTACATTGGATGGCAGCCCAGATCCATGAGCGCGCCGCCAGCCGACTTGGACGCATCAAACCAGTAGTCAGGCAGCCAGCCGCCGCTGACGCCGTTGTGCCCGTTACGGATGCGAACCCGTGAGATTTTGCCGAAGTCGCCGTTCTCCACCATTTGCTTGGCCAGCTGGATACCCGGAGAGGTGCGCTGTGGATAAGAAATCACAAAGGTAACACCGGATTCCCGGACAGACTGTGCGATGTCCTCGCATTCCCGTACCGTCGGCGCCATCGCTTTTTCGGTATAGATATGCTTTCCTGCCCGGGCAGCTTTTACCAGCACCTCGTGATGCATGGTAGTCGGCGTGTCACAGACGACGGCATCCACGTCCTTGCGGGAGAGCAGCGTATCGAGATCGGCTTCAAAATCACAGCCAAGACGCTCTGCCCAGTCCCGGCCCCGTGCAGGTTCTTCGTCCCAGACGGCGGTGATGCGCGCCTTCCCTGTTGCGAGGATCTGCCGCGCATAGTCCTCCGCGTGTACATGCCATTTGCTTAGCATTGCAACGTTTACCATAATAATGTCCATCCTTCCCTGCGGGTGTCCCACCCCGCTTTTTCCCGCGCCGATGTATCGGGCGGATTTACTGTCATGGTACATCAAAAGCGCGTTTTTGTCAACGGATTTTTGCCGGTTTCGTAGCGGCTTTCCCATGTGCTCGTCCATACAGCAGAATCATTCAGAATCATACATGATTCCCTGCAAAACGCGAATACTAATTTTGTCCCTCTACTACGACCAGATCGGCTGGGGAAGGGTGCTGTGTCAATGCTTTTGAAAGCTTTGGCGGAAAGCGGCTGCTTCCTTTAGACTGATGCTGAAATGATCCCGGATAATCAAGTGATGCGAAAGGAGAGAATCTGCTATGGGGAAAAAGCAGAAAAAGTCCGCGCCGCAGCAGAAAGCGATGGAAGCGGCGCAAGCCTTTGTGGACAGCGCTTCGCTGCAAATGGATCCGCAAGGGAGCTATACCGGTAAGGATCGGGAACCCGACGCTCAACCGGTTCAGGATGCGGACGATTTATAACATTGGTGAGAAAAACTCCTCATGCGCGGTGAAGCGCTCTGAGGAGTTTTTTGGGACGGATAGCTTTTGGGGGACGCCGTTTTGGATCCATCAGTTTCAGATTGCGGTAAAAGAACACGTAAGCGGTATGCCTTAATCGTGCAAAGAAGGATTTAGGCGGTTTAAGACAGGCACAGAGCCTCCTGCGCCGCTTCCATCGCGATTTCCCGCTCACAAAAGGGTACGCGTTCCTTCCCGATCAGCTGGTAGTCTTCATGCCCCTTTCCGGCTAGGACAATCAGATCCCCTTCTTGAGCGGACCGGATGGCGTAACGTACCGCTTCCTCCCGATCTGGGATTACGGTATACGGGCAATGGTTATCAAACGCCGCCTCGATATCGCGGATAATGGCGAGTGGATCCTCCGTGCCGGGGTTATCACTGGTAAGGATACAGAAATCCGCTAAGGATGAAGCAATCCGCCCCAGCTCCTTCCGACGGATCTGCGAGCGGCCCCCAACGGATCCGAACAGGCAGACCAGGCGTTTGGGGCGGTAGGCGCGCAGCGTGGTCAAAAGGGATTCCATGCTTAACGCGTTGTGCGCGTAATCGATCATCACCGTACAGTGCGGCAGCGCCGGCACAATTTCGGTACGTCCCCGGACAGAAGCGTCCCGCAGCGCCTCGATTACCTTGTCCCGCGGAGCAGCACCCAGGCGATCACACACGCCAATCACCGCCATCGCGTTGTAGACGCTGAAAACGCCCGGCATAGAAAGCACCACATGTTGCGGCGCGTCCTTTCCCATTAGGTCGAACTCAACGCCCAGCGCATCGGGGCGGCTCCATCGGGTGATGCTCTGCGCCATCAGATCGCAGTCACTTTTGATGCCGAACGAGGTAATCGTGCAATCGGCCCCACGCAACATATCCGGTGTGTATGGATCGTCGGCGTTGACGACGCCGTACCGGCATTGGCGGAAGAGTGCCGCTTTGGCGTCACGGTAGGCTTCAAAGGAGGGATGCTCCTTGGGGCCGATGTGATCGGGGGAAAGGTTGGTAAAGACAGCGGTGTGGAAGGGGATACCCTCCACCCGTCCCATCGAAAGCCCCAGTGACGACACCTCCATCACACAGCAGGTGACGCCGTGGGAGAGCATCTGGGAAAAGGTCTTGTGCAGCTCGTAGCTTTCGGGGGTCGTGTTGATTGTCTGGTTATGGATCCCGCAAAAGTCAATCCCGTTGGTACCGATGGCGCCGGTACGGATCCCAATCGCATTGAGCACCTGGTATAAGAGCTGTGCAATCGAGGTTTTCCCTTTGGTGCCTGTCACACCGATGAGCTGGAGCCGCGACGCGGGATACCCGAAAAAAGCAGCCGAACAGTCCGCTAGAGCCTTACGACCGTAAGGCACGGTGATCTGAATAGCGTCGGCTGGCAGCCCAATGACCTGTTCGACGGCAAAAGCACGGCAACCACGCCGGTAGGCGTCTGGAGCAAAGTCATGACCGTTGGAGGAGGTGCCGCGCAGACAGACGAAAAGCGTGTCTGGGCGGGCGAGTCGGGAATCGTAAACGATATCGTTGATCTCAACGTCCGGCAGAGTCCCGTCGTAGTCATACGGCGTGTCAGAAAATATTTCGCAAAGCTTCATATAGCGTCCTTTCCGTCCCCGCGGAAGCACAGCGGGGATGCTTGTTCTGATGCTATTTTACACCGGTGTCACGGCGCTGTCAATAAAGCGGTTTCTTTCAAGCATATGCCGCCTACAGCGGCACTATGTTCCGGGTGGCGCCGAGGTTGCGCATCCGTAAGGGATATGCTAAAATAAAATAGAATATAAAATATAGCCGGATATCCGCCGGCAACAGGAAAGGAAAGCGAATATGTCTTATGAGAAGTCATGCGGCGCGATCGTTTACAGGAAGCATCATGGCAACACAGAGATTATTCTGATAAAACATGTCAACAGCGGGCACTGGTCCTTCCCCAAGGGGCATGTCGAGGGCGCGGAAACTGAGGTGGAAACCGCGGAAAGGGAAATACGTGAGGAAACGGGGCTGGAGGTTCTGATTGATCCTACTTTCCGGGAAACTGTTACCTACAACCCCAAAAAAGACACCCAGAAGGACGTGATTTATTTTCTGGCAAAAGCAAAAACCCACGAGCTCGTTCCCCAGCAGGAAGAAATCTCCCAGATCAAATGGGTGGAGATTGGGCTCGCGAGTTCCGTCTTGTCCTATGACAATGACAGGCAGCTGGTGCAGAAGGCCAAAAGCCTGATCCAGTAAGCGGCTACATGGCCAGCGTGCCGCTTTCGGAAATCAGGAGCATGAGGATCTGTTCTTCTGCACCGGTATCGGCGTTGACGTAAACCAAGAGCTGTTGGCCGTCCGGGGCGGTACAGAGAAATTCATACGTGTCAACCTCGTTTAAGCCGTCGGACGGGATAACCGCACGCTGGCATTTTTCTACAGTCAGCCGGTTATTTAACGATTGTTGCGCCTGTGCCTGGGACAGCTTGGGCTGTGTCTCCGGGCGCTGCGTGTGGTTGACAAGATAGCCGCGTGTGTCGCACATCATCACCTCGCCGTTGTCCAATGCCACACCCACCTTGACTAAATCCGGGTAAACAATAGTACCGTTGTGTTGGTAGGCAAAGTTGATAATCAGCATGTTGCCTGTATTTTCATAATAGGTGGCTTTCATGTCTGAAAAGCCGATACGCTCCAGGAAGGCTTGCGCCTGATTGACGGCCTGCTGGTTACCCAGGCTGATTCGGTCCACGCTGCGGGAGTCGATGAGGTAGCAGACGTAGCCGCCTTGCTTGGTAATGGCGATGGTGCGGTCGTCGCAGGAAAAGGAATAGGTAGGCATCCGTCCTGCTTCATCGGTTTCATCGACTAGCTGTGTTTTGGGGACGCCGAGAGCTGTTGCGGCGATCTCCTTGGCTTTTTCGCGGGGAATTTCTGTGGCATCTTTGGTCATCAGCGGTTCGCGCTGCTGGATGTGATCAGAAAAAGGGCCGTCATAGATTAGCGTGGGATAGCTGTCAAATCCTTCCTCAAATTCGGCGAACCCCTCGGTGATCTGCGGTGTGGTTGGCTGTTTGCCGCCGTCGGCGACATTTTTGACCTGCTCGAAGGTGAGCTTTCCTGCCCCGATATTCTGCTCCAGTTCCCACATATCGGCGCTCATCTGCTCGCTGAAGGTATGCAGCTTTTCCAGATTCTGCTGTTCTTCTTCGGTGAGGGATTGTCCCTTTGACACCTTTTTGGACATGCTCAGCGCGTAATCACCGACCTGAGAGAGAAATTTGTAGGTGTTTTCCAGGGAAAGCTCCTTGATAGGAAGCTGGGAAAGGCTACTCTTCGCTGTGGAAGCGTCTTTCCACAGTTTGGTGGACAGGTTTGATACCATTTCGGGCGTACCTGCGTACAGGCTTTTCCCCAGCGTATTCTTGATGTTGTCCACACTGGAACTGAGCTCCTCGACGCTGCGTAGGTAGCTGTACTCGACAGCAAGACGGTATTTTTCGGCGCGGTAGGCGTTGACGCCCCACAGGCCGGCGAGCGTCCCGACAAGGGCCACAGAGAAACTAACGATACGTACAATATGGCGTGTGGATATCCTGTGTTCCATAGACTGATGTTCCTTTCTGGAAAGAATGCAGGTGTTGCAGGAATGCAATGCTATTTTTACCACTTTTTATCCCTTTATTCCACCAGGATACCGGACACTTATTTGGAGGATTTGTTTTGGAAGCGTATTTTGATATGAGCGCAACGACGCCGGTTTGTCCACAGGCCGTGCAGGCAGTGAACGATTGCCTTACCAGTTGCTACGGCAACCCCTCGTCGCTGCATATAAAAGGAATGGAGGCGCAGGAGGCGGTAACCGCCGCGCGCAAGACGCTCGCGAAGGCGCTTGCCTGCGACGCGAAGGAAATCCTGTTTGCCTCCTCGGCAACGGAGTGCAATAACCTTGCCCTGCGCGGATTGGTACAGGCTTATCCGAGGAAGGGAAAGCGTATCGTGGCTTCAGCAGTGGAGCATCCGTCGGTTGCGCGGGTGCTGGAGGAACTGGAAAAAGACGGGTATGATGTCATACGGATACCGCCGCGTAAAGACGCCCGTTTTTATCCAGAGGATTTCTCCCGGGCTGTAACGGCTGATACGGTGCTTGTCAGCTGTATGCTGGTAAACAACGAGACAGGCGTCATTTTGCCAGTGGGGGACATCGCGCGGGCGTCAAGGGAGGTGAAAGCGGACTTGTTCGTCCATTGCGACGCGGTGCAGGGTCTCTTCAAGACCCCATTTACCGTCCGAACGCTCGGCGCGGATCTTGTAACGGTCAGCGGCCATAAGGTTTATGCGCCTAAGGGTGTGGGAGCGTTATATGTCCGCAAAGGAGTGCGGCTGCATCCGCAAACCATTGGTGGCGGGCAGGAAAACGGCATTCGCAGTGGGACGGAACCGGTTCCACTGATTGCGGCGTTTGGTGCGGCGGTGCAGCATGGTATGGACAATCGGGAGGAAGATCTTGCCGCGGTGAGGGAAGTTTCTGACTATTTACGTAACGGGCTGGCGCAGCTGCCCGGTGTCGCGCTGCATTTCCCGCAGGAAATCACTGTGCCCCATATTATCAGTGTGTCCGTCCAGGGAGTGCGGTCGGAAATCATGCTGCACCACCTGGAAAGTCAAGGTGTTTATGTTTCAAGTGGTTCAGCCTGCTCAAAAGGTGCACAGAGCACCGTTTTACGCACCTGGGGCCTGGCGGACGCCACCGCAGATCAGACGCTGCGGATCAGCATGGGGTACACAAATACGCTTCAGCAGGCGCAGGCGCTGCTGGACGGCGTCCGCAGCGGGATCGAACGAATCCGCCGATGACCGGCTGGGCGCCGGGAAGCGGCAGGGAAGGAAGTAGAAGATGGAAAACGGGTTGCAGGAGATTATCCTGATCAAAACAGGCGAAATTGCGCTGAAGGGGCTTAACAAAGGCAGTTTTGAGATGGTACTTGTCAAGAATATCAAAAGGCGCCTCAAGGCTCTGGGCAGCTTTGAAATCACCAAAGCGCAGTCGACGCTCTATATCAAAAGCAGGGAGAACGGCTGCGATATGGAGGAGGCCGTCGCGCGGATCGCGAACATTTTTGGTATCGCCGCCTTTTCCCGTGCCGTCGTCTGCGAAAAAGATTTCGCGGACATCTGTCGCAAGGGCGTGCCATACCTGCGGGGGGCCTTGAAGGCCGCGCAGACCTTTAAAGTCGTCGCCAAGCGCTCCGATAAAAGCTTTGCGATGAACTCTCCCCAAATCTGTACGGAGTTCGGCGCTGTTTTGCTGGAAGCCTACCCCCATCTGCGGGTGGACGTGAACCATCCGGACGTCACCGTTGTGGTGGAAATCCGCGATTTTGGCGCGTATATTCATGCGGGCCGGATCCAGGGCGCGGGAGGAATGCCTATCGGTACCAGCGGGAAAGCGATGCTGCTTCTATCGGGCGGGATCGATTCTCCTGTTGCGGGGTATATGATGGCCAAGCGGGGGCTGGAGCTGTCGGCGGTGCATTTCGTCAGTCCGCCTTATACATCGCCGCGCGCGTTGTTGAAGGTTGAGGAGCTTTGTGAAGCCATGAGCCGTTATTGCGGGCGGATCCGTTTTTATTGCGTCCCCTTTACCGAAATCCAGGAGGCGATCCGGGATCATTGCCCTTCTGACCTGTTTACCATTATCATGCGCAGGATGATGTATCGTCTTGCGCAGCGTGCGGCTAGCAGGGAAGAAGCGCTGGCGCTTTGCACGGGAGAAAGCGTCGCACAGGTGGCCAGTCAGACGCTGTCGGCGATCGTCTGCACCGACGCAGTGTGTGAGATGCCCGTCTTTCGTCCGGTGATTGGAATGGATAAGACAGAGATCGTTGATTTGGCCCGTAAAATCGGCACTTTCGAGATTTCCATTCAGCCGTATGAAGATTGCTGTACCGTTTTTACCCCTAAGCACCCCAAGACGCGTCCGACACTGGTAGAAGTGGAACAGGCCGAGTCCGCCTTCGATTTTGGGCCGTTGCTTGAAAAAGCTGTAGCAGAGACTACGGTCAAGACAATCAGTTTCGGGCAGGCTGAGCCTGCGGTCAGTTCGCGGATGTAAGTTGTTTGATATCAGATATGTTTGCAGGTGTACAAACATTATGGTGGATCTGCAATTACATTTCATCGCATGCAAAAACGTTGGATGCTATAAAATCGCCTGTATGCATACGGCGTGCGGGTTTCGTTTGCTTTAAATGGTGCATGGAATGTGATCGGTGTGGGATACGCCGTACGGTTTTGCTTAAAAAACGGTTTTAGGAGGGAAGTTTTTATGACCCTCCAAACCATGTGACCCATACCGCTACCACTATGGCTATCGGTCAGGATAACGCTTCTGTTTATCGCGATTGTCTGTGCCATCGGGGCGGCGATCCAGTCCGGACACACCTATGCGAGTCCGAATTGTGGCTGTAGGTTTCGGGTAAAGTGGGACCGGCTGGTATTTCCCTGCTTTGTGAGAAGTACGCTATGGAAATGTCCGGCGTGCGGCAGGCGGGATATGTGCACAAGGATCGAATATTGACGCGGTGAAGCGCTTTCTAGCCATGCAAAACTGCGTCGGACAGCAAACGCCGTGGCGACATCCGTTTCGCCGCGGCGTTTTTGGCACAAATGGGCTTGGGTAGAAGAGTTCCCGGATCAGTACATAGCAGACGAGCGTTTGATGGGAACGTTCCGTGTCCAGCGCAGATAAATGTTGGCCGTTAGGGAAAGACGACAGGGGGTACAATGGTCCTCCTGCAAATAGTCCCATCCTGCTTCATACTCAGCAATCGTATGTACGTTTTTCTTCAAATCTAATATCATACACAGGTAAAACAAGTGCAATTTCAGCGTGTATAAATGAAAGGTAAAATCGCCTACAATATAAGTGGAACATTTTAGCAATATGAGGTGATTTTATGTTTAAAATTCCAAAAAAAGAGTATGTAAACAAAACTTTCCGGATGCCGAAGGATCTGGTGGAGTACTTGGGCCAGATTGCGACCAAGAACAACACGTCGGTCAATCAGCTGGTGATCTACTGTTGTGAGTACGCGCTGGACAACATGGAACCGGAGGAAAAAGAGTAATCCCCCCGTTGCCATACTGGCAACGGGGGGACATTTTCCTGTTTTGTTTAGCGGGGGCGGCGTCCGTCCACATCGGGCAGCACAGGGAAAGTGTTGTGCGGCTCACACTGATACCAGTACGAGACCGATGCAATATCGTCGTCGCGCTCAAAAAGCTTGACGCCGTTGTGCCCGATATCCTGGATGGTGACCTTTAAATCGCTTTCAAAGCGGATCGGATCTGGCAGATGGAAGCGGTACATGCTGTGCAGCGCGACATTATGGCCGAACCAAGGATCAATTTTATTGGAATCCTCCAGATAGTAGTAACCGAGGAAAGGGGTGGAGTAACAGGCCGGCTTCTTTGTCTCGCCGCCTTCAAAGCACCAGGCGCCGCCGACGTAGTCTTCGGTACCGGTGCCGCAGATGGACGGAAAGTCGGTGTCGCCGTCGATGAAGAATTTCATCTCGCCTTCGCCCCACCAGCTTCTGCCCAGCGCGGAGATGGCAAGGTAGGTGCCGACGTACTGGCCCTTGCCCTTGACGCCGTCAAGCAGGACATGATCCTGTCCACGGGTGATGTGCTCGGTACGGCGCCACTGTGCGTGGAAGTAGGCAGCGTTGTCCGGCAGCTCGTCCACCTTGGAGTAGGTGACCTGGTAGAACAGCGCACCGCCGGCAACGTCCAGGGTGTTGACAACTTCAATCCGCGCGTGCTTACGGAAGGGAAGCGGGAAGTAGCAGTTGAGACCGCCGGTCGGGTTAGCGCTGATCGGCAGGGCGTTGACATTGAAGAACTGGCCGAAGCCGTTGCAGAAGAAATCGCCGAGCGGGCATTCCACTGACGGCGTTTCCTCGTTGTCCCAGTACATTTTCAGAATGAGGTTGCGCAGCATGAAACGTGCGTCTTCCGGGCCGACGTTGGCGTTGGTGGTAATCCAGATATGCTGAATGATACCGGGACCCTCCACATCGGCCAAGGTGATAGTTTCGTTGGCTGCAATCCCGACACAGGCACGCCCTTTACGACCGACGCCAAGATGGTTTTCCGCCATACCGCCCTTGCCCTTTTCACCGGTGGGGTTTTCGGCGCTGAGAGAGATTGTCTTCGCGTTGCTGGTAAGGAACGCGGAGGACAGTCCAAAGTTACAATCTAACATGTTTTTTTCCTCCTAATTTGAAAAACAGTTAATTTATTCATTCGCTTTCTTCCTTTATAGGAACAAGCGTAAATGACGTTTAAAGCTCGCTGCGGGCGATAATTTCCAGCTGAAGCTTTTGGCTCAGTGCGGTAAAATAGGCGCTGAAGCCGCCTACACGGACGATAAGACCCGCGTAATCCTGTGGACGCTCGTAGGCCTTTTTCAGCACTTCACTGTCGCAGACGTTGACCTGCACCTGTTGTCCGCCTTGAGCAAAATAGGTACGGATCAAGGAAAGGCATTTATCCCCTTCCGATTCGAACAGACTTTTCAGGAACTTCAGGTTGAGCACTGTCGTGGTGACGATGGAATCGGAGGGCAGCTTGAGGCAGGAATTGAGCAGTGCGGTGGGACCGCAGCGGTCCAGCCCCTGCGACGCGCCAGCGGAGTCCGCAAGGACTTCGCCTTTTTTGCGCCCGTCTGGCGTCGCGCCGGTGACGCTCCCCATGTCGTCATGGGCGGTAAAAATCACCTCGCCTGGGATATAGTGTCCTCCAAACGCACCCTTTTGTGCCCGCATCGTTTCGTAGCAGCGGCACGTCAGGTCGGCGCGGATATCGTCGACGTAGGGGTCGTCATTGCCGAATTTCGGGCAGTGCAGCAGCTGTGCACGCAGGGACTCATATCCGTCGAAGTTATGTAAAAGCGCTTCCCGCAGCTGAGACAGCGTCAGGGAGCGCTCGTCGTATACGAGCTTTTTGATCGCTGCCAGCGAGTCCGCTACATTTGTGATGCCGATAAATTCCATCTCGACACCGTTGTAACGTGCGCCGCCTTGATAACACCCTTTGCCGTTTTCAATGCAGTCGCGGGTCAGCAGGCTGCGCAGCGCATAACCTTCCTGGCTGCCGATAAAGCGGATTTCCGTGTTGTTGATCTCCGCTTCCAGACGGATGAAGTCCTCCAGCCGTTCGCAGAAGGCACGGTAGAGCGCATGAAAAGAGTCAAACTCCGTCTCTCCTCGCTCACCGGCCTCCAAGCCGGTCATCGCCGCGTCAACGCCACCATAGAGGGTCAGCTCCAGCACCTTGGCGACGTTGAAGATCCCGATGTCGTTGACAAAGTGGGTACGTCCCGGCAGCATGACCTGGCTGCAGCCGGCGAGGCAGAAGTCCCGTGCGACCTGCGGCGGGTATCCGTCTTTTTCCAAAAAGGGGATCATGACGCCGTCGTTATACAGGGCGGGAAGTCCCTGTCCTGTGGCCAGTGAAGCACGGATTTCTTCCCACATGTCTGTCGGCATCACGTCGTTGATACGCAAACAAAGGTTGGGACCTTTATACCCCGCGTTCCGGGTGGCTTGCAGCATCAAACGGGTCAAAGCGTTGTAGCAAGGGGCACCGTCTTCTAGGACACCGCCCAGTGTCATGTTTTGGATTTGATCCATCTGCTCGACCTTGACACAGAGGCATTCCAGCAGGGACAGCGCAAAATCGGAGGTGAGTAACCCTGCGCGCAGGTCCTTTTCATAAAAAGGATACAGATACTTGTCGAAGCGGCCAAAGGTATCGGCGCCGGCCAGCATATGAGCGAAATAAACGAGCAGTAGCGCCTGGTGAAAATTGGACGGCGGACAAGCGGCGATATGGCGCAGATTTTCCGCCAAGGTGGATAGACGTTTTTGTTCTTCCGTACCGGAAGCTTGCAGCGCGTTGACCGCGTCGGCGGTCCGGGTCAAGACGATTGCGAACGCGTCAAGGATGGTGTCCATCGCCTCGTAAAAGTCCCTTTTTGTACCGTCCGACGCTTCACGGGCACGGCGTATCTCATCCCGGTAACCGTCCAGCCCTTGCTGCAACAGCGTTTCGAAGTCAGGTACCATATGACCGCCGAAAAAGGTCGTGGAGGCAGCATGTACCCGCATCGACTGTTCCATTTCAGGCGTGAAGACCTTGAGACCAAGTGTCTCATACCAACCGTCATTAAAAGCGACGTGCCGGCGCTCATGCACGGCACGGATACTTTCGTCCAGACGTCTGCTTTCTGCTTCATCCATGCCGCGTTCTTTCTTGATCACGTCGATACAGCCATAGTCGATATAGGTACCGCAGCCGTAATGGAAAGCGACGGGTTCGTAAAATCGAAGCTGTCCAGGCAGCAGTTCGTCGGCGTAGACGTCGATTCGGCAATGGGACCATAACGCAAGCAGTGCGCGCGCTTCCCGTAGAATGGGGGAGCGGCCGAGGTTGTCAATATACGCATCCAGATAGTAGCTGGTCGCAGGAATATACTGAGGCTTGCTTCGCCGCTGTTCAAAACAGGATTTATGCTTCTTTCCCAGTTCAGTCATCATGGGCACTCCTTTCACTTGGGGAGGACTTATCTACCTATCAAAGCGTATGCATACAGGGCTTGAGCGTATACAGATCAGGACGATTCAAACCTGCGGACGGTTTCAATCATGGCGTGGATATTTTCCGGCGGCGTGTGGAAACTGAGCGGACAGCCGTTCGCCATGATGAAGGGGCACCCCTGCGTCGCTCGTAATTGGCGCAGCGTCTCGGTACGGACGTCATCCGGGGAACCCATCTGCATCACATAGACACTGTCGAGGTTACCGAAGAGCGCCATCGTCCCCTCCAGCCGGGCGGCAATTTCACCCACATCGAGTACAAAATCTTTCTTCGACTCCTCAATCATCAGGCCGCGCACAGGCAAAGTTTTGATGTCATTCAGCATCGGCAGGATGTTGCCGGTGAAATAGACGATGGGGATGATCCCGATGGCGGACAACTTTTGATAAAACTCGTGCTGCACCGGATAAATGATATCGTGGTAAAGCGTGGGCGACATCACGTCGGCGCTACAATAGGTCTCGGAGTTGATAAACGCGTCGCAACCGGTTTCTTTGAGGGCCAGCATCCGATCAAAAGTATTGTCGTACAGGCGTTTCAAATAATATTGCGTGTTTTCAGGATGTTCCAGCAAGCCTATCAGACCCGCTTCAAACCCAAGATGCCCATCGAAATAGGCGGACGTCTCCGACCCTTCGTTCAAGGCCAGAAATGCCTCGTCGCCGTATTTTTGCCGGAGCAAAACGATGTGGTCGAATTCGCCGCTTTGCAGAGTCTCCTGTGGAGAACGATGCCACAGATTGACGTAGTCGTCGATAGCCTGCTTTGATGTGAGGGAGGAGGCTTTTTTGCGGGCGTCCATGTATTCGTCCCAGGTGAAACTACGGACGTTTTTGGTTGGGGCAGTGGTCAGGTGGAACATGTCCGGATGAAATTCATCATAGAAAGAGGCATCAATGCGGGCGAGGTCGGGCGCGCTTTGGTTCCAGCCAAGGGAGTCGTCCTCGTAGCCTTGAATGATTCCCTGGTGCCAGAATTTATACGGCCCCCACCAGTGCGGCGTTACAGGAATGCCGTTCTCGGCAGAGCCGGATAAAGCCGCCAGCATACGCTGTCTGGCTGTTGAGACTAAGCTGCCTGCCATACAAGAAATCCCCTTTCTAACCAAAATAACGCCATCTGTTCTCTGAAACGTTTTACTGTGATTCATTATAGAAGATTTGCTTGTGTGAGTCAATGCAGATTCAGTGAATTCTGCATCAAAAATATCGTGCGGCGGTCCCGCCTTGTTCGACTTCAGGGCTTGACAAGGCGATCCGGATATTGTATAATATGAACGTTGTCTGATGACGCGGACACATTGAAAGGCGTTTATAGTCGTTTTTCAAGGTGTGCATTTTTGAGGAATTTCTAGAGCTGTCGTACTGGTCTGTCCGGTCTGAGAATTACGGTCCCGGTATGTTTATGTTATGAAGCAGGAGCAGACGTGTACGCGCTATGCACACATACGTCATCCATCGGGGCGTAGCTCAGTTTGGTAGAGTGCTTGGTTTGGGACCAAGATGCCGCAGGTTCGAGTCCTGTCGCCCCGACCAGCAGGTTAAGCCTGCACGGAATTCGCGCTCCTCACTTCTGTGGGGAGCTTTTGTTTTATCCCACGTTGCACCGTCTTTTTCTTTTACTCCATCTGTGGAACAAGGATGTGTATCCTGCTTATGTTGACGGGGAACGTGTAGGTTCGGAGTCATGTTGTCCTAACCAAAGAGAGACAAGCTTGTTTTGGACAGGTTTGTCTTTTGGTATATCCACCAAGAGCTGAAATTTTGCCCGTTTTAATAATGATTAAAATTTTTATACGCCAATTTTAAAGCATTTATTCCCAAAAATAAGTTTACGATTTTTGTGATTAATTATAAAATTAATCATCATACAATATTATAAACATGCTTATTGGAGAAAATGTATGAAAATACGAATGTTATGTCCGCAATGTTTTGAAGCTGTCCAAGGAAACAATATACCCGATATATTAACTTATTTAGATTGGAGTTTTCCGTTTGTTCAAATTGATAAATGGCCATATTTTGAATTGGAATGTGCGAACGAACACAAGTATAAATACACATTGTCCAACGAGTTGTATGATTTGTTGTTCCAGCAAGCAACATATTGTATACAAGATGGCTATTTTCGAGAGTCAATTGGAACATATCATGCAGCAATGGAACGATATTTTGAGTATTGTATAGAGATATTTACTTATTATCATAACCCCGACACAGACTTTAAAAAGTTATGGAAAATCATAAGCAAACAATCTGAACGCCAGTTGGGTGCTTTTTATTCATTATGGCTTGCTACACTAGGAGAGAATCCTGTATTTTTGGAAGAAAAGAGAGTTGAACTAAGAAATAAGGTCATACATCAAGGAAAATTGGTAAATGAAAATGAGGCAAAAGATTACGGTAAATATGTTTTCGATTATATTCGTAATTCAAATAGCAAGTTGGATAGTAAATTAGGTGAACGTCTTGCTGAATGCCATAATAAAAGGCGGTACAGAATATGTAAGGATGATATAAAAAAATTAACTGACATCTCCGCCAAAGGAATTGGTAGCGTAAATATACCGAGTTATCTGTCTGATGTAACCGAGTATCCAGATTATTTATCGTGTTTTCAAAAGACACAAATAAATGGAATTGGATTTGTCAAATGAGGAGATTGTTCTATCTGTATTGCAAGGATTCAAGTCTCCCCGAAAAAACGGTTGGACATCCCTTCAGTCTCCCTTTTTACAGCAGGTTAAGCCTGCACGGAATTCGCGCTCCTCACTTCTGTGGGGAGCTTTTGTTTTATCCCACGTTGCACCGTCTTTTTCTTTTACTCCATCTGTGGAACAAGGATGTGTATCCTGCTTATGTTGACGGGGAACGTGTAGGTTCGGAGTCGATCACTTCTACCTATCTCAGAACCTTTCGAAAAAATGAAATTGCTTTATCGGAAGGTTGTTCTATCAGGAAGCTGTGTCGCTTTTATATTGTATTCATATCTTGCCGCTCAACGAGCGGTTTTTTTGTTTTTCTTGTAGCTTTTTACATGTCTGAAAGGTATTGTTAGTAAAGGGGGAATGCAAACTGGAAATACAATCACCATGCAGGAATGATATTGTTAGTAAGGGAGTGATGAAAATTGAAAATACAATCGCTACGTACGGACGATTGCATTGATGAAGTGATTGAAAAATATTCTAATATGGTTTATCGACTAGCTCTATCGCATATGAAAACAAAGCACGATGCAGAGGATGTATTTCTGAAATATATTTCAAAGCCACGTAACTTTGAAAGCGAAGCTCATCGCAAGGCGTGGTTCATCCGTGTAACGATAAACCGTTGTAATTCACTTTGGGCATTGCTTTCTTCTCATAAGTCAGAGCCATTAGACGATACAATGTCTTATGAAGAAACAGAACACCATGACCTTGATGTGTATTTATCAAAACTTCCAAAAAGACATCGCGATGTAATATACCTATTTTACTATGAAGATTTATCTGTAAAACAAATAAGTAAAATTATGAAAGCAAAAGAATCCACAGTAAGGACATGGCTTACCCGTGCTCGTTGTGCAATGAAAGAAGAACTAAAAGGAGATTTTGCAGATGGATATGGATACTTATAAAACGATAATGGATCAGAAAACGCCGAGTCCCCAGTTGATTCACAATACAAAAGAGAAAATGAAAGCGAATATCACAAAAAAATTCCCAACGAAACGGTGTTTTGTTACCGTGTTGGCAGCAGTTTTATTGGTCGTATTTTCCACGACAGCGTTTGCCTATGGTGGTGATATCATCAATGAAATAAAACGAATTATGTTTGGTGGTTCAGCCGTTACACAGGTATACGTGACAGGCGATGGTGTGACTACGTTAAAAATTGTAAATAGGAGCGATTTTGCCAATACTGGTTACGAAGAACGCGATAATAATATACACACCCAGCAATCGACAGAGATTCAGGCTTTTCCCACTTACAAGGAAGCGAGTCAAGCGGCTCCGTTTCACATTAAAGAGCCGAGTTGGATTCCTGAAAATGTTGAATTAAGCAGTGTGAATGTGATTGTTGCCAAAAATAAAAAACTGAGCTATGATGCGATTATTAACTATTGGGCTAAAGAACCTGATACAAACGGAAAGTACAACTGGATAACGCTATATCAGTATTATGCGGGCCCGGATGCAAGCATTGAAATCCAAACGGTTATGTCTATTGAAAAGATTATGATTGGCGATATAGAAGGGTCTGTTGTCAAGGATAATCATGATTTAATATGCCTGTACAGGATAAAGGATGAAGTCGTCTTTGAGTTGCAGGGATTCTGTTACGATTTAGAAACTTTAGTTGCTATGGCTGAATCGTTATAGATTTATCCGTTTTGATAACGCGCCGGCATCTTCTTTCATCAAACTGGCTTTACAGGGTTCGAAGTCTGAGCCCAAAAAGCAAATATCTTTTTCGTATCCCATAAGGACGCACATCCCCATAGAAATGTGCGTCCGGGTTATGTTGACGGGTTATGGAGATTCCATTTTTTGTCACTCCGGCTGCAAATCCGCCTTTAGGGAGTTGCACACATGCATGGACAGACTTTCTAGAAAACCCTGTAACGAGCAAAATGAATCCGGATAAATTATGTATATAAAAATCCTATTGACAATAAGAACTCAACAGAGGATATAAAATTTCATTTTTTCGTTTATGATTCATTGATGATGGATCAGTATGTTTTTCAGTAGAAAGAAAGTCCCCATACTGTCGAGGGAAAGGGGGCGGTATTAGGCTTTTTTGAGTTGCAGAGCAGCAGTCAAACAAAATTTTTAGAAATATGAAAAAAGCGCTTGACAAATTGGAACGAATACGATATAATAAATAACGTCATTTTGTGGCGGTTGTGGAATGGACGCTTCGGTCCCGCTATGCACAGGCGCTCAGCCAATTGCAATTCGTTCGCTGGTGTAGCTCAGTTGGTAGAGCAGCTGATTTGTAATCAGCAGGTCGGGGG